>CADBVZ010000004.1 GCA_902798285.1 uncultured Prevotella sp. | reverse complement strand
TACTCTGCGTAATCGGAAAGATTAGAGGATTCTTCGGGGGCAGGTTCGGGATTGTTGTTATTTTCGACGTAGCCTCGCATGTTCTCCAATATGTCGAAGTTGTCGTCGGACTCGAAGAAGATGTTTTGAACGCGCCATTGACCATCCTCCACTTGCATCGTCCAGCGGATGGGGACGCCCTTGAGGGTAACGGCATCCTTGACGAGGAAATGTACGTTGGCAGTGCTGTCGGACTGTAGCTGAACCTGGATGTCGTTGGCACTGACAGTGCCTTCGTAGCAGTCGTAGACCCAGGCATCGAGCGGACCTTCATCGCCAAAGTCGAAGAAGCCGCCACACTCGCACTCGCGATCGATGGCCGCTACCGCGTCGCGTACACGAATCCACTCCTTACTGCCGAAACGCTCATCGACAGTCGGGGCGTTCTCATTGTAGTGCAGCCGTTGCTGATTCCAATAATCATAGACGGCATTTACCTGGTTAATAACTGCCTCGACGGTGTAGAGGGTGTCGGGGATTTCAACGGTTGTAGAGTCGGCAACGGGCTGCTCGCTCTTTGTCTTGTTGCCACATGCCATCATAGACAGGGCAACGAATGTGATTAATAGTTTCTTCATACCATGATTGATTGATGGCGCAAAGATACGCTTTTTTAATGATATCTTCGCAATGGAAATGAAAAAAAATCTCATTTCCTTCGCTAAATCGAAATTTTGCACTATCTTTGCAGAATCTAAAGCTATATATAATAAGGTATGAGAAGGTATTTGATTTTGGCAATGCTAGGCTGGTCGATGGTGATGAACGCCCAGATGCAGCGTGGAGATGACTTTCACAGTAAGTATAAGCTCGATGAGGTGGTAGTGTTGAGTCGCCATAACATCCGTTCGCCACTGTCTGGACCAGAGTCGGCTTTGGGACGCATTACGCCTCATCAGTGGTTCGTGTGGTCGTCGGCTCCAAGTGAGCTGTCGCTGCGTGGCGGTGTGCTCGAGACGATGATGGGCCAGTATTTCCGTAAGTGGCTGGTGAACGAGGGATTGATGAAGGAGAATGAAATACCCGACTCAGGCACGATGCGTTTCTATGCCAACTCGATGCAGCGCACGATAGCTACGGCCCAGTATTTCAGTAGTGGCATGTTGCCTGTGGCTAATATTGAGATAGAACATCATTACGATGTGGGGACGATGGATCCTGTTTTCACACCTCAGATAACTACTATTAACGATGACTACCGCGAGCGTGCATTGAAGCAGATAGCCGATATGTTCGGCGGAGGCTCGATGGAGGGCATCGGGCAAAAGATGAGTGCGAACTTTGAATTGCTGGCTCAGGTGCTAGATATGAGTCAGAGCGTGGCTTGTCAGCAGGGCGACTCGTGTGCTTTTAAGACGGACGATGTGGTGGTAACGTTGGAGGTAAACAAGGAACCAGGCATGAAGGGCGGTCTGAAGTTGGGCTGTTCGGCGGCTGATGCGCTGATACTACAGTACTATGAGGAGCAGGACGATGCAAAGGCTGACTTCGGACACCAGCTGAAATTGGCTGACTGGGAGAAAATTTCGGAGGTGAAGGACTGGTATGGCGACGTGCTGTTTACGGCGCCGCTGGTGGCAGTGAATGTGGCCCATCCGATGATGCAGGAAATACTGGCAGAGTTGAAAACGGAGGGCAGGAAGTTCGCGTTCCTATGCGGACACGACTCGAACATTGGTAGTGTGTTGGCTGCTATTGGCGCCAACGACTACTCGCTGCCTGAGACGATAGAAAAGAAGACACCCATCGGCAGCAAGCTGGTGATTGAGAAATGGGCCGGCAATGACGGGAAGATGTATGCTGCTGTGAACCTGTGCTACCAGAGCCTGGATCAGTTGCGCCATCTGCAGCTATTGTCACTCGAGAACACACCTACAGTGTTTAGTGTGCCCATAGAGGGACTGACGGCGAATGAGGACGGGTTGTATCTGTTGGATGACCTGACAGCGCGATTGGGGGAGCGTATTGCCCAGTATGACGAGTTGTTGACAGGTATTGCCAGCACGCGAGCCGTGGCGCAGAATGATGGCACCAGGGCAAAAATCTTTAAATTGGACGGAACGCCTGCTGATGAAGAAACAAGAGGCATCGTCATAGATAATGGAAAGAAAAAAGTAGTGAAATAAGAAATATCCCTCGCTGGTCGGCGAGGGATATTTTGTTTTTAGATGCTTCCGCAAGGAAGGTTGAATACATCGGCAACAGCTTTATAAACTACCTGACCTTCGACGATGTTAAGGCCCTTGGCGAGGGCAGAATCGTCTTTGCATGCCTGGCGCCAGCCCTTATCGGCGAGAGCAATGGCGTAACGCAGTGTGGCGTTGGTAAGGGCAAGGGTAGAGGTGTTGGGTACGGCACCAGGGATGTTAGCCACACAATAGTGCACAATGCCTTCCTCGATGTAAACAGGATCGCTGTGGGTAGTGGGTCGAGAGGTTTCGAAACAGCCGCCCTGGTCGATGGCAACATCGACAAGCACTGTGCCAGGTTCCATGAGGTGGAGCATCTCGCGGGTGATCAGATGTGGTGTCTTGTCGCCTGGTACAAGTACACTTCCTACGATGATGTCCACTGTTGGCAGCATCTGGCGGATGTTATGCTCTGAGGAGTAGAGTGTGTGTACATTAGCTGGTGTCTCTATATCAAGTTGGCGCAAACGAGGCAGTGAGATGTCGGCAATAGTGACATCGGCACCAAGACCTGCCGCCATCATGGCTGCAGCCTCGCCTACAACACCACCGCCTAGTACAAGCACCTTGGCTGGGCTGACACCTGGTACACCGCTGATAAGTTTGCCCTTACCACCCTTGGTCTTCTGCAGATAGTAAGCACCATTGAGGGTAGCCATACGGCCTGCCACCTCGCTCATGGGCTGCAGCAGAGGCAGTGAGCCGTTGGGCAGTTGTACGGTTTCGTAAGCCAGACATACCGCTCCGCTCTTAAGCATGGCATCGGTCAATTCCTTCTCGCATGCGAAATGGAAATAGGTGAAGAGCAGTTGACTAGGACGTACGAGTTCGTACTCAGGCTCGATGGGCTCTTTTACCTTTACAATCATGTCGCATTCACGATATACGGCTTCGATAGTGGGCAGAATGCGGGCTCCAGCTTTGATATACTCATCGTCACTGAAACCACTGCCTTCTCCAGCCGTATGTTGCACACTGACCTCATGGCCACGATGGGTGAGTTCTGCTACGCCCGCTGGGGTCATACCTACGCGGTTCTCATTGTTTTTAATCTCCTTGGGAATTCCTACTTTCATATTTTCTACGGTTTTTAGTAAATGAATGATTTCTGCTGCGAATATACAAAAAATATTCATTTGTTATTCTCGAGAGAGGCGATTTTTGTGTAAAAACGACTAACAATTTGCATTTTGGAAGATTTTGCAGGGTAAAACATGCTATTTTGGAAGAAAATGTTCACGATGGGAAATAATATTCTTCGTACCTTTGCACCGTGAATAAAACAGAACGACAGAAACAAGCCCGGAAACTGGCAACGGATTATCTGGGTTTTCTGATGGACCAGGAAAGTCTCGTCAGACGGGTGGTCGATGAGCGGTTGGCAGAGATGCACCCCAACCTCGAGGCCATGATAGATGAGCGCATCCGAAAGATATTGACTGAAAATTCAACATAAAGGTGCAAAATGTGATGAGAAATTTGGTGTTTTATGAACAATTTATTATATTTGCACCCGAAAACCAAATTGATGCAATTATTAACTTAAATACATTAAAATTATGGCTTATCAAGAAGTAACAAGAACGGGTTATGGTACCCGAGTAGGAAATTCGTTTAAGGCGATTGGTAGTGGAATCCTGATGTTTGTGCTGGGTACAGCGCTGCTGTGGTGGAACGAGGGTCGTGCCGTGAAGACGGAGAAGATGCTCGACGAGGCCGGCAGTGCTTACGTAGAGATGGAGAATCCCAACAAGAAGGATGCCTCACTGGAAGGTGAACTGATTTGTGGTACGGCTATGGCTACCACAGAGGATTCACTCATAGATGTCGATTTCGGCATTGGCGCCAAGGCTATCTCTATCCGTCGCTCCGTGGAGTACTACCAGTGGGTAGAGCACACCAAGACCGAAAAGAAGGACAAACTGGGTGGCGCAGAGGAGACCGTTACTACCTATACTTACTCGAAGCAGTGGGTATCGAGCCCCATACAGTCGAGCCAGTTCCATGATCCTGCCTATCAGAACAAGAATACAGTGCTGACTACTTATGAGGATGCTCAGCAGTATGCCGAGAACGTAAGCTTTGGTGCCTATAAGCTGAACGAGAGCCTGATTCACAGCATCTCTTCACGTGAGGCTATGGAACTGGCTATTGCCGACGATATGCTGAAGCAGTTCGACAAGAGTACTCAGGCTGCCTACGAGCGTTTCTATGGCGTGCAGAAGAGTGTTCAGCAGCAACCTACCACTCAGCAGCCCGTGCAGACTCCTGCCATCCCTGACTCAGTACGTGCCCTGCTCTCTGACTCGGCTAAGGCTGTGCTCGATTCACTGCAGGCAGTGAACGACTCTATCAACAAGTCGATGGAGGCTGCCAACAACAAGCAGGATCTGGCTTACGTTCATCAGGCCAGCAACGTACTGTACTTCGGACGTGTGCCTGGTGCTCCTGAGGTGGGTGATGTACGTGTAACCTTCGAGAAGGTGGTTCCTGCCAAGGTTACTGTAATGGCTGTGGTTGACGGTGACAGCTTCAAGCCTTTCAAGGCTAAGAACGGCAAGCGCTTCCAGACCCTCGTGATGGGTAAGAAGAGTGGTGACGAGATTATTGAGGCAGAGAAGGAGGCTAACAATATGCTGCTCTGGGCCTTGCGTATCGTAGGTATCCTGATGGTGATCGGTGGTTTGAAGGGTATCTTCGGCTTCATTGAGACAATTCTCAAGGTGGTTCCCTTCATTGCTGGCATCTTCGGATGGGGTATCGGCGTGGTTTGCACTGTTCTCGGTGTGGTTTGGTCGCTCATCGTCATCGCTATCGCATGGCTGTTCTATCGTCCGTTGCTGGGCATCAGTCTGCTGGTACTGGCTGGATTCCTGGTATGGGTATTCGCCTTCAAGGGTAAGGACAAGCTGAAGGAGCTGGCTGCCAAGGCTAAGCAGCCCAAGACTGCGGCTGCACCGGCACCTGTAGAGGATCAAAATTAAGATTTTAGAATTTAGAGATTTGAGTGAATGATTAGAATATTATTAACTATGGTGATGTGTCTGTGCGCCCTCTGTGGCGTACAGGCGCAGACCATCCAGAACAACTCGAGATGGTGGGACGGCTCTGTGCTATATACCGCTAAGGTCGTTGGCAACAAGGTGACAATGACTGGTATCAGCGAAAACGAAGGCGGCTTTAAGTTCGAGTTGAACAAGGTGGAAGGCAAGCAGGGCGAGTACCTGTTGGCTGGCACCGAGGAGCAGGCGATGGCCCTGAGAGCCAAGGTGGGTTGGAGAGTGCAGTATGTTCGTCAGGACGGTATGTACTTCCTCGCCATCCGTAATCCGAAGGGCGATGCCGTGTGGCAGATGACGCTGACACCCGATGATCTGAAGCATCATATCAACTTTGAGCGTGAAGTGGAGCAGGAACCCGTAGGCGAACTGCTGTCGAACTGGCTGATGAACACCACGTATCTGGGTCGTTTCTCGAAGGATGAGCTGAGACTGATGCGTAATGAGGTGCTGGCCCGTCACGGATGGAAGTTCCAGTCGAAGGACCTGCAGGAGTACTTTGGCAAACAGCCTTGGTACAAGCCCGGCAAAGACAATAATGCCATTAAGCTTCATGTGATAGAGCAGTTGAACATACAGCTCATCAAGAGTGAGGAGACCGTGCCCGACAGTGAGCGTGGCTATATGGACATGAGCAGCAGCACGTACAACAAGGATCTGAAGGAACTGGCGATTGGCGAAGGTCATTTCCCCGGTGGTCTGGACGATGATGGTCGTGGACCTGACGAGGTGGATGGTGAGGCTTTCTACGTGGTTACCAATGAGAGTGAATTCCTGGCTGCACTGGGTAGTAACCGTACGGTGGCTATTGCCGCTGGTGTACATTTAAACCTGTCGCGTGTTCTGGAAAGAGAGGATATGTTCAAGAATAGACAAGGACGTCGCTGGGCAAGTATCGCCACAGATATTATCAGCAAGGAGCCCCTTGTAGTTAGCGAGAGTGAGACCGACGGACGTCAGTTGGCGCTGCTGAACATGAAGAACCTCATTATTAAGGGTGAGCAGAACTCAAGTATAGAAGTGGATCCCCGCTACTCGTACACCTTATATTTTATTAATTGCGAGAACATTGAGGTGCAAAATCTGACCATGGGTCATACCGAGGGCGGTACCTGCTCAGGTGGTGTGATAGGTGTGAAGGGCGGACGCATGATATTCGTGAAGGACTGTGACCTGTATGGTTGTGGTACCTATGGTGTGGAGCTGATGGAGACATCGGACTTTACGCTGATGAACTCGAACATACACGACTGTACATACGGTATTATGGAACTGAGAAGCACGATGGCAGTAACGTTTACCCGCTGCGACTTCTTCAACAATCGTGAGTACACGCTCATCGAGGGTTGGGAGAATATGGGATTGACGTTCAACGACTGCCGTTTCTTCGCCAACTGGGGTGATGCACCGCTGTTCCGTCTGGAGCAGACGTTCTACATGAACAACTGTAAGATTTATCACCCCTCGGAGAATCTGGGAACGATAGATAACGCGGAAAAGAAGGGTTGTAAGTTCTTTGAGAACCCGCTCGACAATAGTATCGAGGGACGCGATATCGGTCCTAAATAATAAATAAGGTATGAAAAAACTCATCGTTTTGACAGTTGTCCTGATGGCCGGTCTGAAAGGACTGGCCCAGGACAAACATTTTGAGAGTTGTCCGCTCACCGTGATCGAGGAGGGTTGGAAAACCAAACCCATCGATAACGTGATAAACGGCAGTCTGGGCATCATGCTCGAAAGCTTCGACAAGACCTGGCCCACATGGATGATGGGAGAGGTGAGAGACGCTATGGAGAAAGGACTCTCGAAGGTGGTGCTTGATGAGGAGACTGATCTCACCGTTACCATTGATGCCAAGAACGGTTATGTAAGTGTGGACGATGCTGGCACCGATGGCGAATATATGGAAGCCTGCGTATGGAATCGTTCGAACGGACACAAGCTGTTGGCAGTACGTCTAGGTCAACCCACCGATCCCTACATCGACTTCGTGTGTTTCTACGACTATGATGCCCAGAAGAAACGTCTCACCCCTGAGCCGGAGATTCTAAAAGGCTACCGATGGGTTGACAGGAAAAACCCCTACGCACAGATATACTGCAATTTGCCCAAGGTGGGAAAGAACGTGGTAGTAAACGTTTGGGGTGATGACGAACCGCAAAAGCACACGTTTACCTGGGACGGTATGAAGCCTGTTTACCAGAAGACGGAACCACTGACGTGGGACGACGGACTGGGAGAGATCATCGTGAACTATAAGGGAACAGCACCTAACGTGAAGGACTTCACAACTGCCCTGCTCTCACAGAATGAGATGGGCGAGGGCTGGGGCTCGATGAAAGACTGCTGGAAACTGTATCGAAACGGCATGAAACTGATGCCAGGCTGCGATCTCATCGTAGATGCGCAGAACGGCTACGTAGGATTCACGGAGGATGATGGCGAAGATGGTCGTCTGGCCATAGAGTGCTGCTACTGGAACTATGCCGACAAGAAGCATAAGCTGGTGGCTGTATCGAACAACTTCTTCGAGAACGGCAGACCCGTCGCCGGACAGTTTACTGGCATTACGTTCTACATATACGACAATGCCACCCATAAGATGAAGGTGGCCTACGGTCAGGATTTGGGCTTTGAGATAGATGCCCCTGAGATGTCGCATTCAACGCTATATGCACTGCCCCGACAGGGGAAGACCATTGTATGCACCTTCTACACCTCAGTAAATAGGAAGGAGAAGCGTATGACGTGGAACGGAAGCAAATTCATACCTGAAAGCAAATGAGAAAGCTGATATCACTGCTGATGCTCCTGATGCTGGCAGTATCGGCTCATGCCGATGTGCTGGAAGAGTGGAGCTTCGAGGGAACACTTGGCGACAAGATTCCCATGAAACTGAAGTTTGCCGTGAATCACGACGAAATAGCTTCAGGCGAGATCTATTACCCCAATGCTAAGCACCCGGCTCCCATTCTGGTGGTGGGTAAGATATATGAAAACGGGTGGTACGTGTTGAAGGAGTATCAGGACGATGGTGTGATTACGGGCATCCTGTCATTTAAGATCGAAGGCGAAGGGCTCGAAGCCCGCATTTCGGAAGGCACCTGGACCAATCCCAAGACAGGTAAGGAGTTCCCCATGAAGAATTTTGAAGCAAACGAGGAGATGGTGGATGTACCCAAGTATTTCGACTATGAGGATCCGCAGAACATCGGAAGGGAATATAGCTATTCCATCTGGAATGAGGCATGCAAGTCGATGATGGGTGGACACGTGAAGTTTCGTGGGGCAGGTAAGCACAAACTGCACTTCGAGGTTTGTAACGTACCCAACAACATTGCTGAAGGCAAGAGTGACCCGGACCGTCCGGCAGTATTGGGCGACTATACCTACAACTGGTTCATATATAATAATGTGAACGAGTGTGGCTATTGCTTCAGCGCCCACTTCTTCAAGAAGTTCGTGGTGCTGAAGACGACCTCCGACTACAGCACACTTGGCTGCTTTGGTGCGGGTGTGGCCTTCGACGGCGTTTATATGAAGGTTAAACAGTAAATGACAATCATGAAGAAGTTAGTATTAGTAGCAGTAGTAGGAATGTTGCTGACAGCCTGTGGAGGTAAGAAAGCACCACAGGATGGTGGTCATGGTATCGGTATCGACAGTGTAACCATCAGTGAGCGCGATTCAGACATCCAGCATACGGAGAACTTTATCCGTCAGCGTGTAGAGGCTATTTACAGCTGTTACAAGAATCCTAAGTACGACGAGACAGGTGCGAGGGTGATGAAACGTCTCAATCTGGATAGTCTGTACTGCTCGGAAAATTATAAGAAATTTCTGGAGCAAGCTCTCGAGTTGGCCGGCGATGATGATATCGTATTGGACTACGACCATTGGACAAACTCGCAGGATGATAATGACTTTACCTGTGAGGTGGGAAGAATCAAGATGACAACAGATTCTACTGCTGTGGTGATAATCGATGCCAAGAATTTTGGTAATGATTATATTATATCTCTGGGACTGCATTATGAGCGTGGGAACTGGTTTGTGGATGATTTTCTGTCGCCTGATGGAAAGGACGGTGAGAAAGCCTATCTGGAGAAGTATGTTCGCGACGCGATTAAGACGAAAGCAGAGGAATTAAGTTTGCAAAACTACGCAGAATAAACAGATGAAGAAAACGTTGATGACGCTGCTGATGATCATGATGACAGCAGTGATAAAGGCACAGATTTGGGAGGGCGGATATTGGTATAATGGTACGCTTTGTTATACTGCCAAGAATATGGCTGGCGGTAAGGTGCTGATGAATGCAATGGCTGAAGGCGAGGAGCATGAATTTGTGCTGGTGCCTGTGGCTGGTAAGAAAGACGTATACACCGTTGCCAATGGTGAGAACGACTACGTGAATGTATATAGCGATATTGCCACCGTTCGTCATCAGAAGAAGGATGGATGGGATGTACTCTGCTTTTACAACGATAAGAACCTATTGCTGTCGGTCATGTCGAATGAGGCAAATGATGCACAGGAAGTCAGTATCGCGAAGTTTAAGAATCAGTTGATGTACGAATACGAGATCGTTGGTGATTCTGACGAAGAGCTGAAGATAGGCTTCAACTGGAGTCAGGTAAGTGTGAACCTGGAGTTGGCCTCGTATGAGGTGCAGACCTTCAATGGTATGGTGTTGGGGTATATCAGTATTTCTCCTATTGTGGGCAGTACTAACAGGCTGGAAGGAACTTGGGAGGTGGTGCAGACACTAGATGGTATCAGGCTCTATGGGCTGTCGTTCAACGAGGATACAAACTGGTGGAATCGTGACGGCAATGTTTTGGAATTCCGTAAGGCAAATAGGATGATGCGTAGGTTTGGCTATACCAGTACGGTACTGTTGAACGACAGAAGGTTCCGCTATATGAGTAAACCCACACTGCGAATTATGCGTAATGAGATTCTGGCGAGTCATGGCTACCGCTTTCAATCGAAGGATCTGCAAGATTACTTCAGTAAGCAGGCCTGGTACAAACCTGCTCAGTCGAATGACGATATTAAACTCTCTTTTATTGAGCAATTGAATGTGGAGCTGATAAAAGCAGAGGAGGCGATGCCTGATAAACATCGTTTCCCATACGTCAAGGAATAAAAAACTAAATGATGTCAACATGATGAAAAAACTAATGGTTTTTGCCGTCTGCGTGATGGCGGTGATGATGGGATGTAAGAACAAGGGTCAGACGGATGGTGCTGATGCCAAGGATTCGCTCGAAGCCATCATCGACAGTATTATCGAAGAGAACGATACCACCCCGTTACCCATGTTCCTCATTGGTAACGACGGAGAGTATATGCAGATGCTCTATTTCACCAATCTGAAAGAGCCTGATCAGAAAAAGTATGAGGAGGAGTGTGGCACACTCGATGGGTTTGAACCCTGGCATAAGCGCTGGGAACTGCAAGAGATGTTCCGACGAAATGCCGCCCAGTATACCAATATGCTTTTGGAGAATAAAATCACCAAGATCAAATTCATCGATGAAGTACTGAAGGATCCTGATGGTGAAGAACCCAGTACCGGCGAGATACACGCCCGTCCTGAGATTCCTGCGCTCTGTGCCCGCTTCGACTTCGTTAATCCGAAAGAGAAGAGAAGCGACTTGGGGTGGGGTGTTGTGATCTGTACCGACAACTATCTGAACTCGAGAAAGCTGCTTGATGTGAAGTCGTGCCAGAAGAGTGACTATACTTACCCCAAACTTCCTGCTGAGGTGGTGAAGCAGTTGGAGAAGGAGTATGGCATGAAGGTGAAGAGCACGATGAAGAGTTGCATCATTGGCGATCGTTATACGATGGGTGCTGTAGAGTTCGAGGGTGAGTATAAGAATGCCCCCAAGGACAAGCATGATCCTGACCGCAAGTATGCCCTCGCCCTCGAGGTGCTGCTAGACAGCGGTAAGGTGTATAAGATGGAGCAACTGGGCTATTACGATGAGCAGTATGGTTGCGCATGGAATGCTGAGGCCGATGGCTATATCCCCAACGATTTAGCTGCTGCCTTCGAGGGTCCGAAGGGCTTGGAACTCTGCTATACCCATGGTGCACCAGAGAGTTTCGGCGTGGGTATGATCTACCTGAGAGACGGTAAGATGATAGAACATGAGTATGAGTTTTTCCATTCGATGGTAGACGAGGAGATGCCTGTATGGAAGAGCGATCTCGCCATGATGGAGAATATCTTTGAGGCCAACAGGACGAGTGATGAACACGTAGAACTGGTGAAGTGGGCCCACTGCTATATCGACTATCATAACGAGTGGATATGGCTTCGCGACAAGGACGATAAGAATGGTGCTTTCTTCATTCGTAAGGATGATGGTAAGATTAAGCTGGTGGCAGTGGAGGATCCTCGTCATGTGCCCTCGAAAGCCGAGAAGGATGGTACGTACTATCTGAAGTTTGCTGGTCATGCTGGTGGTCCTGCCACGCTGCAGGATATTTACGCTTTCAATGGCGAAGGCAAGCAGCTGTGGAAACTCAGTGTACTCGAGGTGTATGGCGAGATCAGCGAGGCCTATCTGAACGAGAAGGAAATCACCGTTGGAGAGGGTCAGACTTATCTGAATCAGGTGCCTGAGGGCAAGGAGATAACCGCTTTCTTTAAAGAATATAAGGTGAAGGAAAAATGATAAGAAAAGTTTTATTTGCTATGATGTGTCTGCTGGGTAGTATCTCGCTGCAGGCACAGAACTCACCCGAGGCAAAAGCCAGGGTGGCAGAGATTCGTAAGGCGTATGCTGAGGCAAAGAAAAATGTGGCTACCGCCGATCAACTGGCCAAGGCAGGGAAACCCGCCAATAGGACAGAGGTAAACAGCAGTTATACATTAGGCGAGGGAGCCGGAAAGGTTACCACCCAGTATTATTTCTCCTGCGAGGAGGATACCAATCTGGGGCGCTATTTCTATGAGCCCTATTTCATCGTGAACAACTACAATACCCC
Organism: uncultured Prevotella sp.; assembly: GCA_902798285.1. Lineage (GTDB taxonomy): Bacteria > Bacteroidota > Bacteroidia > Bacteroidales > Bacteroidaceae > Prevotella. Next base: position 128,266 of record CADBVZ010000004.1, on the reverse strand, counting down.
TGGGTATAAGTACTATCAGGAGTTCCTGTATGATAAAGAAGGCAATCTGATGTTCTATTACGAGAAGAACGACGGTAGAGAAACGCGTCTTTACTTCGATAAGAACGGTGAGAGTGAGGAAGGTGTGGTCTATGAGATCAATACCAGTTCGCGCACCATGGAACCGCCGTTTGCCCACAGGGTGGGGGGTGAGTTGAGAAACGCGTTCCATTTCCTGATGAACCGGGAGTTCTAATAGAATCAGCAAAAAAATGCCGTCCGATTTTGTCGAATGGCATTTTTTATGTATCTTTGGCTTCGCCGAAGATACTCCCGTTCGGAAAAATCCAAATAAATTTGGTTTTTCGCTCACTTATTCGTATCTTTGTACCCGATATGCAGCAGATGATTACGATACTTGGTCCGACGGCTTCGGGGAAAACTCCCGTAGCAGCACGGCTGGCGGCAGAGATAGGTGGCGAGATTATCTCGGCTGATTCTCGTCAGGTGTATCGTAGGATGGATATCGGCACAGGCAAGGATCTTGAGGATTATGGTGAGGTGCCCTATCATCTGATAGACATCTGCGAGCCGGGGACGAAGTACAACCTCTTTGAGTATCAGCAGGATTTCTACGATGCATATCTCGACATACAAGGTAGGGGAGCAGTACCCATCCTTTGTGGTGGAACTGGACTCTACATCGAGGCGGTCTTGAAGGGTTATAAGCTGTCGCCCGTACCCCAGAATCAGGAGTTGCGCGATAGTCTTGAGGGAAAATCTCTCGAGGAACTCACAGAGATGCTAGCGAAGCTGAAAGCACAGAACGGTTCGAATATGCATAACAAAACCGACGTGGACTCGTGTCAGCGAGCCATCCGCGCCATCGAGATAGAGACCTATAATATCGCACATCCCACACCGTTGAGAGAATTGCCTCCTGTTGATAGTCTCATCATCGGTATCGATATCGATCGTGAGTTGCGTAGGGAAAAGATAACCCGCCGGTTGAAGGCACGACTGGATAATGGTATGGTGGAAGAGGTGAAGGCCCTGCTCGATGAGGGCATACCTGCTGAAGACCTGATATACTACGGATTGGAATACAAGTTCCTGACGGAGTTCTTAATAGGTTATCTTTCGTACGACGAGATGTTCCGACAGCTGGAGATAGCCATCCATCAGTTTGCCAAACGGCAGATGACGTGGTTTCGTGGTATGGAGCGCAGAGGTTTTATAATTAATTGGATCAACGCATCACTCCCCATGGAGGAAAAGATAGAAAGGATAAAAGAATTATGGCAGTAGAAACAGGAAAATGGGGCATTGTATATTGTCCGAAAGCCGGAATAACCAACAAACGTAAGCGTTGGGAGAAAATACAGAAGGTGCTCGATGAGCGTCAGGTTAATTATGACTTTGTGCAGAGCGAGACATCCGACAGTGTGGAACGCCTGATGAAAATGATGATCTCCAATGGTTACAAGACCATCATCATCGTGGGTGGCGACTCTGCACTGAACGATGCTGTCAACTGTCTGATGATGGAAGAGAAAGAGGTGAGGGAGAGTATAGCCTTAGGTGTCATCCCCAATGGTGTGATGAACGACTTCGCCCGTTTCTGGGAGTTTGATGAGGATAAGGTGGAACAGACCATTGACTGGCTTATCCAACATCGTGTTCGTAAGGTAGATTTAGGATGTATCCGCTATTCTAATGCCAAAGGTGAACGCTGTCATCGCTATTTCCTGAACTGTATTAATATCGGTATGACTGCCGATATTATGAATCTCCGTCGTCAGACGCGCCGACTCTTCGGATCCCGTACATTATCTTTCATTTCGTCACTTTTCGTTATGCTCTTTCACCGTATGGAGTATAAGATGAAATTGCGAATCAATAGCGATGTGATTGATCGTAAAGTGATGACCGTATGTATTGGCTCTGGCCCTGGCTATGGACAGACACCTAATGCTGTACCTTACAATGGTATGATTGATGTCAGCGTGGTTTATCATCCAGAGGTAGTACAGCTTATCGAAGGTCTTTGGCTATTGGTAACAGGTCGCTTTCTGAATCATCGTAGTGTTCATCCATATCGTACCAAGGAAGTCCAGGTGGATTATGCCAAACATGCTATGGTGGGCATCGATGGTCGACTAATGAAAACCCCAGTGGGACCATTCAGCATAGGAGTTGAACTTGAAGTGATAAATTTCCTTATTCCAGCATAAAAAATGCCGGTAAATGTAAAAAACTTGCCGGCATTTACTTAAATAATTGTTAAATGTAAGGAAATCCTTTGCACTTTAGGAAAAAATGCCTACTTTTGGAGAATAAATACTAATGTATCACAATAATTAAAATACCTCTTCAGGAACTATGAGCTATTTACGATTAGAAAAAGCCGTGATGACTAACCTGCAGGAAAGTCTTCGTCGTGAATTCCTCCGAACCAATCGATCTGGTGCCTACAGCAGTTCTACGCTGGTGGATTGCAATACGCGTAAGTACCATGGATTGTTGGTGGTGCCTGTACCTGAGCTTGATGATGATAACCATGTGCTTTTGTCATCGCTCGACTGTACAGTCATTCAGCATGGAGCCGAATTCAACCTGGGCCTGCACAAGTATCAGGGCAACAATTTTAGTCCAAACGGACACAAGTACATCCGTGAGTTTGATGCCACAAAGGTACCTACGACGACGTACCGTGTGGGAGGTGTAATCTTAAAGAAGGAGGTGATATTCCAGCACTATGAGGATCGTATTCTGATTCGTTATACGTTGGAAGATGCCCATTCTGCCACAACCTTGCGTTTCCGCCCATTCTTGGCTTTCCGCTCCGTACGTCAGTTTACCCATGAGAATGGTACTGCCAGCCGTGAGTATAGTCAGGTGGATAATGGTATCAAGACCTGTATGTATGCCGGTTATCCTGACCTTTACATGCAGTTCTCAAAGAAGAATGAGTTTGTCTTCCAACCCGACTGGTATCGTGGCGTGGAGTATCCCAAGGAACAAGAGCGTGGCTATGCTTCGAACGAGGATCTCTACGTACCTGGTTATTTCGAGATGCCAATCAAAAAGGGCGAGAGTATCATCTTCTCGGGTTCTACCTCACAGATTAAGACTTCTACATTGAAAAAACTCTTTGATGAGGAAGTGGATGAGCGTGTACCTCGTGATAATTTCTATCATTGTTTGGTAACAGCAGCCCACCAGTTCCATTTCCGCGATCGCCGTAGTGGCACGATGGAGAAGATCGACAAGAAAGACGAGCGTTATCTGCTGGCAGGTTATCCTTGGTTTAAGGCCCGTGCCCGCGACACGTTTATTGCGTTGCCGGGACTGACGCTGGCCATTGGCGAGCGCGACTATTTTGAGTTGGTGATGAGAACCGCCGAGAAAGCCCTTCGTGAGTTTATGGCTGATAAACCCATCAGCGGAAAGATCTACGAGATAGAACAGCCCGATGTTCCCTTGTGGGCAGTTTGGGCCATTCAGCAGTATACGAAGGAAGTAGGTCGCGACGAGGGCTTCAAGATGTATGGCAAACTTTTGCAGGATATCGTCACTTATATCATAAAAGGTGGACATCCTAACCTCCGTCTTGACGATAATGGCTTGCTATACTCCAATGGCCGCGATCGTGCCGTGACTTGGATGAACTCTACTGCTAATGGCAAACCCGTAGTACCCCGCTCAGGCTACATTGTTGAGTTCAATGCCCTTTGGTATAATGCATTGAAGTTCTGTGCTTCGATGGCAGCTGAAAAGGGAGATGCCAAAGGTGCTGCTGATCTTGAGAAACGTGCCGAACTGGCAAAGAATTCGTTCGTAGACACCTTTGTCAACGAATATGGCTATCTGCTCGACTATGTCGATGGCAATATGATGGATTGGAGTGTTCGTCCGAACATGATCTTCGCTGTAGCCTTCGACTACTCGCCGCTGAACCAGCAGCAGATGAAGAGCGTGGTTGATATATGTACTCGTGAATTGTTGACACCTAAGGGACTCCGTTCACTCTCGCCGAAGAGTGGTGGTTATAACCCCATATACGTGGGGCCGCAGACTCAGCGCGACTATGCTTACCATCAGGGAACAGCCTGGCCTTGGCTGGGTGGCTTCTACATGGAGGCTTGTCTGAAACTCTATAAGCGTTCACGCCTCTCGTTCATTGAGCGTCAGCTGGTGGGCTATGAGGATGAAATGGACTATCATGCCATCGGTACAATTTCTGAGCTGTTCGACGGTAACCCACCATTCCATGGACGTGGTGCCATGTCGTTTGCCATGAACGTAGCGGAGATCCTCCGTACGCTCAAGCTGATGGATAAGTATTCATATCAAAAATAAGGAGGAACCACTATGAAAGTATTAATGTTTGGATGGGAGTATCCTCCTCATGTATTTGGTGGACTCGCTACTGCTAATTATGGTATCTCTGAGGGTCTGAAGGCTCAGGGCGATATAGAGACTGTGCTCTGCCTGCCTCATCCATTTGGTGATGAGAGTCAGCATGCTTGCCGTATCGTAGCCATGAATGCTGTGCCTATTGCTTATCGTGATGTCGATTACGACTATGTGAAGCAGCGCGTGGGCAATATCATGGATCCCGACTATTATTTTAAGTTGCGCGAGCATATCTATGCCGACTTTAACTATATGAATGTGAACGATCTCGGTGCTATGGAGTTTGCAGGAGGTTATCCTGGCAACCTGCACGAGGAGATTAATAACTACTCCATCATTGCTGGTCAGGTGGCCCGTACCGAGGAGTTTGATATTATTCATGCTCATGACTGGCTTACATTCCCAGCTGGTATCCATGCCAAGCAGGTAAGTGGTAAACCTCTGTGTATACATGTACATGCTACCGACTTTGACCGCTCCCGTGGTAAGGTAAATCCAACGGTTTATTCTATCGAGAAGAATGGTATGGATTGGGCTGACTGCATCATGTGTGTGTCTGAGCTCACCCGTCAGACGGTGATTCACCAGTACCATCAGGATCCACGCAAATGCTATACAGTTCATAATGCAGTATATCCGCTTCCTCAGGAGTACCAGGACATCCCTCGTCCTGACCATACCGGCAAGGAAAAGGTTGTAACCTTCCTTGGACGTATTACGATGCAGAAGGGACCTGAATATTTTGTCGAGGCAGCTACGATGGTTCTCCACCGTACTCGCAATGTCCGTTTCTGCATGGCTGGCTCTGGTGATATGATGGATGCCATGATTCATCTTGCTGCCGAGCGTGGTATTGCTGATCGTTTCCACTTCCCGGGCTTCATGCGTGGTAAGCAAGTCTATGAGTGCCTGAAAGATTCTGATGTATACGTCATGCCTTCCGTTTCGGAGCCGTTTGGTATCTCCCCGCTGGAGGCTATGCAGTGCGGAACGCCTTCAATTATTTCGAAGCAGTCGGGCTGTGCTGAGATTCTCGACAACTGTATCAAGGTTGACTATTGGGATATCCACGCTTTGGCCGATGCCATCTATTCTATTTGCCATAACGAGTCGCTCTTCCAGTATCTCAAGGAGGAGGGCAAACGCGAGGTTGATCAGATTACCTGGGAGAAAGTTGGTCGTTGGATCCGCACACTTTATCGCCGTACCCTCGGATGGGAAGAATAACATTAAACGTAAAACAATAAACATTAAACAATTATGAAAACAATTTGTTTATATTTCGAAATACATCAGATTATTCATCTGAAGCGTTACCGTTTCTTCGATATCGGTACCGATCATTATTATTATGATGACTACGAGAACGAGCGTAGCATTACCGATATTGCTGAACGTAGTTATATGCCTGCTCTGAATACCCTTCTTGACATGATCAAGGAGAATGGTAAGTACTTCAAAGTGGCTTTCTCTCTGTCTGGTACTGGTATCGAGCAGTTGGAAATGCATGCACCGCAAGTAATTGAGAAGTTGCAGGAGATGAACGAGACGGGATGTGTGGAGTTTCTTGCTGAGCCCTATAGTCATGGTCTGTCTTCATTGGCTAATCCTGAGACTTTCGCTCTTGATGTGAAGAAACAAGCTGCCAAGATCGAGGAACTCTTCGGTAAGAAGCCTACTGTAGCCCGTAACTCTTCGCTTATCTATAGCGATGATATCGGTGCCCAGATTGCCGCTATGGGCTTCAAGGGTATGTTGACCGAGGGTGCCAAGCACGTACTCGGTTGGAAGTCGCCTCACTATGTATACCACTGCAATCAGGCACCAAACCTGAAGTTGTTGCTCCGTGATATCGAACTTTCTGACGATATTTCTTTGCGCTTCAATAACTCAGAGTGGGATGGCTATCCTCTGTTTGCTGATGCCTATATTGACCGCATTGCCCGTCTGCCAGAAGAAGAGCAGATTATCAATATCTTCATGGAACTCTCGGCTTTGGGTATTGCTCAACCACTTAGCTCTAACATCCTTGATTTTATCCATGCACTTCCTGCTTGTGCTAAGGAGAAAGGCATCACCTTCTCTACGCCTACAGAGATCTGTAAGGCTTGCAAGAGTGTCAGTCAGCTCGATGTGCCTGATACACTTTCTTGGGTTGATGAAGAGCGCGACATAAGTTGCTGGCTGGGTAACGCTATGCAGCATGAGGCTTTCAATAAACTCTACAGTGTAGCCGATCGTTTGCGTATAGCCAATGATCCTCGTATTAATCAGGACTGGGATTACCTACAGGCTTCAAATAATTTCCGTTTCATGACTACCAAACCTTCTAATGTAGGATTGGATCGCGGTATCTACAGTGGACCGTTTGATGCCTTCACCAACTACATGAACATACTTGGTGATTTCATCAACAGAGTGAATGCCCTCTATCCACTCGATATTGATAATGATGAGCTCGAAGGTCTGCTCACCACCATCAAGAACCAGGGCGATGAGATTGAGATGAAGGATAAGGAGATTACTCGCCTTAAGGCACGTCTTGAAAAGCTTGAGGGTGCTAAGCCTGCTGCAAAAAAGCCCACCGTGAAGAAACCCGTTGCTAAAAAAGCAGCTGCTCCTAAGGCAGAAACTCCTAAAGCAGAGTAGAAAGAGTAAGCTTGTATTGGCTTAACATAATGCGAGGCATCTGAATCATTCAGATGCCTCGTTCTTTATGCTAACGATGAAAAAGCTACTCAAATGGAGCTGCATTTATACAGCGTAGGTTTTTCTCTAGCTGGGTTGTACTGCTAGCGCCTACGAGAACAGATGTAACCCCTTTTTGGTGCAGAATCCACGCTAAAGCCATTTCTGCCAAAGATTCGCCACGACTTTCTGCTTGCTGGTTATAGTTACGTAGTTTCTGTAACAACTCAGGAGTTAGCATTTCTTCTTTTAAGAACTTTCCTTTTGACATACGTGAATCCTTGGGAATGCCATTAAGATAACGATCGGTCAACAACCCCTGAGCCAGTGGCGAGAAAGCAATAAAACCTATACCTTTTTCAACACAGAAATCAGTGATTCCTGTTTCCTGTGGTTTGCGGTCCAGCATATTCAAGCGTCCCTGATAGATGAGTAGGGGCACATCGTGAGCTTTCAAATACTCATAACCAAATTTAAGTGGATCCAACGGCCAGTTTGAAATGCCAACATAGAGGGCTTTACCTTGCCGGACAATATCCACAAGTGCTTGGAGAGTCTCTTCTAATGGGGTTTCTGGATCGTAGCGATGACTATAGAACAAGTCAACGTAGTCTATCTTCATACGTTTCAGACTCTGGTCGAGTGATGCCATCAGATATTTACGTGATCCCCAGTTACCATAAGGGCCAGGCCACATGTCATAGCCAGCTTTTGACGAGATAAATAATTCATCACGATATGGACGGAAATCTTCATCCATCAGTCGTCCCATAGTTTCCTCAGCTGATCCGTACACAGGTCCGTAGTTGTTGGCAAGGTCGAAGTGGGTAATGCCGTGATCGAAAGCATAGTGGGTAATCTCCCGACTACGCTCATAGGGATCCACACTTCCGAAGTTATGCCAAAATCCAAGACTAACTTTAGGCAATAATATACCCGAGTGTCCGCAACGCTCGTACTCCATTCCGTTGTCGTAACGGTTCTTGTCTGCAAAATATAGCTCTTTCATCTTCGGTTAGTTTGCGTTTGTAAATCATTATCTGGCGGCAAAGATAAACTAAATTAATGACAATTGCAAGCAATTTGCCAGAAAGTAGGGGCGAAATGTCAAATTTCGGGGGTGATAGTCACTTAATTGGCGTATATTTGCACCATCAAACTACTGAATAAAGATATGAATCTGAAAATGATGTATTTTGGTTTGCTGCTATTGAGTGCTTCGAGCGTGATGGCACAGCCTTGCTATGACTTAACTAATATGAGTGTCGAACAACCTAATCGTGGAGTGGTGGCTGTTCGTAATGGCCAGCAAGTGGTTGTTAGCTGGCGTACACTCATGACAGATCAAAAGAGTGAGTCCTTCGATGTGTTTCGCAATGGATGCAAACTCAATAATAAGTCGCTTGTTAAGGGAGGTACTTTCTTTGTTGACGAACATCCTTTATCCACCGATGCCACTTATGAGGTACGGGGTAGGGCATGCTCTGGCTCATTTACTTTACGAGGTGATTCCCCCGATGGCTATATCCCTATTCCCTTACAGAAACCCGATGGTGGTATTACACCCGACGGACAGCCCTTTACTTATTCTGCCAACGATGCTTCTGTGGCCGATGTTGATGGTGACGGGGTGTACGAAATCATCCTGAAGTGGGATCCATCCAATGCCCATGATAATGCCCATGATGGTTTCACTGGCCCTACTATCTTTGATTGTTATCGTCTCGATGGTGCCCGTCTCTGGCGTATTGATATGGGAATCAATATCCGTAGTGGGGCTCATTACGTACCTTTTATTGTGTATGATTTGGATGGAGACGGGTGTGCGGAATTCATTGTACGTACGGCTGATGGTACCCGTGATGCCAAGGGACGTGTGATAGGCGACAGTCTCGCTGATTATCGTCATCGTGCGCAACCTGATGCCCAAAATCCAACACCAGAGAAAGAGTGGGGTAGGTATAACCGTCAAGGGCGTCCTATGACAGGTCGTATACTTTCGGGGCCGGAATATATCACAGTATTTAATGGTCTTACAGGTGAGGCGATGGATACTAAACCTTACATTCCTGAGCGTGGTAACTTGATGGACTGGGGCGATAACTATGCAAACCGCTCCGATCGTATGTTGGCTGCTGTGGGCTATCTAGATGGACACCATGCCTCGGCCATCTTTTGTCGTGGCTATTATACCCGTACTGTCCTGGCAGCATGGGATTGGGATGGAAAAGAACTACGTCAGCATTGGGTGTTCGATACCAATCAGCCGGAGTGGAGTGCCTATGCGGGACAGGGAAATCATAATCTCCGTGTGGCCGATGTCGACGGTGACGGATGCGACGAGATTACCTATGGCTCTATGGCTGTCGACCACGATGGTCAGGGACTGTATAATACAGGCATGGGGCATGGAGATGCCCTTCACCTTATGGCCTTTGATCCTTCAACCACAGCTTTGCAGGTATGGGATTGTCATGAGAATCGCCGGGATGGTTCTGAACTTCGCGATGCTGCTACGGGTAAGGTTATCTTTCAGATACCTTCTAAAAGTGATGTAGGTCGTTGTATGGCTGCCGACATCGATCCAACCAATTTTGGCCTCGAAATGTGGAGTAGTGATAGTCATGGCATCTGTAATATGAAGGGCGAGGTTATCTATTCGGCTCAAGATCCAGATGATCCCCAACATCAACAGCATCTTGTGCTAAATGGACGCCATCTTTCCGTTAACTTTGGCATATGGTGGGATGGTGATCTGCTACGTGAGTTGCTCGATCATGAGACCGTATCGAAGTACGACTGGACTAATCATGCTATTGTTGACCTGATTAAATTTCCAGGTATAGTGTTCAATAACGGTACGAAGTCTAATCCTTGCTTATCTGCAGATATCCTTGGCGACTGGCGTGAGGAGGTTATAGCTCGCACACCTGATAGTAGAGAATTGCGTATCTTTGTGTCGACTATTCCTACTGATTATCGTATAAACTGTCTGATGCAAGATATTCCTTATCGCCTCTCTGTTGCTGCTCAGAACGTGGGATATAATCAGCCTCCTGAGCCCGGCTTCTATCTTGGTCCAGATAATTCTGTTAATTCATTCTTAAAATAAGCGTTATGAAGAAGATTCTGTTTATACTGTTTGCTATTCAAATTTCACTTTTTAATGTATCTGCACAGACGCCTGTGAATGATAACAATACCCCTTTGCACCTTATGCAACCCGCCTATCGCTTGGGCTATGGCATCCCAACGGCCGATAGCGTCAAGGCTGTTATGGATCGTGTGTTGTGTTATATCTCTGCCGAAAGCCCCGCTGTTTTGGTAGATAAGAATACGGGTAAGGAAGTGGCGTTGAAGAATGCGACTGCCGATACTCAGTTGAAACAAGGTGGTTTCCGATTAACTAGTTATGAGTGGGGCGTTACCTATTCGGGTGTTCTTGCTGCTTATGAGGTTACAGGTGACGAAACCTATCTATCATATGTTACTAAGCGTCATCAGCTGCTGGCCGATATCTATGCCCGTTTTCAGTCTGTCTATGCTCAGAGTAAAAATATCGATGTGAATATCCGAAAGGTGGTCGATCCACATGCGCTTGATGATTGTGGCGCTATTTGCTGCTCTATGATCAAGGCTGGACGTCAGGAGCTTCGTCCACTTATCAACCATTATGCTGACTATATTCTCCACGGCGAGTATCGTTTGGCAGATGGTACCTTCGCCCGTTTCCGTCCGCAGAAGAATACCGTGTGGCTCGACGATATGTTCATGGGTATCCCTACCGTGGCTTATATGGGTCGACTCACAGGAGATGACAAATACTATGATGAGGCAGCGAGCCAAGTGCTCCAGTTTGCCAGTCGTATGTGGGTTCCTGAAAAGAAGTTGTTCCGTCACGGCTGGGTGGAGGACATGGATCCTCATCCTTCTTTCCATTGGGCACGTGCCAATGGTTGGGCTATCTTGACGATGTGTGAGGTGCTCGATGTCCTGCCATCTTCTCATCCGCAGCGGGCTGAGATTCTTAGCCTACTTAAGGTTCATGCTGAAGGCCTTGCTCGTCTGCAACATCATGATGGTTTCTGGCATCAGTTGCTTGATCGTCCAGATACCTACCTTGAAACTTCTGCCACTGCTATTTACACCTATTGTCTGGCTCATGCTATTAATCAAGGCTGGCTTGATGCCAAGGCCTTTGGTCCTATCGCTTTATTAGGTTGGCAGGCTGTTGAATCTTCAGTTAACGAGAAAGGCCAGGTGGAGCATGTATGCGTAGGTACAGGTATGGCCTTCGATGCAGCCTTCTATGCCTATCGTCCGGTCCATGTGATGGCTGCCCATGGCTATGGCCCTGTTATTTGGGCAGGGGCAGAAATCCTTCGGTTGCTCCGCCAACAACACCCTAAGATGAATGATAGGGCTGTGCAGTTCTATGATCAGGAAGTTCCCACTTCAAAGTCCATCTTCAACTACGACGGTACTATCCGTTACTAATCCTTTAAAGACTTTGACTGTACAATAGCACATTTCCAAATTTCTTTATTTAAAATTTGGAAATGTGCTAACTTATTTGTACCTTTGCCGCCGTGATATAGTGATATGTCACCCGTGAAGGTGCACTTAGCTGTGCTTAATTGGGAATGTGAGTGAGAACCTCCGACTGTCCCGCAGCAGTGAACTCCGTTATGGCTCCTAAGCATCAGCGCCATTAAGCAATTGCTTGAGAAGGCGCTTGGGGGTGGAGAAAAGTCTGAAGACCAGCCTTCAAGGAAAGATGTGCCGAGGCATTCTCGATGTAAGGATGCATGAGGCAATCATACGTGTATTATTATATAAGTTCGGGGGAGACCCCGTCGTGAGACAGTATCTCCCTCCTTTTTATTTCTCATGTTTGTATCTTCAGTGGCCTAATGCTACCAACAATAAAGAGAGTCGCATTTTATTGCGACTCTCTTTCGTATTTGTGATAGATACTTTATTAATATCCAGGGTTCTGCCACATACCGTCGGCTGCTGAGGTGTACTGCAGCACACCGTTGGCATCCTGAGTCACACTGATGTCAGCACGGTTGGTCACAGCCTCCAGCTCGTTCAGAGGAATGGGGCGGTAGTAGTGCTTCACGGCGATGTTGCCGCTGGCCTGTGCGTTGTAAGCCTTCACGTGGTCGATCAGCTTGTGGGTACGCTTCAGGTCGAACCAGCGCTGGTACTCACCGCAGAGCTCGAGGGCACGCTCCTGGAGGATGGTCTCGATGTCTACACTGCCCTTCAGGCTGTTGTCCTTGCCGCTGATGGCACGAACCTTGCGCAGCTCGTTCAGGGTGTTGAGGGCATTGCCGCCGGTAGCGAGCTCAGCCTCTGCCTTGATCAGGTACATCTCACCGAGACGCAGCACCATGATGTCGCGGTAGGAAATCTCAGCAGTAGGATAGGTGGGGTTGTACTGGTCGTCGAGGAACTTCTTAATACCGGGATAAGAACGGCGGCCTTCGATCTTCTCGCTCTTGTAGCGGTCGTCGCCATAGACGTCCGACTTGGCCTTACCACCCTCGGTGGGCAGCGCTGTTGCAGGATCGCCAGAGGTGTAGACGGGGATGTCGCCACCGAATGCGAACTGCAGACGATATTTGTTCTTTGCCTCAGCCTGGAGAGCCTGACCCTCAGCAGAGTTACCGTCGAGGATGCTGTAGAGGATAGCGATACCACCACCGTTGAAGTAGTTACCGTCCTCCTTGTAAGCCTCTTCATAGTCCTTGAACACCTGGTCGCCCATGTTAGGATACTTCACGGGGTTTTTCGACAGCTCGTAAGGAATACGATAGCTGGTCAGCAGGGTTCCGTTGTAGCGCTGGTCGGTCTCCTTCACGCTCTCGAGCAGCTTCCAGAGGTAGAGTGAGGGCAGATAGCGGGTGAATCCACGTCCGTAGGGAGAGTAGTACTTACCGCACTCGATGTTCTCACCAGTCATCTTACTCTTAATTGTGGTCTTACCGGCAGCCATACGGAAGAATACCTGTGTATCCTTCTGACCGTTACCGCCCAGGTCGTCAGCACCGTTGTTCCACAGAGAGACAAACATCAGCAGAGATGCACTACCACCATTCTTCTTATAACCTGTACGGGTAATCAGACTGTTGAATTCACCTTTACCATTATCGGTAAAGCGATAAGGCACACAGTTGTCATATCCGGATGTGAGGTCGTTCGTGTAGTGAACGGCAAAGAGGTTCTCGGTGTTTTTGTTGGCATCTTCGTTGTCCATGTTCCAAGTGTCGCTGAAGCGGCTGTAGAACTTGGCACCCGAGTTGGCAATCACGTCGTTGGCAGCCGTCAGGGCCTCGTTGTAGTACTGGCTCTGACCCAGCCAGGAAGCGGCGTAGAGGGCTACGCGGGCATAGAGGGCCTCTGCAGAGTAGAAGTAGGCACGACCTTCGGCTGTAGCAGCCTTGGCGGTCATGACGTTAGCCTTCTTATAGTTCTCCATTGAGAGCTTCAGGTCGGCCAGGATGTTGGCATAGATCTCCGACTCAGGCACACGCACCGGATTGTTGTTGATGGCGCTTACAGGCTCAGAGTTGTAGGGAATCGGGCCCCAGATAGCCACCATCTGTGAATAGTAAAGTGCGCGGAGGAAGTAGGCGTCGCCCAAGTAGGCAGCCTTCTTGTTGTCATCGATCACAGAGCACTCGGGCACATACTTCAGAGCGTTGTTACATACATCGACACCAGCGTAGAACATCTCCCAGTACTCGTCAAGACAGGGATTGTCGGCTACGTTGTTGCCAAGGGCCTCAGCAGAGATGTCGTACTTCAGCAACGACTTCTGCTTGTTATCATAACCGAAATAGAACAGGTCGCTGCCCATCTCGGCAAGTCCGAGCGACGGCTCCTTACCCCACCAGCCGTGAGTGTAGTCGTAGGCTGAGGTAATCAATCCGTCGATACCAGATACGGTGTTGTATGCCAGGTCGGCAGTCTCACCAGTCTTGTTGTCCTCCTCCAGGAAGTCTGAGCAGGAGGTTGCGCCGAAGCTGATAGCTGTGGCAGCAAATAACATAGATAATATCTTTTTCATATCGATTCTCTTTATTGGATTAGAAAGTAACGTTAAGACCAATCACAGCCTGCTTCATCAGCGGGAAGTTCACGGAACCGCCACGCTCAGGATCGTAGTTGTCGAAGTGACTGAATGTGAAGTAGTTCTTCAGAGAGGCATAGACGCGTACGTTGCTGATGAAAGCCTTCTTCACGAGGTTCTTCGGCAGACTGTAAGCCAGCGTGATGTCCTTGATCTTGAAGTAGTCGCCCTTCTGGATCTGGATAGAGCTCTTGTAGAAGGTCGGCGTTGTACCAGCGCAACCCGGTGATGGGATGTCGGCCCCCTGGTTCTCAGGCGTCCAGTAGCTCAGGTCGCCCCAGTTGGCGTTGTCGTAGAGGTAGAGTCCGTAACCGCTGTAGTTGATGTAGCCACCCAGGCGAGCCATGGTCTGTACGCTCAGCGAGAAGTCCTTGTAGGTCAGCGTCGTGCTCAGACCCAGGATAGCCTTCGGGCTGCGGTTGTAAATGATCTTGTCGCTGTCGTCGATCTTGTTGTCACCGTTGGTGTCGATCACCTTCGGAGTACCGGGATCGCCGTAGTCAGCCTGAGGCTTCTCGAAGCCGGGATGTGAGGCCATGTACTGGTCGAACTCACCGATGCCCCAGCAGCCGTCCATGTCGTAAGCGTAGAAAGCCGATACGGGCTCGCCCACCTTCAGGATGTTGATACCGTTCACGAACTGATCGATACCGTCAGCCAGCTCCTTAACCTCGTCCTTAGAGAAGGTAGCCGAAGCGTTCAGGTCCCAAGTGAAGTCCTTGGTCTTAACGGGGATGGCGCCGAGAGAGATTTCCCAACCGCTACCCTTGGTCTTACCAACGTTAGAGATGGTGCTGGTGAATACCGATGAGGGAGGAGCGGTCTTGTAGTACAGCAGGTCGTAGGTGTTGCTGTTATAGTAGTCAACGCTACCGTAGATGCGGCCGTTGATGAATGCGAAGTCGAGACCGAAGTCGAGTGCAGAGGTCTTTTCCCAAGTCAGGTCGGGGTTAGCCATCGTCATCGGAGCCTTCTCGGTAGAGTTAGGAACGATAGACGAGATGGTGGCCAGTGTCTGGTAAGCCGAGATGGCAGAGTTACCAGAGAGACCCCAAGAAGCACGGAGTTTCAGGTTGTCGAGCCAAGACTTGGTGCCAGCCATGAAGCTCTCCTCAGAGATACGCCAACCGGCAGATACAGAGGGGAAGTAACCCCACTTATGACCATCGGCGAGTACTGAAGAACCATCGGCACGTACCGAAGCCTGCAGCAGATACTTACCGTCGAACGAGTAGTTCAGACGTCCGAAGAATGAAACCATCGAAGTCTTGGTGTAGCCAGAAGATTTACTTGGGTTATCAATCTTTGTTACATCATAAAAAGAACTCTTATAATAATGCTCAAAACCTGCAAAACCTGCTACGTTAAGTGACTCGGATACTGTTTGCGACATTTCATGACCCACAAGTACGGTAAAGTCGTGCTTGCCAATCTCCTTGTTGTAGTTAACGGTGTTCTGCCATACATACTTGGTGCTGGTGCTACGAGAATTTGAGATGTAACTACCTTTGTTCTCCTGATAACGAACCTGGCTCTGATAGTCTTCGTATGAGCCGTCGCGTGATGTGCTGCGGTCGGCAGTGAACTGCGACTTCAGCATCAATCCTTTCAGGGGGGTCAGCTGCAGGTAGCCGCTACCGAAGAAGCGCGAAGTCTCGATGTTTCGCTGGTAGGCACCGTCGTCGTTCAGCAGAGGTGAGCAGTGGGCTGAATACCAGGGGTTCGGGGTAGCATTGATGCTGCCGTCGTTCAGGTAAGCGTGCGTGATGGTGGTCATCTTCTGAGCCTGGTTGAACACGCCGCCGGCCATCTTGTCGTTGCTCTTATAAGCGTAAGAAATGCTGGCACCGATCTTCACGATCTTATTGATCTGGTGGTCGATGTTGGCACGACCGGTATAACGCTTGTACTCATCGCCCTTCACCAAACCCTGATCGTCCATAGCTGCCATCGACACGTTGAAGTTGGTCTTCTCGTTACCGCCCTGAACAGCCACCTCGTAGTTCTGCGAAACACTGTTGTCGAGCACCATGTCGAGCCAGTCGGTATAGCTCTTGTCGTTGTAGATAGAGAGAGTCTCGGTACCGTCCTCCAGAGTGAAGGTCAGCACGTCGGCGGGAGTAGCCGTTTTGGCGAAGTTCCAGCCGTTGGCAGCTGCAGTCTCATAGTCCTTCTTGTCGAGCAGGCGCTGTACCTCCTTGTCGCCGTACATGGGCTTCACGATACCTGTAGCGCTGTTGAAAGAGAGGTAGCCGTTGAAGGTCACAGAGGTCTTACCGGCCTTACCGCGCTTGGTGGTGATCAGGATCACACCGTTAGCACCCTTCGTACCGTAGATAGCGGTAGAGGCAGCATCCTTCAGGATATCCATCGACTCGATGTCGCTGGCGGGGATGTCGACCGTTGAGCCGTACTCCACACCGTCCACGATTACCAGCGGGCCATTACCAGCCAAGAGTGAGCGGTTACCACGCAGGGTCATGCTTACACCCTCACCGGCCTGACCGCCGTTGGTCTGCTGCAAGTCCACACCAGGCACCTTGGCCTGCATGGCACTCAGCACGTTGGCACCAGCCACCTTCTGCAGGTCGTCGGTCTTCACGCTCGAAACAGAACCCGTCAGGTCCTTCTTCTTCATTGTTCCGTAACCCACTACCACGATTTCGTCGAGTGCTGCAGCATCTTCCTGCATGGTTACGTTGAAACTGCTCTTTCCGGCTACAGCAATCTTCTGATCCTTGTAACCGATGTAAGAGATCTTAAGAACGCCGTTCTCAGGAACGTCCTTGATGGTAAAGTTACCGTCGAAGTCGGTCACTGCACCGATGGTAGTGCCGTCTACGAGAATACTTACACCAATCATGGGCTCACCTGTAGCATCCTTCACTGTACCCGTGACTGACTTCTGAGCGTAAGCAACGAAGCAGAACACAGACAAAAGCAAAGCCATTGTGGCTCTTTTGATTTGATGATTCATACACGTTAGTTTTAGTTACACAAATTTATTAATTAATGAGATATTTTTTGTTTTGATCTTCAATAGATGTTGAATTCGGTGGCAAAGATACGATATTTTTTAAGATATATTACCCTTTTTTTGTTAATTTCCATTGTAAACGTTTACGTTTTACCTATAAACAAAGGGCTCGCTGACATATCTATATACCTTATTATAATATATAGAGATTTTGTTTTTCCATTTTCTCTCAAAAGGAAAACAATGAAAAAGAAAATCCCTGCAAGGTTGTTTGTTTCTCTTGCAGGGATTATTTGATTTACTTTTCTTCGGCAGTCTCAGCCTCTTCGGGGTCTTTAAAGTCGGTAAGACCAGCTTCTACGAGGATGTTGTACCAGGTAATGAGCTTTTTAATATGACTGTTCTGTACACGATCCTGATCCCATTCTGGCAGCACTTTGCTGAAGTAGGCTCGGAGCTCCTCTCCAGAGGCCTTCTTCTCATTAATACAGGCTTTCTTGCCGTCTTCTAGTTTTTTCAGGTTGTCGAGCACGTCCATCAGTGGCACGTCATCGGTCTCAGTGAACATGGCGATATCGTTCAGTGAAGTAATGCGCTCTGTGCCAAAGGCGGGCATGCGCTTATGTGTAGCGTCGAGAGCCTCGACAATGAGGTTGTTATTGCCTCTTGATACGAGTTTGTAAAGGCCGGGCTTTCCGGCGATTGCTAAAATAATCTGTTGCATTGAATAATGATTTTATTTAATTGTTCGTCAATATTTGTCTTTCCATCGTTGATGATTACGAAATCCGACCGTTTGATGATCTCCTCCTGGTCCATCTGGCGTCCCATCCACTCCAATACTTTTTCGCGAGAGATGTGGTCGCGAGCCATGACCCGCTGAATACGTACCTCCTTGGGAGCTACAACAGCAATGACCTTGTCGACAAGGCTGTTGGCACCAGAGTCAAACATAAGCGCGCTCTCCATCCACTGCAGTCCGCTTTCCTCGAAGTCCTTGAATACGGCGGGGTGTACAATAGCATCGATGGCTTTGGCATTGCTTTCCGAAGCAAGTAGAAATCGGGCTACGGCACTCTTGTTAAGAATGTAGTTGGCTGCTCCATTTTCGTCGGTTGTCACCTCGTATGCCTCAGGACCAATCAGTGAGATAAGACGTTGCCTGATATCAGCCGACTGGCGGATAAGTCTTTTGGCAGCCCGGTCACAATCGTAGATTTCAAAACCTCGTTGTTCAATCTTCTGGCACACGTAGCTCTTGCCGCTACCGATACCTCCTGCTATGCCTATCTTCATTTGGCCTCTGACTCTATCAGGTAGTCTACTGATGATATTTCAAGCTTTGCCTTGGAGATGCCTCTAGGCACTTCTTTCAGATAAATGTGGCATTTCTCCGATGGATTCTTCCTGATCTCGTTGTAATCAGCGATGACAGTGAAGTCCTCCTGCTTCAGTTGACGGTAAGTGCTCACGCCTGTAACGAAACTTACGGTGACCTTTGCAGGGAATGTTCTGAGCTGTAGGCCCTCTGGCATGTTGATACCAATGACAGGGATACCTTCTATCCTTTCTTCAGTCAGCACGTCAGTGAAAAAGGTAACCTTCACATGGTCAGGTACCATCTTCACACCTTTCATCTTGTTGAGCTCACAGTTGGCAATCAGCGTGTCGCGGAAGTTGACGTAGTTCAACTGCTCAGTATATACCATATTAATACTGTCGAGTTTCTCATCGGATGCGTAGATGGTGACACTGTCAGGTGAGTATTCGACGCGGGTGATGAAGAATAACTCTTCAGGAATGACACGGCCACTCCACCTGACGGGTACTCTTTTCTTGGCACCATAGTTGTAGAAAAATTCCAGTCGTTCGGGCTTTACGCTCGTGATTCTCGATCCGCTGGCCAATTGCTGGTAAACCATCTTCTGCAAATCCTGTGCCGACACTGATCCCGTACCATTGTTCTTGGAGTAGGTGCGGAAGTTAATGTTAATCTTCTTGATAGGATCGCCATATAAATAGGTAAGCAGAGTTAGTCCCTTGTCGCGGATAGTCATCTTGACAGTATCTGTTTCGTCGGATGTGAGCACAGCATTCTTAGGAATGCCTACAACTGATACGGGGATGGCAAACTCCTTTTCATAGGTCTCGCTTAAGGTCAGGTTTAACCAGAATATACCAGCGAGAACTAGAAAGAATAAAAAAATCAAAAGCTCTTTGTTCGCCTTGCTGAACAAAAAGTTCCTGACCAAATGCCACACCTTTTTTGCCATTCTTTATTTGATTCCTGAGCTTATCGAAGGATTACTTTTGCTGTTGCTGCTGTACCGAAGCGAAAACAGAAGTCTTCTCGACAGTGATAACAACGTCACGTGCAATCTTTACGTCGACCGTGTTCTTGGTCAGGTCGATGCTCTTTACTGTGCCGTGGATGCCACCGCCCGTTACTACCTCGGTACCCTCTGTCAGTTCGTTCTGGAACTTCTGGATTTCCTTTTGTTTCTTCTGCTGGGGTTTGATCATGAAAAACCACATGATGGCAAAGATGGCCACCATCATAATAATCATACTCATACCGCTTCCTTGTGATGCTTGCGCAACTAATACTAAATTCATCATATTATAAAATTAATTATTTTTTGATTCTTGGTCTCATTTTTACTTTTGGCGTTTCCTCATTTGACTTCTTGGCATGCTCCTTGACAGGATCCATGTGCTTCATCAGTCGACCTGTATTCACGAGGTTACGTGCGATGGCATCAAGCATGCCATTGATATAACCGCCGCTCTTGTGTGTAGAGTAAAGTTTGGCGATTTCTACATATTCGTTGATGGTAACATTGATGGGCACGTTAGGCAGGGTCATCATTTCGGCAATGGCAATTTGCATAAGAATAATGTCCATGAAAGCCAAACGGGAGAAATCCCAGTTACGAGATGCCTCGCTCATGTAGTGCTGATACTCATCAGCATTGAGGATGGCTGCACGGAACAGTTTGCGGGCGAAGTCTTTTTCCTCATCGCTATCCCATTCGGGTAGAAGTTCCTGTTTGGCACCGTCTTGCTCATTGAAACGTTTAATGGTCTTGATGACGAAGGTGTCGACGATCTCTTTATCATCGTTCCAATAGAGACTCTGATCCTCGAGAATGGTGTCGAGTTCGTCGTTCTCCTGGATGAAAGCTTTATAGAGCTTACGCCACAACTCGCGATCAGCATCGTAGCTGTCCTCTGTACTATTCATGTAATCCTGATAAATCTCACTCTGTTCAATCTTCTCGAAGAGCTGACCAACAAAAGTTGCAGAGTCGTCCCAGCTAATCTTCTGGGTACTCAGAAAATCGTTCAACTCTTTATTCTCGCTCAGTTGCAGGGCGAAGCGGTTGAATACAAATTTTCTAGAAGGGTTGGCCTTTCCTTCACGTGTTGCCCTGGCCTGAATAAGTTCCAGACGGCGTCCGGCCTCCTTAGTAATGGCTACGATGAGTCCTAACAATAAGTTGTAAAGGTCATAAGCTTTTGATAGACTGAAGAATAGTTCTTTCTCAGCCGAGTCGATGTTCTTGTTACCGTTTTGATAGTAAGCGTAGGTTAACTGAACAATTTTAATACGAATAATTTCTCTGTTAATCATCTCACTTGATGCAATTTACGTTTTACTTTATTATATATATGCAACTGCAAAGGTAGGTATTTTCCTTTAAATCTGCAAGAAAAACCGTTATTTTTTTAATAAAGCCTTGACATTTATCACTTTTTTTTGATTTTGTTTGCATGAAAACAAAAAAAGTACTACCTTTGCACCGCTTTTTCGGCAAGATGCCGGGATTCGTGTGATGGCGAATTAAGCAAAACGTATTATTAACAACTTAATTTAGAGTAACACAAGTTATGAAAGAAATCAGCGTAAGTGGCCAGAAGCGTGCCACAACTGGTAAGAAGGCAACCAAAGAGTTGCGCAAGGAGGGACTTGTTCCCTGTAATCTGTATGGTGAGAAGAAAGGTGAGAACGGTCTGCCCGAGGCTCTGGCTTTCGCTATCCCCGCTGCTCAGCTGCGTAAGGCTGTTTATACCCCGCATGTATATGTGGTAAACCTGACTATCGATGGTGAGGCTCACAAGGCTGTTATCAAGGAGCTGCAGTTCCATCCCACAACGGATGCTCTGCTGCACATCGATTTCTTCGAGGTAAATGAGACCAAGCCCATTACTATTGGTATCCCCGTGAAGCTGAGTGGTCATGCTCAGGGTGTTCGCGATGGTGGTCGCCTGAGTCAGGCTGTTCGTAAGTTGAACGTTACCGCTCCTTACAAGCAGATTCCTGAGGAGCTTGAAATCGACGTAACCGAGTTGAAGCTTGGCAAGGCTATCAAGGTGGCAGAGCTGAACTTCGAGGGCCTGGAGATTGCTACTCCTGCTCAGGTTGTTGTTTGCTCAGTGAAGGCTACACGTGCTTCTCGTTCTGCAGCTGCTGCAGGTGAGGAGGCCGCTCAGTAATCACGAGCTAAAAGCTAATAGCTTTACAGCATGGACAAGTTCTTGATTGTTGGATTGGGAAATATCGGCGACGAGTACGAGATGACCCGCCACAACACAGGTTTTATGGTATTGGATGCTTTTGCTAAGGCATCCAATATTGTTTTCTGCGATCGTCGTTATGGCTTCGTAGCCGAGACGTCGTTGAAAGGTCGTAAGGTGTTCTTGCTCAAGCCCTCCACATTTATGAATCTTAGTGGTAATGCTGTACGCTATTGGATGAACAAGGAAAATATTGAACAATCTCGTCTGCTGGTTATCAGTGACGATGTCGCCCTTCCTTTAGGAGCTTTCCGCCTTAAAGCGGGAGGCTCTAATGGCGGGCATAACGGATTGGGACATAT
The DNA here is from genome assembly GCA_902798285.1 of uncultured Prevotella sp. Classification (GTDB taxonomy): domain Bacteria; phylum Bacteroidota; class Bacteroidia; order Bacteroidales; family Bacteroidaceae; genus Prevotella. Next base: position 106,182 of record CADBVZ010000004.1, on the reverse strand, counting down.
TCAGCAACTTATTGGTCAGGACTATGCCCGTCTTCGTATGGGTATTGGTAATGACTTTCCCAAGGGTATGCAGGTAGACTGGGTGCTCGGGAAGTATGACGAGGAGGATCTTAAAACTCTTCAGCCTTCTATTGATACGGCAGTAGAGATTATCAAGTCATTTGTTCTGGCGGGTATCGATATTACGATGAACCAGTTTAACAAACTTGGGAAGAAATAATGGAAGAAGCAAGGATTGACAAGTGGTTATGGGCGGCACGAATCTTCAAGACCCGCACGATTGCGGCCGATGCCTGCAAGAACGGACGTGTAACCATTGATGGCGTCAATGTCAAGCCTTCGCGTATGGTGAAATGCGGTGAGACCGTAAGTGTGAGAAAACCACCGATAACCTATTCCTTTCGTATTCTGAAAACCATTGAACAGCGTGTAGGGGCTAAGTTGCTTCCAGAGATCTATGAGAACGTAACTGCTCCAGAAGAATACGAACTCTTGGAAATGACTCGTATTAGCGGGTTTGTAAATCGTGCTAGGGGGACCGGTCGTCCCACGAAGAAAGACCGTCGTTCCTTGGATGCATTTATCAGTGAAATGGATTAATATCGGATTATGCTACTACTCAACATTGTTTTCATCATTGTCGGAGTTGCCTTAGTTGTATGGGGTGCTGATCGTCTGACTGAGGGCGCTTCCTCGTTGGCTCGTGGCATGCGTGTGCCGGAGATCGTTATTGGTCTTACCATAGTGGCTGCAGGCACCTCTGCCCCTGAAATGTTCGTTAGTCTGATGTCTGCTATCAAAGGAACACCAGATATGGCTGTGGGTAATGTAATTGGCTCCAACATCTTCAATACGCTATTGATTGTAGGTTGTAGTGCTGCAATAGCTCCAATGGTAATTGCTCCTTCTACGGTGAAGAAAGATATCCCCTTTGCCGTAGGTGCTTCGATGTTGCTCTTTATGCTCTGTTTCGACGACATGGACTCTCCTCACCTCTGGGGTAACGAGATTAGCCGATCGGATGGTGTTATTCTGCTCATAGCCTTTATGGCCTTTATGATTTACACCTTCCAGATGGCCCGTAAAGATGGCCTTCTTCCTAAGAATGAGGAGGAATTGGGTGTTGAACGTGAGAAAGCTCCCCGTGATTTCAGTCATCTTTGGCGTAATATAGGTTTTGTAGTCCTAGGTTTGGCATGCCTGATATTTGGTAGTGACCTTTTTGTGGATGCTGCTACCTATGTTGCTCATCGCTTTGGTGTTCGTCAAAGTGTGATAGGACTTACTATTGTAGCAGGTGGTACGTCTATGCCAGAGCTTGCTACTAGTGTGGTTGCTGCCTATAAGGGCCGCTCGGCTATAGCCATTGGCAATGTGATAGGTTCGAACGTCATGAATATCCTGTTGGTGCTGGGTCTGACGGCGTTCATTCATCCCCTGCGTATCATGGGCATCACGATTGTCGACCTGTTGATGATGCTCCTTAGCGTAGGTTTTCTGTGGCTCTTCGCCTTTACGAAATACTACGTGTCGCGTCGCGAGGGCTTCCTGCTTATTGGTTTCTTTGCATGCTACATGGCGTGGCTGCTATATCTTCTTTAATATAACACAGGGGTACTTGCAAGGCTTACGGGTCAACCCCCTTTAACAAAACAAGAATAATGGAAAATAGAAGTAATCAGAAAATCAGTGTGCTGTTTATGTTCTACAGCGTGCTGTTCTGCGTTTGCCTGATAACGGCAAACGTACTTGAAACAAAACAGATCTCATTGGGACCCGCTAATATGACAGCAGGTCTGATAGTGTTTCCTGTAAGCTACATTATTAACGATGTGGTGTGTGAGGTGTGGGGCTATGGTCGTACGCGCCTTCTTATTTGGCTTGGCTTCGCCATGAACTTTATGTTCGTTATCTTTGGAGCTGTTGCCGATTGGATTCCCGGTGCGCCTTATTGGCATGGCGAGGAAGGCTTCCATCAGATATTCGGATTGGCACCACGTATTGCGGGAGCATCGTTCTTGGCCTTCCTGGCTGGTTCGTTTATCAACGCTTATGTGATGAGTAGAATGAAACTATCGTCGGATGGTAAGAATTTCTCTTATCGTGCTGTGATGAGTACTATTTTGGGCGAGCTGACCGACTCCATCATCTTCTTCCCTCTGGCCTTGGGTGGTGTGATTCCCTGGGAGGAGATGCCCTCGTTGATTATCACGCAGGTAACGCTGAAGACACTCTATGAGATTGTGGTATTACCCGTCACTATTCGTGTGGTAAACTTCACCAAGAAGCACGACAACGAAGATGTGTTCGATAATGAGATTGCATATAATATATTTAAGGTGAAAGAATTATGAGCAGAGAGCAAGAAGGATTACAGTTGCTTGGTAAAAAGACCGAGTATAAGATGGACTATGCTCCAGAGGTTCTGGAGACTTTTCAAAACAAGCATCCTGAGAACGACTACTGGGTACAATTCAATTGTCCGGAGTTTACATCCCTCTGTCCGATTACTGGTCAGCCTGATTTCGCAGAGATCAAGATCCTGTACATACCGGGAGAGCGAATGGTGGAGAGCAAGAGTCTGAAACTTTATCTGTTCAGCTTCCGTAATCATGGCGATTTTCACGAAGACTGTGTGAATGTGATCATGAAAGACCTTGTGAAACTTATGGACCCGAAGTATATCGAGGTCATAGGACTCTTTACTCCGCGTGGTGGTATCAGCATATATCCTTATGCCAATTATGGTCGCCCGGGAACAAAATACGAGCAATTAGCCGAACAACGGCTGATGAATCATCATTTTCAGTAAGTTTACAATCCTCTGCTGTTAGGCAGGGGATTTTTCTTTGCCCTGCAAAAAAATATAAAAAATACGATGGTTTTGCCACTATCTAAGAAATATTTGCTATATTTGCATTCAAAATTAAAAATATAACTATAAAATATGGCAAAAAAGAAGATTCAATTCAGTCTCGTTTACAGAGACATGTGGCAGAGTTCTGGTAAGTTCCAGCCTCGTAAAGACCAGTTGGAGCGTGTGGCCCCTGCTATTATCGATATGGGCTGTTTCGCCCGAGTAGAAACCAACGGTGGAGCCTTTGAACAGGTAAACCTGATGGCAGGCGAGAATCCTAACCTGGCTGTTCGCGCTTTCTGTAAGCCATTCAACGAGGTTGGCATCAAGACCCACATGCTCGATCGCGGTCTCAACGCACTCCGTATGTATCCTGTGCCCGACGATGTTCGTGCACTGATGTATAAGGTTAAGCATGCTCAGGGTGTAGACATCACTCGTATCTTCTGCGGATTGAACGATACTCGTAACATCATTCCAAGCATCAAGTGGGCTAAGGAAGGCGGCATGACACCACAGGCCACTCTGTGTATTACCACATCGCCTGTTCACACCGTAGAGTACTACGCAGCTATTGCTGACGAGGTGATCGCTGCCGGTGCCGAGGAAATCTGTCTGAAGGATATGGCAGGTATCGGTCAGCCAGCTATGCTGGGTAAGCTTACCAAGGCTATCAAGACCAAGCACCCCGATATCATCATTCAGTATCACGGACACTCTGGTCCTGGTTTGTCAATGGCATCTATCCTTGAGGTATGTAACAATGGTGCCGATATCATCGATACAGCTATCGAGCCACTCAGCTGGGGTAAGGTTCACCCAGATATCATCTCTGTTCAGAGTATGCTGAAGAACGAAGGCTTCGAGGTGGCCGATCTGAACATGAATGCTTATATGCAGGCTCGTACACTCACCCAGGAGTTTATCGATGACTGGCTCGGTTGCTTCATCAATCCAGCTAACAAGCACATGTCGTCACTGCTGCTTGGCAGTGGTCTGCCTGGTGGTATGATGGGATCGATGATGGCCGACCTTGGTCCTATCCAGAAGATGATCAACAAGGAGCGCGAAAAGAAGGGCGAGAGTGCACTCACCATGGACGATATGCTGGTTAAGCTGTTCAACGAGGTAGAGTATGTATGGCCTAAGGTAGGTTATCCCCCACTGGTTACTCCATTCTCACAGTACACTAAGAACATCGCTCTGATGAATCTGCTCACCATGGAGCAGGGCAAGGGTCGTTACGTCATGATGGACGACGCTATCTGGGGTATGATTCTCGGTAAGAGTGGTAAAGTGCCAGGAGAGATTGCACCTGAGCTTATCGAACTGGCTGAGAAGAAGGGCCTTAAGTTTACCGATGCTGATCCTCACACACTGCTCGAGAATGCTCTCGACGGATTCCGCAAGGAGATGGATGAGAATGGTTGGGACTACGGACAGGACGATGAAGAGCTGTTCGAGTTGGCTATGCACCCAGAGCAGTATCGTCCATTCAAGAGTGGTCAGGCCAAGAAGCAGTTGCTTGCTGATATCCAGAAAGCTAAAGATGCTAAGCTGGGTGGTGGACAGAAGATTTCGCAGGAAGAGATCGACGCTATCAAGCACGCCAAGGCCGATGCGGTTAAAGCTCCTCTGGCAGGTCAGCTGTTGTGGGGCTTCGGCGGCGAAGGTGTACTTGCACCATGCGTTGAGCCATTCATTGGTCAGAAGTACAAGGAGGGCGACACATTCTGTTATCTGCAGACCAAGTGGGGTGAGATTGTTTCAATCCCAGCTGCTCTCGGAGGCAAACTTGTGGACATCAGTGTTAAGCCAGGTCAGAACATCCGTCAGGGTGACACCATTGCCTGGATAGAAAGAGAATAAACTAACTACGTTTCTCCCTCGCAAATTATGCGAGGGAGAATTATTTTTTTTATCTTTATGGATTATCAGACAATCATTGACCAATATTATCCTGAAGACAACGAACTCCGGAAAATTCTTTTAGTACATAGCCGACAAGTGGCCGATCGATGTATGAAGATTGCCAAGGCTCATCCGGAACTGAAACTCGATGTTGATTTTCTTGAAGAGGCTGCTATGCTTCACGATATAGGTATCTTTCGTTGTAATGCCCCAGGTATCCAGTGCTTTGGTACGGAACCTTATATCTGTCACGGCATTATCGGAGCCGAGATCCTCCGTGGAATGGGGTGGGAGCGTCATGCCCGCGTGTGTGAACGTCATACAGGAACAGGATTATCCAAATTTGATATAGAACAACAACAATTACCTTTGCCCCATCAGGATTATATGCCTGTGGAACTTGAGGAACAAGTGGTTTGTTATGCAGATAAGTTCTACTCTAAAACCCATCCTGGCAGCGAGCGAAGTGTGGTGGATGCCATGCGAAGTTTGGAGAAATTTGGCTGGGATGGTGTGAAACGTTTCCAGAAATGGGTTGACTTATTTGAATAATAAAAGGTAAAAAAGTAAAAAAGTAAAAGGGGAATTTTGTAATTCCCCTATTTTGTTGTACTTTTGCACCGTGAAAAGAAAATCGGCCATCATCCTGATGCTTTTCGTCATCCTGTTAGTTATGGCGGAAGTACCGATGTCGTTTGTCTCTGAAGCCATGAGGGCTACAGAAGCAAACGATAGTGTCGTTGTCGATTCTATACCCCTAGATACCATTGTGAGCGGGGAGGCAACTGCGAAGATCAAACGCGACACCACTACGATGGACTCCATAGAGCTTGCTATTTATAAACATAATAAGGCTGTTGACGACTCTTTGGCTAAGGATAGCATTAACCGTAGTCGTAAAAATGGTATTGATTCTCCTGTGGAGTATGTCGCCAACGACTCACTGACCTATGATGCTTCTTCCGGATTGGCTCATTTGTATGGAGAGTCGAATGTGAAGTACCAGAACATGGACCTGACGAGTGAAGAGATCTATATGAGTCTCGACAGCAACCTGGTGCATGCAACGGGTAAGATGGATTCCACTACCCAGCAACTTGTGGGTACACCGGTGTTTAAAATGGGTAGCGATGAGTATGAGAGCGACACGATGGCCTTTAATTTCAAGACGAAAAAGGGTCTGATAGCCAATGTGTATACTCAGCAGGACGATGGTTTCCTGACTTCTGAACTCTCGAAGCGAGGTGCTAATGGTGAAATGTTCCTGCAGCACGGACGCTATACCACCTGCGACGATCCCCATCCTGATTTCTATCTAGCTATGTCGAGAGCAAAGGTACGTCCGGGAAAGGATGTGGTGTTTGGCCCTACCTATCTCGTCGTAGCTGATGTGCCTCTGCCTCTGGCTATTCCGTATGGTTTCTTCCCCTTTACGAAGAGTTATTCCAGCGGACTGATTATGCCAACCTATGGTGATGAGATGGAGCGAGGTTTCTATCTGCGCGATGGTGGTTATTACTTTGCTATCAGCGATAAGATGGACCTGAAGCTGCTTGGTGAAATCTACACCAAAGGCTCATGGGGCCTCTCTGCTGCTTCAAATTACAGAAAACGTTATCGTTATAGTGGTTCATTCTTTGCAAGTTATCAGAATACGGTCAGTGGTGATAAGAATATGCCCGACTATACGAAGGAAACCAGTTATAAAATTCAGTGGAGTCATAAACAGGATCCGAAGGCTAATCCCTTCTCGAATCTCTCAGCCAGTGTGAACTTTGCCTCGACAAGCTACGAGCAGAATAACCTTTCCTCGATGTATAATCCTCAGACGAGGACTCAGTCAACCCGAACCTCATCTGTATCTTATTCTACAGGTTTTTCAAGTATCGGTATGAATATTAGCACAACGATGCGTCTGAACCAGAATATGCGTGACTCTACCATCGAGCTCTCGCTGCCTGAAATGACCATATCGATAGCCCAGTTCTATCCTTTCAAGCGTAAGAAGAGGGTAGGCGACGAACGCTGGTATGAGAAGATCTCGATGAGTTATACGGGTACAATGACCAACCAGATTAAAACCAAGGAAGAACAGTTGCTTCACTCCAGTTTGAGTAAAGACTGGAAAAACGGTATGCAGCACACGATTCCCATTAAGGCCAGTTTCACACTGTTTGGTTATTTGAACCTTACACCTGGTATTAATTTTACTGACCGTACATTGTTCAGTAAGGTGAATAAGTCGTGGGATCAGGTAAACCAACGTGAGGTGGTAGATACTATCACGGGCTTCTACAATGTGTACAACTGGAACCTGAGTATAGGTGCTTCTACAAAACTCTATGGTTTTTGGATTCCCAACCGTAAGATATTCGGCGACAAGATTCAGGCCATACGTCATGTCATTACCCCAACTGCCAGCTTCAGCTACGCACCAGACTTTGGGTCAGCTCGTTATGGCTACTGGAAACAGTACCAGAAGACCGATGCTGAGGGCAATGTGACTATGGTAAACTATTCGCCCTATTCCATTGGTGCCTACGCCCCCCCTTCAACGGGCAAGTCTGGAACTCTGAACTTTGATTTGGGCAATAACCTTGAGATGAAGGTGAAGAGCGATGACGATTCGACGGGTTATAAGAAAGTTTCTTTGATTGATGAGTTCCGACTCTCCACTTATTATAACTTTGCAGCTGATCGTCAGCCCATGGGCCCTGTGAGTGCTTCATTGCGACTGAAGTTAACAAAGAGCTACACGCTGAATCTCTCTACTTCGTTTGCCTCATACGTCTATGAGCTCGATAGTCTGGGTAATGTTCGTGAAAGCGATCATGAAACTTATTGGCAGCATGGAAAGTTGGGTCGTTTCCAGGGTATCTCGCAGAACCTCTCGTATACGCTTAACAACGAAAAGGTGATGAATCTCTTCAAGCGTTTACGGGGTGAGAAGGTTGAGAAGAAGAAAAACGACAAGAAGGGAGAGGATGATGAATGGGATGATGACCTCGATACTAATGTGGATAAGGAAATGGAGAAAGCAAAGCACGCTAGCAGGAAAAAGGGTGGCGAAAAAGCAGAGACCGATGAAGACGGTTATATGGCTTTCTCTATACCCTGGAATCTCAGTATAGGTTATAACATCAGTATGAACGAGGATCGTACAGCTAGTAAGTTTAACTATAAAACGATGCGCTATCCCTATCACTTTACGCAAGGCTTGAATGTCAGCGGAAGTGTACAGATCAGCGATGGTTGGAACATCAATTTCTCCTCTGGTTATGACTTTGAAAATAAGAAGATATCAATGACGACAGCCTCGCTTTCGCGTGATCTTCATTGTTTCAATATGTCGTGTTCGCTGGTACTGGCACCCTATACGAGCTATAACTTCTCGTTCAGGTGTAACGCCTCTACACTGACTGATGCGTTGAAGTACGATAAACGCTCAGGTTCAACGAACGCAGTCCAATGGTATTAATTAATTTAAACCCTCACCTTTAACTTCTCACCTCTAACAATTATGGCAGAACTCCCAACAATGATTCAAGACCTGGCGCTGATACTGATAGTAGCAGGTATTGTAACAATTATCTTCAAGAAACTTAAGCAGCCCTTGGTACTGGGGTATATCGTAGCTGGTTTTCTGGTAAGTCCGCACATGCCTCTCACAACCTCTGTGGCTGATATGGAGAATGTTCATCTCTGGGCTGATATTGGTGTGATGTTCTTGCTGTTCTCGTTGGGTCTAGATTTCTCGTTTAAGAAGATCCTGAAGATGGGTGCTTCGCCTATGATATCCACTTGTACCATCATATTCTTCATGTCGATGCTGGGTGTTGTAACAGGTCAGCTTTTCGGGTGGGGTAAAATGGACTGTATCTTCTTGGGTGGTATGCTTGCAATGTCTTCTACTACCATTATCTATAAGGCTTTCGATGATTTAGGCCTTCGCCAGCAGCAGTTTGCTGGAATGGTGATGAGTGTGCTGATTTTGGAGGATATCCTTGCTATCGTGATGATGGTGATGCTTAGTGCCATTGCTAGTGGTAATAATCCCGATGGCGGTCAGATGCTTGGTTCCGTGGTGAAGATAGGCTTCTTCCTTATTTTGTGGCTGATAGTGGGTATTTTTGCTGTGCCCCTCTTCTTGAAATCTGTACGTAAGTTGATTAATAACGAGGTAATGCTAGTAGTGGCTTTAGGCCTCTGTTGTGGTATGGCTGTTTTCTCTACGAAGGTGGGCTTTTCTTCAGCTTTCGGCGCCTTTATCATGGGTAGTATTTTGGCAGAGACCGTTGAGGCCGAGCGTATAGAAAAACTTGTGGAACCAGTGAAGAACCTATTTGGTGCCATCTTCTTCGTGTCGGTAGGTATGCTTGTCGATCCGAAGATATTGGTAGATTATGCTATACCCATCTTGTGTTTGGTGCTTACCATTTTGGTTGGTCAGGGTCTTTTCGGCACTTTCTCATTTATGTTAGGAGGTGAATCGCTCAAGTCGGCCATGCGTTGCGGCTTCTCTATGGCTCAGATTGGTGAGTTCTCATTTATTATTGCTTCGTTGGGTCTGTCGTTGGGTGTAATCAGCGATTTCTTATATCCTGTAGTTGTGGCTGTATCCGTCATCACTACGTTCCTTACTCCCTACATGATTCGTCTGGCTACTCCTGCCTACAATAATCTGGAGCATCATCTGCCCAATAAGCTCATCAAGTCACTCAATCAGCTTACCATGGGTAATAATACCCATACTCAGGAACAGAGTCTGTGGAAGAAGTTGTTGAAGCAGATGGCCGTTAATACATTGATCTACAGCATCCTCTCTTCAGCAGGTATTGCTGTTATGTTTACGTTTGTCCTGCCCTTTACGAGAAAACTTCTTCCAGGATGGGAACTCCATTGGTATGCCAATGCCATTACGGGCGTTCTCACCGTATTGCTCATAGCCCCCTTCCTGAGGGCACTTGTTATGAAGAAGAACCATAGTTCAGAGTGGAAAACCCTCTGGGCAGAATCTAACCGTAACCGTCTGCCTTTGCTCTTCACCATTTTCGTGCGTGTCGTCATAGCTGTGGCATTTATCTTCTACATCTGTAACTACTTGAGCCGTTTTACCAACGCCCTGATGATTACTATCGGACTGGTGGTAATTGTGCTGATTGTCTTCTCCCGTTGGGTAAAGCATCGTAGTATTGTGATGGAACGTCTCTTTATGTTGAATCTTCACTCACGCGACATAGATGCTCAAGTGCATGGCAAGAAGCGTCCGCTTTACGAAGGAAAGTTGCTTGATCGTGATATCCATATAGCCGATTTTCAGGTGCCTTATAATTCTATGTGGATGGGCTCTACGCTGAAGGAACTGAATCTGGGCCAGAAGTATGGTGTACATGTGAGCAGCATCCTGCGTGGTGGCATGCGTATCAATATCCCTGATGGCGACTATATGATTTTCCCATACGACGTGTTGCAGGTCATTGGTAGTGACCAGCAGTTCACAGCATTCCGTAATGCATTGGAGGAAGAGGTGCTTGGACGCGATTATGAGTGGGAGAATCGTGAGATGAAGCTTCGCCAACTGGTAATTGGCGAAGACAGTCCGTTTGTGGGAAAGACCCTCATCGAGAGTGGAATCCGCGATCTCTACAGCTGTATGGTGGTAGGTCTTGAAGAGGGAAAGGAGAGTCTTTCACCCTTTAAACCCACGCGTAAGTTCCAGGCAGGTGATATTATCTGGGTGGTAGGTGAGCTCGACGCCCTCCAGTCACTGTTTAATCATTAAAACCTGCCACGAGTCTGCAAATCTCTACGATCACCTGCTGGGCTTTTTCCATCGACTGGATACTTACGAACTCGTAAGGTCCGTGGAAATTCACGCCTCCAGCGAAGATGTTGGGGCAGGGTAGACCTTTGAAACTCAGTTGGGCACCATCGGTACCACCACGTATTGGCTTTACTTTCGGAGCCACTCCGCAGGTTTGCATGGCGTGAAGCACAATGTCGATGACATGCATCTGCGGGTCAATCTTCTCCTTCATGTTATAGTACTGATCCTTGATCTCTGCTGTCACAGTACCCTCGCCGTATTTCTCGTTTAAAGTTTCCACGATGTTTTTGATGGTGCGTTTGCGCTCCTCAAAGCGCGCACGATCATGGTCTCGGATGATGTAGTGCATCGATGCCTTCTCCACTGAGCTCTGAACACCCAGCAGATGGTAGAATCCTTGGTAGCCTTCTGTTGTCTCTGGTGTCTCGTCCTCAGGCAGCATCTTAGCAAGTTCCATGGCCAGCAGGTTGGCATTTACCATTTTGCCCTTGGCATAGCCAGGATGCACACTTATACCTTTTATATATATCTTAGCTGATGCAGCATTAAAATTCTCGAATTCAAGTTCTCCAATATCGCCACCATCCATTGTGTAGGCCCATTCACAACCGAATTTCTCCACGTCAAAGTGATGAGCGCCCATGCCAATTTCCTCATCAGGGTTGAAAGCTATGCGTATATCGCCGTGCTTGATCTCCTTATGATCGCGAAGATAGCACATAGCTTGAACAATCTCGGCAATGCCGGCTTTATCGTCAGCGCCTAACAGTGTTGTGCCATCCGTCACAATCAGGTCTTCCCCCACATGCTGCAACAGTTCGGGGAATTTCTTGGGACTACTGATGATGCCCTCTGACAACAGAATGTCGCTTCCATCGTAATTCTTGATAATCTGTGGTTTAATATCTGCTCCAGAACAATCTGGCGAGGTGTCGTAATGTGAGATGAATCCGATTGTAGGAATCTCGTCCTTCGTGTTTGCCTTCAGCGTGGCGTAAATATAACCCTTGTCATCCATTTCTACATCGCTGAAGCCCTCGTTTTCGAGTTCCTTCTTTAGATATTCAGCGAAAATCAGCTGTTTGGAGGTACTTGGCACGCTTTCGCTGTCTTCAGCCGATTGCGTGTCGAATTTCGTATAGTTTAGGAATCTTTCAGTAATATCCATGAGTGTAGTTATAAAGTGGTACACCCGCACGGAATCGAACCGTGACCAACGGAACCGGAATCCGTTATTCTATCCTTTAAACTACGGGTGCCTTATTTAAAAAGCGATGCAAAGGTACAATAAAAAAGTGAAAAGTGAATAGTGAAAAATGAATATTATGATTTGTTAACGGGCTTGGCGGGCGTGCAAAATGATAGTAAAAATCAAGGAAAATCAATATTTTTGCAAAATAATTCGGCTTTTTGCTTGCAATTTGATAATAATTGTGTACCTTTGCAGCCAATTTAAGCATAAACTGAAATATGGGACAAATCATCAAACCTGTGATGTATGAGCCGCTGCTCGATATGAAGCAGACGGAACAAGGCATCAAGCTGATTAAGGAGTTTTTCCAGCAGAACCTGTCTACGGAGCTGCGTCTGCGTCGTGTTACTGCTCCTCTCTTCGTGTTGAAGGGACTGGGTATCAATGACGACTTGAATGGTGTGGAGCGCGCCGTTACGTTTCCCATCAAAGATCTCGACGATGCTCAGGCCGAGGTGGTTCATTCGCTGGCTAAGTGGAAGCGACTCTCGCTGGCCGAGTATAAAATAGAGCCGGGCTATGGTATCTATACAGATATGAACGCGATACGCGCGGACGAGGAACTGGATAATCTCCATTCGCTCTATGTCGACCAGTGGGACTGGGAGGCTGTGATTAATCGTGAGGATCGCTCGCTGGCTTTCTTGAAGAATATTGTGGAACGCATTTATGCTGCCATCCGCCGTACAGAGTACCTCACGTGTGAGACTTATCCTCAGATTAAGCCCTTCCTGCCTGAGAAGATACACTTTATCCATGCAGAGGAGTTGCTGAAGATGTATCCGGATAAGACACCTAAGGAGCGCGAGGATGCCATATGCGAGGCTTATGGTGCTGTATTTATAATAGGTATAGGCGCGAAGCTCGCTAACGGAGAGAAACATGATGGACGTGCTCCCGACTATGACGACTGGAGTACTGTGGCCGAGAATGGTCGTATGGGACTTAATGGCGATATCCTAATATGGTATCCAGTGTTAGGTCGAAGCTTCGAACTCTCATCCATGGGTATCCGTGTTGATAAGGAGAGTCTGCTTCGCCAACTCAAGATTGAAGGTAAGGAAGAACGCGAACAGCTTTACTTCCACCAGCAGTTGCTGAACGATAAGCTGCCGCTTTCCATAGGTGGTGGAATAGGGCAGAGCCGCCTTTGTATGGTGCTGCTCCATAAAGGCCACATTGGAGAGATTCAGGCCTCTATCTGGCCCGAAGACATGCGAAAAGCTTGCAAGCAACTGGGCATGAACTTGATTTAAATCATCATTTTTAGGTATTTCAGGGGTCGGTTTTTAACAATCGACCCCTAATTTTTGATATTCGTCTTAGATTTTTGACAAATTTTAGAATTTCTGTCTTTTAAGTGTACAACTTTCACTAAAAACTCCTACCTTTGCGCCACAAACATTAATCAATTATTAATTTACTAACTGTTTAACTGTATGAGAAATAATCAAGTAACAGACAAGCTGTTGTCGGGTACAGGCGTATTCCGACGACTGATGTTCTTGGCTCTGATGGCTCTTTGTACCAGTGGTGCTTGGGCTCAGAAACAGGTGTCAGGAACTGTGGTTGACGCTGCTGGTGAGGCTATCATCGGTGCCAGTGTCATGGTAAAGGGAACAACTACAGGTACGGTTACCGATCTTGAAGGTAACTTCGTGCTTCAGAATGTTCCTGAGAACGGTAGTGTGGTGATTAGCTATGTAGGCTATCGCACACAGACGATTGCCGCCGCTGGCAAGGGTCAGATCAATGTCACCCTCGAGGAAGACAAGCAGCTGCTCGACGAAGTGGTGGTAGTAGGTTATGGTGTTCAGCGTAAGAGCGACGTAACAGGTGCTCTGACTCGTGTAGGCGAGAAGGAACTGAATACGAAGCCCGTAGTTAACGCCTTTGAGGCCTTGCAGGGTAAGGCTGCTGGTGTGGATATCACCACGAGTCAGCGTCCTGGTACCGTTGGCGGTATCATGATCCGTGGTCAGCGTTCAATGGGAAATGGCGGTGCAAGTACTGCTCCTCTCTATGTGGTTGATGGTGTACCCCTCCAGGCAGGTGGTATTGAGACCCTGAACCCCAAAGATATCGAGGCCATTGATATTCTGAAAGACGCCTCTTCTACCGCTATCTACGGTAGCCGTGGTGCTAATGGTGTTGTTCTGGTTACCACAAAGCGTGGTCAGGAGGGTAAGGCTCAGCTTAGCTACTCTGGCAGCTTCACCTTTGAGAAGATCGTGGATAAGAGTCCGGCTATGAGTGCCAGCGATTATATCACATGGCGCCGTTGGGCATACTACAACTCAGCCCCCGATAAGTACACCCCTGGTGATCAGCCCACAATGGAGCAGGATAAGTCTTTCTTCGCTGGCGACGACGTAGCTCTGGCCAATGTGATGAAAGGTTGGAGCGGTGGCTCATGGGACGGCTCTAAGGTTACCGATACCGATTGGACTGATTTCGTAACCCAGACTGGTGTAACTCAGGAGCATAATGTAAGCGTACGTGGAGGTTCTAAGAAAGTAAACGGTTTTGCTTCTTTCGGCTACCTTAATAATAAAGGTACACAGAAGGGTCAGAGCTACGAGCGTTTCAACTTCACAGCTTCTGCTGATGTGAAGGGTACTGACTGGTTCAAGGCCGGTGGCTCTTTCACAGGTTCTTACAGCCAGCAGAAGTATGGTTATTCTAAGGCATACGGCACCAGCTCTGGTCCTACCGATCTGTATGGTGCTGCCAAGGCTATCCTCCGCTATACTCTTCCTTATGATGAGAATGGTGAGATCATCACTCAGCCTGGTGGTTCTACAACCAATACTTATTCAGTTATTGACGAGTGGACCAAGTCTACCGATAATCGTGACAACTTCCGTTTGCTGGGTAGCTTCTATGCTCAGATTGACTTCGGTCAGATTTGGGAACCTCTGATGGGCTTGCAGTGGAAGACCCAGTTCGGTCCCGACTTCCGCTACTATCGTAATGGTAACTTCCTTGACAGCAGCTCTATCAGCCGTGCAGGTGGTAATAACACCGTAAGCCGTGGTGATGGCCGTACGATTGCTTGGACTCTCGATAACATGCTGCTCTATAATAAGAGCCTTGGTGATCATACAATTGGTCTGACATTGTTGCAGAGTGCTTCTAAGACCAATACTGAGACCAGTAGCATCAGTGAGGAGAATGTACCTATTCCTTCATTCCTATGGAACAACCTCGGTGCTGTTGACGTAACTGATACTAAATATAAGGTAGGTATCGGCTCTGGTTTGACAGAGAGTGCCCTGTCTTCATATATGGCTCGTGTTAACTACTCATTCAAGGACCGTTACCTCCTCACCGCTTCTGCCCGTTGGGATGGTAGCTCTGTACTCGCAGAGGGCAACAAATGGGACTTCTTCCCCTCTATGGCCCTTGGTTGGCGCATGGAACAGGAGAGCTGGCTCAGAGACGTTACATGGCTGGATCAGTTGAAGCTCCGCTTCGGTGTGGGTGTGACTGGTAACTCAGCTGTTTCGCCTTACGGAACACTTGGTGTCATCAGTTCTTACTGGATGCCTTTCAGCACTGGTAACTCTCAGATTCTCGTTACTAACGAGCCTTACTATACTTCTGGTTCTAACCAGATGCCTAACAAGAAACTGGGTTGGGAGAAGACTACACAGTGGAACTTCGGTATCGACTTCAGCTTCCTGAAGGGTCGCATCGGTGGTACCATCGATATGTACACCTCTACTACCAATGATCTGCTTATGTCTATGAGTGTGCCTTCACTTTCGGGTTATCCCTCTATGATGTCTAACGTTGGTAAGACCAGCAACAAGGGTATTGAGGTTACCATCAACGCTATTCCTGTGATGACAAAGGACTTCATCTGGAACTCTAACCTCAACTTCGCTTGGCAGAAGGATAAGATTGAGGAACTGGCCAATGGTAAGGAAGATGATATCAACAACGCATGGTTCATTGGTGAGTCAATCTCTGTTTACTATGGTTACGAGGCCGATGGCCTGTGGCAGGAGAGCGATGCCGCAGAGATGGCTAAGTTCAATGAGAATGGTTCTAAGTTCTCTGCTGGTAACGTGAAGCCCGTAGATCAAAATGGCGACTATAAGATTGATGCTGACGACCGTGTGATCATCGGTAACCGCAATCCTCGTGTAACAGCAGGATGGACCAACACACTCTCTTGGAAGGGTCTTGAGCTCGTTCTTGAGCTGTATGGTCGCTTCGGTTATACCATCAGTACTGGTGGTGAGGGTCAGCTGGGTATGTATCAGCAGCGTGAGATAGACTACTGGCGTCCAGACAATACGGGTGCAGAATGGCAGAAGCCTATCTACAGCCAGGCTGGTGGCGATGCTTACTCAGGACTGCTCGGTTTCAAGGATGCTTCGTTCATCAAGGTTCGCAACCTCTCTCTGGGTTACAACTTCGACAAGAACCTCCTCAGCAAACTGGGTATCGGTCTGAGCAATGCTAAGATCTACATCCAGGGCAAGAACCTCGGTATGCTCTACTCTTCAGTAGACTTCATGGACCTCGATACAGGTGCTACCTTTTTCAACCGTGGCTTCACTGTTGGTGTACAGGTTGATTTCTAAATCGTAAATCGTCAATTAGTAAATAGTAAATTATATGAAATATATCAGTAAAACATTAGTTTGCGGTGCGCTGTCGATGCTTGCTTTGCTGGGTACGACCTCTTGTGGCGAGGACTTCCTGAAGGAGGACGCTGGCCATAAATATACTGATGCGCTGCTGGAAGACGAGGCTGGCGCCCTGAAGATGGCTGCAGGTCTCTATGGAAATATCCGCTGGCACTTCGGCTACGAGTGGGCTTATGGTATCACCCTCTATGGTTGCGATGAGTTCACCAACGGTGCCGACCTCACTTCTGAGCCTTGGAACACTTACGATAACCGTCTGAATCCTCAGGACTGTACACCTGCTTTGGGTGCTGCCAACAAGAACTGTCCTGCTGTGTCAGCTCTCTGGGATGAGATGTACTATGGTATCTCTACTGCCAACCTGGTGATTGCCAAGGCTGTGAATGTGTCTAACGAAGATTCTCGTAACAAGGCCATGGGTGAGGCTTACTTCCTGCGTGGTTACAATTACTACCGTCTGTTCTGTCAGTATGGTGGCGTCGTACTCCAGTTGGATCCTGCTGATGGTACTGTGAAGAAGAATTTCGATCGTGCTTCAGAGGACGAGACACTCGCCCAGATCATTTCTGACTTCGAGAATGCCTATAAGATGTTACCCACCGATAAGTGGCGTGGTAACGGTACTTGGACCAAGTACACCGCTGCACACTTCCTGGCTAAGGCCCTGCTGTATCGCCAGAGTGAGCGTTGTGCCTCTTGGGCTTCTAAGTATGACAAGAACAGCGACCTGAACCGCGTGGTTTCTCTCTGCGACGAGGTAATTAATGCTTGTCCGCTGGCCAGTGACTACTGGGATCTGTATGCAAAGTGGACGGGTGTTGACTGTAAGAACGAAGGTCTCTCTGAGATCCTGATGGCTGCCGAGCACAACGAGGACAACTCTACTCAGGGCCGTTTCGGAAACCGTACCTATAACTACTTCGATCCTCAGTTCTCTAACTTCTCAGGAGGTTGGGTACAGCGTGGTCAGTATATTGGTGGTATGGACTTCCAGCGCTGTCGTCCTACTGAGTACACCTACTCAGTATTTGATAACGTGAACGACGCTCGTATGTGGAAGACCTTCAAGACCGTTTACGGCTTGAACCATGCACAGAAGACCGATGCTGCTATCATGTCGGAGAATGGCATTACTGCTGATCAGGTGCCTGATCTGGGTGATGAGGGTATCCTCTTCATCCTCAACAAGAAGAGTGACAAGCGTTTCGACGGTGAGCCTTACGGAACCTTCGGACGTGGCGGCGTAGCACACTCTTTCGTGAATCCTCTGACTGGCAAGTGGGTGCCCAATGCATTCCCCACCTTCATGAATGGCAAGTATGTGCTGTATAACTATGGTGTCAGCGGTAATACTGCTACCTCTAACGTATTCTGCGGTATCAACAAGACTGCCGACGGTAGCCGTACAGGTGAGAAGGGTGATGCCCACCGTGACGTGATCATGGCCCGTACAGGTGAGACCTACCTCGTGAAGGCTGAGGCTCAGGTTCGTCTGGGACAGTATGCTGAAGCTCTTAGCACTGTGAATAAGCTCCGTGCCCGTGGTCAGTGGAAGAAGGGTGAGGATCGTAGTTACTACACCGATGGTTCTATGGCATTCCTGAAGGCTGACGGTGGTGATAAGGACAACTCTACTGCTGCTGCAAACTCAGTGAAGAAGAACAAGGATAAGAGCGGTAAGATTCTCACCAATACCGAGGCTTACTATGCTTCTATGACCCACACCAACAGCTATTACCTCTCTACAGGTATCGACGTTACTACCGATGCTTCTGACCTTCAGATTAAGAGCTACACCCAGCTTCCTGCTGAGGATGAGGAGATTCTGAAGACCATTGGTGCATCAGGTGACTACGATCGTATGCTGAACTTCATCATGAACGAGCGTACACGTGAGTTGCTGGGTGAGTGGAACCGTTGGGACGAGCTGGCTCGTACTGGTCTGCTGGTAAAGCGCGCCAAGGCTTTCAACCCCGAGGCTGCTCCTAACGTACAGGATCGTCACATGTATCGTCCTATCCCCCAGAAGTTCATCGATACACTGCAGCACGAGGATGGTACCAACCTGAGCGATGCCGAGAAGAAGGCATGGCAGAACCCTGGCTATTAATAGTCGTCCGAATCAATTAAGGCTTTAATTTTGATTCATGCATAATAATTGAAGTTAGATGCGAGGCCCCGCCGTCCACCGAGACGACGGGGCTTTTTCGTTATGTTGTCTAAAGTGCTGATGACAATTATGACAAATGACAACGTCATATTTTGCGGATATATATTTGCATCGATAAACTTGATATTATTTCCATTATTTATATAATATTTATATTATATATAATAATGAGTTTAATTCATACTATTCTACTCCTCTGTTATCTCTCGGGGCTGTTTGTGCTCATCATACAATTGTCATCTGTCATAATTGTCATAGCCGCCCTCTTACGGATAGCCCCGTTTGCGGAATTTCTATTACATTATTTTTCATAGAAATCGCTTCTCTGGCAAAGTGCTGTGTAAAGCGGAACTTTACACGGAGTAAAATGGAGGTTTAGTCGGAGTAAAGTCCAACTTTACTCCGACTAAACCTCCAGCGCCCGAAGTGCACGAAAATAGGGCATACTTGGAATGTAAATGATGATGGTAAAGTTTTACAACAATCGGCGTTTAAGAACCTTGTTCGTGTAAAGGAGTTGATTGTCTTGAAGTATCTGTAGCACATACACTCCAGAAGGTAATTGAGCCGTATTGAGCCTGCAATAGTTGGTATTGTCGAACGATCCTTGTACTACTTTCCTGCCATTCATGTCCGTCAATACTGCCACGACTGGCTTAATATGGTAGGCATTGGCTATCGAGTCGAAGCTGATGGTTCCAGATACGAAAAGAATGGCAGGTCCGTTATCGTTAGCCTTTCCGCCATCCTCCGATGGTGATGTCGACGAGGTTTGCATAGGCGTACGACACCCCATCAGACTGATCATCAGTCCAAGTATCATGAGTAATAGGACGTTTTTCTTCATGTTTCTCTTTGCTTAAAGTGTTTCTGCTTGCTGCTTACATTATAAAATTGCATGCAAAGGTAAGAAATACTCTATAAACCTCCAAAAGTTTTGGCGAAAAAGTGAGAATCGCGGCCTGATATTCTATCCGAGGAGGATGCAATAAGTCAAAGATTATAGAAAGATTATCAAAAATTAGGGTAGGATGGTGGGGGAAATAGTTATCTTTGCACACAAATAACTGAAAAGATGAAGAAAAGACTCTTTTTGCTGATAGTTTGCAGTATGATGATGCTGACGGCAACGGCGCAGACTCTGGTGGTGGATACGATGCTGAAAAAGGCTGACAGCAAGCCCTTTAGCTATGCTGTGGCTGTGGCTGATGGTAATTACAAGGTAACGGTGACGCTGGGCTCGAAGAAAAGGGTAGGGCAGACTGTAGTGCGTGCAGAGAGCCGCCGCCATTATACCGACTTAATTACTACGAAGAAAGGCAAGTTTGAGGAGATAACGTTTGTGGTGAACAAACACCAACCGAAGATAGAGGGCGACAAGGTGGTGAAGCTGAAGCCACGCGAGTTATCCTACAAGAACTGGGACGATTCGCTGACTCTCTCATTTTGTGGTCCTGCACCAGCCGTGGAACGCATCAGGATAGAATCCGTGAAAGAGGTGACTACTGTCTTCCTTTGTGGAAACTCTACGGTGGTGGATCAGGAAGATGAGCCCTGGGCTTCATGGGGACAGATGATTACACGATGGTTTACCCCTCAGGTGGCTATAGCTAACTATGCCGAGAGTGGTTTGTCGTGTACCACCTTCTTGGCGCAATTGCGACTTGATAAAATCCTGACACAATTAAAGCCAGGAGACTATGTGATAGTGGAATTTGGCCATAACGATGAGAAGGAGAAGAAAGCTGGCGACGGAGCTTGGTATTCATACTCGCGAAACCTGAAGATATTCGCCGATCGTGCGAGAGAGGCAGGGGGAAACATCATCTTCTGCACCCCCACGGCTCGAAGATTCTTCAACGATGACCACAAGACCATCAAAAATACCCACGGCGACTATCCGGAGGCGATGAAAACGGTGGCAAGACGTGAGAATGTACCTGTCATAGACCTCACGGCAATGTCGACGGCTTTCTATGAGGCGCTGGGCGAAGAGGGCTCAAAACGCTCGCTGGTACACTATCCAGCCAACACATTCCCTGGGCAGGACAAGCCGCTGGCTGACAATACTCACTTTAATCCGTATGGTGCTTGCGAGATAGCTAAGATGGTGGTGATGGGGCTGAAACAGATAGGTTGCCCGTTAACGAAACATCTGCGTAGCGATTGGCAGGACTTTGATCCATCGCAGCCAGATGATCCAGACAAGTTCATATGGTATATGTCGACGGGGAGCAACCTGACTAAGCCTGATGGGAATTAAACATTTAATTCGCTTCGCTCAGAAATATTAAACATTAAACATTAAGGATATGAAAAGATTTGCATTTAAGATGTACCTGAAACCAGGTTGTGAGAAGGAGTATGAGAAGCGTCATGCTGCTATTTGGCCTGAACTTGTGAAGATGATCAAGGACGGCGGTGTGAGCAACTACAGTATCTATTGGGATAAGGAGACCAACATTCTGTTTGGTTATCAGGAGTGTTCAGGTGAGGGTAACTCGCAGGATACGGACAACGTGGATCCCATCACCCAGAAATGGTGGGATATGATGGCCGACATTATGGAGGTTAACCCTGATAATTCGCCGGTAACAGTACCTATTCAGGAGGTTTTTCACTTGGATTAGATTGACCTATCTTATTTTAACACGGATTAACCTGATTTTTCTTCGCGAAAATGAGGGATAATCCGTTTTTATTTTGTAATTTTGCAGCCTGAATTTGAATTTATAACGTTATAAAGTAATACAAATGGCTGAAACAAAGAAGATTAAGACCGCTTTGGTGTCGGTTTTTCACAAAGACGGACTCGACGAGCTCCTGAAGAAATTGAATGAAGAAGGTGTGAAGTTCCTTTCAACTGGTGGTACACAGCAGTTTATTGAATCGCTGGGTTATGAGTGCCAGAAAGTTGAGGATGTAACCACTTATCCCTCTATTCTCGGTGGTCGTGTGAAGACTCTTCATCCGAAAGTGTTCGGAGGTATTCTGGCCCGTCGTGAGAACGCTGGCGACATCGAGCAGATGAAGCAGTACGAGATTCCTGAGATTGATCTCGTCATCGTAGACCTTTACCCCTTTGAGCAGACCGTGGCCAGTGGCGCCTCGGAGGCTGACATCATTGAGAAGATTGATATCGGCGGTATTTCGCTGATTCGTGCTGGAGCAAAGAACTTCAAGGATGTGGTGATTGTACCCAGCAAGGCTGAGTATGGTGTGCTGCTGGATATCCTGAACAAGAAGGGTGCCCAGACGGATATTGAGGATCGCAGAATGTTTGCTACCCGTGCCTTCGGCGTAAGCTCGCATTACGATACCGCCATCAACGCATGGTTCGTAAATACTGCAAAGTAATTTGGAATTTTGAATTAAGTTTTAAGGATAAAAAGAATGGGATTTTTTAGTTTTGTGCAAGAGATTGCAATGGACCTTGGTACGGCCAACACCATTATTATCAGCGATGATAAGATTGTGGTCGACGAACCCTCGGTTGTTGCACTGGATCGCCGTACCGAAAAGATGATTGCTGTAGGTAACGAGGCGAAAATGATGTATGAGAAAACACACGAGAACATAAAAACCATCCGTCCGCTCCGTGACGGCGTGATTGCCGACTTCTCTGCCTGCGAGCAGATGATGCGAGGACTGATTAAGATGGTTCATACGGGCAGTCGCCTGTTCTCTCCCTCACTTCGTATGGTAATTGGTGTTCCTTCAGGTTCTACCGAAGTGGAGCTGCGTGCCGTTCGCGACTCAGCAGAGCATGCCGACGGACGTGATGTTTACCTGATTTTCGAGCCGATGGCTGCTGCTATTGGTATCGGTATCGATGTAGAGGCTCCTGAGGGTAACATGATTGTTGATATCGGTGGTGGTTCTACCGAGATTGCTGTGATTTCACTGGGTGGTATCGTTTCCAACAACTCCATACGTACGGCTGGTGACGACCTGACCGCTGATATCCAGGAATATATGTATCGTCAGCATAACGTGAAAGTCAGTGAGCGTATGGCTGAGCGTATCAAGATTGCCGTAGGTTCTGCCCTTACCGATCTGGGTGAGGATGCTCCTGAGGATTTCGTGGTACATGGTCCTAACCGTATTACTGCTCTGCCTATGGAAGTACCTGTATGCTATCAGGAGATTGCCCACTGTCTCGACAAGACTGTATCACGCATTGAGACTGCTGTACTCTCAGCCCTTGAGAGCACACCTCCTGAGTTGTATGCCGATATTGTTCAGAATGGTATCTACCTGACTGGTGGTGGCGCTTTGCTGCGTGGTCTTGACAAGCGACTGACTGACAAGATGCACATTGAGTTCCACGTGCCCGAGGATCCCCTCCACAGTGTGGCTAAGGGTGCAGGTGTTGCCCTGAAGAATGTGGATCGTTTCTCGTTCCTGATGAGATAATTCATGCGTAACCTGCTGGATTTCCTTACAAAGTATCATCACTGGTTCGTTTTCATTTTGTTGGAAGTGGCCAGTGGTGTTCTGTTGTTTCAGTACAACAGCTATCATGGTAGTGTGTGGTCCTCGTCGGCCAATGCCATGGTGGGAAAGGTAAACCAGTGGGAGAGCAATATCTTTGCATACTTTCACCTCTCCCGGGTGAATGAAGAACTCTCGCAACGCAATTTCTACTTGGAGCGTCAGGTAACCCAGTTGCGACGCCTTTATGGCGATGTGACGAAGGATACAACCGATCTGGAACGCAAGGGACTTGAATTCCTTAGCCAGTATGAGGTGATACCTGCGAAGGTGGTAGATAATACCGTTCACAAGTCTGAGAACCTGATGACCATTGATAAGGGTCGTAAGGACGGCGTAGAGGTGGACATGGGTGTGGCTTGCGGCAATGGTGTCGTGGGTGTGGTTTACCTTGTGGGCGACCATTACTCCGTTGTGATTCCTGCCTTGAATGCTTCTTCTTCGCGTATCAGCTGCTGTATCCGCGGACGTGGCTATTTCGGCTATCTGCACTGGTATGGTGGCGACCCATCTGTGGCCTATGTAGAGGATGTGCCCCGCCATGCGAAGTTCAAACTTGGTGAGTATGTGGAGACGAGTGGCTTCTCAAGCATCTTCCCCTCTGGTGTGCTGGTGGGAAAGATTGAGCAGGCCTATAATTCGCGCGACGGCTTGTCGTATAAACTGAAGGTGAGATTGAGTACCGATTTCAGTTGTGTGCGCGATGTGTGTGTGATAAGTGACAAGAGTATTGCTGAGCGTGCTGCTTTGATGCAGGCCGCTCGCGACTCGATCAGTGTAAAACAGAAATAATCAGAATATCCCGATGGCAATAGAATTACTGAATCGCTTGGCAATGTTCGTGGCTCTGTTCGTGGCTCAGGTGCTGATTCTGAACCATGTTCATTTGTTCGATGTGGCTACGCCCTTGCTGTATGTGTATTTTGCCATCACTTTCCGTCGTGGTTTCCCCAAATGGATCATGCTGCTAAGCTGTTTCTTACTGGGTTTGGTGATTGATATCTTCTCTAGCACCCCAGGCCTGGCAGCCGGATGCATGACGCTGGTAGCTTTTGTACAGCCCTATGTGTTAGAGACTGTTGTACCACGCGACTCGGCTGCGGATCTGGAGGTGTCGCTGAAATCACTCGGCACAAATAAGTTCTGCTTCTTGAGCAGCGTGATAACAGTATTCTTTTGTTTACTGTTCTTCGCTGTCGAGGCTTTCTCTTTTTTCGACTGGTTAGTGTGGCTTGAGAGAGCTTTTACCAGTGCCGTTCTGACGTGGATTCTGATGATGGCTATTGAAAGTGTTCGTTCGAGGTGAAGGATTACGGTCTTGAGAAACGTAAATTTGTGATTGCTGGGGTGGCTATAGCGATTGTAGTCATCTACATCATCCGATTGTTCCAACTCCAGATCACCAGCGATGACTACAAGAAAAGTGCCGACTCGAACGCCTTCCTTAAGAAAATAGAATATCCATCGCGTGGTGCCATCCTCGATAGGAATGGCAAGCTGATGGTGTATAACCAGCCTTCGTATGATATTATGGTGGTAATGAACGAGGCCAAGGGACGACTCGATACCCTCGACTTCTGTCATGCCCTCGGTATTACGAAGGAAGAATTCGACCGCCGTATGGCAACCATGAAGGATCGCAATAAGAATCCGGGCTATTCTCGCTTTACGGAGCAGCTGTTTATGAGTCAGCTCTCTGATAAGGACTTCAGCGTGTTTCAAGAGAAGATGTACCGCTTTCCTGGCTTCTACGTTCAGAAACGTAGTGTGCGTCAGTATACCTATAATATGGGAGCCCATGTCCTGGGCGATGTGGCAGAGGTATCACCAGCCGACATTGAGGAGGACGACTATTACCAGCCTGGTGATTATATCGGCAAACTGGGTATAGAACGTTCCTACGAGAAGCAGTTGCGTGGTCAAAAAGGTGTGCAGATCCTGCTGCGCGATGCCCATGGACGTATTCAGGGCCGATACATGAATGGCTCACTCGATCAGCGTGCCATTCCAGGCAAGAACCTGACGCTGGGCATTGATGCCGATTTGCAAGCACTGGGCGAGCGCCTGATGGAAGGCAAGATAGGCAGTATTGTGGCGATCGATCCATCTACGGGTGAGGTGCTGTGTATGGTATCATCGCCTTCATATGATCCACGAATGATGGTAGGTCGTCTACGCTCGAAGAATCACCGTTTGTTGTCGCAGGATGTATGGAAGCCTCTGCTTAACCGTAGTATCATGGGTCAGTATCCGCCAGGCTCTACTTTCAAGACCACACAGGGACTGACGTTCATGACTGAAGGTGTGATTACCCCGCAAACGATGTATCCCTGCGGACATGGTTTCAACTTCAAGGGTCTGCACGTGGGATGTCACGGACATGCCGCCCCGCTGCCCTTGGTGCCTGCGCTTAGTACTTCGTGTAATGGTTACTTCTGCTGGGGACTCTACCACATGATCAATACGAACATCTCGAAATACGGTTCTGTGCAGAATGCCATGAACACATGGCGCGACTATATGGTATCCATGGGTTTCGGCTATCGTCTGGGTATCGATCTGCCAGGCGAGAAACGAGGACTGATTCCCAATGCCCAGTTCTACGATAAGGCTTACAAGGGCTCTTGGAACGGACTTACGATTATTTCTATAGCTATCGGACAGGGTGAGGTAAATGCCACACCGCTTCAGATTGCCAATCTGGGTGCTACCATTGCCAATCGCGGCTATTACTACGTGCCCCATGTAGTTCGCAAGGTGCAGGGCGAACCACTCGATACTGCCTTTACACGCAAGCATTACACGAAGGCCAGTCGCGAGGCTTATGATTATGTGGTTCAGGGCATGCGATCCTCAGTACTCGGAGGTACGTGTCATGAGTTGGGTAAGTATGATTTCATGGCTTGTGGTAAGACGGGTACAGCTCAGAACCGAGGCCACGACCACTCCGTATTCATGGGCTTTGCACCGATGGATCATCCCAAGATAGCTGTTGCAGTATATGTGGAGAACGGTGGATGGGGTGCCACCTATGGTGTGCCTATCGGAGGTCTCATCATGGAACAATATATAAAAGGTAAACTCTCCGAGGCTTCAGAGGCCAAGGCTAGGAATATTCAGGAACGTAGAATCAACTATGGTACAACAGATAGGTAGCAGAAGGGAAAAAGGCGTGATTCGCTCGCTCGACTATTGGACGATCGTGCTTTATATCGCTCTCCTCGTTTTCGGATGGGTGAGTGTGTGTGGTGCCAGCTATGATTATGGCGAGACTGATCTCTTCAGCCTTGACACGCGTTCTGGTATGCAGATCGTATGGATCGGTACCTCGATTGTGCTGGGCTTTGTGATCCTGATGCTCGACGATCGTTACCTCGACATGTTTGCCTATATCATTTTCGGCTTCATGCTGTTGCTGCTCTTTGCCACGATATTCAATCCGCATAGTATCAAGGGTTCCCGATCGTGGCTGGTGCTGGGACCATTGCGCTTGCAACCAGCCGAGTTTGCGAAGTTTGCCACAGCCTTGGCTCTGGCTAAGTTTATGAGTACCTATGGCTATAGTATACAGAAGTGGAAGGATTTTGCCTTTACACTTGCTATCGTGCTGTTGCCCATGCTCTTCATTGTGCTTCAGCGTGAGACGGGTTCTGCACTTGTTTACCTCTCGTTCTTCCTCATGTTTTATCGTGAGGGCATGCCGGGAAGTATCCTGTTTACGGGTGTTGCCATGGTGGTGTATTTCGTGGTGGGTATCCGTTTTGCCGATACGATGCTATTATATACCCCCACATCGGTAGGTAAGTTTGTGGTACTGTTGCTGATACAGCTGTTCTCGTGTGGACTGCTCTATGTGTATTTCACGGATAAGCGCGAGGCAGTACGCCTGATACTCATCAGCATTGGCGTAACTTTACTGTCGCTCCTTTTCGCCCTCGTCATCATCCCCTTCGATATCACGTATGTAGGCATGCTGCTTTGCGTTCTGCTTGTATTCTATTTGCTGTATCGCTACCTGATGACGCGTTTTGCCAACTACCTCTGGATAGCCACGTTTGCCTTGGGCTCGTTGTTATTCTTCAATGTGGCCGACTATGCGCTGAATCATGTGCTTGAACCCCACCAGCGAGTGCGTATTAATGTATTGCTGGGGTTGGAGGAAGATCTGAAGGGCGCAGGCTATAATGTACATCAGAGTGAAATAGCCATTGGTTCTGGAGGCTTGGAGGGGAAAGGATTCCTGAATGGTACTCAGACCAAGCTGAAATATGTGCCTGAGCAGGATACCGACTTTATCTTCTGCACAGTGGGTGAGGAAGAGGGATTTGTGGGTTCTGCAGGTGTGTTGTTGCTTTTCCTGGCATTGATTTTACGACTGATTCACCTTTCTGAGCGACAACCACGTACCTTTGGAAGGGTGTATGGCTATAGTGTGCTCAGTATTTTCCTGTTCCATGTGTTTATCAATGTTGGAATGGTGCTGGGCTTGACCCCCGTGATTGGTATTCCCCTGCCGTTCTTTAGCTATGGCGGATCGTCATTGTGGGGTTTCACGTTCCTGCTGTTCATCTTCCTCCGTATCGACGCCAGCCGTAACATGGTTCAGAGGTGATCTCTCACTTCTTACTTATCTTTACGCCCACATCGGCGATGCCGGGCATGATCTCCCGTTTCATATTGTGGATGATGTTAATCTGAATGGAGTCGCCTTGATTCAGTTCCAGCTTCTTCAGGGGGAAACTGTACTGGTAGAAGCTGATACCTGTGCCAGTAGGGTGGCCTTCCTCGTTCATCAGACTGCATTCCAGCGATTGGCGTGTGGTTTGACCTAAGGGGAATACCGTTTGTTCCACCACCAGCGTGATGCTTAGGAAGGGGAAAGTGTTTACCACGCGAAGCTCCACATCCTCCTGATAAGAACCAGGCTCCTGAATCGGGGAGACGAAATACTTGAGCGTATCGTTTTTATCCCAACCCGATTCAGAAGCATGCTCGTAGTGGTGGTATACCGTCTGATGGTCGCACGCTACGAGCCCTAAAAGCGTTATCAGCAGAAGTGCTATCTTATTCCGCATGTTGCTTGTTGGCACCACCATTGTTGCCACCGTTTGCTCCGTTGTTATTCTTGTGCTTCTTCTTTTTCTTTTTCTTGGCTTTGTCGAATCGGCTGATGTCGCCTCCAGCCAGATCGATGTTGTGTTTCTCCTCCACAGGCTTCCTGCCGTCTTCCTGTAATGATACAGGCTTCTCGCCTCGGCGGTTCATCTCAATCACCTCCTTAGCTCTTTCAGCCGTAATCGTCTCCAGATTAGCGGCAATGTTCTTATCGGTGGAGTAGGTGACGAGTCCTGCCAGGATATCGCTCTTAAACAGATGGTATTCTGAGTCCATCGTCTGCAGCAGCACTTCCTTCGGGGGCAGCTTCTTGCCGGCCTCTACATAGTCGTCAACCTCGTAGTTCAGACAGCACTTTAGCTTGGCGCACATGCCAGCCAGCTTCTGCGGATTCAGCGAGATGTCCTGGAAACGGGCAGCATTGGTGCTGACACTCGAGAAGTTCTTCATCCAGGTGGCGCAGCAGAGCTCACGTCCACATGGGCCTGTACCGCCTATGCGTCCTGCCTCCTGACGGGCACCAATCTGTTTCATCTCGATGCGAACATGGAAGGCAGCAGCCAGATCCTTAATCAGCTGACGGAAGTCCACACGCTCATCGGCAATATAATAGAATATCGCCTTGTTGCCATCGCCCTGATACTCCACGTCGCCTATCTTCATGTCGAGTCCCAGACCCTTGGCTATCTTTCTGCTCTCAATCATCGTAGAGTGCTCGCGTGCCTTGGCCTCACGACATTTCTGCAAATCGGTCTCGCGGGCTATGCGATAGATGCGCTTAATATCGTCGGGACTCTTGATGTTGACCTTCTTCAACTGGAGTTTCACGAGTCTGCCCGTCAGTGTCACTACGCCGATGTCGTGACCCGGACTTGCCTCTACGGCTACGATATCGCCTTTCTTCAGATCGAGGTTATTCACGTTGTGGTAATATCCCTTGCGGGTGTGCTTGAACTGCACCTCCACGAGGTCAGTGGTGTCGGTGTTTCCAGGCACGTCAGCCAGCCAGTCGTAAGTGTTCAACTGTCTGTCCTGTCGGCCTACGGCCTGATGGCACAAGCCTCTGTCGCACCCCACCATCATCGTATGTTCCTTAGTTTTCTCCATATATTATTTCTGTAATAACAGTACTATCATTTGCAATGCCAAGTCGAAGAATACGATCTTTCCGTTGGCGTTCTGTCCGATGTCGCGAATGGCAAGATTTGCCAAATCGTTGATGGCCAGAATGTTGTTCTCGTTAATGAAGCGGGCGAAGTTCTTGGCGAAGTTCTCCTCCTGCTGGGTCATGTAGCAAAGCTCCTCGTTCTGGAAGTTGTACATGAAGTTCTCCCTTGTCATGCGCAGAAAGAAGTTGAGCCAGCGCTTTTGCTTCTCACGCCCCATCGCCGCCATCTGCTCACTCCACTTGCGCAGATCCTTTATCTTACGCTGGTAAGCCAGACGCATCAGCATGATATACATATCGAGAAACAACTCGTTTTCAGAACCCACCTGCAGTTCGTCCATCGCCTTCAGCCAGCTGCCGTTAGCCAGTCGGGCTATGCGGTGTGCATCGTCTTCATTGATGCCTCTGCGCTCCACGAGAGCACTTTCTATGTCCTCATTGCTGATTTTACGTATGTCAATCCGCTGCACGCGGCTCCGGATGGTCTCCAATAGTTTGTCGGGCTCCTCGCACACCATGATAAACACGGTCTGCTGGGGTGGCTCCTCAATAAGCTTCAACAGCTTGTTGGCACATTCTATGTTCATCCTCTCAGGCAACCACACGATGCATACCTTATAGCCACCCTGACTCGATTTCAGCGAGAGTTTCTTTACCAGGTCGTCGCTTTCGCCGGCAGTGATGATGGCCTGCTGGTTTTCGGCTCCCATGGCTTCCATCCAGTCCTCCATCGTGAAGTACAGGCCTCGCATCACGAGTTCATGCCACTCTTTGGCAAAATCATCGCTCACGGGCTTGTGGTCGGCACTCATCGAGGGCAGCTTGATGGTGGGGTAGGTGAAGTGCAGGTCAGGATGCTCCAGCTTATCCAGCATCGCCTTTGCCGATGGCGTGCCGTTGTCGAGCAGATAACTGGCGAAGGCCACTGCCAGAGGGAGTTTTCCGCTTCCCTGCGGACCGCAGAGCATCAACGCATGAGGCAGACGGTCTTCCTTCACCATCTGCATCAGCCTTTCCTCAGCTTCCTTCTGTCCTATAACCTCACTAAAAGACATATCTCTAACCACTAACCTCTAACCCCTAACCACTAAAGAAGTCGCCTGCCGACTTCTAATACTGAGTCCACGGCGCTTACCGTATAGAAATGTATATTATGCACGCCGTGCTCGTAGAGCTCCTTACACTGCTGAGTGGTCCATTCAATACCCAGTTGGCGTGCATCCTCGTCGGTCTTGCACTTCACCACCTCCTTGGCCAGCGCCTCAGGTATGTCGCAATGGAAGGTTTTCGGCACCACAGTCAGCTGCGATAGTTTGGCCATCGGCTTGATACCCGGTATAATAGGTATGGTAATGTCCATGGCCCGTGCCTTCTCCACAAACTGGAAGTATTTCTCGTTGTCGTAGAACAGCTGGGTCACCGCATATTGCGCCCCCAGATCCTGCTTCTGCTTCAGATATTGCATGTCCATCTCCAGATTAGGCGCCTCCTCATGCTTCTCAGGATAACAAGCCACTCCGTAGTCGAATTTCTTGCCCGGTTTTTTGATAGGCGATCCGTCGGCGAAGAATCCTTCGTTGAATCGCTTCACCTGCGCCATCAGCTCTGTGGTGTGGGCATGACCGCCAGGAGTAGGTACGAATCGACTGTCCTCCTTCGCCTTGTCGCCACGCAACAGCAACAGGTCGCTGATACCTAGGAACTGCAGGTCGAGCAGTTCGTATTCTATATCCTCAACGGTACATCCGCTACAGATCACGTGGGGCTGAACGGGAATGCCGTATCGCTGCTGGATGGCAGCTGCTATGGCTACAGTACCAGGGCGACGGCGGATACGCTGACGCTCAAAGTTGCCGTTCTCCAGTTCACGATACACGAACTCTGAATGGTGGGTGGTGATGTTGATATAGGCAGGGTCTAGCTCGCGCAGTTTGTCGATATCGGCAAACAACTTCTCAGTACCCGTACCTTTCAGCGGTGGAAGCACCTCAATCGAGAATCTCCTCGCTGCTTTATCTTGGTGAATAAACTCTGTTACACTCATAATTGGCTGCAAAGTTAATAATTTTTAGGCACGAATTCCACGAATTTCACGAATTTTTTTCGATTTATGAACTATTTTCGTGTTAATTCGCGTAATTCGTGCCAAATTATCACTACCTTTGCAGCATGAATTTGAAACAATTCCTGAAGGACTGGACTTTACCTGTGGCTATTGCCGTGGGTACTGTGGTCTATCTGTTGTTCTACTTCGTACCGCAGCTCGATGCCGCTGGCGATGTGCTGGGCGAAGTAGTCGATTCCATATTCCCCTTCATGGTGTTCTCAACACTCTTTTCCACCTATTGTCGTATCGATTTCCATCAGATGCGCCCCCATCGTTGGCATCTAGGCGTATTGCTGGCTCAGGTAGCCCTTGTGGCGCTCAATGTGTGGATCATCTTCCACGTCGAGGGTAATCCCGAACAAAAGCTGCTGTGGGAAAGTGTCCTTACCTGTATCATCGGTCCTGCGGCTACGGCAGCGCCTGTAGTCACAGCCAAGATAGGCGGCAACATCAATACCATGACGGCTTATGTCGTTATCTCCGCCTTTGCCTCGGCCCTCATGATTCCCGCCGTGTTCCCTCTGTTGGAGCGTGGAGCCGGTCTGGGCTTCTGGCAGGTGTTCCTCATCATCCTGCAGAAACTGGCCCTCGTGTTGGTGTTGCCGTTGTTGCTGGGCTGGTGGGTGCAGCATTACGCCAAGCGCTTCTGTGCCTGGCTCGTCAGCATCCCCGATCTCTCGTTCTATCTCTGGTCAGCCCAGCTCGCCGTTACCTCGGGAGTCACTGTCCGCAATATCGTTCATAGCGATGCTGCCCTGCGCACCCTCCTCATGATTGCCGTCATGAGCCTGATACTCTGCTTCGTGCTCTTCCTCATGGGGCGCTCCATCGGACGCCATCTAGGCGATGAGATCGATGGCGGTCAGGCCTCTTTCCAGAAGAATACCGCCCTCAGTATCTGGGTGGCCTATACTTACCTCAACCCCGTGGCCTCGGTAGGCGCCGGCTGCTACGTGCTGTGGCAGAACATCGTCAATAGCGTAGAGCTTTGGGAATATCGCAAGAAACATCAATAATTTATGAATATAATAAAATTATGAAGAAAACTATTATGACATTAACTATCGCATCCGCTTTGTCGATGCCGCTTTCGGGCTGTCAGCAGTCCCAAAATGAGAATCCCTTGTTGGTTGAGAGTCAGCTGCCCTTTGGTGCTCCCGATTTCAGCAAGATCAAGACTTCCGACTACATGCCAGCCTTCAAAGCCGCTTTCCAGCAGACACGCGACAACATCAAGGCCATTGTCGAGAATCCCGATGAGCCCACGTTTATGAACACCATTCTCGCCCTCGAGGAGAGCGAGCGCACCCTCGATCGTGTGGGCCGGGTGTTCTTCGCCCTCACCAATGCCGATAAGACCGATGAGATTGCCGCCATCGAAAAAGAAGTCACCCCGATGATCACCGAACTCGAGAACGAGATTTCATTTAATAAGGATCTCTTCGAAAGAGTTCGTCAGGTCTACGAACGCGAGTACGAGTCGCTTCAGGGCGAGGATAAGAAACTGCTCGAGGAAACCTATAAGAGCTTCGTTCGCAGAGGTGCCCTTCTGCCCGACGATAAGATGGAGCGTATGAAGGAGATCAACCTCCGCATCTCCGACCTTCAGCAGCAGTGGGGCGACGATCTGCCTGCCGCCACTAACGATGCTGTGGTGTGGGTCGATAAGAAAGAAGACCTCGCCGGTCTCAGTGAGGCCGATCTGGCCCAGTGCCGTAAGGATGCTGACAGCCGTGGCGGAAAGGCCGCCTATGCCATCGTCATCGTCAATACCACCCAGCAGGCCATCCTGGCCAGTCTCGACAATCGCGAACTCCGCAAGCGTGTCTACGAGGCCTCCATCCATCGTGCCGATGGTACTAAGAAGGAGCACAACACTTTCGCCCTGGCTTGCGAGATAGCCAAGTTGCGTGCTGAGCAGGCCGAGATCATGGGCTATCCCAACTATGCCTCTTATTCTCTGGAACGTACCATGGCCAAGACCCCCGAGAATGTCTACGGATTCCTGAAGTCGCTCATCGCCGCTTATACGCCTAAGGCCGATTTCGAGACCAAGGCCATTGAGGCTTTCGCACAGCAGTCGGAGGGCCCCGATTTCAAGCTCCAGCCCTACGATCGCTTCTATTATTCTGCCAAGATGAAGAAAGCCGAGCTCAATATCTCCGACGACGAGGTGAAGCCTTATTTCACCGTTGACAGCGTTTTGCAGAATGGTGTGTTCTATGCCGCCAATCGCGTCTATGGCCTCTCGTTCAAGGAGCGCACCGATATTCCTACCTATCATCCCGACATGCGCGCCTTTGAGGTGCTCGATAAGGATGGCAGCAGCCTCGCCCTGTTCTATGTCGATTATTTCCGTCGCCCCACGAAGCGTGGTGGTGCCTGGATGGACGGCTTCCAGAAACAGAGTCGCCAGTGGGGTCAGAAGCCTATTATCTTTAATGTATGTAATAACGCCAAGGCCCCCGAAGGTCAGCCCTCACTGCTCACTTGGGATGAGGTAACCACCATGTTCCATGAGTTTGGCCACGCCCTCCACGGCATGCTCTCCAATTGCCAGTACAATAGTCTCAGTGGCACCAGTGTGGCTCGCGACTTTGTCGAGATGCCCTCACAGTTCAATGAGTCGTTTGCCTCCATTCCCGAGGTGTTCGATAACTACGCCCGCCATTGCGAAACCGGCCAGCCCATGCCTGCCGATCTGAAGGAGCGCATGCTGAAGAGTATCAACTTCCAGACTGCCTATGCTCTGGGCGAGAACCTCGCCGCCACCTGCCTCGATATGGCTTGGCACATGCTTGCCCCTGAGGATGTTCCTACCCCCGATCAGACTGCCCAGTTCGAGACCGATGCCCTGCGCCAGATAGGTCTGCTCAATCCGCAGATTCCCCCACGCTATAGCACCAGCTACTTCAACCACGTGTTTGGCGGTGGCTATGCCGCAGGCTATTACAGCTACCTATGGACCGAGGTCCTCGCAGTCAACATTGCCAATGTCTTCGCCCAGCGTGGTGCCCTGAAGCCCGAGACCGGTCAGGACCTGCGTGATAAGATCCTGAGCCGTGGCAACACCGGCGATCTCATGCAGATGTTTACCGACTTCACCGGCATGGCCCAGCCCGACGCCTCAGCCCTCCTCCCGGCAAGAGGATTGTAAAGAATATATGCCTAAAAAAGTGCCTCTCCGTTTACTCGAACTAGAGTAACGGAGAGGCTCTTTTATGGTGCATCTGCGTTGAAATATGGCTAAAGGGGAGTTTAAAGCATTGAAACCATGGGTTTGGACTATCTTTTCGGGTGGTTT
The DNA here is from genome assembly GCA_902798285.1 of uncultured Prevotella sp. Lineage (GTDB taxonomy): Bacteria > Bacteroidota > Bacteroidia > Bacteroidales > Bacteroidaceae > Prevotella. Next base: position 71,316 of record CADBVZ010000004.1, on the reverse strand, counting down.
AGATAGTCTAAACAACTCGTTCGAATATCTCCTATAGGGTGAAAGACTATATCTGAACGAGCGAAAGACTATGTTTCGATGAGCAAAAGACTATATTTCGACGACCCAAAAGTGACCCCTCTTTTGACGTAAAAACATAACTGTCACGTTATCAGATACTTACCAAAATGGCCCAAAACTCGCTAAATTGCGACCATCAGACCGCCTGCTGACGAAAACGCGAGTATTGTAAGGCAATTTGTAAATAAAAATAAATCCCTCGCAAATCTGCGAGGGATTACTTGTTTACTTCTTTATCTTGTAAATGCGGAAGGTCTTGGCGGGGAGGTCGTCTAAGAGGAGCGAGGCCTTTTTACCTGCATCCACCTGGCAGGTGCCCTCGATGGGGATGATGCGCTCGGGATTGTCGAGGGTGTTCTCATCGTCGTCGCCATCATGGGTGAGGGTGATGATCTGGGCGGTGCGTGTGCCCTTCATACCATTAAATTGGATGCTAAGGGGCTGTGGCTTATCGCCGGTATTCACTACCTTGACGATGACCTCGCCGGTGGTCTTATCGAACACGCTGCTGGCGAAGAGTCCGTCCTGGCCCTCCTGACCGGCTACGGGCTTACCTTCCATGGTGAGTGGGAGCACGTTAGTGCCCTTGTTCGTGGCGTAGAGCTGCTGCACATAGTAAGACACGGACTTGAATATGCGGAGGTTATCGAACCAGATGGCATCGGGACGCCACTGCCAGCCCTCGACATGGGCGAAGAGGGGTGCATAGGTGGCCATGTGGACGATGTCGGCATTGCGCTCGATACCGGTCATGTGGGCAGCCTCTAACAGAGAGGTATAGTAATGGTTCCACTTGTGCTTGTTGCTGCCGTGGCAGGCATATTCGCCGGCAAACACTTTCGGGCCCTTGCGATCATAAGAGTCGTAACGCAGGCCGTGGGTGAGGAACCACTCCTCATTGCGATAGTAGTGCTCGTCGTAGAGATCGACCTTGAGCTCCTTCATGCGGGGCTGCAGCAGGTCGAAGTCCCAACCCTCGGAGTTAGGACCGGTGGTGCCGATGAGCTTGAGATAGGGGTACTTGGCACGGAGGGCATCGGAGAACTTCTTGAGGCGCTCGGTGAACACAGCGCCGAAGTTACCATGCTGCTCGTCGTAGTCCCACTGCTCATTGCCCACACCTAGGTACTTCAGGTTGAAGGGCTCGGGATGGCCCATCTCGGCACGTACCTTGCCCCACTTGGAATCGACCGGACCATTGGCGAACTCCACAAGGTCGAGGGCATCCTGGATATAAGGCTCCAGCTCGTCGAGAGCAGCATGAACGCCGGGCTTGGTGGGATCGGGGTTCTGGAACTGACAGCTCAAACCGCAGCTGATGACGGGTAGGGGCTCTGAGCCGAAGTCCTCGCAGAGCTGGAAGAACTCGAAGAAGCCGAGACCGTAACTCTGGAAATAATCGGGATAGAAACGATAGCCGAAGGTGTAATGCCAGCGGTTCTCATTGAGCGGACGGTTCTCAACGGGGCCCACGGTGTTCTTCCACTGATAGCGGTCGGCGAGGGTAGTACCCTCCACGATGCAGCCGCCAGGGAAGCGGAACACGCCAGGATGCATATCGAAGAGCGCCTGGGCCAGATCCTTACGCATGCCATTCTCGCGCCCCTTCCAGGTATCGACGGGGAAGAGCGAGATATGCTCCACATCGGTAGTGGCCTTGTCGCCAGCGAGGAAGATGCGCAGGGCTGCCTTGGGTTCGGTAATGGGGGATTTGATTTCGGTAGTGTACTTCTTCCACTCGCTGCCCTCGATCTTCACCTTGACACGGACAAAGCGCTGATCCTCGCCCATAGTGTCATTATCCACGAGACTCACCTCGAGCGTACTCTTGCCGCCCTCAGGACAACGTGCCCAGAGCGAGAAACGATAGGCAGCGCCCTCCTTGACGGCGATACCGAAGAAGCCTTCGTTCTCGAGACCTGTGAACTTGTCGCTATGGCCCGAGTAGGAGAGACGTACGTAGTGGGGATTGCGCTCGAAGGGGCCGTCATCGCGTACCTCGAACTTACCGAAGGCGCGCCAGCCCATGAGGCGCTGGGGGAATTCGAACGAGCGGTTCTTCACCATCTCGGCATAGAGGCCGCCATCGGCAGCGTAGTTGATATCCTCGAAGAAGATGCCGTACATCGTAGGCTGTACGGGAGCCCCAAGTTTCTTGGTGTTCACGTCGAGGACGTGGGTCTGAGCCGATGCCGTAAGGCCGAGGGCAAGCAGACAGAGCATTGTAAATTTCCTCATTCTTATTAGTTTTTAGTAACTTTCTGGGGACAAAAGTACACAAAAAAACCGAGATGGGGAAAAATTACTCTATAAAATAACTTAATAGTCAGTAAATTGTTTGGCGGTTTCGAGGAAAAAACATATCTTTGCAGAGAATTTTTCTAAGAACCTGTGTATATGGCCATCAACCATTGGGTAAGGGCTTTGCTTATAGTAGCGGCTTTGCTGACAGCACCAAAAGTGTTGGCACAGCAACCCCATTGCAAGGACTCAGCCGAGCATATCCGACTGAGAGAGGCCATGTGGGCGTCGTGTAAGCAGGACTCACAACAGGTGGTTTATGATGCCTGTATGGCTTATCTGGCTCATGTCAAGGAGGACGGCGACATGCTCGAAGCCAGTTCTTCATGGGTTTGCGGTATTATGTACAGTCTGGGCAAGATGAACATTTCATCGGCCTACCATATAGCCCAGGGCCTGAAGGCCGACATCATGAGCGGACCATACGCTGAGGAGGGGCAATACTTCATTTCGAACATGATGGGCCACGTATATAATACCTGTGGCAATATACCTGGCGCCGAGGCAGAGTTCCTGAAGTCGGCAGAGCAGATCAAAGGCACGTCGTTTGAGGTAGACGGGCTGGCATTCATTTATCTGGCCATTGCCCACGTACATTTGAATAATAGTCTGAAGCAGACGCTGCACTGGCTCGACGTAACGGAGGAAGAACTGGAGAAAAACAAGGGCTCATGGAACTACTATCGTTGTCTGGCGGATGTCTATGCCATCCGGGCCATCGTGAGATTCAAACAGAAGAACTTCGACGCCTTCCGCCAGTGTATCGCCAAGATGGACGAGGCTGAAAAGATGAATAAAGTGCCATCGGGCGATCTGTTTACGCCTTATGCCCGCATCTACCAGACGCTGCTGGAGAAAGGTTCGACGCAGGCGCTGGCTGAGGCCGACTCGCTGAATAACCTGAAGGAGCAATACCTGCTGAAGTGCGACATATACCGCTACATAGGCGCTGACGACAAGGCATTCCTGACCCAGCGTGAGTTGATGCACAAGCGCGACTCGATAACGGGCCTGATGATAGCCGAGAACATAGATCGTTTAGAGGAGGAGATGGAACTGATGAGGCGCAGCCATAAGATGGGCCGACTGATGAACTACGTGCTGGTAGGTGCCATGGTATTACTCATACTCGCCATCATACTGCTGCATCGCAATATCCTGATACGCCGAAAGTTCTCGAAGCGACTGATAGCTAAGAACGAAGAGCTGAGGGCTGCCTACAAGCACGTGGCAGCTGCCGACGAGATGAAGACGGAATTCATCAGAAACGTGAGTCACGAGATACGTACGCCACTGAACATCATCAACGGCTTTACCCAGGTGCTGGCCGATCAAGGCTCGGATATGGGAGATACAGAACGTAAGGCCATATCGAATACCATAGGTAACAGCACCCGACAGATTACATCGCTGGTGAACAAGATGCTGGCTTTGGCTAATGACAGCACGAAGGACCTGCTGAGTGAGGTAGATATGACTGACGGCCTGGAGATATGCCAGAAGGCTATCGCTGACATGCCTGATGTGGATCCGAACAGAATCAAAGTATCGCTCGACGACCAGACAGGAGGCGACAAGATGCTATATACCCATGGCGACAGCTTGTTGCAGATGCTGGGCAATATACTGGAGAACTCAGTGAAATTTACCGAAGAGGGACATATTATATTAAAGGTACGCACGGAAAAAGAGAAGAACAGGAAGATGATGTTCTTCACCGTGGAGGACACAGGATGTGGTATTCCCTCGGACAAGGTAGGCACCATCTTCCAGCGATGGGTGAAGGCCGACGAGTTTAAGGAAGGCTTAGGACTGGGCTTGGCTTACTGCTGGGAAACAGCTCAGAAACTGGGTGGTTCGCTAAGACTCGTGGAAACCTCAGAGAAAGGTACGACCTTTGAACTGGGACTGCCGGTGGAAAGAGTTAAGAATTGAAAATTGAGAATTGAAAATAATAAAATCAATAATAAACAAAAACAAAAACTTTAAGTAAAAATGAGTCAACCAACAGAACAGGGTAGTAAGAGCTACCTGATTTCAATTGTGATGGTCGCTGTGCTTGGCGGCTTGTTGTTCGGATATGACACCGCTGTCATATCCGGCGCAGAAAAGGGATTGCAGGCTTTTTTCATGGAAGCGAAGGACTTTGCTTACACCGACGGATGGCACGGCTTTACATCGGCCTCTGCTCTCATCGGATGTATTATCGGCTCAGCCCTCTCGGGCTATCTGGCTACCAACCTGGGCCGAAAGAAGTCGCTGATCATAGCCGGTTTGCTGTTCTTCATTTCAGCACTCGGATCTATGGAGCCCGAATTCATGTTCTTTGAGCATGGCACTCCCACCTATTCATTGCTGATAATGTTTAACATCTACCGCGTGATCGGTGGTATCGGCGTGGGTCTGGCTTCTGCTATCTGCCCCATGTACATTGGCGAGGTAGCTCCCTCGAACATCCGTGGTATGTTGGTAAGCTGGAACCAGTTTGCCATTATCTTTGGTCAGCTGGTGGTTTACTTCGTGAACTTCTTCATCCTGGGCGACCACATCCAGCCACTCGTAGAGGAGATGGGTAAGGGACTGGCTGCCATCAACCCCGCTGCCCAGTGGACAGTGACAACAGGTTGGCGCTATATGTTCGGTAGTGAGGCTGTGCCTGCAGGACTCTTTGCCCTGTTGATCTGCTTCGTGCCTGAGACGCCACGTTACCTCGTAAGTGTGGGTCAGGACAAGAAGGCAGAAGGCATCCTCGCCAAGATTAACGGTAGCACGAAGGCTGCTGAGATTCTGCAGGATATCAAGGAAACCATGGTGGTAAAGACGGAGAAGCTGATGACCTATGGTGCTCTCTGTATTTTCGTAGGTATCATGCTTTCAGTATTCCAGCAGGCTGTGGGTATCAACGCTGTGCTGTACTATGCTCCACGTATCTTTGGCGACATGGGTATGGACGATCCGATGATGCTGACCGTATTCATGGGTATCATCAATATCTCATTCACACTTGTTGCTGTGTTTACAGTAGAGAAGCTGGGTCGTAAGCCTCTGCTCATCAGTGGTTCGCTGGGTATGGCCCTGGGTGCCTTTGGTGTGGCAGTAACCTTCGGCAACGATAGTTTGGCACTGGTAACGGCTGCTTCGCTGTTGCTCTATTCTGCCTCGTTCATGTTCTCTTGGGGCCCCATTACCTGGGTGCTCATTGCTGAGATATTCCCCAACACCATCCGTGGCGGTGCTGTGGCTATCGCTGTGGCCTTCCAGTGGATCTCGAACTTCATCGTGTCAAGCTCGTTCGTGCCTATGTTCAATATGCACCTGACTGAGGGCGATGACTTTGGCCACTGGTTCACCTACGGCCTCTATGGCATCATCTGTGTGATTGCTGCCCTGTTCGTATGGCGACTGGTTCCTGAGACCAAGGGTAAGACACTTGAGGATATGAGTAAGATGTGGAAAGATAAGCTTGCACAAAAGTAAATAAGGTATAATATTAATATTCTGAAGATATGAAAAAGATTTTAGTAGCAGAAGACAATGACAGCAACTTCATCCTGATGTCATACATCCTGAAGAAGGGCTATACGTTTGATCGTGCTAAGAACGGTCAGGAGGCTGTTGATATGGCGGCAACTGGAGATTACGACCTGGTTCTGATGGATATCAAGATGCCTATCATGGACGGTATTGAGGCAACGATAAAGATTCGTGAGACGAATAAGGAACTGCCGATTGTGGCTCTCACAGCCAACGCTTTCGACAGTGATCGTACCACAGCTTTGGAAGCAGGTTGTAACGACTTCCTGTCGAAACCTGTAAGCAGTGACCTCTGTCTGGCCACCATCAAGCGTATCTTAGGAGAATAAGGATTGAATGCCTAACCTGGAAGGGTTAGGCCAATTCTAAATCGAATGCCTGTCGTAGAGCTTCTACGGCAGGATTTTTTTCTCTCATCATATCGAACTGCTCACGGCGGGTCATGATTTTCACGCGTTCCTTCTGCTTGGCAACTCGTATGCTGAGGGTAATGTTGTTATTATGGAGACTCGCCTTCAGGGTGCTCACAATACGACCCTTGAAGTCCTCCATCTCCTGCTTGATAAGATCATTATCCACAATGACCTCTATCTGGGGAGATTCTACAATGACTGGGTTCATGTTTTTCATTCTGGTAGCGATGCCTTGGTATTCCTGTGGCATGCGTACACACATCGACATCCATTGCAGCTCGAGGTCTTCTTGTGTGAAGGCAGCATCCGTCTGCTGTTCTATAGCATGAGAGATGGAGTTTGGGATGCTGTTGATCTTAGAGGGCTTGCCCTGATTGCGGAGCCTGTTCCATGAGAAGCCGATGCCTCCCAGCTTCACACCTGGTGTAGCTGGCTTGGCGGGGGATGCCTGAGGCTTTTGAGTTGCTTGAGGCTCCTGAGTGGTTTGGGGCTCTTGAGAAGTTTTTGGCTCTTGGGCTGTTTTGGTCTCTTGAGAAGCCTGGATCTTTGGGGATGCTGGGGTTGATGCAACAGTCTTAGCCGTGGCTACCTGTGGGGCCACTGTCTTGGGCTGAGACTGCTGTATCAGTTTCTTAAACAGGGATTTTAATCTCTTGGGGCGGCGCCCCGCGCTGGCACCATCGTCAGGCTGAGTGATCTGAGCCACCTCTATCAGCGTGAGCTCTACCAGCAGGCGCTTGTTACTCGACTGGCGGTAGTTGATGTCGCACTGGTTCATCAGGCGCAGAGCCTGATAAAGGAAGCGGGTGTCGGCCTTCTTGGCTTGCTCGGCATAGCGCTGGCGCTGCTGATCGCTCACCTCGAGGAGGGGGAGTGTCTGTGGATCCTTCGCCATGAGCACATTGCGAACGTGTTTGGCAAGTCCCTGAATCAGGAGTCCTCCATCGAATCCCTTGTTGATAATCGTGTTGAGCAGCACCATGATGTCGCTCACCTTATTATTAATAGAGAGGTCGATGATCTGGAAGTAGTTCTCGGAGTCGAGTACGTTGAGATCCTCGATCACTTTGTCGTAGGTGATGTTGCCCTGACAGAACGATGCTGCCTGGTCGAAGATGGAGAGGGCATCGCGCATACCACCATCAGCTTTCTCGGCAATCACAGCCAGAGCCTGTTCCTCGCAGGTGATACCCTCTTGCTGGGCCACATGCTTCAGGTGATCGATGGTGTTGCGGATGGTCATACGTTCGAAATCGTAGATCTGGCAACGGCTCAGAATGGTGGGCAGGATCTTATGCTTCTCAGTGGTGGCGAGAATAAAGATAACGTGTGCAGGTGGCTCCTCAAGTGTCTTCAGGAATGCGTTGAAGGCAGCGGTGGAGAGCATATGCACCTCGTCAATGATAAAGACCTTATACTTGCCCAACTGCGGTGGGATACGTGTCTGTTCCATCAGCGTCTTGATGTGCTCCACCGAGTTGTTGGAGGCAGCATCGAGCTCAAAGATATTGAGCGAACGCTGTTCGTTGAACGACTGGCACGACTCACATTCATTGCAGGCCTCACCTTCAGCTGTTGGATTCTGGCAGTTGATAGCCTTGGCAAAGATACGTGCACAGGTGGTTTTTCCCACGCCTCTGGGGCCGCAGAACAGGTAGGCATGCGCCAGTTTTCCGCTCTTTACGGCATTCTTCAGCGTCGTGGTCAATGCCGCCTGACCCACGACGGTGTCGAAGGTCAACGGACGGTATTTCCTGGCCGAAACGATATATTCCATAATGCTAAATTTGATTTCGTGGTGCAAAGATAGTGAAAATTAGGCACGAATTGCACGAATTAACACGAAATAATAAAAAAAATCGCGTAATTCGCGTAATTCGTGCCTAAAAAACCGTAACTTTGCAGCCAAATAATCAAGTTATGAAAGTATTAGGTTCGATCAAGGCATTTGTACTGCGGGTGTGGCACTCCGCCATCTTCAAATATGCAGTGGTGACCATTGCTGGCATATTGCTTGTGGGGTTCCTCGATGAGAACAGTCTGTGGAGCCACCTGAAGAATCTGCATCGCATTAACGAACTGACTGAGGAGAAGGAGAAATACAACGCAGACTTCCAGCGTGATCAGGCCCAGATCAAGGAACTCGACAGGAATCCTAAAGCCATCGAGAAGATTGCCCGTGAGCGTTACTTCATGAAGGCCGACAATGAAGATATCTTCATTCTGAGCGACGATGATCGTACCCCCAAACCTATCGAGAGTCATGAAGCAACTGAATAAGACGCAGACTATTATTTATCTTCTTGGTGCCACCCTGATGACCATCGGGGCTGGCGTATCATTGCTGGCATGGAGCTGGGCCCCCTATGTTTATAGCGTTGGTGCCCTTGGTTTTGCCTCCATGCAGATGTTGCAGCGTTATGAAGGCAGCAATTTCACCATCCGTCGTCTGCGCAGGATAATGCTTTTGAGCGATGTACTCTTCCTCGTGGCAGGTGTCTTGATGTTTGCCAATATGGGCAATTTTCTGGGACTCGACCATCTTATATATATAGAATATGTGTACAATAAGTGGGTTATTGTGCTGTTGGTGGCTGCTATCTTACAGCTCTATTCTATGCATAGAATTGGTCATGAACTCGAGAAAGAGGCAAAAAAACTATAAAAGATTGCGCATTTGTTTTAAAATGCGCAAATTTTTTTTTCTGATTCAATATATCGTTGTACATTTGCTGCACGAAATGAATGATTTATGAACAAGATTCTTTACGCAATTGTAATTATCGCCACGCTTACGTCCTGCGCTGAGTCCTATTCGATTCAGGGCTCTTCATCTGTATCTTCGCTCGACGGAAGTAAACTCTATCTGAAAACTATCAAGGATCAGGAACTGAAGAACATTGATTCATGTGATGTAGTACATGGTAAATTCCGTTTTGCAGGACTGCTCGACACTGTGAAGTTGGCTAACCTGTATATGGACGATGAGCCTTTGATGATGCCCGTAGTCGTGGAGAAGGGAGAGATAGAGATACGTATTGACAATACCAGCCGTATCGTTAGTGGTTCGCCACTGAACGATAAGCTATATGAGTTTATCCATCGTCATGATCAGATAGGCAGTGAGATGAACGAGCTGGGTCATCGCCAGAGTCAGATGCTGCTCGAAGGCATTGACGAGGAAACCATCAATCGTCAGCTTTCTGCCCAGGCTGCCCGTCTGGCACAGCAGGAAGATTCGCTGGTGACCAACTTTATCGTTGAGAACTTCGACAATATTCTCGGACCTGGTGTGTTCATGATGATGACTGGCAACTACCAGTATCCCATTCTTACCCCACAGATTGAGGATATTATGAGCAAGGCCACGAAAAAGTTCAAGGAAGATCCCTATGTGAAGCAGTATTATCAGACGGCCTTGGCTATCCAGGCCCGCCAGAACGGACTTTTGGACGATACTACCCCCCAAACTCCCCAATCCCAATATGAGAACACTGATTCAGTCGGGAACGCTCGTTAATGAAGGCAAGACCTTCGATGGCGCCATCGTCATAGAAGACGGCAGAATAGCTCAGATTTTACAAGGAAATACCACTCCCGAAGCATCCTATGATGAAGTCATAGACGCTTCGGGATGTTTTGTGTTACCAGGTATCATTGACGATCATGTACATTTTCGTGAGCCCGGACTCACGGAGAAGGCTGATATAGAAAGCGAGAGTCGTGCAGCAGCTGCTGGTGGCGTGACCACGTATTTTGATATGCCCAATACGGTGCCTCAGACTACGACACTTGAGGCTCTGGAGGATAAATTCGCCTTGGCTGCTGCGAAGAGCCATGTAAACTACAGCTTCTTCTTCGGAGCCACGAACGATAATACTGACCTTTTCCCACAACTCGATGTTCATCGTATTCCTGGTATTAAACTCTTTATGGGTAGCTCTACAGGTAATATGTTGGTTGATCGTCGTGAGGCACTGGAGAAGATTTTTGCTTCAGCACCTCTGCCTCTGATGGCCCATTGCGAGGATACAGGTATTATTAATCGTAATATGGCTGAGGCTAAGCAGAAGTATGGCGACGATCCCAAGGTGATACATCATCCTGAGATACGTAGCGAGGAGGCCTGTTATGAGAGTACCCGATTGGCTGTGGAACTGGCAACGAAACACCATGCCCGCCTGCATGTGGCCCATCTCACCACAGCTCGCGAATTGGAATTGCTTCAATCTTCAATTTTCAATCTTCAATCTATCACCGCCGAGGCAACGACCTCCCATCTCTATTTCTGTGATCGCGATTATACCTCATTAGGCACGCGCATCAAATGTAATCCTGCCATCAAGACAGAACATGATCGTGATGCACTTCGCGAAGCCATTAAAGATGGAAGGATTGCTGTGATAGGTACAGACCACGCTCCTCACCTGATGTCGCAGAAAGAGGGTGGATGCGCTAAGGCTGCCAGTGGTATGCCCATGATTCAGTTCTCGCTTGTCACCATGCTGGAACTTGTAGATCAAGGTGTGCTTTCTCTGGAACGTCTGGTGGAGTTGATGTGTCATAATCCTGCTCGTCTTTTCGAGGTACGAAATCGTGGTTTCCTGCGCGAAGGCTATCAGGCCGATATCGTGCTGGTACGCCCCAATACAGGTTGGACAGTCACAAAGGATGTCATCTTGAGCAAATGCGGATGGAGTCCGATGGAAGGACATATGTATCTCTGGCGTGTGGAGCGTACGCTTTGCAACGGACATACTGTTTATCAGCAGGGTAGGGTAGATACTGATTATATCGGACAACCTGTAGCGTTCAGATAACTCCCAACTTTCAACGATGAAGATAACCTACAATATCTCCGACCTTGTGCCCTATATCAATTGGGTATACTTCTTCTATGCCTGGCAGGTCAAGGAAGAGGCAGAGAAACAGCGTCTTCGCCAGGAGGCTGAGGCGTTGCTCTCAAAACTGGAGGGGCGTTATCATGTATATGGTATCTTCGAACTTTTCGATGCCTATGGCGAAGAGGATGATATAATTATTAGAGGTGAGAGGGGAGAAGCTAGAGGTGAGAGATTACCTCAAACTCTGAGAATCCCCTGCTTGCGTCAACAACAAGGCAATCCACCTTATCTTTGTCTCTCCGATTTCCTCCCGCCTAAAAACATATCTCTCACCTCTAGCTTCTCACCTCTCACCTCTAAAGAACCTCTCACCCCTAAGTTAGGCCTTTTTGCCACAACGGTGGATATGGGCCTGGAGACTGATTTCGATGCAGATCCTTATCAGAAGATGATGGTACAGCTGCTGGCTGATCGCCTGGCTGAGGCTGCTGCTGAGCGTATGCACGAGCAGATCAGAAAGGAATATTGGGGCTATGCCAAGGATGAAAATTTGTCCATCCCCGATATGCTGGTTGAAAAGTTCCAGGGCATCCGTCCTGCTGTGGGTTATCCCTCACTCCCTGATACCAGTCTGAACTTCGTGCTCGACGATATTCTGGATATGAAGCAGATAGGCATCCGACTCACTGAGAGTGGAGCCATGAAACCCCATGCCAGCGTGAGTGGCATGATGTTCTCTCACCCTCAGGCCCGTTACTTTAATCTGGGAAAAATAGGGGAAGACCAGCTTCAGGACTATGCCCGTCGTCGTGGTCTTCCCGTAGAAGTGATGCGTAAGTTCTTAGCTTCGAACCTCTGATTCTTTTTATTCGCCAAGAGCCTTGCCTGACATCAGGAGCTCTACCAGCGGACGATCCTTGAACGAGTGGCGCTGCTGATCCCAGAATCCGAAGTCTGCATCGTAGCACCATGTGGTCCAAGCGATGTTGTACTCATCGAATACAGTCAGCACGTCACGATACCAGTTGTAAGCCAGCTCACGATCCACAGGCTCGTAAACACCCCATTCGCCACAGAACAGCTGCAGGTCGTACTTCTTGGCAGCCTCGATGGCATCCTTAAACTGCTCACGAATCTTGTCGATGTTCCAAACCTCCTCTGTATAAGGCTTCAGCTGATCCTTGATGGCTGCAGGAGCAGCGTCGAAGTCCTCCTTCGATACCAGTACACCAGGATAGTTCACCTTACCCTTGTAGGCTGCACACAGTGGTGACCACCAAGCGCCATAGTGGGTCAGCAGCATGGGGTTGTAATAGTGGAATGAGAGGATGATGTTCTTGTCGCCCTCGGGCACCTTCAGATACTTCATTGTCTCATGTCCCTGCCACATGTTCGAACCAATTACGAGTGTACGCTGAGGCTCCAGTTCGCGCAGAGCCTTGTGTACCTTTGCTACCAGCTGGTTCCACTGCTCATGCTTTGGGGCTACAGGCTCGTTCATAAACTCGTAAGCCACCCAGTCGTTGCTTCTGTCCTTCAGGAATTCTGAAAGCTGGCGCCACAGGTTGATGAGTCCCTCTTGTGCCTCGTCTGATGTAAACAGTGTGTTGGCAGCCTTATCGTCCTCGTTGACGGCATTGAAATAGTGCGAGCGGATAATGTGCAGGTCAACGATGGCACGCAGATCATACTTACGGCTCCAGTCGAGGGCATTCTTCAGCAGATCCCAAGCCTCAGGCAGCTTGTTGCCTTCCTCGTCCCAGAACTGCACCTCATCGATGGGGATACGTACAAAGTCGAAGCCCAGCTCCTTCAGACGTGCGAAGTCGTCCTCCTGAATGTGGAGACGGCGGGCTTCACCACGCTGTTCGCTCTGCGACAGCCAGTGGCTCACGTTAGTTCCACGCTTAATGCGGAAGTTATTCACTTGTCCTGCCTGAGTCTGGTCCTGATCCTGACCCTTGTTCTTGCAAGACGTGGTTAAAAACAGTGCCGAAATAATAACGGCGAGGGTGAATACATACTTTCTCATAATTTTATAGTTTTGAGGTGTTAATTGCTCCTTTTATTCCCTTCTCAGCGTCAGTACCACGATCTCGCCTGTGGCACCAAAGCGGAAGGGGATGAGTCCGCCCAGTCCTGCTGTCACGAAGAGTTGCTGGTCTCCTTCCTTATACCATCCGTTATACTCTTTTCCTGTGAGCGAGAGGGGGCACCATCCGAATATCGAGAACTGCATCTTGTGCGTATGTCCGCTCAGGGTGAGTTGGGCACGTCCGTCTGTTACAATCTTCCTTCGCCAGGCCGATGGGTCGTGCTCCATCATCAGTATGAAGTCGTCGCTGGTTACATTCTCCAGCGTCTTGTCCACGTCGCCTTTCTGGGGGAACCGTTTGCCGTCGCCATCGTTTTCCATACCAGCCAGGATCATGTGGTCCTTCCCATGCTCAATGGTGCCATGCTCATTCAGCAGCACGTTCCACCCCATCTGTCGCTCCAGACTCACCGTCTCCCTGCAGTTGGCCACTTTCATGGCCTCGTCTGCGCCTATGTATTCCGCATAGTCGTGGTTGCCCAGCACAGAGTAGACGCCATCTTTCGCCTTCAGCTTCTCCAGCACGTCGATGTGGGGATAAAGCTCCGTAGGCTGTATGTTCTGCAGATCACCCACAAACAGGATGATATCAGGTTTCTGGGCATTGATACTGTCAACGGCTCGCTGCAGCAGCCAACTGTTATGCTTCTGATAACTGCCCACGTGGGCATCCGAGAAGAGCACGATGCGATAGCCGTCGAAGGCTTCGGGTATTTTCTCCGATACGTATGTCTGGTGGTTTACCTCCAGCTTGTTGAATCCCACGAACGTTCCCCAGAACAGCACAAACCACACCGCTGGTACTGACAGTGTTCCCATCAGGTTACCATAGTTGTGAGGCTTCGCCTTCGGGTGCTTCTTGCATTTGCGCACGATCCATGAGCAAGCCTTGCCCAGTAGCGAGCAGATGGAGAATGTCCACATGGGGATAATCACCAGTCCAAGGAGGAACAGGTATCCGTAAAGTATCAGGATGCGATCGTTGCCAGGGATAAAGTCACGCTCCATGGCCAGATACACTGTGTAGCCTACCATCGCTGCACAGATGATCCACCACAGCACTCGCTTCCACCACGCTTTCTTTCTGCGGAAAAACCTCAGGTCGATAAACAGGAAAGGCAGGATGACGAGCAATAGGAACGTCAGGATATCTCTTGCTATCATTGATCAGGGTTTTCTACGAATCCTTGGTATTTGGGCACAAGGGCCGACATCACGGAGTCATAAGCCTGGCGCAGTGTGGCGTCTACGTTCTCAGGACCTTTACCAATAGGGTAGATGGGTTCGTGTATAGTCAGTCGCATGGGATGCCAATTAACGATGTTGACGAACCCTCTGGTACGAGGCAGAATGTCGAACGAACCATTGATGGTCAATGGTACTACGGGCAACTGCAGCTCGTCAGCCAGTGCAAAGGCTCCTTTACGGAACTTACCCATGTGGCCAGTAAATGAGCGGGCACCCTCTGGGAATACGGTTACCGAGTAACCTTCTTTCAGAATCTCGCGCGCATCGTCGTAGGTCTTCTTGATCTTCTTCGGACCACTCTTGTCTACGAATATCTGGTGCGATTTCCTGCAGGCATAGCCTAAGAAGGGTATGCTGCCCAGCTGTTTCTTCATCATCCACTTGAAGTTACGTCCCAGATGTCCGTAAATCAGGAAGATATCGAAAATACCCTGATGATTGGCCACGAATACGTAACTCTGATTCTTCTCCAGATGCTCGCGCCCTTCCACTTTCACAGGAATCAGGAAGGCTTTCAGGATCACCTTTCCCCACCACTTACCAGGCACATAGCCCCAGAAGTGGCCATTGCCTAATGTTGTACCTATGCCCACCTCGAGTGCTGTCACAATGGTCCATATCACCAGCACAGGCAGCGCAATAAAAATCTGGTATACCTTATATAATATATTAATTATAGTTTTCACAACTCTATCTATCAATTCTCAATGGTCAATTGTCAATTCTCAATGATTTTGGGGTACTTCCTCGTCCATCCGTCCCAGCGCAGCTTCATCACGCCAAAGAAAGCCTCTCCGAAGATGCCACCCGACATTTTGCTGGTGCCCTCTCTGCGATTGATGAATATCACGCTTACCTCCTTCAGCTTGAAGCCAATCTTGTAGGCAGTGTACTTCATCTCTATCTGGAAGGCATAGCCCTTGAAACGTATCTTGTCTAGTTCGATGGTCTTTAGCACACGACGCTTGTAGCATACGAATCCCGCTGTGGTGTCGTGAATCAGGAATCCCGTTACAATGCGTACGTATTTCGAGGCAAAGTAACTCATCAGCACACGTCCTACAGGCCAGTTCACCACGTTTACACCACTCACGTATCTACTGCCTATGGCCACATCGTAGCCCTCGTCATGACAAGCGCTGTAGAGTCTGGGCAGATCGTTGGGATCGTGACTGAAGTCAGCGTCCATCTCGAATATGTATTCGTAATCATGCTCCAAGGCCCACTTAAAGCCGGCTATATAAGCGGTTCCAAGCCCTAACTTGCCTTTGCGCTCAATGATAAACAGACGCTCGCCAAACTCCATGGCCATCAGTCCACGCACGATGGCAGCAGTACCGTCAGGCGATCCGTCGTCGATAACTAAGATGTGAAAACACTTCGGAAGGGCGAATACCGCACGGATAATCTTCTCGATATTCTCCTTTTCGTTGTAGGTTGGTATGATGACTATACTGTCACTCTGATACATCTTTCTATGCTTTTATCGCTGCAAAGATAATAAAAATTAGGCATGAATTTCACGAATTTCACGAATTTTTATTTATTTATGAACTATTTTCGTGTTAATTCGTGCAATTCGTGCCAAATTCTTCGTAATTTTGCGGTCGAATTCACAATGAATATACAGGAATTAGAGAAATTATACGCCAAGTTGCCCCAGGTGTCGGCATTGGCTCATGAGATAGGAAATTCCAAGGTCAACAGGATTTTCCTCGAGGGTCTGTTGGGCTCCAGCGCTCCGATGCTGTTTGCCAGTCTTACACAGAAGTGTCAGTCGCGCATCCTTTTTATTCTGCAGGATGCTGAGGAGGCAGGCTATTTCTATCACGATCTCACCCAGCTCATGGGCGATCAGAATGTGCTGTTCTTCCCCTCCAGCTATCGTCGTGCCATCAAGTATGCCCAGCGCGATGCAGCCTCCGAGATCCTTCGTACCGAAGTCCTCGCCAAACTCTCCTCTAACCCCTCACCTCTAACCCCTCACCTCTATATCGTCACCTACCCTGAGGCCTTGGCCGAGATGGTGGTTTCCAAGCAGAGTTTCGATGCCCGCCAGCTCACCCTCGAGAAGAATCAGACCATAGCCGTCAAGGAGATCCAGAAGACCCTCCATGAATTTGGCTTCCGTGAGGTCGATTATGTCTACGAGCCAGGTCAGTATGCCCTTCGTGGCTCCATTCTCGATGTCTATTCCTTTAGTTGCGAATACCCCTATCGTATTGATTTCTTTGGTGATGACATCGATTCCATCCGTACCTTCGAGGTCGAGGATCAGTTGTCGAAGGACCAGCGCGATCGCATAGAGATTGTGCCTGAACTCTCAGTCTCAGCCACAGAGAAAGTGCCCTTCATGGCCTTTGTGCCCGATGATGTTCTGCTGGCTACGAAGGATTATCTGTATGTGCGCGATGCCATCGATCGGGCCTATCAGGAAGGTTTTTCTTCTCAGGCCCGTATGGAGCAGATGGAAGGCGCCACCGAGATGCAGCAGCGCGAGATAGAACAGCAGTTGCAGCGTGAGTCGCAACTCATCACGGGTGCCCAGTTCATGGCCGATGCCGAACGCTTCCGTCGCATTGAGTTTGGCCATCGCCCCTCTTCTAACCCCTTACCTCTCACCTCTCACCTCTGTTTCAACGTTAAGGTTCAGCCCCTCTTCCATAAGAACTTCGACCTGCTCACTCAGACCTTCGAGGATTATCTGCTGCAGGGCTATCAGATCTTCATCTGCGCAGACAGCCAGAAGCAGATCCAGCGATTAAATGATATTTTTGCCGATTCGGCAAAAATAACATTTACGGGCGTTGATCGCACGCTTCATGAGGGTTTTACTGACGAAGACCTCCGCATTTGCGTCTTTACTGATCATCAGATCTTCGACCGCTTCCATAAGTACAACCTGAAGAGCGACAAGGCCCGTAGTGGTAAGATGGCCCTCACGCTCAAGGAGATTCAGCAGTTTGAGATTGGCGACTATGTGGTGCATGTCGATCATGGCGTAGGTAAGTTTGGCGGACTCATCCGCATGCCCATTAATAATGGCACCCCCGATGCCTCAGGCCAGCAGTCTTATCAGGAGATGATCAAGATCATCTACCAGAAGGGCGATAGCATCTACGTGTCCATCCATTCATTATATAAGGTGTCCAAGTATAAGTCGCAGGATAATGGCGAGCCGCCTCGACTCTCCACGCTGGGCACAGGTCAGTGGGAGAAACTCAAGGAGCGCACCAAGAAACATATCAAGGACATCGCCCGCGACCTCATCAAGCTCTACGCCAAGCGTCGTCGCGAGAAGGGCTTTGCCTTCAGCCACGACACCTATCTGCAGCATGAGCTCGAGGCCTCGTTCCTCTATGAGGATACCCCCGATCAGTTGAAGGCCACGCAGGATGTGAAGGCCGATATGGAGCAGGCCAAGCCCATGGACCGTCTGGTGTGTGGCGATGTGGGCTTTGGTAAGACCGAGGTGGCTGTGCGAGCTGCCTTCAAGGCTGCCACCGATGGCAAACAGGTGGCTGTGCTCGTGCCTACCACCGTACTGGCTTATCAGCACTTCCGCACCTTCTCCTCTCGCCTTAAGGATATGCCCGTGCGTGTGGATTATCTCTCGCGTGCCCGCTCTGCCAAGCAGACCACAGCCCTTCTCAAGGATCTGGCTGATGGTAAGGTGGATATCATCATCGGCACCCATAAGTTGATTAGTAAGTCGGTGAAGTTCAAGGATTTAGGCCTGCTCATCATCGACGAGGAACAGAAGTTTGGCGTCTCTACCAAGGAAAAGCTGCGCCAGATGAAGTCGAGTGTCGACACCCTCACCATGTCGGCCACGCCTATCCCCCGTACCCTCCAGTTCTCGCTGGTAGGCGCTCGCGACCTCAGTGTCATCCAGACGCCTCCGCCCAACCGCTATCCCATTCAGACTGAGATACATACCTTTGGCGCAGAGATCATCGCCGATGCCATCAATTTCGAGATGTCGCGCAATGGTCAGGTCTACTTCGTCAATAATCGCATCAGTCAGCTGCAGGAGATAGCCGACCTCATTCATAAGTACGTCCCCGATGCCCGTGTGGCCATTGGTCATGGACAGATGAAGCCAGGCGAACTCGAGAATGTCATCCTCGATTTCTCCAACTACGACTACGATGTGCTGCTCTCCACCACCATCGTCGAGAATGGTATCGACATCCCCAATGCCAATACCATCATCATCAATGGTGCCCATAACTTCGGACTCTCCGACCTCCATCAGATGCGTGGTCGTGTGGGTCGAGGCAATCGCAAGGCCTTCTGTTATCTGCTGGCTCCGCCTCTTGCAGCCCTGCCTGCTGATAGCCGTCGTCGCCTCGAGGCCCTCGAGAATTTCTCCGATCTGGGCTCAGGCATCAATATCGCCATGCAGGATCTCGACATCCGTGGCGCTGGCAATTTGCTGGGCTCCGAGCAGAGTGGCTTCATCTCCGACCTGGGCTACGAAACTTACCAGAAGATCCTCAACCAGGCCATGGCGGAACTGCGGAATGAGATTCCGCAGGCAGACAATGAGCCGAGTGCTCATTCCAACGCTAAAGGTAATGTCCTGAACTCCATGGACTCCTTGTCTCCCTGTCTCCCTGACGGAAGTTTCGTTGACGATTGTGCCCTCGAATCCGACCTCGAGATGTACTTCCCCGACCATTATGTCCCCAGCGACTCCGAGCGCATGCTCCTCTATCGCGAACTCGACAACCTCGCCAACAGTCGCCGTCTGGAGGCAGACCTCGATGCCTATCGCAAACGCCTGGTCGACCGCTTTGGCGCCATTCCCGATGTGGCAGAGGAGTTGATTCAGGTGGTTCCGCTCCGTGTGTTGGGCAAGCAACTGGGTATTGAGAAGATTCTGCTTAAGCAGCAGAACATGTATCTATACTTTGTGAGCAATCCGGATAGTCCTTACTTCCAGAGCGAAGCCTTTGGTAGTATCTTGAATTACGTATCTCAGCATCCGCGTCAGTGCAATTTCCGCGAGGCCAAGGGCAAGCGCTCTGTCGTCATCACAAACGTCCCCTCCGTCGCCTCTGCTCTGACAATCTGTCGCGCCATCGCGACAGATTGACATAAATATAGATTTCCACCTTATTAATTGCGCTATACCCCATTATAGCTGCTTTTCTGCGCTTTGGTTGCGCTATAACCCATTATAGCGAATGTTTTTCCCCGCGTGGTAGCGCGGGGAAAAACATTACCCCATTTCGGTCCCCTCCTAAGTAGGAGGGGGTAGGGGGTGGTATGAAAAACGTTCTGGCATGCCTTTTGCCTTACATATGGTGAAGGCCAAAAGGCCCTCACTAAAATAGTTAACATGTTTAATTTTATAACAATAGAATTAGGAGGTAAAAATTATGATGCCAGTAATGAGAAGTAACAGTTGGATTCCCAGTGTATTCAATGACTTGTTTGATACGGACTTTATGCCGAAGTGCAATGCCACGGCTCCCGCAATCAACGTGAAAGAAAGCGACAAGGCCTACACCGTAGAACTTGCAGCCCCGGGCATGAAAAAGGAGGATTTTAATGTTCACATCAACGACGAGGGCAACCTCATCATCAAGATGGAGAGCAAGAACGAAAAGAAGGAGGAAGATAAGAACACCCGCTATCTGCGTCGTGAGTTCTCTTACTCAAAGTTCGAGCAGACGCTGATTCTGCCGGACGATGTAAAGAAGGAAGATATCAAGGCCAAGGTTGAGCATGGCGTGCTCACCATTGAGCTCCCCAAACTCGTCGAGGAGAAGGTAAAGCTCTCCCGCCAGATTGATATCGCATAAGTTATAGGTTTGTTTATTTAGTGAAAAGCCCCGCTCATTCCGAGCGGGGCCTCTTTTTTATTCACTGTAAAGTGAAAAACATACGATAGCAATCAAAGCCATTGCGAAAGCCAGAGCAATGATCATCGAGCCGTAATGGATAAACCATGGCGTCTCTTCGTCAAAGATTCTGTGAACTTCCTCGCTTCTAATCCCTATTCTTTCCAAATCATTATTAATATACATAAGCGTTATTGGTTTAATGGAGAGTGCGAGGCCACAAGCAAAGCCCGAGGCCTCGCTCTCCTAGTTATGGTTTATGGTAGTAACTAGAGTTAGTTCCTTGAAAAGATATGGAGCTTTCTTTATCTCTTTATCACAGGTAGAATGTACCTATGTACGATCTACTACCGTCGTAGAACACCAGGGTATACTCACCTTCCTCCAGACCGATCAGGTTGATATAAAGACTTTCACAGTCACTGAAGTCAAGCGTCCCCTGCGATACGACCGCTTCGTCTTCATCATAAATACAGTAGGAGTATGTTTTTCCCGCTGTATCGTTAACGAGCAGTTGAAAGTTGGCTTGTTGAAGAAAGGCGCTCAGGGTCATCGAGAACCTCCTTGCGGGTGCTCTAGTAGGACCTGGGTTATTACCTAACTTCGGGCTTGTTCTGAGTTCGATTTCCTCACCCTCATCTGGGTCATCTTGTGCAAATGCCATGGTGCATGGAAGCATCAGCATAAATGCAATCAACATTAATTTTAAGTTCTTTGTCATAATTCGATAATTGTTTGGTTGATTTTGTTTACCGGTTGCAAAATTACACACTTTCAGTGAAATTGTGCGTTTTTTCTTGTTTCATTTTGTTTCACTGAAACATTTAGAAACATTTTTTGGCCAAAAATGGCTGTATTTCAAAGAAAAATAGTACCTTTGCAGCCGTTTTTTTCGATTTTTGTTTATGATGAGATTTATTCTTAGGTTAGTTTTTGTTTTAGTTATTTTTGAATTAGTCGCCTGTTCCAACAACCATTCCTTAGGAAAATTGGACCAAATCAAGACCATTGGCGACCGTAATCCTGACAAGGCCATCGTGATGCTCGACTCGCTCGAAATTGGTATTCGTGACGAGAGTGAGTATGTGAAACACAAGTACGATTTGCTTCGAATCCGTCTGAATGATAAGGCATACAAAACGCCCACTTCCGACATTATGATCAAGCAGTTGATGGAGTATTTTGAGAAAGAAGGCTCCACAGCCGAGAAACAGGAAGTGTATTTTTATGCTGGTAGCACCTATCGTGATCTTCATGACACCCCTCGTGCCCTGGAGCATTTCTTCAAGTCGCTCGATTACGCCCTTGAGTTTGAATCGTGCGATTCCATCATGCTGCGTAACACCTATTCTAATCTTAATTATTTATATTATGGTGTGCAGAATTATAGTGATGCAGCTGAAATGGCCGCCAAGGAACTCGATATGGCTCGTAAAACGAAGAGCGATCTTGTTGTGCCATATATGCATTTGGGTTCCACTTATTTGGCCATGGATAGTGCTCGCCTGGCTGAAGTTAACTTTGATTCAGCTTATGCACACATCATTCGTGATGATGTTGCTGCTTCAGAGCAAACCAGTCTGATTTATCTGCTCAATGACTATTCAGAACTGAAAAAGATGTCCAAGGCTAAGGCCTGTCTTGAGCACATCACCACCGATCCGCTAAAGGAATTCTCAGCTTTCCCATGTATGGCTTTTGCTCAGTATTACATTTCCACAGGAAAGACCGATTCCGCCGCCGTTTATTGCAAACGCATTCTCGATGATGGCACAGACCTTATTAATATGTATGATGCAGCCAAGTTGCTTTATCGTATGTATACTCGTGTGGGTGATACTCGTAATGCCAGTCAGTATGCCACAGTTTTCATGGAATTGAGCGATTCGCTTGATTTTGGTAAGCGTCAGGAGATGGCAGCCACCGTTAATAATGAGTATCAGTACCACCTCGATCAGCGCAAGGAGCAGCAGCTCAGGGATGAGAAGGAGCGTTATAAGCACACGCTGGTTATCGTGTCGCTCGTGGCCCTGTTGCTCGCCTTTGTCTTCTACGCCCTCTATGCCCGTCGTCGCAATAAGCACCTCAAGGAGTTGCTGCGTGTCAATTCCGAGTTGTCCGAGTACGAGGAAGAGCTGAAAGCCAAGGAGCGCGAGCTGAATGAGAAGATGAACCAGAACAAGACCTTCATCAAGCTCCTCCACCAGTCCGAGTTCGAGGAGAAGGCCGAGGATGTGATTCATGCCATCCGTCAGTCAGCCACAGGCCGTCGCGTCATGGAGCCCGCTGATTGGAAACAGCTCTATCAGGCCGTCGACGATCTCTACCCCGCTTTCAAGGATCGCCTGTTGAAGGAGCTCGGCTCATTCACTGAGCAGCAGATGCAAGTATGTTATCTCATGCGTATCGGACTTTCCAAGCCCCAGATCCAGAACATGACCGACCTCTCTCGCGCCACCATCTGGCGCTGGGTGAAGAAATACGATTGGGTCCTCACCCCCGATGATATCCAATAAATAAATCGCCAGCCCCCCAGCTGGCGATTCTTATTAAATGACATCGGGGACAGGTCCCTATGTCATGGTTATCGTTTTCGATAACTCTGACTGGGCCCTGTCCCCTGTCATTTGCGGCCCTTCAGGCCGCTACGCTCCCACACATGATGTGGCGCCCAGTGCAGTCAGAATAGCGGTTGCTATAGATGCAATCAACTGCACGATAAACTTAGCCGTTTCTTTCTTCGTCATTACTCACCTCCTTCCACGTGTGTCGCTACAGCGAATGAGCTAATAGGAATTTTCTCCTGGTACGTACGCTCGGCTGGTCAGCTCCTCACCCTTGGAGTTCTCGGGGGTGAATCGAAGGTGTACACCAGCAATCAGGTTGTCGATACCCACGTTCAGGGCCTCTTCAACTGTGGTGGCTGCCTTCTGACCGTCACTCTCGATGGAGGGGGAGAATGTACCGAAGCCGTCCAACTTCACAGGCTGACCCTGGGTCACCATCTCTTTCAAGCAGCTCACGATGTTCTGCAGCACCAAGACTGCCATCGAGTAGTCCACCAACTTGCCATGCTCCGAAATGTGCTTGGCGAAACCCTTCAGGTTCAGAGGCTCTTTTGAGTCAGCCTCTGCATAGTACTTGCCGTAAGCGGCGTTGTACTTGTTCTGGTTCTTCCTGAGATTCACAGGAAATGCAATTACTTCACTTGCCATAATCTAGTTTAGTTTTTGTTTTTAAATGTTTAACTTAATGTTTATTACTCTCTCTGTCAACTTCCGAGGCTTGGGCCCTGCGTCTCATTCATTGACGATACAAAGATAGTGAAATTATCTGAATTATGCAAGCGTTTCAACAAGCCAATAGCACTTATAAACACTTATGATGACTTATAATGACTTATAGCCAAAATAATTGCTATTTTCTTTGGTAATCTCCCCGATTTTTAGTACCTTTGTACTTGCAAAGATAAATCTAAAATCAAATCACAACTATGGTACAGAAACAAACAACTTTCGGCAGGATGGAGCTGGCACAAGCCTATTTCCCATGCCTTCAACCCCGATCAGCCTGGCACAAATTCCGGGCACTGATGCAGGATTATCCTGAGCTTTCTGGGTACGCTACGTTTTAAGGCTTTTTAAGCCTTCGGACTTTAGACGGACTAAAGTCTGACTTTACTCCGAGTAAACTCCCACTTTACTCGGAGTAAAATTTTACATTACTCCGTGTCCTCTTTTAGGCAGGTTAGAACGTAACTAATTTTGTATAATATATTTATTACTTTCCAACTTTCCAACTTTCCAATTGGGACATCTGTGTTTTCAAAGTTTACATCATTACTTACCTATAAATTATATATTATATATATTATATTATAATATAATATATATAATATATAATTCTAATACTTAGATTTCTCAAAATCTCAAAATCTAAATGTCCCAATTGGAAAGTTGGAAAGTTGGAAACTTCTAGGTAAATCCTTTTGTGCATTCATATTTTTATTGTATCTTTGCACCACAAATACTAATCCTTACGATGGCCTTCTTTAATCATCGGGGATTAAAGATATGAAACCATAAAAGTCACTTGCCTCTGCCGTATCCATCAACTTTGTGATCACTTTTAAGTTCTTATCATTTTTGGAACTCGAAAAGAAGGCTTGCCTACTTTTTCCGTCCTTTTCCATCTTAGTAAAAATAACAACACCGTTGTTTATAGCAAACAGATAGCTAGAACTATCATTGCAATCAGGAAAAACAATGCATTTTTGTTTGGGATAATAATAACAAACTTCACCAAGACCTCTTGTCATAAATGTTGCCGAAAGAAGAACGTTATAAGTGGGGTCTTCTGTTTTAATCTCAATATTAGTATGACTGCAAGGAGAATATGCTGAGTTAAATTTGTATTTGTCTTTATCGTCGATTAAAGTCACCTTTATCGGAGCAAGCGTCTTGCTTATTGAATGCTGTGGTTCTTTTATTTCTTCCATGTCAAACTCGAACGTGTATGTGCGATCCTGTGCTGTGGCACTAATCGTTGGATAGACCAAAGAAGTAATCACGAGACAAATTAAATAGACGATTCTTTTCATATTAAGTAAGTTTTTTAGTTATTCTTCTTTTTCTTTAAATTAGTATTTCATGCTGCAAAATTATAAAATAAATATGAATTATGAATTAAGAATTAAGAATAATTTGTACCTTTAAACCAAATAAACCACTATTGAATCTCTCTGTCATCATCCCCTTTAGAGATTTTGCTGCTGAAAGCAGTGACATCGTGGGTGATGCTGGGATACGTTGTAAATAGCTGATCCGCTTAAAAGTGAAGAACCCCGCCTCACGGCGGGGATTCTTCTATCATACATTTCTGAAGATTTTGATGATGCAATATGTTATGGCTGAAATTATAAATGGTATTATAGCAACTATAATTTTTACCACAATGTCCTTGTAAAGTGCTGCTGAGGCAACGGCCACAAGTGATGCAAGAATGTTGAGACCTAACAGGAGGTTATCGATCTCTATGGGCTCCAAAAGCGGAGAGAAAAACTTTCTAATCATACCTTGCATAATGAATGTGATTTTGTTTATCCGAGTGCAAAATTACATCGAAAAATCATTCAAAGCAAGTTTTTGTTGTTTCAATTTGTTTCAGGGTGAATAGAAAATGTTAGTTGTGTGTTTCAGTGGGGGCTATATGGTTGTAAATCAGAAGGTTATATGGTTTCTGAATCACAATGTTTTTACTCCTGAAATAGGCCGTGATGAAACACTGAGAAACAGAAAAATGATGCCCCCGCCGTATGGACGAGGGCATCACAGAGTGTTGTTACTGCATACGCTGGAGACCTTCCCAGCGAACATTCCACCTGCCATCGTGGGGGAAGCCGGGGTTGAGGGGCTCGGTACAGCCATCCCAGCCAGCACACATCATGGCGACGGCGGTGAGCAGGGCGCCGTTGCCTGGCAGATAGATGCGCAGACGATCGGGGGTCTGGAAGTTATGGCCGTTGATGAGATAGGTATTCTTCTGCGTATCGATGAGCAGGGCGTTGAGGGCGGTCTCAGGATCGCCGAGACGGGCGGCTGTCATGGCGATCATGCCATAGTCCCAGCCCCAGGTGGTGGCCCAATTCCAATGCTGCATCACCCACTGGAGCGTGGCCTGCATCTTAGACTTATTATATAATAAGGTGGTTTGAAGGGGCAGGAGTCCGCAAGCGCCTAATACCGCTGGATGATCGTTACGAGCCTTTTCGGAGAAAGTCTCGGATGATTGAACATTCTTGGACGAGCCAAGCGGCAAAGCCGAGCGGAACATTGAAGATTGAAGATTTTTTGAACCTTGTGCATCAAAAGGATCGAAAGTTTCTAGGCCTGTGGTTTTGCCGATGGGGGAGCCGGCGGTGTAGATACCAGCAGACTCGGGGAGGGGCGAGAGACGACGGATGATGTCATCCCAAAGGGCGATGCGGGGTTTGCCCTGACGCAAGCGCCACTTCTGGGCAACAGACAGACCATACTGCCAATAGGCGAGTTCGAAGGGCTGGTTGAAGGCTATATCCTTGGTGATGCTCTCCTGCATGGCCGTGGCGCCACGCAGTTGATAGCGGCCTGTGGCTTGATCGAAGGTGACGAAATCGGCCATGAACTCAGCTGTGGCTTCCACCTGCTCGCCATATTCCTTGAGGGTTTCGGCAGAGGGACGGGCACGATACATCTCCTCAGCGAGGTAGATGTAATGGGGCTGCTGCCAGATGAGGAAGGAACCCGTGTTAGAGGGTGCCTCACCAGCCCAGGGATCGGTCATCTTCATCCAGCGCACGCCCTTGAAGCCTTGGCGCTGGGCTATCTGACGGGCTACGGGATAGGCCACCTGGTTATACCACTTGAGCATCTGAGCCACTACCTCGGGCTGATTCCACAGGGCAAAGTCGACGGCATGCCACCACGTCATCTCGAGATGGGGGCGTCCGAACCAGGTGTTATAGGTAAGGCCCGACTCCTGAGGGGGCATGGCGTTGGCGCAGTTGATACGGGTGAGGTATTGTGAGAGTACCACGCGACGCTCTAACTCCTTGGCACGAGGATCGGTACACTGGGAGAAGTCGACGATGGGACCGTCGATCCACCAGTAGTTCCAATGGCGCTGGGTGGTTTTATGGTATTGGTCGTATTCATATTTAGAGGTGAGAGGGGAGAGGGGAGAGGTGAGAGAATACTCTGAGGGCAGAGTGGGGAAGTATTCCACTGCAAGAGTAATAATCTCATTATTCGCACTGAGCTCGAAGTGATGGGGGGCGATCTCTTGAAAAGATGCGGGGCCTTCCCATTGGAGGAGGACGTAGTAGCGGGTGGAGTCGAGGGTGCGCTCGATGAGGGCGGAGTGGGAGTCAGAGGCGACGAGCTTCGAGGTGTGGAGCGAGGGCTTGGTCCAGTCGTTGGCATCGTCGGCATGACGGCCTGTGGGGTAGGAGAAGCGCAGGGAGATAGTAGCGCGCTGGTCCTTCAGCAACGGGGACTTGATGCGGGCGTAGAGGGCATCCTTAGCGGGGTGAACGCCTGTGGTGACTTCTACCAGCTGGCCATCGGCCTTGAAGGTGGACTCTATCTCGCCATCGAAGATTTTCTGTTCCTGACGGATGTCGGTGAGGGCGCTGAGGGGAATCTGACGGCCTGCGGCATCCTTGAGATCGAGGCCGATGGTGCCGAGGTTGAGACGATGGGGATTGACACGGAAATACTCTGTAGCCTCCTTGTGGCGACCATCCTCGGGTTTCTTAAACTCTACTGCATAAACCTCAGGGTGCCCATGGCCGAAATCGAATGACTTCTCGCTCTCGGAGGGCTGGAGGCGGCTGGTGTTTTGGAACTTGTGCCAGCCCCAGTCGGACATGGCGTTCAGGGGCACACCTGCCCCATACTCAAAAGGGTAGCTCTGCAGACCCGTTACATCGACAGTGGCAGCAAAGTGGCCATTGCCCACGGAGAACGAGGTGAGCGAGGCATCGGCCACCTCAGCCATCGTACGGGCAGCGAGGATGGGGTGGTTGCGTTTAACAACAGCGTGACGGTCGATAGAGGCCGTCACGTTGTTAACTGTATATCCAAGTTTCTCCATTTCGAGCGAGGCCCAGATGAACGGCCCTACGCCCTTGGCGTCGTTGTCGCGGATGGGTTCGGAGATGTAATACTCGAACGATCCGTCGCGCCGTTTGTTCTCCTTGACATTGGGCGCCGCCTTCAGCACCTTGGCACTGACACCCGGGCCTAAGCCTGCCACCTCGCAACAGCGGGTGAGCGAGATGGTCTCATCTTCATTCACGCGGATGAAGTTCTTGATGATGCCCTGATAGGCCTTGATGCCTGCATCGCGATACTGAGTGCCGAGGTAGCCCTTGTTATAGGCCTTGAGCAGCACATAGGCAAACATGGAGGAGCAGGTGGACTCGAGGTAGTTGCCCTCGCGACCAGGCTCGTCCATGACCTGATACCACACGCCGCTCTCCTTATCCTGCCACTTGATGATGGCATCGAGATCCTTCTGCAGCAGGTCGATGACTTCCTGACGACGGGCATAGTCCTGGGGCAGGGCATCGAGCAGCTCGATGAGCGCCATGGAGTACCAACCCTGGGCGCGACCCCAGCAATGCTGTGTCTGACCAGTCTCCTGATCGGCCCAGAACATCTCCTTGGTCTCGTCCCAGGCATGGCGGTTCAGGCCAGTCTTGGGGTCGAAGGTGCGCTGATAAGTGACGCTGATCTGATCGACGGCATCGTCGTAGATCTTCTTGGCGTCCTTGGCCTTCAGCAGGTCGCGCGCTGTCATGGTGTAGAAGGGCAGGCCCATGAAGATGCCATCGAGCCATACCTGATAGCTGTAGATGGCCTTGTGCCAGAACACACGGTCCTGATCGGTGCGGGGCTGGTCCTTCAGCTGCTTCATGAGCGTCTGGATGGCCAGCAGGTTCTTCTTCTCAGGATAGAGCTGATACATGCGGGCCACGAAATGACCGGTACGGATCTGATCGAGGTTGTAGTCCTTGATATCGTAGGTACGGATCTCGCCCTTCTGGTTGATCATCGTATCGGTATACTCCTGACAGTACTGGCGGATGTCCTCGCCACCATATTTTAAATAGGTGTCGAGCATGGACTCGAGTTCGATACCCATGACATAGCTCCACTTGGGGGCTCTCGAGAAATCGAGCATGTAAGACTTGGGGGTGCGCTTCATCTCGGAATAGGTGAGCCACTGGGAATAGTGCTCGTAAGGGGCCTTCTGGAGCGAGAGCGAGCCGTTGATGAAGAGGCGGTCGAACTGGATGTTGCGGGTCTTACCGCTGGAGAAGTTGCCATCCTTCACGCCATTGAAGTGGCAGTTGCGTACCAGCACGTCGTAAACGTAGGTGTCCTCCTCGAGGCCGATGATCTGCACACCATACTGCGACTTCTCGCTGGTGACATTCTCCATATAGATGTTGCGAACGGTGGGGTAGTTGCCACGACAGCAAATCTCATTGTGCTCGTAGTCGAGATTGATTTTCAAGACAGACTCCTTGCAGACGCCAACCTTGATGTTGCGCATGTTGATATTCTCGATGATGCCACCACGACAGGAGTTGGTCTTGATACGCAGTACGCGCTCCAGCTCGGGAGAGTCCATCACGCAATCGTGGGCATACACATTCTGACAACCGCCTGAGATCTCAGAGCCTACCACCACGCCACCATGTCCGTTCTTCATCTCGCAATTGCGGATGATGATGTTCTTAGAAGGCATGTTGCGCTCACGTCCGTCGCGATTACGTCCGCTCTTGATGGCGATACAGTCGTCGCCGGTATTGAAGAAACAGTCCTCGATGAGTACGCGATCGCAGCACTCGGGGTCGCATCCGTCGCCATTAGGTCCGTCGTTGATCATTTTTACACGGCGAACGGTGATATCGGTGGAGTGGAGGGGATGGATAACCCAGAAGGGTGAACGCAGCAGGGTGATATCCTCGAGCAGGATGCCCTCGCACTTGTTGAAGCTGACCAGCTGGGGGCGCAGACCATCCTTGGGGCCAAATACGCGCTCGGGCGAGCGCTCACCTTTTTCATTATACATGGGTATGCCGTCCTCACCGTTCTGCAGCAGTCGGGCACGTGAGCCCAGACGCTGGCTGATGATGCCCTGTTTCCAGCCATAGCGGGGATTGCCGTTCCAAGGCCACCAGGTTTCCTTGGTACCACCGCCGTCGATGGTGCCCTTACCAGTGATGGCGATGTCCTTGGCCTTGAAGGCATAGACGCAGGGTGAGAGGTTGAAGCACTCCAGACCCTCCCAGGATGTCTCGACGATGGGGTAGAGCTCAGGCTCGAAAGCAAACTCGAGCACGGCTCCCTCTTCCACATGCAGGCAGACACCATCCTTCAGGGTGATGGCGCCAGTGAGGAACTTCTCGCCAGCGGGGATCACCACACGTCCGCCACCTTTCTTGGAGCAGAGGTCGATGGCCTTCTGAATGGCTTTCTGGTTCTGGGCAGCTGTGTTGGCAGGCTTAGCCCCGTACTTGGTAATCAGGTAATCCTTGTCAGCGAACTTTGGTACGCGGATGCTCTGTTCAATCTGCTTGTACTCAGCCTCGTTCCAGCCTTGTGCAGCTGAAGTCATGGGGAGAAGCAGACAGAGCGTCAGTAGTTGAAAAAATCTCTTCATATATGATATAAAATATTTAGTTCGTAGTTTGCTGTGCAAAGATACGTAATATTTGCGAAACTACGAACTAAATCAAGAAAAAACTAACGTAAACGTTATCTTGGGGAGATGCTACTGGAGTCGGGCAATGAACTGCGCCAGAGCAGCACCCGGATCGGGGGTACTCATGAAATGCTCGCCCATGAGGAATCCCTTGTAGCCTAAGCCTCGCAGCATCTTAACTGTCTCAGGATCGGAAATGCCACTCTCGCTCACCTTGACAGCGTCCTCAGGCAGGCGGGCGGCCAGATTAACGGAGTTGTTGACATCGGTTACGAAAGTGCCCAGATTGCGGTTGTTGATACCACACATGTCGGGTTCCAACTCAGCATACTCTGTCTCAGCCTCGGAGTGCATCTCCAACAGTACCTCCATGCCCAGATCGTGGGCCTTGGTCATCAGCTGGCGACACTCGTCCTTGGAGAGACAAGCGGCAATCAGCAATACGGCATTGGCCTTGTAGAGGCGGGCCTGATAGAGCTGGTATTCGTCGATGATGAAGTTCTTGTAAAGCTTGGGGAGCCTTACCTTGGCCAGATTGGCATCGCGGAGGTCATAATTGTTGCCTCCGAAGAAGTTGACATCAGTGAGGATGCTCAGGGCTGTGGCACCATTTTCCTGATAGGCCCAGGTGATGGTCCTCACGTCGGCTTCCTTGTTAAACCATCCCTTGGAGGGCGACTTGCGCTTGAATTCGGCAATAATACCAGTATCAGAGTTGCGAAGACTCTCGGCCATGGATGTGGCTCGGGCACTCAGGATAATCTCAACTCTGCTTTCAAGAGAGGATTGGGGGAGCTCCTGCTTGAAGAGCTCCACCTCTTTCCTCTTATGTGCTACGATTGTTTCTAGAATATCGGACATGAGTTTAGTGGTTAGGGGGTAGTGGTTAGGGGTCAGAGATTACTGAATCTCCCAGCCGATGGCAGAAGCTCCGAGAACAGCTGCGCTGGCTCCGTCGAGACCACTCACGAGGAACTGGGCCTTGTTCTTGAAAATCTTCAGTACATGATTGTTGTAAGCCTCACGGATGGGTTTCATGATCAACTCGCCTGCCTTAACCATACCTCCGAAGAAGATGAATGCCTCAGGAGAAGAGAAGGCTGCGAAGTCGGCACAAGCCTCACCCAGCATCTTGCCAGTGAACTCGTAGATCTCCTTGGCGAGCTCATCGCCCTTGCCAGCTGCGATGGATACGTCGAGCGATGTGATCTTCTCAGGATCCATCTCACGAAGCAGAGAGGGACGATCGGTCTTGGCAAGCAGCTCGCGAGCCGTGCGGGCTACACCTGTGGCAGAGCAATAGCACTCCAGACAGCCTGTACGACCACAGCCGCAAAGACGGCCTTCCTCGCCACGAACCATCGTAACGTGACCCAGCTCGCCTGCAAATCCGTCGTGTCCGTAGAGCAGCTGACCATTTACCACGATACCAGAACCAACGCCTGTACCAAGGGTGATGACGATGAAGTTCTTCATGCCACGAGCCACGCCATAAACCATCTCACCGATAGCAGCTGCATTAGCATCGTTAGTGAGGGCTACGGGGATATTGTTCAGGCGCTCGCTGAATAGTTTTGCCAGGGGAACTATGCCATCGTGGGCCCAAGGAAGATTGGGGGCAAACTCGATGGTGCCACTATAATAGTTGCCATTGGGGGCTCCGATACCCATTGCCTTGATGGTATCGATGCCACCCACCTGCTCGATGATGACCTGCAGAGCTTCTACACAAGCGTCTACATAATCTTCAACCTTATCATAACCACCCGTCTTAATGGCGGTTGTGGCCTTGATGTCGCCACGGGCATCAACGATTCCGAATACTGAGTTCGTACCTCCTAAGTCCAAGCCAATTACGTATGGCTTCATTGTTGCATTTTGCTCGTTCATTGTTATTATAGTTTTATTAATATTTGATTGATCTATTAACTTTCGAGCTACAAAGGTAATGAAAAACTTGCTTCTAAGTCGGATTTTTACGGAAATTAACCATTTCTTTTCGTAAAATCTGATGATTTGCCTTGTATTTCAGATTTTATTTGTAACTTTGCAGCATAAAAAGGAAAATAAAATAGGTTTATGCAAGGATTATCGTGGTTACACAAGGCATTGACGGGTTTCGTACTCGTCCTTATGATCGTGTCGTGTGGCCTCAGGAAAGGGCATAGCCTTAAAGCCGGTCATGCTGACAGCGTTCTCTTTGACCTTGGCGTTGCCATGAAATACGAAAAGATGCTGGCTCTGACTGACAGTTTTGAGTTTGAGGGCGATCTCTCAGCGCTGGATGCCAACCGCTGGCGTGGCGTGGCCTATTATCATCAGGAACAATCTAGTCAGGCTGAGGTTTATTTTAGAAAGGCTTTGGAGTGCCCGGTTAAGAGCGAAGCCGACCAGATGACCTATAATAAAGTAGCGAGAAGACTCTCGGAACTATTGCTGGTGAAGGGCGACTTCGAGGGGGCTCTGCGTATCACCATTCCTGCAGTGAAGAAGATGAGAGAGACGGGCATAGGTTCTGACATCGACTATGCCATCATGCTGAACAATATAGGCTGTTGTCAGTTGAACCTGGGGCGTGATGCCGAGGCAAACGAGAGTTTCGTGGAAGCCCGTGAGCACTATGCCAACAGATGGAATACTGACTCTACGAGTCGTGGACTGCAGGAAGCCATCATCGGAACGGTGAACACCAGTATGGCCTATATCAACACCCGAAGATACGGAGAGGCTATCTACTGGATAGATCGTACGGAGATGCTGCTCGACAAGTATCGTGAGTATCCTGATGCCCTCTATGCTTATTTCGACGAGTATCAGGGAAAGATAGAGATTATGAGGGCTGTGGCGCTGCAGGGATTGAAGCGTGAAGAAGATGCAGCCACCTCGTATCAGGCATATCTGGAGACTGACTACTCGAAGACACCTAACGGACATGTGAATGCCAACGACTACCTGATGGCTGCCCAGCGTTATCAGGAGGCTGCGGATAACTATAAGTATCTGGATCAGGTGTTCCATAATATGGGCATGACTGCTTCGACACTCGACAATATACAGTTGTATCTGTTGCCAAAGTATCACTCTAATGCCAAATCGGGGCGTGCCGATTCTGCCAGAGTGTCGGGCCAGCGGATTCTTGGTGTACTCGACGATGCGATTGTGGGACAGAAGAACAGTGCCACTGCCGAGTTGGCTACCATCTATGACACGCAGGGTAAGGAGACTGAGATAGCCCGCCAGCAGGCCGAGATGTCGAAACTGAGATTCTGGTGGACGGCCATCCTCTTGGTAGTGGTCTTTGTATTCTTCGTGGTTTATACCCTCTTTAAGCGCAAGTCGACCCATAGACTGGCAGCTGCCCACGAACAGTTGAAACAGGCCTACGACCAGCTGGAGGAGGCTACAGCCCATAGGGAGCGTATAGAGAGTGAACTGAGAATTGCCCGTGACATTCAGATGTCGATGGTGCCCAATATCTTCCCCGTTCGTGAAGGTCTGGATATTCATGCGTTGATGGAGCCTGCCAAGGAGGTGGGTGGCGACCTGTATGGCTATCTGCTGTTGGGCGACGATCTCTACTTCTGTCTGGGCGATGTGAGTGGAAAGGGTGTACCAGCCTCGCTGTTTATGGCACAGGCTACGCGACTGTTCCGTACCCTGGCTACCCAGCACATGATGCCTGCAGAGATTGCCACGAGAATGAACAGTGCACTCTCGGAGGGTAACGATCAGGGTATGTTTGTGACCATGTTCATAGGACTCATCAATCTTAAGGATGGCTCAATGAACTATTGTAATGCAGGTCATAATCCGCCATTCATTGGTGATGAGCAAGGCGGATCTTTCCTCGAGATGCTGCCTAATGCCCCCATCGGTCTCTGGCCCGATCTGGAATTTAGCGGCGAGCAGATGGATGACATCAGAGGTAGGCTGCTGGTAGTTTATACCGACGGACTTAATGAGGCCGAGAATCCTATGCAGGATCAATTTGGTGAAGAGAAATTATTGGAAATATTGAAGACTATGAATCATGCAAAGGCCAAGGAGGTGGTAGAATCTCTGAGAAAGGCTGTGCAGCAGCATCGTAACGGGGCAGAACCTAATGATGATCTGACGATTATGAGTCTGAGAGTAGGATAAAAAAGAAAAAGATGTTTATTGTACCAATTAACATAATAGATTTCATCTTCAAAGGGATGATGATCGGGGTAATTGCCAGTGCACCTATGGGACCCGTTGGTATACTTTGTGTGCAACGTACGCTGAATAAAGGCCGCTGGTATGGTCTGGCCACAGGTATCGGTGCTGCAGTAAGCGATATTATCTATGCAGCTATCGCTGGTTTCGGTATGTCGTTCGTCATGGACTTCATCACCAACGACCAGAATCGTTTCTACCTTCAGATTGTGGGTAGTATCATGCTGCTCTGCTTCGGCCTTTACACCTATCGCTCGGATCCAACGAAGAATATGCACCAGTCTGGTCAGCAGAAGGGTACCCTCTGGTATAACACTTGGACGGCCTTTATTGTGACCTTCTCCAATCCGCTGATCATCTTCCTCTTCCTGGCTATGTACGCCCAGTTTGCCTTTGTGCTGCCGAATCATCCGTTTGAAATGATGGTAGGCTTTGCCAGTATCGTGGGTGGTGCTCTGCTCTGGTGGTGGGGACTGACATGGCTGGTGGATAAGATCCGTACCAAGTTCGATACCAATGGTATCAGGATTATCAATCAGGTGATAGGCGTAGCTGTGATTCTGGGCAGTGTCATTATGTTGTTGGGTACAACGACGAATCTGGTAAGATTCTTCTAAAAAGGTAGAAAAGTAAAAAGGTAAGAAGGTAAAAAAGAAAGGATAAGAAAGTGTTTGTAGCACAGGAATTAAGAAAGAAAAACATTGCCGAGTATCTGCTGTATATGTGGCAGATTGAGGATACAATACGAGCCTTTGATTGTTCACTGACCCGTATTAAGAGAGAGTATGTAGAGCGTTTCGACTATAACGACGAACAGAAGGAAGAGGAGATCGACTGGTTTGGTAACCTCATCCGTATGATGAACCAGGAGGGTTGTCGTGAGAAAGGCCATCTACAGATTAATCAGGTGACGATGCAGATGCTCGTCGAGTTACATAACCAATTGTTGCAATCTCCGAAGTTCCCGTTTTATAATACGGAGTACTATAAGGTGCTGCCCTTTATCGTGGAACTCCGCAATCGTGGGGCCAATAAGGAGGAGAACGAGATTGAGACTTGTTTCAACTCACTCTACGGTGTGATGCTGTTGCGACTTCAGAAGAAGGATATCTCGCCTGATACAGCCCATGCCGTCAAGGAAATAACCACCTTCATCGGCATGCTGAGCGATTATTATAAAAAGGATAAAGAAGAAGGATTAAAGTTCGAATAATAATATTAGGCACGGATGACACGGCTTTTTATAAAAAGACACGGCTGGCTGCGCATCATAAAGCAACGTTTCTCAAAGAGAGCCGTGTAATCCGTGCCTTAAGAATAGAAGCGTATGAGAATACTGATAACTGGTTGTAACGGCCAATTGGGAAATGAGATGCAGTTGCTGGAGAAGGAGAATCCCCAGCATAGCTATTTTAATACAGATGTGGCTGAGCTCGATATTACCGACGAGGCTGCCATCGTGAAATTTGTAGAGGATAACGAGATAGATGGTATCGTGAATTGTGCTGCCTATACCGCAGTTGACAAGGCGGAAGATAATCAGGAACTCTGTAGGAAACTGAACACGGTAGCCCCTGGCTATCTGGCTGCTGCTGTGGAGAAACGTGGTGGTTGGATGATTCAGATCTCGACAGACTATGTGTTTGACGGCACGAACCACACCCCTTATACTGAGGATGAGCCTACATGTCCGAACAGTGTCTATGGCTCTACAAAACTTGAGGGTGAGCAGGCTGCGCAGAAGGGTTGCAAACGGACGATGATTATCCGTACAGCGTGGTTGTACTCTACCTTTGGCAATAATTTCGTGAAGACGATGATTCGTCTGGGTAAGGAGAAACCTGAACTGGGTGTGATCTTTGATCAGATTGGTACTCCGACTTATGCCCGTGATCTGGCTGTGGCTATCTTTGCTGCCATCAATCAGGGTGTAGTGCCTGGTATCTACCACTTCTCCAACGAGGGTGTCATCTCGTGGTATGACTTTACCAAGGCCATTCATCGCATTGCTGGTATCACTACTTGTCATGTACGTCCGCTCCACACAGCAGAGTATCCCACACCAGCTAATCGTCCGCACTACTCCGTGCTCGACAAAACAAAGATCAAGCAGACTTACAACCTTGAAATCCCCTACTGGGAAGAAAGTCTTGCCCAGTGTGTAAAAAAGTTGATTTAGGCACGGATTACACGGCTTTAATGAATTAAAGACACTGCTATGTTATACGAAGAATTATCAAAGAAGATAGTACATGCAGCTCATCTTGTACATGATGGGTTAGGCTTTGGTTTCTTAGAAGCTGTGTATGGAAATGCATTATATAAGGAATTATGTGGGATGGGGTTGAAATGCGAGTGCCAGAAAACGATGGATGTATTCTATAAAGGCGAAAAGGTTGGGCACTATATCGCAGATATGGTGGTAGAAGACAAAATTGTTGTTGAGTTAAAGGCTGTTGTTGATTTACGACCCGAACATGAGTGGCAGTTGATTAATTATTTGGCTGCTTCAAAAATGAGTTTAGGATTATTGATTAACTTTGGTCATTCAGTTAAAATAAAACGTAAGATATTGACAAAGGACGGAGAAATGGACGAAAAGAAAGCAGTGTCTTTAGAATAAAGCCGTGTAATCCGTGCCTAAAAAAAAGAAATTATGAATCAAGAAATAGAAAGAAGAAGAACATTTGCGATTATTTCGCACCCGGATGCGGGTAAGACAACACTGACGGAGAAGTTCCTGCTGTTTGGTGGACAGATACAGGTGGCAGGAGCCGTTAAGAACAATAAGATTAAGAAAACCGCTACTTCCGACTGGATGGATATTGAGAAGCAGCGTGGTATCTCTGTGTCGACCTCTGTGATGGAGTTCGACTATACCCCAGAGGGTTCAGATATCGAATATAAGGTGAACATCCTGGATACCCCAGGTCATCAGGACTTTGCTGAGGATACCTTCCGCACCCTGACAGCTGTAGACTCTGCCATTATCGTGGTGGATGGTGCAAAAGGTGTTGAGACACAGACACGAAAGCTGATGACTGTCTGTCGTATGCGCAAGACCCCTGTGATTATCTTTATCAACAAGATGGACCGTGAGGGTCGTGACCCCTTTGATCTGCTTGATGAACTGGAGCAGGAACTCGAAATCAAGGTACGCCCACTGTCATGGCCAATCAACCAAGGTGCCAAATTCAAGGGCGTGTATAATATCTACGAACAGAAACTCGACCTCTTCACCCCAGACAAACAGCGTGTGACGGACAAGGTGGAGGTAGACATCAATAGCGAGGAACTCGACAAGCGAGTGGGTGAGGAGAATGCAGCTAAACTGCGTGAGGATCTGGAGCTCGTGGATGGTGTATATCCAGAGTTCGAGGTAGAGACTTATCGAGAGGCTGAGGTGGCTCCTGTGTTCTTTGGCTCAGCCTTGAACAACTTTGGTGTGCAGGAGCTGTTGAACTGTTTCGTGGAGATAGCACCTAGTCCTCGTCCTACGAAGGCTGAAGAGCGTGATGTGAATCCTGAGGAGCCAAAGTTTACGGGCTTTATCTTCAAGATTACCGCCAATATCGACCCCAACCACCGTTCTTGTATTGCCTTCTGTAAGGTGTGCAGCGGTAAGTTCCAGCGTAACCAGCCCTATCTGCATGTGCGACAAGGGAAGAGTCTGCGCTTCAGTAGTCCTACGCAGTTCATGGCTCAGCGCAAGAGTACCATCGACGAGGCTTGGCCAGGAGATATCGTAGGTCTGCCAGATAATGGAATCTTTAAGATTGGCGATACACTGACGGAGGGTGAGCAGTTGCATTTCCGAGGACTGCCCTCATTCTCGCCAGAACTCTTTAAGTATATCGAAAACGACGATCCTATGAAGGCCAAACAGCTTCAGAAGGGTATCGACCAGCTGATGGACGAGGGTGTGGCCCAGTTGTTTGTCAATCAGTTTAATAATCGTAAGATTATCGGAACTGTGGGTCAGCTGCAGTTTGAGGTGATTCAGTATCGTCTGGAGAACGAGTACAATGCCAAGTGCCGTTGGGAGCCTGTACATCTCTACAAGGCTTGTTGGATAGAGAGCGACGATCCGCAAGAACTTGAAAACTTCAAGAAGCGCAAGTATCAGTATATGGCCAAGGACAAGGAAGGACGTGATGTGTTCCTCGCCGACTCAGGCTATGTGCTCTCGATGGCCCAAGAGGACTTCAAACATATTAAGTTCCACTTTACGAGCGAATTCTAATG
This sequence comes from uncultured Prevotella sp., assembly GCA_902798285.1. Lineage (GTDB taxonomy): Bacteria > Bacteroidota > Bacteroidia > Bacteroidales > Bacteroidaceae > Prevotella. The sequence continues at coordinate 32,273 of CADBVZ010000004.1, read as the reverse complement.
ACGAGAGAAGAAGATATTAAACAAGCCGTTGAGACGATGCGGAAGGGTGGGGTGATCCTCTATCCCACAGATACCGTTTGGGGCATAGGTTGTGACGCCACGAATGCAGAGGCAGTAAAGCGAGTTTACGACATCAAACAGCGTGACGACTCGAAGGCATTGATCTGTCTAGTGGATAGTGATGCCCGTATGCAGCGCTATTTCAGACAAGTGCCCGATGTGGCTTGGCAACTCATCGACAGTTTGAAAGAGGGAGATGCGAAGCCTACCACTCTGATATTGGATGGTGCCATCAACTTGGCTCCCAATCTGATAGCTGAGGATGGTAGTATAGGTATTCGTATTACCAACGAGCCATTCTCGAAGGAACTCTGCTATCGTTTCCAGAAGGCCATTGTATCAACATCAGCGAATATCAGTGGAGAACCTGCTGCCCAGAACTATTGCGACATTGATCCTCGTATTCTGGAGGCAGTGGACTATGTATGCTGGAGTCGTCGTCAGGAGCATAAGCCCCATACGCCATCGTGCATCATCAAACTGAAAGAAAACGGCGAAGTAACGATTATTAGAAAATAAGAATTAGGCACGGATTAACACGGCTTTTTAATAAAAAGACACGGTTGGCTGCGCATAAAAGCAGCGTATCTCTAAAAGAGAGCCGTGTAATCCGTGCCAAAAATAAAAAAATGGAGACGACAGTAACGGATAGGAGACCGGAGTGGCTGAAGCGGCTGCATGAGTGGCGCGTGGAGCATATCAGTGAGAGGGCGTTTATGATCATCCTCGCACTGATCGTGGGTTTCTTTGCTGCTGTGGCTGCCTTCTTCCTCCATTGGATCATCAACCAGATCGTGTTATTGCTCACGAGCTCTTTCGAACAGAGTCATGCCAACTGGCTCTATCTGGTCTATCCTGTGGTGGGTATCTATCTCACTTCGCTCTTCGTGCGTCATATCGTCAAGGATAATATCTCGCATGGTATCACCCGCATCCTCTATGCCATCTCGTCGAATAAGTCGAGGCTGAAGTCGCATAACTGCTGGTCGAGTGTCATAGCCTCTGCCATTACCATCGGCTTTGGTGGATCAGTAGGAGCTGAGGCGCCTATTGTACTGACGGGATCGGCCATTGGCTCCAATCTCGGACAGTTGTTCCATCTGGATCGTAAGATGCTGATGACGCTGGTGGGCTGTGGTGCTGCTGGTGCTATCGCCGGTATCTTCAAGGCGCCAATTGCAGGACTGGTGTTTACACTTGAGGTGCTGATGATCGATATGACGATGTCGGCCCTTCTGCCTATCCTGGTATCATGCGTTACGGCTACCTGTTTCACCTATATCTTCAGTGGTAATGCGGCCCTCTTTACCTTCCACCTCGACAGTGTATGGTCTGTAGAGCGCATCCCTGCTTGTGTGCTGTTGGGTATATCCTGCGGTTTGGTGTCGCTCTATTTCATCCGGATGATGGGTGCCTGCGAGGATGTCTTTGCTAAGTTCAAGGATAAGCCATACGTCAAACTGGCTATAGGCGGCACGGTGCTGAGTCTGCTCATCTTCTTGTTCCCAGCCCTCTATGGTGAGGGTTATAGCAGCATCAATTTGTTGCTGAACGGACAGACGGAAGCCGACTGGGATAGGATCCTGAATAACTCCTTGTTTGCTGGTCAGGGTGCTATGCTGCTGCCCTATATCGCTTTGGTGTTGTTTACGAAGGTGGTGGCTACCTCGGCTACCAACGGCGGAGGTGGTTGTGGTGGTACGTTTGCCCCCTCATTGTTCATAGGCTGTTTCACGGGATTCCTTTTCTCCCGTCTTTGGAACATCAACCAGATTGGTGTCTATGTGCCCGAGAAGAACTTCGCCCTGCTGGGCATGGCTGGTGTTATGTCGGGTGTGATGCATGCCCCGTTGACGGGTATCTTCCTGATAGCAGAACTGACAGGTGGCTATAGCATGTTCATGCCGCTGATGATTGTCAGTGTTTGTGCCTATCTCACCATCATTATCTTCGAGCCTCATAGTATCTATGGCTCTCGTCTGGCTCGTCAGGGCCGCCTGCTGACTCATCATATTGATCATGCCGCATTGACGCTGATGAATCTGGATTCTGTGATTGAGAAGGATTATTTGAGTGTAACACCTGATGTGGAGTTGGGACAGATTGTACAGAAGATCAGTCGTAGTCATTCTACGGTAATCCCTGTATTGGATGCAGGAGGAATGCTGTTGGGTGAGATCGATATTATGAAGATCCGCAATGTGGTGTTCCGCATCGAACTGTACCATCATTTCACGGCGTCCCAGTTGATGACTGATCCGAAGGCTCTGTTGAGTGATGCTACACCCATGGCGGATGTAATGCGTGTTTTTGAACGCACAGGTGCTAACTGGCTGCCTGTGCTTGATGCTGAGAGTCGTCTGAAGGGCTATATCTCCCGTCAGCGTCTTTATACGCTCTATCGTAAGATGGTGCATGACATGAGTGAAGACTAGCGCTTCGCTAATGAATAGTGAATAATGAAATAGTGAACAGTTATGGAGAAGAAGGATTTACGTATCGTGTTTATGGGAACACCAGAGTTTGCTGTTGAGACTCTGAAGGCTCTGGTAGAGAATGACTACAACGTTGTAGCTGTTGTTACGCAGCCCGATAAGGCTGTAGGTCGTCATCAGACAGAGGTACAGCCCTCTGAAGTGAAGAAATTTGCCTTGGAGCATAACTTGCCTGTACTTCAGCCAGAGAAGATGAAGGATCCTGCCTTTGTTGAGAAATTACGTAGTTATAAGGCCAATCTTCAGGTAGTGGTGGCTTTCCGTATGCTGCCTGAGGTGGTATGGGATATGCCTCAGTATGGCACCTTCAATGTGCATGCTGCTCTGCTTCCTCAGTATCGTGGTGCTGCTCCCATCAACTGGGCCGTCATCAATGGTGAGACTCAGACGGGTGTAACCACCTTCTTCCTCGACAAGGATATCGATACTGGTCGTGTGATTCTTCAGAAACCTTTCGATATTCCAGATACAGCTGATGTGGAATATGTCTATGACGGTCTGATGCATCTTGGTGCAGAGATTTGTCTGGAGACGATTGATAAGATCATTGCTTCTGATGGTCAGCCAGAGAGCATTCCTCAGGAAGAATTGGAAGGAAAGTTCAAACGTCTCTATGATGCTCCGAAAATCTTCAAGGATATCTGCGAGATTGACTGGAAACGTCCTTCTAAGCGTATCTACGACTTTATTCGTGGCTTGAGTCCTTATCCTGGTGCATGGACTACGCTTATGGGGCCTGATGGTAAGGCTGTCGATCTTAAAATCTTCAAGACCACAAAGACAGAGAAGAATCCTGGCATGCGACCAGGTATGATTTTCGTCTATAAAGGCGTGCTTTACATCACTACTGGCGATTTCCTGCTGCAGATTGATGAACTCCAGTTGGCAGGTAAAACCCGTATGAAGGCCCGTGATTTCCTGAATGGAAATAAAAATATTGAGAAGTATATAATAAAATAAGGTGTAACTGCGTTTCTTAGGTAAAGAACTCATCAAAAAGTGATTGCCTATGAAGTATTCTACTCCAGAAAAGTTCAAACCGAGAACGCAGACGCTCGACATCATTCGTCAGGTGGCCTACACCTATCGTAAAAACATTAATCAGGCTCAGAGTCTGAACTAAGAAAAGGATTATGGCATTAGTATCACCTTCATTACTCGCTGCCGACTTTCTGCATCTCGACCGCGACATCGACATGATTAACCGTAGTGAGGCCGATTGGCTTCATCTCGACGTGATGGACGGCTCGTTCGTTCCTAATATTTCTTTTGGCTTTCCTGTACTGGAGGCTGTGGCAAAGGCTTGTAAGAAACCACTCGATGTACATTATATGATAGAGCACCCTGAGCGCTACATCAAGCAAACGGCCAAACTTGGCGCTATGATGATGAATGTGCATCAGGAGGCCTGTGTTCATCTACATCGTACTGTGCAGGAGATTCACGATGCTGGTATGAAGGCTGGCGTCACACTGAATCCTTCAACACCAGTTTCTGTGCTGGAGGATATCATCGGCGATGTGGAAATGGTATTGCTGATGAGTGTCAACCCAGGCTTTGGTGGACAGAAGTTCATCGAGAACACAATCGACAAGGTAAAGCGCTTACGCCAGATGATCACAGAGAAAGGATGCCAGACGCTGATAGAAGTCGATGGTGGTGTACAGGGTGAGACGGCCCCACGATTGGTAGCTGCTGGTGTCGATGTTCTCGTTAGTGGCAGTTATGTCTTTGGAGCTCCTAATCCAGAGGAAGTGATCCGAGGTTTAAGGGCTCTTTAACCTCTCATCTTTTCCTTATTCCAACGTGAGATTCATGTTGTGCTGACGGGTCAGCTTACGCAGATTCATCAGGGCGTAGCGCATACGTCCTAATGAGGTGTTTATGCTGACATTCGTCAGTTTGGCAATCTCCTTGAACGACAGTTCCTGATAGAACCGCATGTAAACCACGTCGCGCTGCTGTTCTGGCAAATTCTCCATCAATCGCTTCACGTCTTTCAGAATCTGCTCGTTGGTCAACTCATTTTCACGATTCACGTCGAAAACAGAGTCACTGCGCAGGTTGCTCAGGTCGTTTTCCTTTGGTGCCTCAACAATACGATTGTTCTTCTGTGCACGATAATGGTCAATGACAACATTGTGTGCGATACGCGTTAACCACCAAGAGAACTTGCCAGTGTCAGAATACTGACCGTTCTGCAGTTTTGTGATGACTTTCAGGAATGTCTCCTGAAACAAATCGTTGGCCAAGTCCTCGTCCTTCACTACATACATGATGTAGCTGAAAATCTTGTCTTGGTTCCTTGTAAGTAACTCGTCGAATGCACGATTATTGCCATCGATGTAAGCTAATGCCAACTGTTCGTCGGACATACTCTCAAATGTACTCATACTCCTCAAAAATTGTTCGGGGTAAAGTCTGTTTCGATAGGCAATAATCAGTTTAAAGGGTTATTAATACGGGACAAAAGTAGACATTTTCATCGAAATAACCAAGAAAAATGCCATAAATCTTAAAAAATTTCACTATTCACTATTCACTATTCACTATTTTTTATTATCTTTGCACTCATAAAATACCTAAAATAACTGAAATGATGAAATTATTTGTTCCTGGGCGCTTGTGCCTTTTTGGTGAACATACAGACTGGGCAGGACACTATCGTACGATGAATGCTGATATTCGTCCTGGTGCTGCCATTGTGACGGGTATCGAGCAGGGCATCTATGCAGAGGTGGAGAAATCCAGTATCTTCGAACTCTATAGTGAAGCAGAGGAAATAAGTGGTGTTTGGAAGGACTTCTCCTGTCGTATGGATGAGACAGAGTTGAAACGCGTGGCCAAGTCGGGCAGTTTCTTCTGTTATTGTGCAGGTGTGGCCTCTTATATGTTAGAGTGGTACAAGGTGGGTGGTGTACGTATCCGCATCACCTCAATGACACTTCCCATGAAGAGTGGTCTATCCTCATCGGCTGCCATCTGTGTGCTTGTAGCTCGCGCGTTCAATTTATTATATAATCTCAATCTCAATACTTTGGGCGAGATGAACATCGCCTATCTGGGTGAGCTTCGTACCAGTAGCCGTTGTGGACGTCTGGATCAGGCTTGTGCCTTTGGTGTGAAGCCAAACCTGATGACTTTTGATGGTGATGAGATTGAGGTGCGTTCATTGAATGTTAAGAAGCACCTTTACTGGGTGTTTGCTGACCTCTGTGCTGAGAAAGATACCATCAAGATTCTGGCAGATTTGAACAAGGCTTACCCCTTCCCCTCCAATGAGGCAGAACAGCGTGAGCATGAGGCATTGGGAGAAGATAACTTGGAGATTGTCGATCGTGCCATTCGCTTTATGGCTGAAGGCGATGCAGAATCCTTAGGAAAACTGATGACTGAGGCAGAAGCCCTGTTTGATGAGAAGGTGGCTCCCATGTCGCCAGCCCTTTGGTCGCCAATACTTCATGGCGTCTTGCAGGATCCTAACATCCAGCCTCTTGTGTGGGGTGGAAAGGGTGTTGGTTCTCATGGTGATGGTTCCGTACAGTTCTTGGCTAAGAGTGAGGAGGCGCAGACGCAGCTCATGAATTATCTCAATGATCATGGCATGAAGGCGTATAAACTGACCCTTAAGCCAGTTCATACAGTTCGTAAGGCCATCATTCCTGTGGCAGGTTTTGGCACTCGTCTCTATCCAGCCACTCGTGCTTTGAAGAAAGATTTCTTCCCCATTCCTTGTCCCGATGGTATGGTTCGCCCTGTCATCCTTATCCTGCTCGAGGAGTTGGTCCAGAGTGGAATTGAGGAGATCTGCTTGGTGCTGGGTTCTGAAGAGGAACGTCAGCAGTATGCCGACTATTTTGAGCGTCCGTTGGTGGAAGAGCACTTGCGCAAACTCAATCCAGAGGCTCAGGAGTATGAGAATCATATTCTTGATATTGGCAAGCGCTTGCATTATGTGTATCAGAAGGAAAAGCGTGGCTTTGGTCATGCTGTTTATCAGGCAGCCCAGTTTGTAGGCAATGAACCTGTATTACTGCTTTTGGGCGATACCCTTTATCGTAGCGACTCCAACAAACCCTGTGCCTTGCAGATGGTTGAGGAGTATGAACGCTATAACTCCCTGATGGTCAGTGTTCATCCTATACCTCTGGCTGAGGTGAGCCGTTATGGTATTCTTCATGGTGTATGGGAGGATAAGATGAACCATGTGATGAGTGTTGACACGATGATGGAGAAACCCAAGGCCAGTTACGCAGAGGAATTCCTTGGTGTACGAAATAAACAGGGCGAGAAGGAATATTATAGTGTTTTTGGCCAGTATATCCTTACACCAGAAGTATTCTCTCAATTACATGAGGATATCATGCAGAAGGAGATTGAGGGCGACCATGTAACGGAGATTGAACTTACCTCAGCTCTTGAGAATGTACGCAAGCGGAGTGGTATGATGGGTATCCGTTTGCAAGGACGTATGTATGATATGGGTAATCCTTCAGCTCTCGTTACTGCTGTTCAAGAATACTCTAAATAAATAAAGCCTCGCAGATTTGCGAGGCTTTACTGTTATTTTGAAATACTAAGTAGGTATTTGCCGTAGTCGTTCTTGGCCATAGGCTCTGCCAGTTTGCGGAGCTGTTCTTTGTCTATCCAGCCACGCTTATAGGCAATCTCCTCAATACAGGCCACCTTCAGTCCCTGGCGCTTCTCAATCACCTCAATGAAGGTCGAGGCCTCAGAGAGGGAGTCGTGGGTACCAGTGTCGAGCCATGCAAAACCACGCTGCAGAGTCTGCACCAACAACTCCTTCTTGGCCAGATACTCCTGGTTCACAGTGGTGATCTCCAGCTCACCACGAGCGGAGGGTTTGATGTTCTTGGCAATCTCCACCACGCTGTTGGGGTAGAAGTAAAGACCTACTACAGCATAGTTAGATTTAGGATGAGCTGGCTTTTCCTCAATGCTCAGACAGTTCCCATCCTTATCAAATTCAGCCACACCATAGCGCTCAGGATCGTTCACATAGTAACCGAATACGGTAGCACGGTTGTTCTCTTCAGCATTGGCTACAGCCTGCTTCAACATACCTGTAAAACCTCCGCCATAGAAGATATTATCGCCAAGTACCAGGCATGCACAGTCATCGCCAATAAACTTCTCACCAATGATGAATGCCTGGGCCAGACCATCGGGTGAAGGCTGCTCGGCATATTCGAATCTTACGCCCAACTCAGAACCGTCGCCCAGCAGACGCTTAAAGGCTGGCAGATCATAGGGCGTGGAGATAATCAGAATCTCACGGATGCCAGCCAGCATCAGGGTCGAGATGGGATAATAGATCATCGGCTTGTCGAAGATAGGAATCAGCTGCTTACTGATGCCTTTGGTAATGGGGTAGAGGCGTGTGCCAGAACCACCTGCTAAAACTATTCCTTTCATACTTAAAATTATTAATTATGGTGCAAAGATACGTTTTTTTAGGCACGAATTGCATGAATTACACGAATTTTTCATCATTAACACCATTTTTTCGCGTTAATTCGCATAATTCGTGCCAAAATTTCATTACCTTTGCACTCGGTTATAAATTTTAAGTAGATTTTTATGGGATTTTGGAATAAGATTTTTGGAAAAGGCGACGAGCAGAAAGTCGGTGGCATGGAGGATTTCATGACTCTGATTCGTGTCTATTTCCAGGCAGCAATGGCTTCCGACCTTGGTATTACCAATCTGGCTGCACTGCCCGACCTTCGTGTCTTCAAGGCTACGCTGAAGGTGCCTACTGTTAATAATAAATTAGGTGTGGGCGAGCGCAGTCGTTGTAAGAAGATGCTCAAGGAGATGTATGGAATGAACGACGACTTCTTCAAGGAGATCGACCAGAGTCTGCGCAAGCGTTGTAAGAAGATTCAGGATGCACAGACCTATCTGTTGCAGTTCCAAGGCTTTACGCAGGATATCATGATGCTGACGGGCAATCTGATGAAATTCAAGCTTCGTCTGCCTGGCTTCATGAAGAAGGCACTCTACACCATGACAGAGAAAACCGTTGGCGACATCTTTAATAAGAACGACTTCAGCGATGCTTCTGTCATGAAAACGGTAGTGGCTGTGCGTCAGTACAACCAGCGTCTGGGCTTCTCTCAGAAATGGGTAACCGACTTTGTTTACAAGGTTGTGATGCTTGCCAAGAAGGAACCGAAGAAGGCGGAAGATTAAAAAATATTAAAATGTCAGTATTAAAGCTGACATTTTAATAATTTTGCTTTATCTTTGTACTCCAAATAGTTATGTAATGAATCCAAACGAGCAGTCATTAGCGAACTTCCAAACGCGTGTAAGGCAGATGATTCTCCGCTTTCAGGAACTGAAAAAGGAGGGTGATGAGTTGCGCGCAGTTATCGCTAAGAACGAGCAGGACATGAAGCAACTGCAGGCCAAGCTGACTCAGGCGGAAAACGACTATCAATCACTGAAAATGGCTAAGATGATGGAAATCACTGATGGTGATCTTGAGAACGCCAAGGGGCGTCTCGCCAAGATGATCCGCGATGTGAACAAATGCATAGCCATCCTAAGTGATGAGGAACAATAAACGGTGCTACACAATGGCAGAAGTGAATAACGAGAAACTACATATCAGGCTGCACGTCTACGACGAGGAAATCGAGGTGACGGTCAAGCGTTCCGACGAGGAGTACTATCGTAAGGCAGCCAAGCTCATCACTGACCGTTATAATGCCTATGCGCAGGCTTATAAGGGTAAGAAGGGCGAGCATACAATCGCGTTAATGACGTTGATTGATATTGCCCTTATGTATGAGCGGGAGCACGGCAAGAACGATACGGCTCCCTATCAGGATATTCTCGCTAAGCTGACTTCTGAGATTGAGGAAGCCCTGAATAGTGAGAATGTTTTAACAATATAGATTTTTTATGGATTTAATTTTTGTACTATTGATTGCTGCAGGCGCCCTTGCATTAGGAGGAGTCTGCGGATATCTTGTTTTCCGTTATGTTCTGAAAGGAAAATACAAGGAGATGATCGATACTGCCGAAAAGCAGGCTGAAGTCATCAAGGAAAAGAAGCTGCTCGAAGTGAAGGAGAAGTTCCTTAACAAGAAGAGCGAGTTGGAGAAGGAAGTGCAGCAGCGTAATCAGCACATCCAGCAGAGTGAGAACAAACTCAAGCAGCGTGAGATTTCGCTGAACCAGCGTCAGGATGAGCTGGGCCGTCGTAAGAACGAACTCGACAATCAGCAGAATCGTCTTGAGAACGAGAAGAAGTTGCTGAGCGTAAAGGCTGAGGAACTCGAGAAAATGCAGCTGAAAGAGCGCGAATTGCTCGAGGAAGTATCTGGTCTGAGTGCTGAGGAAGCCAAGAACCGTTTGGTGGAGTCGATGAAGGATGAGGCCAAGACTGCAGCTGCCAGCTATATCAATGAAATTATGGACGAGGCAAAGCTCAATGCCAACCAGCAGGCCAAGAAGATTGTCATTCAGACCATCCAGCGTGTGGCTACAGAAACGGCTGTTGAGAATTCTGTCAGCGTATTCCATATTGATAACGATGATGTAAAGGGTCGTGTGATTGGTCGTGAGGGTCGTAATATCCGTGCTCTCGAGGCTGCTTGTGGTGTTGAAATCGTGGTTGACGATACCCCAGAGGCTATTGTTATCAGTGGTTTCGATCCTGTTCGTCGTGAGACTTGTCGCTTGGCCCTCCATCAGCTGGTAAGCGATGGTCGTATCCACCCAGCTCGTATCGAGGAGGTGGTTGCTAAGGTGAAGAAGCAGCTCGACAACGAGATTATCGAGACTGGTAAGCGTACTGCTATCGACCTGGGTATCCACGGTCTGCATCCTGAGCTGATCCGTATCATTGGTAAGATGAAATATCGTTCTTCTTATGGTCAGAACCTGTTGCAGCATGCACGTGAGACTGCTAATCTCTGTGCTGTGATGGCTGCTGAGTTGGGTCTGAACCCCAAGAAGGCTAAGCGTGCAGGACTTTTGCACGATATTGGTAAGGTGCCCGATGAGGAGAGCGAGATGCCACACGCACTCTATGGTGCCAAGATTGCAGAGCAGTATAAGGAGAAGCCCGATATCTGCAACGCCATTGGCGCTCACCACGATGAGATGGAGATGCAGACACTGCTGGCTCCTATTGTTCAGGTGTGCGATGCCATCTCTGGTGCCCGTCCTGGTGCCCGTCGTGAAATCGTTGAGGCTTATATCAAGCGTCTGAACGATCTTGAGGCCATCGCCATGAGCTATCCTGGTGTTACCAAGACCTACGCCATCCAGGCTGGTCGTGAGCTCCGAGTAATCGTTGGTGCCGATAAGATGAACGATGCTGAGAGCGAGGCTCTGAGCACGGATATCGCAACAAAGATTCAGAACGAGATGACCTATCCAGGTCAGGTGAAGATTACTGTGATCCGTGAGACTCGTTCTGTAGCGTACGCCAAGTAAACATTAGCTTGCTATATGAAAATGCCTCGCCGATTGGCGAGGCATTTTTGTTTATAAGGTAATAGGTATTAGCAACTTAAACACGACGTTTCGTCCCATATTGAAAACACCCTGTTCTCCTGTTACGTTGTTCACATCCGTATACTTCAGTCGGCTCAGGTGGTTCTGGTAGGCGCGATTCAGCAGATTATCTGCTGTAATGCTAATCTCTGCCACCTTCTTCTTGTGGATGTTTACATCAGAACCTACAGAGAAGCTTAGCAGCGTATAGCTGGGTGTACGAGTCTCTGTATCGTCAGCCTTGTAATAGTGGTTTTGTGCCAGATTACACTCCAGGCTGAGGGCTGCGTAGGCATTGTTGAGCGCGAAGTGTCCATGATGCGTCAATTCGTACTTCAACTCCGATGTCCAGCGAGGGGCTGGTGTCATAGGCAGATACTTCGTTTCCTCTGTCTGATTCAGCTGTTGGGCATCTACATACGAAAAAGTGTTCTCGAAGTGTATGCTGTGAATGGGGTGGAAGTCGATTCCAGCCTCGAAACCCAGCAATCTGGCATCGCCCTGCGTATATTCATAGGTGCGCAGCCCTTCCTCCATTACTACATCAATGCGCTTCGAGAAGATGTAGTTCTCAATGCGATTGGCGAAGAGAGCCACCTGGGCAGAGACGTATTGCGAGGTAAAATCGAGTCCCAAGTCTGCCTGCCAACTGTATTCAGGCTTAAGGTCTGGGTTACCCAGTTCGTAGCGCAGGGTTCCCTCATGCACACCATCAGCACCCAACTCACTCATGTTAGGCGCACGGAAACCACGAGCCATATTCAGTCGCAGATTGAAGTGATCGTTGATGTTGCAAACGGCTCCAATGCTGCCTGAGATGCCGCTGAAGTTCCTGGAGTGGAAGTTCAGAGTTCTGTTATCGAATCGCAGGCCACCATTCAGCGTCCATTTGTCGATCGACTTGCTCACAGTGGCATAGCCGCCTATATCGAACAGCTTATACTCAGGTATCAGCGATTCCTCGCCCAGGTTCTGGGAGTGTTGCCACATGCCGTTTACGCCTGCAGCCATCTTCCAACCATTAAACTCCTGTGAGAGATAGCGCACATCATAGGTCAATGTGTGGAGTTTGAAGTAGAGCTCGTACTCATCTTCTGACTCCTCGAATTCCTGTCGACGATTCTGTTGATAACCCACAATGGCCTTCAGCCAACCCTTGGGCAGATTGAACGAGTTGTCGAGTACCGCCTTATAGTGTTTCACCTCCTGGAAAGGCAGCGCTTTTGAGTAAGTCTTGATGTTGCTGGAATTACATATCAACTCACCTGTCACCTCGTCGCGCTCTCCCTCTACGATGCTGGGCGTCAGGTGGATTGTGGTCCAGATGAGGTGCGAGTGGCCCCAATGCTTGTTAAGTCCCAGCATCAGTCGTCCTGCACGCTCCTTAAACTGCGAGCCAGGCACATAGCCATCCACCTTATTCTTATAGGCGTGCGCCATCTTGTCGCTGAAGCGCGCATCCCATACGAAGCCCTTCTGATTGCCGGCGAAGTTCAGCGAATAGTCGAAAAGGCCGTTGTTCGTCTGATATTCAGAGCTTACATTTGCCTTCATCTCGCCCTCGGGCAGGGTGGGCGCAGCGTGCAGAATCAGCACACCAGCCATTGCATCACTTCCGTACATCAGGCTGGCAGGACCCTTCAGAATCTCTACGGAGTTCACAATCTGCGGATCGATCTCTATGCCATGTTCGTCGCCCCATTGCTGTCCCTCCTGGCGAACGCCTTCGTTCATCACGATGATGCGATTGTAACCTAGTCCACGAATAATTGGCTTTGAGATGCCACTACCCGTTGTGATCTGCGCCATTCCAGGCTGATGGGCTATGGCGTCGATGATATTCGTCGATGTGGTGTGTCGCAAGTCCTTGTTCGATACAATCGAGATGGGTGCTGTAGAGTTCTTCAGTTTCGTGTCGCCAGTTACACCCGTCACCACCAACTCGTTCAGCTTCAGGTGACGGAAAAACACGTCGCTTGAGTCGTTGGGATGCATGTGGTTGCCATGATGATGATGGCCTTCTTGAGCTGCCATAGTCATGCTGATACACAACAATGGCAGAATGATATATCTTGTCTTCATTCTGTAATTACTAAAATAATAAATAATGTGTAAGTCGCTTTTCTTTGAATTACAGCATGAAAGGCGGTGCGCGTGGCGATTGGCTATGGTAGACTTTGCTGCATACAGCTGATATGCTGCTGAGGCTGACCATAGTGGTAAGGGCGACAAAGGTAACTGCCTGAATCACAGCCGCTGATGTGTAAACCAGACTCAAGAACTGGCACAATACACAATCGTCGAGATGCTCAACGGCTGAGGTGAAATGGCCTGGGTGGTTCACGTGGTGAGCACACTCCACGCAGCTGGCTGTCTCGTCAACTGCTGGCTGGTGTATGTGCATAGCACTCAGCAGCATCATCGGCACAAATACCGACAACAGTGCCCACGCCACCATGTTTCTAAACCTTTGTCTTCTCATTTCCGCCTGCAAAAGTACAAATTTCCAATCGAACCGCCAAATAAAACACGAAAAAAGCACTTCGCCTTGATGGGGAAGATGTCTGGAGCTGGATACCATTTCCAATTTTTTTAAAACTTAATGACATATGACATAATCGTCTAGCCAACTTATTGAATATAAGGTAAATACTATATTATTGAATTTCAATATAATGACATTGAAACGACATATATCCGACATATTAATGACATTAGTCTAAACCTCACCTCCCAATAACCCTTTCTTGGGCTTTAGACTATCTTCTCTGCTAAATTCTCTAGAGAATTTGGGACTTTATGACGTCTAAACCCAGACTTTGCTACGTCTAAACCTCTGAATTCTCTAGAGAATTTAAAAGCCCATAAGTAGTATCGATGAGCTTTACATAATCTCTTCAATGACTTTACTACATCCTCCATTTCACTCCATCATGCTTTCACTTAGCCACAAAATCACAGATTTATGCCATTTCTATGTCAATATTATGTCATATTCATGTCATTAATAATGTATTTAATTTGAACGTAAATATCTAATATTCAATAGGATAATGATATTTTATGTCATATGTCATTTATTTTGAACATTCATTTAAAAGCAGCCTTAATCAGCTCATACTTGTCCTTCAACTCCAATCCTGTATATCTGAATACGGCTTCTGAACCAGGATGATGCAGACCTGCTGCATAGTAATTGATCTGCACTTTATTGAGCATATCAATATGAGTCTTACGAGCCAGCTTTGAGGTGGCTACTTCGTATATCGGTTTGTAGATGTTGTCCTTCGTCTCCTGACAGTAAAGACTTACTCGTCGAGAAATACCACAGTACTCCAACAAACGTCGAAGGTTTTTGTTGTATCGCTCTTTACCATATTTCAGATTAGGCCCCATTAGTTTAAGTTGTGTCCTGTTGATGATCTCCAAGGCTGGGTTTATGAGAGGTGTCATTACTTCATGGTTAGAGCTCTGGAGTCTTGTCGTTTTCGATGGGATATAATGAATGTAGGGAATTCCATCTTCTGATGTGGCAATCTTGTCTAATGTAAGATGTAGTAAATCGCCTATTCTGCAACCAATAGTACAGTTTAGCACAAAGATATCCTTCACCCACTGCAATACATCAGGTACTTTTGTAGTCATAACCTTCTTAACTTCTTCTGCCCTTAGGAAGATAGGTTCATCATACATCACATGCATGATTTTCCGTCGTTTCTCCCTTGATAATTTCCTAAAAGGTGAGCAATGTATCTCGTTTGAGTTCTCAAGCTCTGCGAAGAATGCCTGAAAGAGCTTCAGATCATGTACTACAGTTGTGTCATTGAGCCGTTTTTGAGGTAAACGCTGGCCAACACCTCGTGGGTATAGGTTTGGATATTGGGATACATACTTGTACTCGTCGTAGATGAATTGTCGGAACTCGAGTAGCACGTCGTTAGTAAACTTATGAACAGCCATCGATGGTTGTCCAATAATGATGAGGAATCTTCGCAGTTTCTTAGCTTTGCCGAGTGCTACAGCATAACGTCCGTCACCCATCACTCCATCACGATGTGATTCTTCAATAAAACGCAGAAATCGATGATACATCGTTTCTGACTTTTTCCTTGCGAAAAACGAAAATAAACTGATTACTGTGTTCATAGCTTTTTTATTTTATAACGTATGAACGACAATCATATTGCGAAATAATTACATTAAACTTGATATTTTGCATAGCAGAAGGGGATTATTCGATTCTTTTTTTGTAATTTTGTGGCATGAAAAGAGTGAATGTGTTTTTGATGTGCCTAGTGGGTGTTCTGTTGGCATCGTGTAAGGGATGCGAAGGTGGAGAGGTTGCTATGGCGCTTTCACCAGAGGAACTGAGGTTGCAAAGGATAGCCTTGATAGATAGTACAACCATTCAGACGCTCGTAAGGCTTGATTCCATCGAGGGTTATGATCGCCTCGAGGATCTTTCGGCTGAGGCCTGGATGCTGGTGGATGACTCAACGGGAATGGTGATCAGCCAGAAGAATGCTAATAGGCAGCTCTGCATGGCTTCCATCACGAAGATGATGACTTGTCTGCTGGCTATTGAAAGGGGCAATCCGATGGATACCTTATATATTACAGAAGATGTATTTATAGCCAAAGACTCGAGGGTGAGGCTGGGCGAGGGTTATCGCCTGGATCACCTGATGTATGAGATGATGCTGACAAGCGATAATGATGCTGCCTACGCTATTGCTAAGCATCTGGGCGAGGGCGACACGCTGAGATTCTACGATATGATGAATCAGAAGGCTGTTTATTTAGGGATGGATAGCACACACTTCGCTAATCCTAATGGTATGCCTAACATTCATAACTATAGTACTGCGAGTGATCTTGTAAGGTTGTCGAGGTATTGCATGCGAGACAGCACGTTTGCCCAGATTGTGGGCACTATAGAACAGAGTGTACCATTGGCTGATGGACGACACATGGATTGTGTGAATACCAACCAATTGCTGAAAACCTATGAAGGGTGTATCGGTATAAAAACAGGTTTTACACGTCAGGCAGGAAACTGTCTCGCCTCGAGTGCCACTCGCGATGGGGTAACGCTTTACTTGGTATTGCTGAATAGTCGCAGCATGTCGTCGCGCTTCAAGGAATCGGCCATCCTGCTTGACTATGGTTTCAATGTAATGAAGGCCTACAAGGAAAAAGAATAAATCCTCGCCAACTGGCGAGGATTTGCTTTATTTGTGACTATCGTAATAATCGATGGCGAGTTGGACGTTCTTGATGACAGCCTCAGAGCTGAAGGTGGCACCAGTAACGATGTCGACTTTCTGCGTCTTGGCGTCCTTTACCTTTAAACCATTCCACTTGTCCTGCAGGGTTTTCTTCACCTTAGCATAATACTTGGGCGACTCCATACTTTTCAGGAACTCAATCTTCTCGACCTTATTCTTACTGATATAAACCTTCATTGGGGTTGGACCATTGTAGCCCTCGATATCCTTGCCCAGTTCAGTGGTGTTGATGATGTAGACACCATTCTCCTTAGTCATGGTACTATCGCCAGCCATGAAACTCGAGAAGAAGAGAACTGAGATGAGCAGCGTGAAAACTGTATTGTATTTCTTCATAATGCTTATTTATTTTAGAAGTTGGGAAGTTCAGGGTTATTGATTTGCTTGATGGCCATGCACTCCATCTCAACGAGCCAGCCTGGACGACAAACGGGTGCATGAACAATGACATAAGGCTTATCAGGGAAGCGCTCCTCATAGAGGCTCTTCACGAGGTCATAGTCTGCTACATCGCGCAGATAGATAATCATTTCCATCACATCGTCGTAGGAGCAATCGGCTTCCTTTAGCAGGGCTTCCACATTCTCCCACATGCGACGAGTCTGCTTCTCAACATCCTTGGGGAACATAATCTCACCCTTATTGTTGATGCTGGCAGTACCAGAGATGAAGACATGTCGACGATCGGCATAGTCGACATAGGTGCCTCGCTCAAAGCTTACGCCATAGTCGCTGGTGCGATTCAGGTGGGTAGAGGCGTAGAGATAGTGAATCTGCTCAGCCTTGATACCTGCGATGGCATAGTTGTCCATCTGCGAGAGTACGTTAGGATCAGCCTGGCGACCTCCGATGCCTGTAGAGGCAATGAAGTGGGTGTGCTGGGTGAGACCCTGAGTGAAGAACACCTGATTGCGAGCACGAACCACACCACCATAGTTCAGATCGATATCGTTGACAAAGAGCCATGTGCGGATGCAGTTATCGGAGAGAGTGCAACCCTCCTCAGCGAGTTGCATGATGTACTCATTGAAGAGCAGTCGCATCTGATATTCAGAGTTGGCTGCGAGGTTATGGGCTGAGGCGTTATAAAGGTGGCGGAAATCACCATGACGTACCTCGTAAAGTCCGCTTTTAGTCAGACCTGTCTGTACATTCGACATGAGGTATACCCAGAGAGCAATCTTGGTGCCATCAAGCGGAGCCTGCTGGATAATACTCTTGGCACAATCTGTTACATCAGCTACGATGATATCATCAGCCTGGTTGGCAGCATCGCTCAGAAAGTAACGCTTAAAGACAGCCTGCGTGTCGGGCAGACGATCGAGCAAACCATTATAGGCATTCATCACTGCCTCCAGTTGCTGGGCATACGTCAGCTGCTTCTGGCTGACGTGTATCATGGCGTGATACTCCTTAACCTCAGTGCCGCAGTCAAAGCAAAGGACCTCGGCACGGGCATTCTCAAAGTCTATTCGTGAGAGCTTCTCGTTCATTGTTTTGTTAATTTGGGCGCAAAGGTACGAATAAAAATTGAAATAACCACCAAACCGAGTAAGAAAAGTGCAACTATATAAATAAGGTACGTGGGCGTAGAGGCCTCGGACTTGCCATTATTGCCATATTGACACTGATATTTGATCATTTTATCGATGTACTCTTCTACGTTCTGCCAATTGCCAGCTTGCACCTCGCCATTGAGACGAGAAAACACTTCTTGCATATACTTGCGATGCTCTGTACCAACGCTTTCTGGGATAGGATCAGTGGGCGCATACCAGATGATTTCACCATCGGATAGATGGGGGAAGAGACGCAGCGTCTGACCAGTATGAAGTTCCTGAACGAGTGTGAGTGCTTCGCGACTGGAGGCTGGCAACTGTACCCAGTCATCGTAATAGAAGATGAATCCTGTGAGTACCTGCTCGGCTGTAAAGTCTTCATAATGAGGTACTTCGTAGAGCAGTGTCGTAAGATGCTGGGCATACATGCTGAGCGGATAGATGCGCCCATTGCCATCGTTGACCAACAACTGGCAGAAGTGACTGGCTACATCTTTAGGCAATGCCTTGGGTGAGGACATCGCAGAAACCGGCCCTGCCAGAAGCAGGGCCAGTAAAAGCGTGTGTCGATATATACAAGATAGCATTCTCATATCAGATGGCACGCAGGAATTTTACCACAGCATCGCGATCGGCCTTAGGCAGTTTATAGAACTTGAGTGTGGCAGCATAGCCATCGGAGTTCTTGGAATAACCATGCCAGAGGATGGCCTCAATCTCATTGCGTGCTCTGCAATCGTGCAGACGATCCTCAGCACCAGTGTTGATGAGTGAGAGTCCACGTCCCCAGAGTGGGGTAGTGCGACACCATGAACCATGAATACCATTCTTCATATACAGACGATGCTGAATCATATCTGTATAAGGCCAGATGGTCTGGTTCTGATAGCGAGGCAGCTGAAGGTTCTGCGAGGCGATAATCAGTGGATTCCAGTAATTGTCTGTGGTGGTCTTCCATGAAGGACGATGGCAGTTGGCGCAACCAATCTCCATGAACACCTCCTTACCACGCTGCACCTCAGGATCCTGAAGGTTACGAGCTCGAGGAATGGCTAGTCCACGATGCCATACCTGGAAGGCCCAGAAGTTATTGTCGCTCATCTCTGGCTCGAAATTGTGCCATTTATTGTCGAATTGGTTGGTTGAGGGCAGCAACAAATTGTACACAGCATCCTTGATGCCTTCGTCAGTACCATTAGCATAATAAGGAGAGGTAGGATCGGCCTTGATGGCAGCAATCACCTTCTCATTCTCTGACATAGCCTTGGCCCAAGCAGCTGTGGTATAGAGCTTTGTGCGATCAGAACGGCTTACGTTGGTAATGTTCCAGATGGCATTGGCACCAGCACCATCCTGAAGTGAACCACGAGTCATGGCATAAGTGAATTTCTTCAGACGATTCACCTGTTCCAAACCACTTGAAGCATTGACATACCAGGCAGAAGCAGCAAAGTCGTTGGCTTCCTTATCCCAGAAGGCTGGATTTAGTTCTACGAAACGAGCCTCACGCTGATATTGGGCCTTGATACTATCGTCAGGAATGGCATCGAGCAGACCAGTACCACCAATGCCGATGGTGCTCTCCAGACGGAATGCTACTGCACCATTGCCTGTTTCCCAAGGCGTAGGACTGGTGTTGAAAGCAGAGCGATCGATACTCAGTTCTGGATAGATGAGTTGATACTTCTCGCCATCAGGGAACTGTGTGGCAGAAATCTCACTACCTTCGCCCATGGAGGTGAGTGTAAGCCAGCTGAGATGGATACCACTTTCGTCGATAGGAGGCAGGAAGGGGCTGACAGCACGTGTTTGTGGCATACCTGTTACCTCAGAGACATAGGGGCCGTCGTCGCTGTTCTCACCATCAACAGGGTGATAGATGACAAGCAGATAACCATTACCCCACTCAGCATTATACTGCGTGACGCGTTTGCCATGACCATAGCCAGGATGGCAGTCGAGACAAGACTTACGCACATAAGCAGGGCCAAGTCCGTTGAAGGGAGCCTGGAACTCTGTGACGTTTCGTTCGAAGAACTGTTCGCCTCGATTGAAAGCCTCAGTGAGTCCCATCTCAGTCACAGAGGGTGTCTCGTCTTCATAACAACCTTGTGTAACATTCATGGTGGTGCCTTTATCTCCACCAGCATACCATTCTTCAGCAGTGAAGTTGCCTACAGCCTTACCGATGTAGTCGGCTTCAATGACAGGTGTGTTACTTCCGCCATTGTCATCATCGTCTGTACACGAAGTCATGGCAGACCCCATAGAGAGGGCTGCCATGACCAAGAAGAAGTACTTTTTCTTGTTCATTATCATATTTGTTCAATTTAGTTTGCTGCAATCCATGAGGCGGCTTCGTTTAAAGCATCATCGAGCTCATTGATAGCATCCATCGCAGCCTTGGCATTAGCGCTGTGAGAGTCGACCACGAAAGGTGTGCCTGCCTTGGCAGTACTCAGGGCAGAGAGAGCTGCCTCGAGTTTCGACTTCAGGTCGGCAGCCATTGAGGCATTGTATTTCTCGAGGTAAGCCATGATGCTGTTGGCATTGGCAGAGGTATTTTGCTGACCATAGAGGCTATACTGTATGCTGGAAATATTGTCGAAGAAATCGAAGTAAGAACGTTGGCTGTAAGGTGACTCGATATAGTCTGGATCGGTACCCAGATAAGCCTGGCCAATCTTCTGACCAGCAACCTCAGCACAGATGTTGCTGCAACCTGCTACGAGGATGGTTGACATCGTGCCACGCCAAGTGGAATAGGTGCTGCCGGCCTTGGTGGCATTGAGCAGATTCTCACCATAAGATGAATCGCCACCAGCTACAGTTGTGGGGAACTCACACTCCTCAACACGATCAGCATGAGCCTTGTGAGCCTTGTCGCCCAACCAGCTCACCTCCAGTTGGAAGCACTTGTCGCGAAGATCGCCAGCCACAGCAGCAGCGAATACCAACTCTTGCTCGCCAGTGATGTTACGACCAGCAAAGGCTTCATCGTCCTCAACACCCTTCAGGGCTGCGAGACTGCGATTCTTACCATCGCGGAAAATGATGAACTCGATGCCATGGAAACCCAACTGCTGCTCACCAACGAGGGCACGAGCATTGTCGATACCACCATCCTCAAGATCGTCGAGGTCGTCGATAATCTCCTTGCTGCTCAGAGCCTTAGCCAGAGCGGTGCGATCGAGAGGCCATGTGTCGATATGGGGATCGATACCAAAGTCGGTAGCTGCTCCGTAGAGGAAAGACTCACTCTGCTCCCATGCAGAACGGGCAGCGATGAAAGTGGTGCAGATCTTATCGATGTCGCCCTGGGTCAGTGTTCCAGCACGGAACTTAGTCTTGGCATCAACTAACTGGTCGAAGAGGGTAGAGGTCTGTGAGGCCAGTGATGTGTAGATGGGGTAGATGACGTTGTTAACATACTGATCGGTAATAGCCTCCATAGCCTTCTCCTTCTCAGTAAGATCTCCACTGTCATTCTTGTCGTCGTCACTCGAGCATGAGGTGAATCCCATGCTGCATGCTGCAAAGAGCATAACATACATAAAAAGCTGTTTCATTGTTACTTGTAATGTTTTATTGTTTATTGTTTTTATACCTTATTCTATATATTAGAGGAAGAATCCCTCATAAGCCACACCGATGTTAAGGCTGGGCTCATTATTATAGGGGGTCTTTAGTTTACGCAGACTATAATCGGCCTTGATAGCAATTTGGGGGATGGGGTAATAGTTCAGACCTACAGCGATGCGATGTACATTAGTATAGTCGAACATCTCCTTATTCTTGGCAGGGATATAGCTGTCATAGTATTCATATCGTCCGAAGACATACAGTTTTTGTTTATCGAGGCGTAACTTCTCAATCTGCGAGAATACATCATAACCTGCTTCAATACCCATGGCAACGGCATTCTTGCCTATCATTGCGCTCTTGACGGGAGAGTTGGAGGCATGAGCTTTGGCATCCTTGATGGTATTTAACTTGTCAGTATCGCCCACGTAGCCATAATCGGCCTGTCCACGAACAATCCAGTTCCAGCGATTCAGCGTCATATCGATGGCACCTACTGCTACTGTACCCTTCACTTTATCGTAGGGTTTTCCATCGCCTTTCAAGTCGTTGGGGTAGGTGTTGTGGGCAGAGTTTCCATAATAGCCACTCAGTCCGAAACGGAGTCCTGGCATGGCATAATAGTCAAGACGTCCTGCAAAGCCATATTGATTAGCAGGCTTGAACTCAAATGGTGAACCTGCACCATGGTGTATCCACTTGTCGCGATTGAAGAGCATGGCATTGAGTCCTGCTACCACCATGACCTGATATTTGAACTGACCAGCACGTCCCCAGAAAGAGAGACCAGTGTCGTGCCAGGTTGAGGGGAGTATGGTATTTTCACCTTCTGGACGATAGACTGTAAAATAATGTAAAGGTTCGTGATGAGCATTGTTCAGACCAACAGGGACAATGATGTGTCCAAACCTGACGTTAGCGGCTTTCGAGAACTCTTTGTTAATCCAGAACTGCTCCAATTCCACCTCGCCGCCTTTCTCCTGCTCGTATTCCCATTCAGCAGCTTCATCGGCTTCGTTCTCGATAGCAGAACCTGTACCTGTGTGCTCAAACTCTATCTCAGTACCCATGGTCCATCCTTTGCCAAAATCATAACTCAGATATATAACAGCATGGGGAATGTCGAACTTGCCATGACTTGGGTCATCTTTATAATTAGCTGGTGAAGCGTATCGGTTTACATGGTCACTGAAGAATTCGCGTGTGTAGCCGACTTCACCATATCCGCCAACACTGAGTCTGTTGCCTTTCACATGTTGCATGACGCTGTCGGCAGCGTTTACCTGTGCCTGTATGGTTGTGGCTGTCATACCAATCATGGCACATAATAACATTTTTCTTATAGTACTGTTCATTATCTTAAAAACACTTAATATTCCTAGAAACCGGGTGCAAAGGTATAGCGTTTTGGACATATCCACAATACCTAAAAATGATGAAATCGCTCCCAAATGGGTATTAAGAGGACATTTGGCTGTAGAAAATACCTACTTATGATTATTGCACAGGTCGAAAATAATGCCTACCTTTGCACCCAGTAATCATTATTAGGTAGCATACGACGATGAAGAATCAGAAGATGTATGAGGCGGATGATAAGATGATATCACTGATCCGCGACAATTATGACCTACTGCAGTCGCTTGGAAGCTTCGGTATCAGCCTTGGCTTTGGCGATAAAACAGTTCAGGAAACATGTGAGGATAACAATGTGGACACCTATACTTTCTTAGCGGTAGTAAACTATACCATAAACGGCTATGGAGAGTTTGAGTCTGACGAACAGATCAGTGTACCGACTTTGATGCACTATTTGGAAGCCAGCCATGCTTATTTCCTCGATTTTCAGCTGCCCTTTATACGTAAGGAGTTGCAGGAATCGCTTAATGAGAATGACTCCTTGGCGAAGTTGATACTACGATTCTACGACGAATATGCTTACGAAATCCGTCGGCATATGAAGTATGAACAGAAAACGCTGTTTCCTTATGTAAATACTTTATTGGAAGGTGAACCTGCCAAAGACTATAATGTGGAAACATTCTCGAAACATCATGGTGCTGCTGACAAAAAACTTCGAGAGTTGAAACTTCTGATTATCAAATATTTGCCACAAGACGGATTACATAATAATCAGTTGACAGCAACTCTCCATGATATATATGATAATGAGGAATGGTTGCGACAACACGCTCTGGTTGAAGACCACATCTTTGTACCTGCCATCCGTCGTCTGGAGCAGGTGACAAAAGAACAGGATATTTCGCGGAATATTAATGGTATGGTGTATCAGAGCGTGCAGAATCCGGATGCCCTGTCTGATCGTGAGAGGGATGTTATGATATCACTGGTTCAAGGTATGTCGAACAAGGAAATTGCCGAACATCTGTGTATATCAATTAACACGGTGATTACGCATCGTCGAAATATTGCCAGGAAGTTGCAAATACATTCTCCAGCAGGTTTGACGATTTATGCAATCGTGAATGGATTAGTTGATATCTCAAGCGTAAAGTTATAAAGAATCCCGCTCTAAAGGCGGGATTTCTTATATTTTGTTGATGTCGACATATCCGTGCATGACAGCATATATCGTAAGAGCAGAGACACTCTTCATACCCAGTTTCTCCATAATATTCTTGCGGTGGGTGATAACGGTAGCCAAACCAATGTTGAGCTTCTCTGCTATTTCCTTATTAATATATCCCTGCACGATAAGACTCATTACCTCAATTTCTCTGTCGGAAAGAATCCTTTGACTTAAAACTGCTGGCATCGGTGGTAGATTCTTACCATGGCTATGGGCATGCTGTTCCAGCACAAGCAATGAACGCACCAACTCTTGTTCTGGCACATTGATACAGAGACAATTGAAATCGGAAAGTTGTGACATCGTGTCGAGATTCAGCGTCAGAACAATGGTCTTCCGTTTGTGTTCTAAGAAGAAATTTTTGTTTCCCAATACAATAGCCATCGAAACAAAGTAATGGAAATATTGGTCAGGATGGTTAGCCTCCAACTCTGTAAATGAGCCATAGGTATCAACAGACATGATGGGCATAACATTCTGCAGAATGTGTTTTAATCCCATTGCTGCCAAAGTGTTACTATCGATGATGGCAATTTTGGGCCTTCCTTCTGAATGAATCATACTGCAAAGGTACGATAAAAAAATGAAAAGAATAGTTCTTTGGACAAAAAAATGGTAAAAACGGATTGTTTTATGGAATTTGTTGTACCTTTGCAGTCAGTAAAATGACTTTTAAATAACAAAACTAATGAAGAAACTATTTTTATTGCTGGTGGCTGCTATGACGATAGTAGGTTGTGCCACATCCGAGGAGAGAGCTGCCCGTCAGGCTGAACACATGGAGAAGGTGAAGGCTGCCGTTGATGGACAGCAGTATAAAATCAATATGCGCGAGATGATACCTTTACGCAGTTCCTCCATCCACTTGAGTGGTATGAATTATTTGAAGGTAAACGGTAATGAGGTGAGCACGGATCTGCCATATCTTGGACGTGATGATGTGCCTCATTTTAAAACACGTGGTGAGCTCAAATTTGATAGTAGGATTCTTATTCGTACTCAGATGGAAGGTTATAACCTGACACTGATTCCTAAAGAGAAAGCAGGCTTGATAACCTTCTCGGCAAGGAATGGATCTGAAAACTGTAATTTCAATATCCGTATTTACAGTGATGGTCAGGTAAAGGTAATTCTCAGACCAGAAAAGAGAGATGAGGTTGCCTATGAGGGATATATAGAACCATCCAAATAATTGGAAACATAAATCCCCGCCAATCGGCGGGGATTTATTTGTTATGACAGGAAACCGAGTAGTGCACCAGCAGCGACGGCTGATCCAATTACACCCGCCACATTCGGTCCCATGGCGTGCATGAGGAGGAAGTTGTGACGGTCGTACTCCAGTCCGAGGTTATTACTGATACGAGCAGCCATAGGAACAGCCGATACGCCAGCATTACCAATCAGCGGGTTCAGTTTCTTACCTTCAGGTAGGAAGAGATTCATGATCTTTACGAAGCAAACACCAGAGGCTGTTGCAATCATGAATGCCATAGCACCAAGAGCGAAAATCTTGATGGTGTTAAGAGTCAGGAACTCACTGGCCTGAGTAGAACATCCAACAGTCAGACCCAGCAGCATCACTACGATATCGTTAAGTGCTGCACCAGCAGTCTTGGCCAGTCGGGTAGTCTTGCCACTCTCTTTCAGCAGATTTCCAAAGAATAGCATACCCAGCAGGGGAAGACCAGAAGGCACAATGAATGTGGTGAGCAGCAATCCGATGATTGGGAAGAGAATACGTTCCGTCTGAGAAACTTCACGACCAGGCTTCATCTTGATGATACGCTCTTTCTTGGTGGTAAGCAGGCGCATGATAAATGGCTGAATCACTGGTACCAAGGCCATGTATGAATAAGCACATACAGCGATAGCTCCCATCAAGTTTGGTGATAACTTAGAACTGAGGAATATGGCTGTAGGACCATCGGCACCACCGATGATGGCAATGCCTGCAGCTTGTGAAGGCTCGAATCCCATAGCCAAAGCTACCATATAGGCTCCAAATATACCAAACTGGGCCGAGGCTCCAATCAGCATCAATTTGGGGTTAGCCAGCAATGCCGTAAAATCGGTCATGGCTCCAATTCCTAGGAAGATCAGTGGCGGATACCATCCTTGTCGCACACCTTGATAGAATATGTTCAGTACAGAGTTGTCCTCGTATAGTCCTATTTCCAGACCTGCATCGGCACGGAAGGGGATATTGCCGAGAATGATGCCCAATCCAATGGGAACGAGCAGCAACGGCTCAAAGTCTTTCTTGATGGCGAGCCAGATGAAGAAGGCTCCCACGGCAATCATGATCAGATTCCCAACAGTGGCATTGGCAAATGCTGTGTATGTCAGGAACTCATGAAAGTTCTGTATGATAAACTGTCCTAAATCCATAATTTATCCGATGGTTAAAAGGACAGCACCTTCCATAACAGTCTCGCCCTGCTTAACGTTAATGGAAGTAACAGTTCCGGAGAATTCAGACTCGATATTATTCTGCATCTTCATGGCCTCAAGAATGAGGACTACATCACCCTGTTTCACAGTGTCGCCCACATTGACCTTTATGTCAGTGATAGTTCCAGGTAATGGAGCCTTGATTGCAGAGCCAGCTCCAGCAGGGGCTGCAGATGCAGTAGGAGCTGCCACAGGAGCTGCAGGAGCTACTGATGGGCGAGCCACTGGCTTTGGTGCCTCAACACGCACTTTCTTCAAGGTGCTGGCGGGATTGATGGGCTGTTTCAGTTCTACGTCGAAGCGAATGCCGTTGACATTGACTTTGGCAACATTGCCCTCTACTTCTTCTATCTCTACGTCATAATCGACGCCTTGTACTTTATATTGATACTTGTTCATAAGTCTTAATGTATTTCTGGGGTTGTTGGAATTTGCGGAGCATTATGTGATGAGGGAATGACGGGCTTTGAGAAATGCGTCATCTGGTTTCCTTCGTCGGTCCATCCAGTCTGGCGTGACTTGATGGTGATGATACCACTCTCAATATCATGCACATCGTCTTGATATTGTTTCAAGGCCATGGAGATGACGGCGATATATACTTCCTTGTCAATACCCTTTGTTTTCAAACCATCCTGGAGGATGTTGCCTGTTGCATGAGCAATATCATGGGTTACCTCTACCGTCTTCGTAATAGGTTTGATAGGCTGGGCGTTTACAACCTTCTTTGCTGTTTCGAGGTTGCGCATAATCAATCCGAAGAGCCAGAAGAACAGGAAGAGTACTGCCAGACAGAAGAATACAATACCCATGGCAAGCAAGGTAATACCGAATCCATGTGGATCATCACGCTTTAGCTTTGCATCCTTAGTCTCGTCGGTCTTGATGAAATTCTCAATACCAGGAGTAACATTTTCGGCTTTCTTGATGCTCCATGTATTGCCATGACGGGCATAGCTTTGATCAGCAGCAAGGGCAGGAACAGTTACTGAGTCGATAAGTTCAACGGCGTTGCCATTGTAGAATCCAATCCAGACAGGTTCTGACATGGGAATGGAAAGAGAGAGATGCAACTTTCCCTGTGCAGGATTTGAGTTGCAGAAGAACACAATGTGCTGTTGCCCGCCGATTTGAGTACGAGAGTCACCATTTGGAATGACACTCATACGCTTAATACGATCGGGTACGCTCATCTTTGGATCGAGAACGCTGCGGTCGGTGGTAAGGTACATACCACGGATGTTGTAAGTGGTGAACGATGAGTTCTCCAACTCTATCCATGCCTCACGCTGTCCGAACTCATCCACGATACTTGCAGTATTGTTGGTGAGCACCTCATTGAGACGGATGTTCTTGGCTCCTTGAGCCATGACCGCTGAGGTGCTTGTCAGCATGATACCACAAATCAGAAGTTTGAACTTATTCATTTTGTTGTTGCGTGTATTATTATTTGTTTATAGTTTAACCACAAAAGAAGAGCACAACGATCTGTGCCGTGAAGATGCGAAGGAACATAGACAGCGGATAAACCGTTGAATAACCCAAAGCAGGAGCCTCCTTAGAACAGATACTGTTGGCATACGCCAGTGCAGGAGGATCGGTGTAAGTACCGGCTATCATACCTGCGATGAGGAAATAATTGAACTTGAACTTCATGCGGGCGATAGGGCCGATAATCAGAATGGGGATGATCGTAATCAGGAAACCTGTCAGCACATAAAGCAGACCATCGCCTTCTACAACCGTATGGAAGAACCCTGCACCAGCTTTGATACCTACTGATGCCAGGAACAACACCAAACCTATCTCGCGAAGCATCATATTAGCCGAAGTTGTGGTGTAGGTCACAAGATGTATCTTATAACCATAACGTCCGATGAGGATGGCAATAATTAGCGGTCCACCAGCCAGACCTAACTTTACAGGAACAGGCATACCTGGAATGGCAAGCGGGAATGAACCGAAGATAAGACCGATAAAGATACCAACAAAGATCGTAGCTATATTGGGCGCGTTCAGACGACGCAGACTGTTGCCCATCTTGTTGGCTACACGGTCAACGGCATCTTCAGGGCCGACCACCATGATTTTATCACCTACCTGTAGTGGAAGTGAGGCTGATGCAAAGATATCCATACCATGACGGGTAACACGGGTAACATTGACGCCGTGTACACTTGAGAAATGCATTGATGCCAAAGACTTTCCATTGATCTTCGGGTTTGTGATGAGCACACGTTTGCTGACCATCGGCTGATCCTGCTGTTCAAAGTCAACGTCAATCTTAGGACCAATAAATGCCACGATAGCCTCATAGTCAGCTTCTGCACATACAATTAACATCTGATCACCTTCATGGAAAATCGTGTCGCGATTGGGAATGCATACCTCTCCATTGTGAACGAGGCGTGACACAACGAAGTCACGGTTTAGGAAATCGTGTACCTGAAGGAGGGTCTTTCCTTCCAGATATTTGTTGGTTACCTCCAGGTGCATCTTGTAAGGCTTCTTGTTGGTGTTAGTTTCTTCCAACACCTCAAGCTCCTTCTCCTCCTTCTCAAATTTAACCTTGCATATATACCTTATTAATATAGTGGCACCAATAATACCCAGTACACCGAGAGGGTAGGCACATGCATAAGCAGAGGCAATTTGGGGCGCACCATTAGGGAATACGGTATTCAGCGCTTCGTTTGCAGCACCAAGTCCTGGAGTGTTCGTTACGGCACCATAGAGAGTTCCTACCATCATGGGTAAGTTCGTTACGTTACTAGTATCAAAGAAGATATAGTAGCATGCGAACATCACAAGAATGTTTAGTAGGATAGCTGAAGCAGCCAGTCCGTTGAGTTTGATGCCCTGTAAACCAAAACTTTCGAAGAAACCTGGTCCAACTTGCATACCAATCATGAATACGAAAAGGATAAGTCCGAAATCCTGTACGAAAGTCAGGATGGATGTTGGGGCTGTGAAACCGATGTGGCCAGCCAAAATTCCGGCGAAGAGAACAAATGTAACGCCGAGTGAAATACCAAAGACCTTAATCTTACCTAAATAGACACCAATAGCTATCACAATAGCATATAGCAATGTGATATGTGCTACGGAGTCAGTGCTTGTGAAAAGGTCTCTCAACCATTGAAAAGATTCCATAAAATACTAACTAACTTGAAAACACGCTGCAAAGGTACTAAAAATTGCTCATCTAAAGCAATTTTGTGCATTTAATTTTGTATAAAAACCGATTTTTTATTTCTTTCACAATTCAATTGGCATATTTGGCTAAAAAGTTTGTATCTTTGTAGCCCGTTAAGTGAACTTAAAACAACTTATATAATAATTAAACGTTTCAAATCTATGGCAAACAAAGAGAAGCTCTTTACCGAGTTTACTGCGCCGACAACCCAAGAATGGCTCGACAAGATTGAAGTCGACCTGAAAGGTGCCGACTTCCAGAAGCGACTGGTATGGAGAACAAACGAAGGTTTTAATGTACAGCCCTTCTATCGCCGTGAAGACCTGGCGAATCTGAAAACACCCGATGCTCTCCCTGGAGAGTTCCCATTCGTACGTGGTAACAAGAAGGACTCAAATGAGTGGTATGTCCGCCAAAATATTGTGGTAGACGATCCCAAGGCAGCTAATGCCAAGGCGCTCGACATCCTGAATAAGGGTATCGACTCACTAGGCTTCCATGTTCCCGGCAAGCTGGTAAGTAAGGAAACTGTAGAAACGTTGCTCGATGGTATCTATTGCGATATCGTAGAGGTAAACTTCTCTACCTGTCAGCGTCATTCTTTTGAACTCGCTGAAATCCTCGTTGAGTACTTCGCCAAGAAGGGTTACGACAAGGAGAAGGTGGTTGGCTCTATCGAGTGGGACCCCATGAAGAAGATGGTGATGAAGGGCAAGGATGTTACGCATATTCTTGAGATAGCTCCTAAATTGGTTGAGGCTCTCAAGGAGTATCCTAACTTCCGCTGTATCGCTGTTAGTTCTGATGCCCTCAACAATGCTGGTGCTTATATCGTTCAGGAGTTGGGCTATGCTTTGGCTTGGGGTAATGAGTATCTTCAGCAGCTTACGGATGCAGGTGTGTCAGTAGACCTCGCAGCTAAGAGCATTAAGTTCAATATGGGTGTAAGTGAGAACTACTTCATGGAGATTGCTAAGTTCCGTGCTGCCCGTTTGCTCTGGGCTCAGATTGTAAAGCAGTATGAGCCTAAAGACGATAACAGCTGTCAGATGTGTGTCAATGCTACCACCTCTACTTATAATCAGACACTCTTCGATTCATATGTGAATCTGCTCCGTTCTCAGACGGAGGCTATGAGTGCTGCTTTGGGTAGCGTTCACTCAATGGTAGTTACACCGTTTGATGCTCCCTATGAGGATGCTACTGATTTCTCTGAGCGTATTGCCCGTAACCAGCAGTTGCTGATTAAGGAGGAGAGTCACTTCGACCGTATTGTAGATCCATCAGCTGGTTCTTACTATATCGAGCACCTTACTGATGCTTTGGCTACCGAGGCTTGGAAGATCTTCCTGAAAGTAGAAGAGGAGGGCGGTTTCCTCGCTGCTGTTAAGGCCGGCACTATCCAGGATGATATCAACGCCACAAACGTTAAGCGTCATGGTGATGCAGCTAAGCGTAAGGAGTTCCTATTGGGTACTAACCAGTTCCCTAACTTCACTGAGAAGAGTGAAGGCAAGAAGGCTCAGGCTTGTGGTTGTGGCTGTGGTCATGCTGAAGGTGAGGAGCCTGCTTTCAAGGCTATCAATAGCACTCGTCTTGCTGCTGATTTCGAAAATCTTCGTATCCACACAGAAGAGACCAAGGTTCCTGTAGCCTTTATGCTTACCATTGGTAATCTGGCTATGCGTCAGGCTCGTGCTCAGTTCTCTTGCAACTTCCTGGCTTGTGCTGGTTATAAAGTAATCGATAATCTTGGTTTCAAGAGTGTTGAGGAAGGTGTAGATGCTGCTTTGGAGGCTAAGGCCGACATTGTGGTGATCTGCTCTTCGGATGATGAATATGCTGAGTACGCTATTCCCGCCTTCAAGTATTTGAATGGACGTGCAATGTTCGTTGTAGCTGGTGCCCCAGCATGTATGGAGGACCTGAAGGCTGCTGGTATCGAGAACTACATCCATGTTAAGTGTAATGTACTCGAGACATTGAAAGAATATAATCAGAAACTTGGTATTTAAAGAATAGGAGACTTGAATTATGCGTAAACAGTTTAAAGATTTTGATATCTATGCAGGCATCAAGGCTCAAGATGGTGCCAAGTGGATTAAAGATAATGGAATTGTAGAAAACTGGAAGACCCCAGAGCATATAGAGGTTCGTCCGGTGTATACGAAAGAAGACCTCGAAGGTATGGAACACCTCGACTTCACAGCTGGTATTCCTCCTTATCTGCGTGGTCCGTATTCAATGATGTATCCGTTCCGCCCGTGGACTATCCGTCAGTATGCTGGATTCTCTACCGCAGAGGAGTCGAATGCATTCTATCGTCGTAACTTGGCTGCTGGCCAGAAGGGTCTTTCTGTAGCTTTCGACCTGCCTACACACCGTGGTTACGACCCAGATAATGCTCGTGTAGTAGGTGATGTGGGTAAGGCTGGTGTAAGCATCTGTAACGAGGAGAACATGAAGGTGCTCTTCTCAGGCATCCCCTTGAACAAGATGTCTGTTTCGATGACC
>CADBVZ010000003.1 GCA_902798285.1 uncultured Prevotella sp. | reverse complement strand
AAAAGGAATGAGCCCAGTACAATACCGGACTCAATTCCAAATGAGCAATAGTGTTTAATCTGTCCAAACTTTGGGGTTCACTTCATTCTCTGATCCAGCTGTCGCGGATCGGAAAACCGTCCCCTGATCCAGTTAGGACTTCAACTTCTTTAAGCGGCGGCGGGCGTCGCCGGCGTCGGGGTAGAGCTCTAGGGCTTTCTCGTAGTTGCGGATGGCGGCATCGATCATGTGCTCGTGCTCGCACTCACGGCCCATGATAGTGTATTCGGCGGCGAGGCGCTTCAGCATATCGTCCTTGGTTTTGAGTTCATCCTTAAGTTGCTTGTTTTCAGCGGCATACTTATTTCGGATGGACTCTAACTTTGTGGCGTATTCGGCCTTGAGGCGTTCGATTTCGTAACGCTGGCGGCGGATGATTTCGAGCTTGGAACGGATGAACCGACGGATGTGGGGTTTCTCGATATCGTAGCGCAAATGGATGGCGGTGAAGAAATGATCGAGGAAGCCAGAGAAGTCGAGGGCATCGAAAGCGCGCACGGCTTCATGGTATTCGCGATCGGCGCGGCCTTCCTGCATGGCTTGGTCGATGAGGTGCTGATCGTTGTAGCGATTGGCAAACTGAACGACCTCAGCACGTACGAAAATATCTGACTGACGGAGTGGGGCTTTGAGGGTGAGTCCTTCGAGCGAAGTGCATCGCGAAAGGGCTACGTAAGTCTGGCCGCCAGCGAAGGCGCCGCCTCCGGCAAAGTCGATGGAAACCTGAGAGAAAGTGAGGCCCTGACTCTTGTGGACGGTGATGGCCCAAGCCAGACGAACGGGGAACTGGGTATAGGTGCCCAGCAGCTCTTCTTCGATTTTCTGCTCCTTTTCATTATAGGTGTAGCGCATGTTCTCCCACACCTCGCGCTCTACATCGTGTTCGATGCCTTGTTCGGTGATGATGCCGATGATACCTTCTTCCTCGGCGATATATTCCACGGTGCCCAGCGTGCCGTTGACCCAGCGTTTCTCCTTATCGTTCTTTACGAAGATGACCTGTGCGCCAGGCTTCAGCTGGAGTTCCATGGGCGTGGGGAGCGAGGTTTCGGGGAAGTCGCCCTTGATAGAGCCGTGGAAGATGGTGGGAGCGCCTTCGAGTTCGGCGAGGCGTTGCTCGTTGGTGAAGTCGACGGTGTCGCGGCGAGCGGCCAACGTGACCGTTAGAGATGAACGGTCACTCAGAGGGGAGAGGGGAGAAGCTAGAGGTGAGAGATTACTCTGAGGCGATTCCACTCTCGTATTAAGTAATTCTAAATCGGCGGGGGTGGCGGTGTTGTTGCGGATGCGATCGAGGATGGAGATGAAGCGCGAATCCTGCTGGCGATATACCTTGCGGAGCTCGATGGAGACGATGGGCATCGATTGCCACACCTTGGCGTTGAAGAAATAGGCCGAGGGGTAGAAGGGATTGAGCAGTTGGCGATCCTCATCCTTGACCACGGGTTCCAACTGATAGATGTCGCCCACGAGCAACAGCTGTTTGCCGCCGAAGGGTTCGGGGTTGCGCGTGTACGTGCGTAATACCTTATCAATAAAGTCGATGATGTCGGCACGCACCATCGAGATCTCGTCGATGATGATAAGCTCTACCTCGCGCAGCAGTTTGCGCTGGGCACCGGTGTACTTGAGCGTTTCCTTGATGTTGCGACGATTATAGCGCGAATCGTTGGGCAGCAGCGGATGGAAGGGGAGCTTGAAGAAGCTGTGGAGCGTGGAGCCACCGGCATTGATGGCTGCGATGCCCGTAGGGGCGAGGATGACGTGCTTCTTCTTGGTGTGCTGGGATACGTAGCGCAGTAAGGTGCTCTTACCCGTGCCCGCCTTTCCGGTGAGGAAAAGTGAGCGACGGGTGTAGTTCACAATCTGGAGCGCATCCTGCCACTCCTTGTTATCGAGATCGAGCTGTTGCATTTAGAGGTGAGAGGTGAGAAGCTAGAGGTGAGAGATTACTCTTACTCCTCTTTGTTCTCGGTGGCTTCGGTATTTTGCTGGGGGTGATGGGTTTCGTCGGCGGAGGCGGGCTCGGGATCCTTGTGGGGGCGCTGGAGGGGATTGCCATGATCGTCGTAGAGGATGGCCTCGCCTTCGCCCAGCTCAAGACCCAGAGAGTCGACACTCAGCGAGTCGGAATCGGCGGGCGCCTGGAAGTAACCACCGCAATCGTACATCTGACTCTGCAGGTCGATATCGTGAGGAGCGGGGAACTTGGCACGATACTGCTTGAAGGCAGGATCATTGAGCACGGAGCCGAGGAAGTAACCACAGATGGGGAGTGCCGTGCGGTTGCCCTGACCCAGCATACCAGTGCGGAAGTGGATGGAGCGATACTCGCCGCCCACCCAAGCGCCACAAACCAGCTTAGGTGTGGTGCCGATGAACCAGGCATCGGAGTGATTATTCGACGTACCAGTCTTACCACCGAAGTCGGTATCGGCGGCCTTGTCGTAGCCCACGAATCCCATGAGGCGCGAGCTGGTGCCGCTCATGCCGCCCTTGAGCAACTGCTGCACGAGGAAGGCGGAGCGATAAGGAATGGCCTGCTGACCCTCGGTGGGGGCTTCGTAGATGACATTGCCATCGCGATCCTCAATACGGGCCACGAGCACTGGATCGAGGTGCTTACCATCGTTCACGGGGGTGCAATAGGCATTGACCATCTCGAGCAGATTGACATCGCTGGAGCCCAGCGTGAGCGACGGGGTGGGGTCGAGTTTAGACTTGATACCCATGGCATGGGCGGTGTTCACGATATTGTCGATGCCGCACTCCTGACCCAGGCGAACGGCTACGGAGTTGATACTCATGGCGAAGGCCTGTTTCAGCGTGATGTTGGCTCCCGAGAAGCGGCCGTCGGCATTGGTGGGCGCCCAGGTTACTTCCTGACCGTGATCCATCACCTTCATGGAGAAGAACTCGTCCTTACGCGTGTCGCAAGGGGTGATGCCCTGATTCATGGCCTCGGTGTAAACGAAGAGCTTAAACGTGGATCCGGGCTGGCGCATGGCGGTTACCTTATCATACTTCCACGAACGGAAATCGATATCGCCCACCCAGGCTTTGACATGACCGGTCTGGGGCTCCATAGCCACGAAGCCGCAATGCATGAAGTGAACCATGTAGCGGATGGAGTCCATCGTGGAGAGTTCCTTCTCCACCTGACCATGCTCATAGTCGAACACCTTGACGGGGTGGGGCAGATTGAGGTAGTAGTTGATGGAGTCCTCGTTGCCATCGAATTTCTTGGTGAGGTATTTGTAAACGGGCTGTCGCTTGGCGATGTCCTCGATGAAGTTCTTGATCTCCACGTGGTGCTCGTCCTGCCAGGGATTGGTGCTGCCCCAGTGCTGATTGAAGGTCTGCTGCACCTGTTTCATCTGCTTGACGGCTGCCTCTTCGGCATATTTCTGCATGCGCGAATCGATGGTGGTGTAAATCTTCAATCCTTCGGTATAGAGGGCGTTGCGATTGTCGAAATAGTCCTCGCACCAGCCTTTCAGATAGTCGGCCACAGCCTCGCGGAAGTAGTTGGCATCGCCATCGTAGGCGGATTCGACGCTGTAGTCGAGTTTGATGTCGATCTGCTTGAGCGAGTCGCACTCGGCCTGGGTGAGGTCGTTGTGCTGGCGCATGAGGTCGAGCACGATGTTACGACGCTTCAGCGAGTTGTCAGGATTGATAAGGGGATTATAATAGGTGGTGGCCTTGAGCATGCCTACGAGGATGGCGGCATTCTCGGCCGTGAGGTCCTGAGGCTTGCAGTTAAAGTAGGTCTTACAAGCGGTCTTGATGCCGAAGGCGTTAGAGCCGAAATCGACCGTGTTGGCATACTGCGTGAGGATTTCGTTCTTGGTGAAGAAGAACTCGAGCTTATAGGCCGTGATCCACTCCTTGCTCTTGAGGATGAGCATCTTGATGCCGGGGATGTAGCCCAGCAATCCGGTAGAGTATTCAGAACGTGTGCGGAACAGGTTCTTGGCCAACTGCTGGGTGATGGTGGATGCACCACGCGCATCGTGATGAAGGGCGTAATCCTTCAGGGCGGCGGCAAAGGCCTGATAGTCGATGCCATGATGGCGATAGAAGCGCTCGTCCTCGGTATCGATGAGGGCTTTCCAGAATACGGGGTTCACCTCTTCGTAAGTGACGGGCGTGCGGTTCTCGCTGAAGAATTTGCCGATGAGTTTGCCATCGGCGCTATAGATCATGGAAGCCTCGGCGGGGCGCTTGTTCTTGATAGTTGACATGGATGGCGACTTGCCGAAGAGCCACAGGAAATTCATGTCGACGGCTCCCAGATAGAGGAAGAAGGCGACGATGAGAGAGGCCATGGTGACAAGCGTCTTGATGTACCAGGGACGTCCCTTGTAAAGACCTTTATACCAAGGCCAGATGCCCTTGATTTTCTGCAGGGCCGTCTGATACCAAGCCATGTATTTGTTAGTTGTTTCGTTGCTCATAGTCTTGAGATATGTAACTGATTATTTGTTCTTTATCATCGGGGTGGAACCAGCGTATCTGCGGGTCCTTCTTGTACCACGTGAGTTGTTTGCGGGCGTAGCGGCGGGTGTTGCCCTTGATGCGCTCTACGGCTTCCTCTAGAGGCCAGCGTCCGTCGAGGTAATCGAAGAGTTCCTTGTAGCCCACGGTGTTGAGCGCGTTCATCTGGCGCATGGGGTAGAGGGCTTTTGCCTCGTCGAGGAGTCCTTGCTGCATCATTTGATCGACTCGCTGATTGATGCGATCATATAGTTCCTCGCGCGGACGATTGAGTCCGATCTTCACGATGCGGAAGGGGCGCTCTTTCTTCTCGCGCTTGCGGAACGAGGTGTAAGTCTTGCCAGTCATGAGGCAGATTTCCAATCCATGCACCACGCGGCGCGGATTCTGGCGGTCGACAATCTCGTAGTACTCGGGGTCGAGCTCCTTCAGTTGCTCCACCAATGCCTCGAGGCCTTCTTGGGCGAGGCGGCGTTTGAGCGTTTCGCGCGTAACGTCATCCACCGTAGGGATATCGTCGATGCCATCGCACACAGCATCGATATACATCATGCTGCCGCCGGCCATGAGGGCGAAATCGTGAGAGCGGAACTGGCGCGAGAGAATCTCCAATACCTGCTGTTCAAAGAGCGATGCGCTATAGTAGTCAGTGAGCGAGAGCGAGCCCACGAAGTAAAGGGGTACCAATTGTAGCTGCTCGCTGGTGGGACTGGCGGTGCCAATCTTCAGTTCCTTATATATCTGCCTGGAATCGGCATTGATAATGGGGATGCCAAAGTGCTGGGCGATGTCGAGACACAAGGCTGTCTTGCCTACGGCCGTGGGCCCTGTGATGACGATGAGCGTTTTAGCGGATGACACCTCGCTTGGAGCTTTCGATGAACGAGCAGATATACTCTACCTCCTTCACATCGGGATACTTGGCGCGAGCCTCGGCCACACCATCCTTCATGATGGGCTGGGCGTAGATGATGCGATAAGCATCGTGGATGGCATCGATGGTCTCGTTAGAGAAACCACGACGACGCAAGCCTACGAGGTTGACACCAGCATAGCGGATGGGTTCCTTACCGGCAATGATGAAGGGAGGAATATCCTGAGAGGTGCGAGAGCCGCCCTGGAACATGATGTAGCTGCCCACGCGGATGAACTGATGGAACAGACAGCATGCCGAGATGATGGCGAAGTCATCGACCTCTACCTCGCCGGCAATCTTGGTGGAGTTGCCGATGATGCAGCCATTGCCGATGATACAGTCGTGGGCGATGTGCATGTTCTCCATCAGCAGGTTGTTATTACCCACAACGGTCTTGCCACGGGAGGCTGTTCCGCGCGAGATGGTAACATTCTCACGGATGGAGTTATTGTCGCCAATCACGCAAAGGGTCTCCTCGCCCTGGAACTTCAGGTCCTGGGGTTTGGTAGAGATGGAGGCACCGGGGAAGAACTCGTTGCCATTGCCGATGCGGGCTCCGAAGTGGAGCGTTACGTTGTTCAGCAGTTTATTGTTATCGCCCAGCTCTACGTTCTTATCGATGACGCAGAAAGGGCCGATCACATTGTTATCGCCCAGCTTTGCCTCTGGGTCCACAACAGCTAAAGGATGAATTTGATTCATGCTTCTTTATTTTTAGTGGTTAGGGGTTAGTGGTTAGTGGTTAGAGATTACTCTCTTCACTCCCTTTTAGCCCCGTATTTCCTTTATTTTTATACGTTTATAATCAGCGTTTATCCAACTATTCTCTCGCTCGGCTTTGCCGCTTG
The DNA here is from genome assembly GCA_902798285.1 of uncultured Prevotella sp. GTDB lineage: Bacteria > Bacteroidota > Bacteroidia > Bacteroidales > Bacteroidaceae > Prevotella. Next base: position 101,227 of record CADBVZ010000003.1, on the reverse strand, counting down.
GCTTGTCCAAGAACCCCTAACCTCTAACTACTAACCCCTAACGAGACTGAGCAAGGCGGAGCTTGCGAAAGTTGAGTTACTTGTTCTTAACAATCTGGGCGGTGAAGGTGGCTTCGCCAGCTACCTGATCGCCTACGAAGATGTAACCCTTCATGGAAGAGATACCATGACGAACGGGAGCCAGCAACTCAACCTTGAAGATGAGCGTATCGCCGGGAACCACCTTGCGGCGGAACTTCACATCATCGATCTTCATGAAGTAGGTGCTCCAGCGCTCAGGCTCCTCGAGGGTGTTGAGCACCAGGAGTCCACCACACTGGGCCATAGCCTCAATCTGCAGCACACCAGGCATCACGGGCTCCTGAGGGAAGTGACCCTGGAAGAAAGGCTCGTTGGCTGTAACGTTCTTCACACCCACGATGGTGTTAGCGCCCAGCGAAATCACCTTATCGACGAGCTGCATGGGATAGCGGTGGGGCAGGAGTTCGCGAATCTTGTTCACATCCATTATCGGCTCCTCGTTGGGATCGTAGATGGGTGCCTGGATCTCGTGCTTACGAATCTCCTTACGCATCAGACGGGCGAACTTATTGTTGATGGTATGACCAGGACGAGTGGCTACGATGCGGCCCTTGATGGGTTTGCCGATGAGGGCCATATCGCCGATGATGTCGAGCAGCTTGTGGCGTGTGCACTCGTTGTCCCACTGTAGCGGCTTGTGCTGGATGTAACCCAGATCGGTAGCATCGCGATGCTCTACGTGGAGCATGTCGGCCAGCATATCGAGGCGCTCCTGAGTGGTCTGGCGCTCGTAGATCACGATGGCGTTATCCAGATCGCCACCCTTGATGAGATTGGCCTGAAGCAGGGGCTCGATATCGCGAACAAACACGAAGGTGCGAGCACTGGCAATCTCGGTATCATAAGCATAAGGATTATCGAGTGTGGCAAACTGCGAGCTGATGAACTTCGACTCGAACGAGCACATGGCTGTAATCGAGAAGTCCTCATCGGGCAGAATGGTGATGCACGAACCGGTGTTCTCATCCTTCACCTCAATCTTCTTACGGATGACATAAAAATCCTTCGGGGCGTTCTGCTCTTCCAGACCGATCTCCTTGATTTTCTCCACATACTGGATGGCTGAACCATCGAGGATGGGGAACTCGGGACCGTTGACGTGGATGAGACAGTTGTCGATGCCCATAGCGTAGAGGGCAGAGAGTCCGTGCTCGACGGTAGACACGCGTGCATCGCCCTTACCGAGAACCGTACCGCGCTGAGTATCAACCACATTCTCGGCTATAGCGTCGATGATGGGCTGACCCTCGAGGTCGATTCGCTGAATCTTATAGCCCGTGTTCTCAGGGGCGGGATTGAATGTTACCGTGAGGTTCAAACCTGTATGCAGTCCTTTACCAAACAAGGAGAAACTGCCTTTCAAAGTTTTCTGTTTCATAACTTCTTCTTATTTTTATTTTCAACACAGAGACTCAGAGTTACAGAGTTTTTTTATCTCTCTGCCTTAGCCTCGATGGATTTAATTTTATCTTAACTGCTCTTTTAAGGCTTCGAGTTCGCGCTGGAGCTGAGCTACCTGGCGATACATATCGGGCAACTTGGAATACATGGCCTTAGCCTTGAAGAACATCTTGGGTTCCATAGCTGGCGAACCGATGAGCTGCTCATCGCCCTTGGTGTTCTTGATGACACCACACTGGGCTCCGACGAAGGTCTTATCGGCCACATGGATATGACCAGCAAAACCAGCCTGACCACCCACCATACACCAAGCGCCGATCTTGGTGGAACCAGCCATACCGGCCTGAGCCGACATCACGGTGTTCTCGCCAATCTCACAGTTGTGGGCCACCTGAATCAGGTTATCCAGCTTCACACCCTTGTGGATGACGGTCTGACCCATCGTAGAACGGTCCACACAGGTGTTGGCACCAATCTCTACATTGTCCTCGATCACTACGATACCAATCTGAGGAATCTTATCGTAACCAGCGGTGCTGGGGGCGAAACCGAAGCCGTCGGCACCAATCACACTACCAGCGTGGATGGTGACATTATTGCCCAGCTTACATCCCTGATAGATGGTAACGTTGGGGTAAATGAGGCATTTCTCGCCTAGGCTGACACCCTCGCCAATCACGGCGTGAGGATAAATCTGAGAACCCTTGCCGATAACAGCTCCATCGCCGATGACAGCGAAAGGACCAATGTAAACATCCTCGCCAACAGTAGCCTTGGGCGAGATGCTGGCCAGGGGATCGATGCCCTTCTTGGCGGGCTTCATCGACTCGTAGAACTGCAGCAGTTTGGCCACGCACTCGTAGGCGTTTTTCACGCGGATGAGTGTGGCGCTAACGGGCTGATCAAGCTCTACGTCCTCGTTGATGAGCACAACGCTCGACTTAGTGTCGTAAATGTAATGGGTGTATTTGGGATTCGACAGGAAAGAAATGGCTCCTGGCACGCCCTCTTCGATTTTGGCGAAAGTCTTAACGATGGCATTTTCGTTGCCCTCAACTCTGCCTTGAATTAGTTCTGCAATCTGTTTGGCTGTAAACTCCATAATTTTGTAAAGTTTCTAAATATCCGTGCAAAGATAAGGAAAATTATTCAAAACGCTGATAACACAGGTAATATTTTCTAATTTTTTTAGAAAGTAATTGTACATTTAGCAATTCGCTAGCCTCAGAAATGTCTTTTATCTCGCCATTTTTGTAAAGTATTGCGATACTATCATCATCCACATTATACATGTCTTTCTGGATGGTGTTCAGGCTCATGAGATAGTGGGCATCCTCGTACGGAATGTCCATCTTCTGGGCGATCATCTGCTTGAGTTCCTCCATGCGCTCGGGCGTGGGTTCTTCCTCCAGCACTTCCACCTTGAAGATGCGGCGATCGAGCATATCGGTGGCGAGGGTGGAGAGTATCTTATCGTCGTGATGCTTCCAAGCCTTCATGGCGCTCCAGATGTCGGAATCATCGAGTTCGCCGTAGTAGGCGAGGACCTCAGGATGAGAGGTGAACCAGGCCTTATCCACATCGTTGCTGATGAAGTAATGCAGGGCTGGCGATGCGAACACATCCTGACCCATGCGGATGAGATCCTTAGCGCGAGTGAGCATATTGACGAGCACTTTTTCGTAGGCCACACAGGTGCGATGCAGGTATACCTGCCAGTACATCAGACGGCGGGTGGTGAGGTAGTTTTCGAGCGAGTAAATACCTTTCTGTTCTACTACAAGCGAATCGTCTATCACATTGAGCATCTTGATGATACGAGCGCTACCGATGTTGCCTTCGGTAACGCCGGTATAGAATGAATCACGACGCAGATAATCCAATCGGTCCATATCCAACTGACTGGAAATCAACTGGTGGAGGAAGTTCTTGGGATAGTCGCCTTTGAAGATGCTGATGGCCAGATTAAGCTGTCCGTTGAGGGAGCGATTGATCTCTTCCATCATCATGAGCGAGATGTCCTCGTGGGAGATGCCGTGAAGGAGTGTTCCCTCCAAAACATGCGAGAAAGGACCATGCCCGATGTCGTGCATCAGGATGGCGGCCTCGACGGCTTCGGCCTCAGAATCAAAGATAAAGTTGCCCTTCTGCTGGAGGTTCAGGATGGCCTCACTCATCAGATGGAAAGCGCCCAGAGAATGCTGGAAACGCGTGTGGCGAGCACCCGGATAAACCACTGAAGCCAGACCGAGCTGGTTGATGCGATTCAGGCGCTGGAACAGCGGATGCTGCACGATGTTATAAAGCAACCCTCGGGGTATCCTGATAAACCCGAAAACGGGGTCGTTGATAATCTTGACGTCGTTCATGGGTGCAAAATTACAAAAAAGGAGGGGAAATACCAAATTTATTGTGGTTTTATCAAATAATTTACGTATCTTTGCCCCAAAATTACTCAAATAACTACTCTTATGAAGCATTTACAACTCTTAACACTTCTCTCGGGCTTGCTGATGATGATGCCTCAGGCGATGATGGCCCAGAAGGGAAATCTGCAAAAAGGCAACTATGGTTATCTGTATTGTCATATGAACGAGCGTGGGCGCGCGTGGACGGCGTATGCCCTGAGTCGCGATGGGTTTCACTATCACGATCTGCTGGATGGCGACTCCATCTTCAGCGATGCCGAACATGCCCGTATTGAGGGTGCTACGCGCGATGCTTACATCTGCCGCAAGCACGATGGCAAGGGCTATCTGATGGTGTGTACGGATATGAACGTGGGCGCTCGCGATCGACTGGGCAAGAAGGAAACATGGGATAACTACGGCATCGATCTGCTGACGAGCGATGACCTGATTAACTGGAAATCAGTAACCTTCGATTATCGCAAGGGTCCATCGATTTTCTCGGATTCGGAGAAGGAGAGCACGTTTAAGGATTGGAGCACGATTAATCGTGTGTGGGCACCACAGATTGTGTGGGATGAGGACTATGTTTGGCCCAACGGCAAGAAGGGCGGTTATATGGTGTATTACTCCATCTGGAATCGTGGTGAGGAAGCGTACGATCGCATGTACTACTCGTATGCCGATGAGAGTTTTACCACGCTGACGCAACCCCGATTGCTCTTCGACTGGGGCTATGCCACCATAGATGCGGACATCAACTGGGTGGAAGCCGACCAGAAATGGCACATGATGATTAAGAAGGAAGGTGGCAAGCCTGGACTCTTCACAGCGACAGCACCAGCACTCACGGGTCCTTGGAGCGAGCCTGTGGAGGATGACTACGTGGATTTTGAGGGTAATAAGAAATGTGAGGGTGTGAGTGCTTTCCAGTTGGCTGGTGAGAAGACGTGGGTGATCGCCTATATCGAGTATTCATCGAAGCCCAAGAACTATCGCCTCTGTCTGGCTGATGAGAACATGCGCAACTTCCATTCGCCACGCAACATTGAAGGCGTGAAAGCGCCTCAGCATGGTTCGTTCATGCGGCTCACGAAGAAAGAATACAAGAGGTTAGAAAAGTGGAGTAGGGCGCAGAAACATTGAAAATTGAAGATTGAAAATTGAAGATTGAAAATTGAAAAAGAAAGGTAGGTTTTACAAACCTACCTTCTTTAATTCTATCGCCATCTCCTGTTGGAGTTCGCGGGCTTTGTTGCCGGCTATCTCGGCATAGTGTTCATCGTTCGAAGCGTAGATGATGCCGCGTGAGGAGTTAACCAGCAAACCGCAATCCTTGGTCATGCCGTATTTGCAAACCTCCTGCAAACTTCCACCCTGAGCACCCACACCAGGCACCAGGAGGAAATGATTGGGAGCTACCTTGCGGATGTCCTCGAACATCTGGCCCTGAGTGGCACCAACCACATACATCATATTTTCGTCATTTCCCCATTCCTGACTCTTCTTCAGCACCTTCTCGAAGAGGCGCTCGCCCTGAGCATCCTCCGTGAGCTGGAAATCGTGAGAGCCTTTGTTGGAAGTGAGTGCCAACAGAATCACCCATTTGTTCTCGTACTCGAGGAAAGGTGTAACGCTGTCTTCGCCCATGTAAGGTGCAACGGTCAGCGCATCCACATCGTACTCCTCGAAGAAGGTACGGGCATACATCTTGGAGGTGTTGCCAATATCGCCACGCTTTGCATCGGCGATGATGAAGTGGTTGGGATAGTTCTCCTTCAGATACTTCACCGTTTTCTCGAACGACATCAGACCCTTTACGCCGTAAGCCTCGTAGAAAGCCAGATTGGGCTTGTAGGCTACGCAGTAATTGGCCGTTGCGTCGATGATGGCCTTATTAAACTCAAAGAACGGATCGTGCAGATCGAAGACACACTCGGGCATCTTCTTGGCATCTGTATCCAGTCCCACGCACAGAAAACTCTGCTTCTGCTTAATCTGATTAATTAGTTCCTTCCTGTCCATTTTAGAATCTGATTAATAAGTAAATAGGTCACTGTAAAGCCAACAAACCAAACAATGCCAAATACGACTAATTTCCAATACCACTCAGTCTCGAATGTATCAACAGCAATATCTGCAATGATTATTGCTACGAAAATGCAAACCCACTCGACCCAAGATCTTCCAAAGTAAGTCTTCATAGCTCATTCTCCTTCATGCGCTCGGCGTTCTCGGCTACTGTGAGCGCATCGATCATTGCCTGAATATCACCTCCGAGGAAGCCCTGCAGATCGTGAGTGGTGTAGCCGATGCGATGATCAGTTACACGTCCCTGGGGGAAGTTGTACGTACGAATCTTGGCTGAGCGGTCGCCCGTTGACACCAGACTCTTACGACGAGAGGCGATGTCGTCCATATACTTCTGGTGCTCCTTATCATATATAAAGGTGTACAGGCGCGAGAGCGCGCGTTCCTTATTCTTGGGTTGGTCACGCGTCTCAGTACATTCAATGAGGATCTCCTCCGTTTCGCCCGTGTTGGGGTTCTTCCACATATAGCGCAAGCGAACACCCGATTCCACCTTGTTCACGTTCTGACCACCAGCACCACTCGAGCGGAAGGTATCCCACTTGATTTCGCCTTCGTTCACATGTACCTCGAACTTATCGGCCTCAGGCAATACGGCAACTGTGGCAGCTGAGGTGTGCATACGACCCTGAGTCTCTGTGGCTGGCACACGCTGTACACGATGCACGCCCGATTCGTATTTCAGTGTGCCATAAACATCGGCACCCGAAACGGCAAAGTCGATCTCCTTGTAACCACCTACGGCTCCTTCGCTGACGCTGGTGATGGAGAGCTGCCAACCCTTCGAGTCGCAGTAGCTCTTGTACATCTTAAACAGATCGCCGGCAAACAGACAAGCCTCATCGCCACCTGTTCCAGCACGAATCTCCATCTGCACGTTCTTCGCATCCTCAGGATCCTTCGGAATCAGGGCTATCTTGATTTCCTCCTCAAGTTTGGGCTGAAGTTCCTCGTTGGCAGCCAGTTCCTCACGGGCCATCTCCTTCATCTCAGGATCGGTCTCATTGGCCAGGATATCCTTCGCCTCCTTGATGCCATTCAGACAGGCGATGTAACGCTTGCGGGCATCCATGATGTCGCCCAGATCCTTGTATTCTTTCGTCAGTTTCACAAAACGGTTCTGATCGGCAATCACATCGGGGTCGGTAATCAGGGTTGATACTTCCTCGAAGCGAGCCTCCAGGCCGTCAAGCTTTTGTAATATGCTATTGTTGTCCACTTTTAAAATGAAGATTAATAATTAAATTCGCCGAATTCGCTCTTGATAGTGAGACTCTTGGGGCCTTCCTCGATGTGGCCAACCACCTGAGCATCGATGTTGAAACTCTTCGAGATGGCGATCACTTTCTCTGCTACCTCAGCAGGTACGTAGATCTCCATACGATGACCCATGTTGAACACCTGATACATCTCCTTCCAATCGGTACCTGAACACTCGTGGATGGCACGGAACAGAGGAGGAACAGGGAACATGTTGTCCTTGATGACCTTGCAGTTGTCGCTTACGAAATGCAGCACCTTGGTCTGGGCACCACCAGTGCAGTGAACCATTCCATGAATCTCAGGACGCAACTCATCGAGCAGCTTCTTGATGACAGGAGCATAGGTGCGGGTGGGAGAGAGGACGAGCTGTCCGGCATCTACAGGCGAACCTTCAACGCTGTCGGTCAGCTGATACTTTCCGCTGTAAACCAACTCATTGGGCACAGCATGGTCGAAACTCTCGGGATATTTCTCGGCCAGATATTTGGCGAAGACATCATGACGGGCTGAGGTGAGTCCGTTGCTACCCATACCACCGTTATAACGCTTCTCGTAGGTAGCCTGTCCTGTAGAAGAAAGGCCCACAATCACATCGCCCGGACGGATGTTGGCATTATCGATTACATCGCTACGCTTCATGCGACAAGTAACCGTAGAGTCGACGATGATGGTACGAACCAGATCGCCTACATCGGCCGTCTCACCACCAGTGGGGTAAATGCCGATACCCATCTCGCGGAGTTCTGCAAGCAGCTCGTCGGTTCCGTTGATGATGGCAGAGATGACCTCGCCCGGAACCAGCATCTTATTGCGTCCGATAGTGGAGCTAACGAGGATGTTATCCACAGCACCCACACAGAGCAGATCGTCGGTGTTCATCACGATGGCATCCTGAGCAATACCTTTCCACACAGAGAGGTCGCCCGTTTCCTTCCAATACATGTATGCCAGCGATGACTTGGTGCCAGCGCCGTCGGCATGCATAATGTTACAATACTCGGGATCGCCTCCCAATATGTCAGGGATGATTTTGCAGAAAGCCTGCGGGAAGATTCCCTTGTCGATGTTCTTAATGGCGGCATGCACGTCTTCCTTCGCTGCACTCACGCCTCTCATCATATATCTGTTATCCATAATCTTTTTTATTTCTGGTGCCAGAATTCCCAGCTGGCGAATGCTTGTAGCAACAGCATTTCCAGTCCGTTCTTTACTTCTGCGCCGTATTCTGCTCCCTTGCGCATGAAGAGTGTCTGATCAGGGTTGTAAATCAAGTCATAAAGAATGGTGTGATTATCCATCGCCTCGTAAGGCAGGTTCGGACATTCGTCGGTTTTGGGATACATACCCAGCGGCGTACAGTTCACAATCACATTATATTCCTTGATCACCTCAGGTGTGATACGTTCGTACTGGATGGTGTCCGGACGTTCGTAGCGACTCACGAAGACCGTTTCGAGTCCCAGCGACTTCAGTCCGAAGTTGATGGCTTTCGAGGCTCCGCCTGTTCCCAGGATGAGCGCTTTCTTGTGCCACTTCTTGTCGAGCATCGGCTCGATGCTCTGGGTGAAGCCGATGACGTCGCTGTTGAATCCCTTCAGGATGGTCTTGTTCTTCTCATGGGTCACGCGGATCACGTTCACCGCACCGATGGCTCTGGCCTCGGGTGAGATACTGTCGAGGAAAGGAATCACCTTTTCCTTGTAAGGGATCGTCACGTTCAACCCACACAGTTCGGGGGACTTGTCGAGTATCTCCGTCAGTTCGTCGATACTGGCAATCTCGTAGTTCTCGTACTTGGCATTGATGCCTTCGTCGGCAAACTTCTGGTTGAAGTAGCTTACAGAGAACGAATGTCCCAAGGGGTAGCCAATCAGTCCGTACTTTTCCATAACTTTTTATTTTGTTGCGAAATACATCGTGCAGATGCCGAAAGTGAGTCGTTTGAACGACGCCTCGGCGAAGCCAGCCTTTTTGAGTATCTCCATCATCCGCTCTCCTTGTGGGAAGGCTTCGATGGTCTTGGTCAGATAGCCATAGGCGCTGGTATCCTTCGAGATGAGTCGCCCGTAAACGGGCAGAACCGTATGCGAGTAGATGCGGAAGAGCTGTTTCATCGGGAAGCTCACGGGAGTGGTCAGTTCCACGATGCTTAGGTGTCCGCCCGGCTTTAGCACACGTTGCATCTCCTTCAGTCCTTTATCCAGGTCGGCGAAGTTGCGAATGCCGAAGGCAGCTGTTACGGCGTCGAATGTGCCATCAGCATACGAGAGGTTCAGGCAGTCTTCCTTCTCGAAGCTCACGATGCTGTCGAGCCCTTCGGCTTTCACCTTCTGTCGGCCTATCTCCATCATACCTTCGCTGATGTCGGCCCCGATGAGTTTTTCGGGTTTCAGCATCTTGGCAGCGAGGATGGCAAAGTCGCCTGTGCCTGTTGCAATGTCGAGCAGCGTCTTAGGAGCGAAAGGCTGCAGTTGACGGATAGCCTTCCGTCGCCAGCCCTTATCGATGTCCCACGACAGTCGGTGGTTCAGCTTATCGTAGGTAGGGGCGATGTTGTCGAACATCTGCTCCACCTGATTCGCTTTTTCAGCCTCTTGGTTATAAGGCTTTATCACCTCTTGCTCGTACATTGATTAAATATTAATCATTAAACATTAAATTCGCTTCGCTCAGAAAGATTTCTCTAGCTTCTCGCCTCTCACCTCTCACCTCTGGTTAGCGGCTCTTGAAAGCCGATAACCAAGAACTGACGTTCTTCTCGATGCGCTGGGCGATATCCTCATTGCTGGTCTCGCGCTCGAACTTCTCGCCTACGATGTTCTCGTAGAGCTCGATGTAGCGATCGGAAACGCTCTCGGCATATTCGTCGGTAATCTTGGGCATCACCTGTCCGGGCTCGTTCATGAAGTTGTGCTCAATGAGCCACTGACGTACGAACTCCTTCGAGAGCTGGCGCTGGGGCTCACCCTTGGCCAACTTCTCCTCGTAGCCGTCGGCATAGAAGTAGCGGCTTGAGTCGGGTGTGTGAATCTCGTCGATGAGATACACCTTACCATCGCGCTTACCAAACTCGTACTTGGTATCCACAAGAATCAGTCCACGCTTGGCGGCAATCTCCTGTCCACGCTGGAAAATCTTGCGAGTGTAGTCCTCCATGATGGCATAGTCCTCAGCCGAAACGATACCCTGGGCGATGATCTCCTCTTTCGAGATGTTCATGTCATGTCCCTCGTCAGCCTTCGTTGTCGGGGTGATGATGGGCTCGGGGAAACGCTCGTTCTCCTTCATGCCCTCTGGCAGCTTCACACCACAGAGCTCACGGCAACCGTTCTTGTACTCTCTCCAGGCAGAACCGGTGAGGATAGAGCGGATGATCATCTCCACACGGAAACCCTCACACTTCAGACCGATAGTAACCATCGGATCGGGAGTAGCCAGTTTCCAGTTCGGACAGATGTCGGTGGTGGCATCCAGGAACTTGGCGGCAATCTGGTTCAGTACCTGACCCTTGAAAGGGATGCCCTTCGGCAGTACCACGTCGAAAGCCGAGATACGGTCGGTGGCTACCATCACCATCAGGTCGTCGTTAATGTTGTACACATCGCGTACCTTTCCATGATACACGCTCTTCTGTCCTTCGAACTTAAAGTCCGTCTTAGTTAATGCTTTCATCTTTATAATTGACTATTTTACTATTTCACGATTTGATAATTATTAATCTTTCATCGCTTTGTCGAATTCCTCGTAAGCATTGACGATTCTCGTCACGAGTTTATGGCGGACGATGTCCGAGCGATCGAGATTCACCACGCCGATGCCCTCCACATTATTTAATATATGTAGCGCCTCAATGAGTCCGCTCTTCTGCGAGTGGGGCAGGTCTATCTGCGTCATATCGCCTGTGATGATCATCTTCGTGTTCCATCCCATACGAGTGAGGAACATACGAATCTGGGCTGGGGTAGTGTTCTGTGCCTCATCGAGGATGACGACGGCATCGTTCAGTGTTCTACCACGCATAAAGGCCAGCGGTGCTATCTGTATCACGTTCTTCTCCATCATGTCCTGCAGCTTCACCTGGGGCAGCATGTCCTCCAGCGCATCGTATAGCGGCTGCAAATAAGGGTCAATCTTATCGCGCATGTCGCCAGGCAGGAATCCCAGTTTCTCGCCAGCTTCCACAGCGGGGCGCGAGAGGATAATCTTCTTGGCTTGTTTCTCCTTCAGTGCTTTCACGGCCAGCGCTATCGACAGATACGTTTTACCAGTACCAGCAGGACCAACGGCGAACACCATATCGTTCTTGGCGTAAGCCTCTATCAGCTTCCGCTGATTCTGCGTGCGCGCCTTGATGGGGCGACCCGACATCGAGTAAACCACCACGTCGTCGGGCAACTTATCCGTCATCCTGCGACCCTTCACAATATCAAGGATATCCTCCTCCTTCAGCGAGTTAAACTGCATCACGTGGGTGCGTAGTTTCTCTGTGGCTTCCTCGAAGGCAGCCATCTGCTCCTCGTCGCCCAGCACCCTCACCACATTGTCGCGAGCCATGATGCGCAACTTAGGAAACAGCGAGCGTACCATCTGTAAATGCCCGTTGCCAACCCCATAGAAAACGACGGGGTCAATATCCTCTAAAACTATATGTTTCTCTATCAAATGAAATAAAAATTTAAATTTGGGCACAAAGTTACAAAAAATATTTGTATCTTTGCAACGCAATAGAGATTTTTTAGATGAAACTGACAAAAAAACGATATTTGATAGGTTTTACGGCGGTAGTTCTGCTGCTTGCAATTGTTCGACTTGCGTTCCCGCAAGTCGCAGAAGCTAGAGGTGAGAAGCTAGAAGCTAGAGAAATGACTGAAGGGTCTGATAACGCTACTCCTGAAGGGGAAGAAGTAATCTCTCACCACTCACCTCTCACCTCTCACCACTCAGAGACACCTCTCACCTCTCACCCCTCAAAACCCCATAAGATTCGCTCCGTAGCGAATTACAATGAAGCCTTCCCCGATACGAATGCTGTGCAGTTGGTTGCTGCCCGTCATTGGGGTGTGAGTCCGGTGAAGAACCGCAAGGATGCCGAGATGCGTAAGCGCGAGTTGGTCTACATCGATGCCTCACCTTACTATCATGTCGACCCGCTTTATTCCAGCATTCCTTATCTGGTGCCCCATGCAGCCATCTTGCTGCAGGACATCGGACAAGCCTTCTACGATAGTCTTTACGTGAAGGGTGTGCCCTTCCATCAGCTGATAGTTACCAGTGTGCTCCGTTCGCAGGAAGATGTGGTAAAACTGCGTCGTCGCAACGGCAATGCCACTGAGAACTCTTGCCATCTCTATGGCACCACGTTCGACATCTGCTACAATCGCTACAAGACGGTGGAGGATCCTGATGGTCCGCCTCGCCGTCAGGTTCGCAATGATACCCTGAAATGGGTGCTCTCCGAGGTGCTCCGCGATATGCGCGAGCAAGGCCGCTGCTACATCAAATACGAGGTGAAGCAGGGCTGCTTTCATATGACGGTAAGATAACATTGAATTACAGAAAACATTAAAGAAACATTAAATAACAACTTAAAACTAAAGCATTATGAGATTAGACGGAAGAAGAGAAAGCTCAAACGTTGAAGATCGTCGCGGAATGAGCGGAGGTAAAGTTGCCGGTATCGGTGGTATCGGTGCAGTGATTGTAGCAGCTCTGTTTGCATGGATGAGTGGTGGCGATCCCCTCTCAGCCGGTCTGCAGGCAGCTCAGCAGCAGATGCAGGGCCAGACCGAGACCGTTGGCGAGGAGAACTTTACTGAGGAAGAGCAGGCGCTGGCCAGCGATTGCAAGAAGATTCTCGCCTCTACCGAGGATGTATGGGGCCAGGTGTTCCAGGAGATGGGTGGCACTTACACACCTCCCACACTCGTACTTTTCTCTAATCAGGTACAGTCGGCCTGTGGTAATGCTACTGCAGCCGTAGGTCCTTTCTATTGTTCTGGCGACCAGAAGCTTTACATCGACCTATCGTTCTTCACGCAGATGAAGCGCCAGCTGGGTGTCGAGGGTAACACCTTCGCCTATGCCTATGTGATTGCCCACGAGATTGGCCACCATGTGGAGAACCTCACGGGAACCCTCGGCAAAGCTCATCAGGCTATGAATCAGACCGATAAGGTTCAGGCTAATCAGATCAGTGTGCGCCTCGAGCTGCTGGCCGATTACTATGCCGGCGTGTGGGCACATTACGAGGATGCCATGAACCACTCTATGGAGTATGGCGATCTGGAGAAGGGTCTCGAACTTGCTAAGGCCATCGGCGACGACTGGCTGCAGAAGAAGGCGCAGGGTAGGGCAACACCCGAGTCGTTTACCCACGGCACGAGCGATCAGCGTAAGCGTTGGCTGAAGCGTGGCTTTGAGTCAGGCGACATGCGCACCTCAACCTTCAGCGTTCAGAACTACAACGATCTTTAAAATATTTACCTTTTTAATATTGCATCCCTGATGATTTATCAAGGACATATTGTTGATGTGGTGAGCCGCGAGATATTCGACGGCTCACTCACCGTTGAGAATGGGATAATTGTCGACATCAAGCGTTGCCAGCTTCCCAGTCGCGAAAAGCCTTATACTTACCTCATGCCTGGCTTCATTGATGGTCATGTGCATATAGAGAGTAGTATGATGGTGCCCCGTGAGTTCGCACGTATTGCCATGAGTCACGGCACTATCGGTGTGGTGGCCGATCCCCACGAGATAGCCAATGTGCTGGGTGTGGAGGGTGTCGACTATATGATTCGTGCCAGCCAGCAAGTGCACTTCAACTTCTGCTTTGGTGCGCCCAGTTGCGTGCCAGCCCTTGGAGGTGATGTGGAGACCAGCGGAGCCACCATCGATGCCGCAGAGATAGAAAAACTGATGGCTCGCGATGATATCGGATTCCTGGCCGAGATGATGAACTATCCAGGTGTGCTTAATGCCGATGGCGAGGTGATGCGCAAGATTCAGGCTACCCTCAGCAACGGCAAGCCCGTCGACGGACATGCCCCAGGACTCACAGGTGCTCAGCGCAAGCAATATGCGGCTGCCGGCATCACCACCGACCATGAGTGCTCTACCATCGAGGAGGGTCGTTCGTGCATAGAGTCGGGCATGCTGGTAATTATCCGCGAAGGTAGCGCAGCCAAGGATTACGAGCGTCTGAAACCCCTCATCAAGGAATCCCCCGATATGGTGATGCTCTGTACTGACGACTGTCACCCCGACGATTTCGTACGTGGACATGTCAACAGTATCGTAAAGCGTGCATTGGCTGATGGTTTCGACTTCTGGGATGTGATGCAGGCAGCCTGTGTCAATGCCCAGCGCCATTATCATCTGGACTGGGGACTACTGCAGGTGGGTGATCCTGCCACCTTTATCGAGGTCGACAGCATCGGTCAGCACTTCCGTGTGGAGCGCACCATCATCAATGGCACCATGATTTATAGCTATGATGCCTCGTCAGACGTCATGCGTTCGCAGTTGGCTATGCCCTATATGCTCAACTTCGGCGATTATCCCAACCATTTCGTGGCATCGCCCATCACTACCGATGATCTCGAACTTGGCCTCAAGCCTGGCGATAATGTCCACATCATCCATGCTGTGGATGGCAGCCTGCTTACAGGTCACGATGTGGTGCGTATGGGCGACAGTCCTTTTAAGGACACCTATCCTTGGCACGAAGTACAGAAGATGGTGGTCTACAATCGTTATCAGCCAGGTGCCAAACCCATGGTGGGCTTGGTTTACGGCTTCGGCTTGGGCAATGGCGCCATCGCAGGCTCAGTGGCCCACGATTGCCATAATATCGTGGCCGTAGGCACCCACGACGAATACTTGGTGAAAGCCATCAACCGTGTTGTAGAGATGCAGGGCGGACTGGTAGTAGTCAGTCCCAACGAGATGCTCGACATCCCTTTGCCCATCGCCGGACTGATGGCACCTCTGAGTGGTCATGAGATTGCCTTCCGCAGCATGATGCTGCGCGAGATGGTGCACCAGATAGGCTGCTCCATGCAGGCACCCTTCATCACGATGGCCTTTATGGCCCTGCCCGTGATCCCCAATCTCAAGTTGACCGACCGTCATCTGATGGACACTTTGAACATGAAACCCATCCCGGTTCATGAATAAGATGGTGGTCAAAAATCGACTCACAATTTTCAAAAATCACGGAAATAGTTTCAGAATTCACAAAAATAGTTTCAGAATTCACAAAAATAGTTTCAAAAATCACAAAAATATCGCTTTGGACTTGGTTAGTTTGATTTTTTTTCTTATATTTGCAGCATAAAAGTATTTGAGAGGGCCAATGGTTGTTTTAGACTAACCCTAAGAACTAAACTATTTTGAATATGAGAAAAAGAATCATCCTAACCGTTCCATTGCTTTTCTTGGCAACTGCGATCTGTCATGCGCATTCCTTAACGCTTAAGGAGGCCGATTCCATCATTATAATATTGTTGTTTGTCGTGATTGCACTGATCGTTGTAGTTGTCGTCGGCAGAAGACAACATAAGATTTCCCTTCGTCGTGAAGAGCAGCTTCTGCGCATCCTCAATATGCTCGATGAATATCGCGCTATGATGGCCGATGGCATATTGACGCTCGATGAACAAGAAGAGCTGTTGAAACGCTATCAGCCCGAAGTGAAGAAAGCCAAGGTCATCAGCATCGACGAGCGCAAGGCCTTCTATGTAAAGATGGACGCTCGCGTGAACAAGGAGAAGCCCTTTACCGATCCCGATTTCAACCAGCAGGCTCTGGCCGATTTTATGGAGGTTGATCTAGAGACGTTCCGCCGCCTGGTACCTCGCTATGAGAATGCCGATAGAACCCTTGATTACATCAATTCCCTTCGTGCAGAATATGCCGCCAAGCTGCTCATGGAGCAATCAGGCCTTACCTTGGAAGATATGGCCGGCAAGTGTGGTTTCAGGAATACAGCCGCATTCCTCAACGCCTTCAAGTTCGCCTTCGGCATCACGCCTACCGACTATCTGAACAGCATGAACCAGATGTTCAAGAAAAAAGCCCAATAACCTATCATTGAAACAGTTATGTGATTTCATAGCCCGTTGGATGGGAGTCATGGTGCTGCTGGTGGCAGCATTGGCGCTCCTTGTGCCGGCATCGTTTTCTTGGATTGATACCTGGGCCATCAATCCCATGTTGGGAGTCATCATGTTCGGCATGGGACTCACCCTCTCTCCTCAGGATTTTAAGATCGTATTGCGTCGCCCCAAGGACATCCTCATCGGCTGTCTCGCACAGTTCACTGTTATGCCCCTGTTGGCGCTGGGACTTACGGTGGCCTTCTCGCTGCCCAAGGAGTTGGCCATCGGTGTCATCCTCGTAGGCTGTTGCCCAGGTGGTACAGCCTCTAATGTCATCACCTATCTGGCCAAGGGCGACTTGGCCCTTTCCGTTGGAATGACAGCCGCCTCCACACTCCTGGCTCCGTTGCTCACGCCGCTGCTCGTATGGGCTTTGGCTGGAACTATGGTCAATGTCGATACCCTCGGCATGCTCCTGAGTATCGTCTATGTAGTCATCGCTCCCATCATTTGCGGATTGCTCTGCCAGCGATTTCTCCCACAACTTACTAAGCGTGTTACGCCTTATCTGCCCGCCTTCTCGTCGATAGTCATTGCGCTGGTGGTAGGCATCATCGTGAGCCATAATGCCGATCGTCTGTTGACAGCAGGTCTGCTCGTTGTGGCTGTTGTTATGATCCACAACCTCCTCGGCCTTGCCCTCGGCTTTACCGTGGGACGCTTGCTCCATCTTCAGAAGCCCAAGTGCGTGGCCCTTAGCATCGAGGTGGGCATGCAGAACTCCGGACTGGCCTCGTCGCTCGCCGTACTCCATTTCGCAGCCTATCCTTTGGCCACCATCCCTGGTGCTGTCTTCAGCGTTTGGCATAACATCAGTGGCGCCCTCCTTGCCAAATTCTATTCGTCCAAGCTGTTAGTGTCGTGATTCTGCGCCTAGCCATTTTTTGGTGGAAAAATTTGGCGGTTTCCTTATAAAGTCTTACCTTTGCAGCGCTTTAAATAAAACTAAAGAGACATGTCACATCCTAAACGGACGGTCAGGTATTTATGCTTGATCTTTATGATGTCGGTCACATTGCATGTAGGAGCTCAGGAGCACATGTCCTCTGCTTCCGACTATGTACGCCTGTATGTTGGTGCACTCGAACCACAGTACCAACTCAAGTTGTGGCACGATATCCCATATTATAATGAAAAGCCCGATTTTTATTCAGGCCGTGTTAGTTATCATGGCGTGGTGTATGATAATGTACAGCTGCGCTTTGATCAATTCATGCAGAGGATCGCTGTTCTTACCCCCGGCAGCAATTTCATCTGTCTGCCAGAACAACCATTCATCGACTGGTTTGAGATGGATGGCCACAAATATGTGCACGATCCGGAGAATAACGCTCGTTATGCAGCCCTCCTATGCGATGGTAGCACTAATGGCATCCGCCTTTATCATAGTATGTGGAAGATTGATCATGGTGATATGTATTTTGGTACAGGTAAACTGCAAAAGACACTCAGCACCCAGGAGTATTACACCCTCATCACCCCCGATGGCGAAATGCATCATGTGAAGCGTTTGTCCGATGTGGCAAAACTCTTTCCAGAGCAGAAAAAGCAAATCAGGCAGATGGCTCGGAAAAACCATCTTTCCTTCTCCAAGACCAAGCGCGAGAGCAGCCTCGTGAATGTGGTTTCTCGCCTCGAAGGCGAGAATAATCAGAAGCTAGAAGCTAGAGGTGAGAAGCTAGAGAATACTCTTACCTCTGATAAAACCGCTTCAGAGGGGAAAGAAGTAATCTCTCACCTCTCACCTCTCACCTCTCGCCCCTCAGATACCTCTCACCCCTTACCCCTAACCACTGATCTTATTCCAGGTATTCCCGTTCTCGATAGCGATACTGTTTCGATAGCCGCAGGTTCATCGAATTCAAAGGTCTATGTAGTGCCTGGTGTAAAGAAGGCAAGAGCCAGTATCGCCGATGATCAGGAACTCGCCGAGATTGTGGTTGTTGGTGGTCGTCCGTCGTCGGTCGATAATGTGATGATGGGTTCTGAGAAGTTCAAGCCCCAGCTGCTGAAGAATATTCCCTCAGCCTTTGGCGAGTCGGATATCATGAAGATTGTGCTCTCGCTGCCAGGTGTCACAACCGTTGGTGAGGCTTCAAGCGGATACAATGTACGAGGTGGTGCCACCGACCAGAACCTGATACTTTTCAATGGAGGTACCGTCTTTAATCCGTCTCACCTGTTCGGACTGTTCACCTCATTCAATTCTGAAGCGGTTGAGGATGTGGAACTCTTCAAGTCAAGCGTTCCTGTAGAATATGGAGGTAGAATCAGCAGTGTGCTGAAGGTGGTATCGAAGGAGGCCAATATGAAAAAGCTTACAGGTTCTGCAAGCATTGGTGTGCTCACCAGCAAGGCCACTATCGAAATACCTATCGTTAAGGATAAGATGTCGCTGCTGTTGAATGGTCGCACTACCTACAGCGACTGGATACTGAAGAAGTTGCCTGAGAAGAGCGGCTACAAGGATGGTACGGCTAATTTCTATGACCTGGGTGGCGTGCTGACATGGAAACCCAACAGCCTGAATCGTGTGAAGATCAATGGCTACTGGAGTCACGACAAGTTCTCGTTCAGTTCCTCAGACAGTTACGGCTATCAGAACAGTAACTTTTCAGCAGAGTGGCGATCGATGCTGAGTGAGAAGATCACAGCCACACTTTCTGCCGGACTCGACCACTACGAGTATTTCAACGAGGACTGGGGAACGCCCTCGATGGCTTCACGACTGAGTTTCGGTATCGACCAGCTTTGGGGCAAACTTCACTTCCGTCATCGCCTCACAGAAAAACAGGTCCTTACCTACGGTCTCTCCATGCAGCATTATAATGTACAGGCAGGAAAATATGAGCCGGTTGGCGATGCATCCTACATCAAGACCGACCAGCTGCAGCGTGAAAAGGCATTAGAGAGCGCAGCCTATATCAGTTATGAACTCCCGCTCACTGAAAAGCTGTCGGTTTCTGCCGGTTTGCGCTATTCCATGTTCAATGCCCTTGGTCCTCGCGACGTGAATTATTATGAAGCCGACCAACTTCCATCAGAGGAGACACTGTTGGAGACTCGCCATGAAACGGGCGTCATCAAGACTTATCAGGCACCTGAGTTCCGCCTCTCGGCCCTCTATGCCATCCAGGAAAACCTTTCTCTGAAGGTAGGCTTCAACACCATGCACCAGTATATCCATAAGGTGTCGAACACATCCATCGTGTCGCCTACTGACACCTGGAAGCTTTCCGATCCTAATATCAAGCCGCAGAAAGGATGGCAGATTGCAGCCGGTATCTATCACGAAACGAGGGATAAAAAATACGAATTCTCTGCCGAAGTGTACTACAAGCACATCGACGACTATCTCAATTATCGCAATTCGGCCGTTCTGCTGATGAACCCCCACCTTGAGACCGATGTGATCTCAACCAAGGGCAAGGCCTATGGCGTAGAGCTGCAGATTAAGAAACCTACGGGCAAGGTGAATGGATGGGTGAGCTATACTTTCGCCCGCTCTTTGCTCCGCCAGGACGATATGAGGGTGAAGAATCCTCTGAACGATGGCGACTGGTATCCTTCTGAGTACGACCGTCCCCATGAGGTGAAGGCTGTGCTCAACTTCAAGTTTACCGAGCGCTACAGCTTCTCAAGCAACTTCAATTACGCCACCGGCCGTCCTACGACACTGCCCACAGGCAAGTATTACAATTCGTACTACCAGAAGTTCATGCCCTATTATTCCGATCGCAACACCTACCGTATTCCCGACTATATGCGTCTGGACCTTGCATTCAATATCGAGCCCACTCACAAGCTCACCAGTTTCCTCCATACGTCGTTCTCCATTGGTGTTTACAACGCCCTCGCACGTAGGAATGCCTATAATATCTATTACACCAACGAAGGCGATATGATCAAGGGATATAGGCTGTCTGTTTTTGGAACTGCCATCCCATACGTCTCACTTAATATTCAATTCAACTAAGATGAAATATAATCCATTTTACCTTCTTTCGTTTTTACTCTTGACGCTGTCAGGCTGTATTGATGAATATGATGCCGACATCGCTGCCGAGGATTCGAACCTGCTCGTTGTCGAAGGTACGATATGTTCTGCCGAATTGAATAAGTTCTATCTGTCGCGCACACAGGATATCAAGGCCACCTATGGACCTCGTATGGTAACGGGAGCCAGTGTTTCTGTACACGGCAGCGACGGCTCCGAATACAAGGCGCAGCCCACCGACGACTATTACGCCTGCTGGATTGACCAGCTCGATCCCGACGTCGAGTATTATCTGCATATCGAGGCCGATGGCGAGGTGTATGAATCAGAACCCCAGCTACCTCTTCGAACGGAGAAGATAGCTCGCGTTGAAGGGTCGCAGCCCACGCCTGATAGCAATATCGATGTGCTCGTCACCCCCGAAGCCCCCTTTGATGCCAGTAAGACGAATTACTATACTTGGTCGTACATTGAGACTTGGGAAGTGCATCCTGATTACACCACCTACGTGTATTTCGACGTGAACACCATGCAGAAGGTAGATTCGCTCCACTTGTTCCCCGAACGCGGATGGAGGAATGCCTTGGGCACGAATATCCTGGTTGAAGCCAGCACCCATTATGATGGCCAGCACATCCAGAAGCTCAAGCTTTACGACTTTGAGAACAGCAATGAACGCCTCTTCTTCAAATATAGCGGACTGGTGCAGCAGCGAGCCATTTCAAAGGAAGAGTATGAGTATGAATGTGCCCGTCGCCAAGCCAGTTCCGAGATGGGCGGATTGTTCACGCCGCTACCTTCAGCCCTGCCCACCAATATCCGTTGCCTCACTTCCAGCAAGTCCGTGATAGGTTTCGTAGGGTGCGCACTGAATACGGCTAAATACAGGTTCTTCCTCGATCCTCGCGATTTCTCCCTCAACCATCCCTATCAGGGCGACAAGCGCATCTGGCTCAATGACTGTACCATTGATGACTGCGTGCGAATGGCCCGTCAGGGCTTGTGGCTCTGCGAATGGGATGACAACCGAATGAATGGCGGAGGACCGTTGAATACGGCTTGGGCCACCAAGTATCAACTCGATGTCCGCGAGCGAGGCGCCTATACCGAAGAACCCGATTACTGGTCATTAAATGAAGACTATTCTTATTAATATGAACAACAGAATTTTATCACTGATAGCGGCTGTGCTGCTCACCCTGAGCAGCTTTGCTGCGCATGTAGAGACCGATCGCCCCTGGTATCTTGCCGGCGAGGCGATGCAGGTCAGCTTATCCGATGTTGATGCCCAGATAGTCTATGCCGAACTGTGCGACACACGTGGACTGGCGGCAGGTGTGGCGGTAGGTCTCAGCCAGGGGCAGGGTAGTGGTGTTATCGAACTGCCTTCCAGCCTCCATAGCGGGTACTATGTGTTGTCAGTCTATACGCGCGACGACGCTCATGTTTCCAGCCAGCTTGTGGCCATTGTAAACCCCCTTCACAAGAGTGCCGACGACGATATTAAGTGGCTGCCGGCCGATAGTTGTTGGGCTACGGGTAATGGCACTGCCGATTTGGTCAGCCAGAAGCAAGTTGAAGAGCGCGAGATCGAAGGACATATCATTAAGGCACGTGTCAGCAATGTCTATGGCGGCAACACCTACGATGTCAGCCAGATACTCCCTTCCTTAAGCATCATCGGTCAGCAGATACATTTCTTTGAGGGCAAGATGGTCGGCGACTCCATCGCCGTCTTTTACACCTATGGCATCCAGGGCAAACTGCCTCTGGTGCTCAGTGCCGTTTCATCTACCGGCGAGAGTCTGCCCATCGAGATGATAAGCCCCTTTGCCGCCTTGCTCCCCAAGCAGCTTCCCCATCTCGAGTTCCATTACAAGCGTAGCGAGGTGGAATCCCGTTCCCTCGACATGCAGCGTCATCAGATCGCCATTACTCCTGCCAAACGCGAACTGAAGTTGGGCGATCTTTCCGACGATACGGCCGAAGAAGGATGTCCCTTGCCCTACGATGAAAACATTCATGGCGTCCAGCCTTATCTCTCCTATAATCTCGACGAGTACCGTCAGTTCCTCACCATCAGGGAGGTGCTGCTCGAATATGTGCAATGCGTCTCGCGAAGAACCATCCAAGGCCAGCAGCAACTGATCGTCACCACCGAACAGGATCAGTACAATCATGTCTCCCCCTCGTTGGTTCTGATCGATGGCATGCCGGTTATGGACGTAGAACGGCTTCTCAACTATGATGCCCGCCGTATACATTATATTAATATCTACGGCCATCAGTTCACGTTCGGCAATGGCGTATATAGTGGCATCCTGTCGTTTATCACGCGCTCAGGTCGACTCACCAACTATCCCACCGAGCCCAACTATCAGTATCTGGTCTATTCCTTCCCCGAGTAAGGTCTTTAAGAATAGTGTAAAAGCTTCATAGTGTTTTATATAATAATGCCCTCAGTTTTTCTCCGAGGGCTTTACTTACATCTATGCCAAGCATAAACAACACACTTACCTTTTGTTAGAAGTAAATAATATTCATAAGTACTTATAGTATCCTTGAGGTTTTTCTTTAGGTATATTACACGCTCTCTGAGTTTCCTCCGGGTAAGGCTGGAATTTACTCCGATGAAACCGCCATTTTCTCCGACTAAAATCTTGGTTTTCTCGGAGCATCATAACTTGACAGCCAGATTAGTTGGATTCATGTTAATTAATTTTACTACACATGTACCTACGTTGTCATTGTCATGATTGTCACGATTGTCATTAAGCATTTTC
This sequence comes from uncultured Prevotella sp., assembly GCA_902798285.1. GTDB lineage: Bacteria > Bacteroidota > Bacteroidia > Bacteroidales > Bacteroidaceae > Prevotella. Next base: position 78,042 of record CADBVZ010000003.1, on the reverse strand, counting down.
GGGGAGAAAATTCTCATAATAATATATAAATTATAATTTATATATTATTATTTATTAAAAACGCCCCTCCGATTTAGAGAATCCTTAATGACAATAATGACAATGACAATGATGACAATGGATGCTGAGGATAATGACACCGTCGCGAATTGCGACATCCTTGCCTTGGTGCTGTTATAATGCACTTAGACTTTGTGATTTTTTTAATAAAAAGTTTGGTAGATTGATTATTTATTAGTATCTTTGCAGTGCAATAACAAATTTACAAGATATAAAAACTTAAAACCAAAAAATGATGGAGCACAGCTATGGTATCATACGGAACGGGAAGGCGGCCTTGGTGAAGGTGGCCATGATGATGGTGATGATGCTGATGGCTGGCAGCATTGTGAAGGCCGAGAAGGAAGTGCCCATCCGCGTGTTCCGTAACTACAACGCAGCCGACGGACTGGCTGACAACAGTGCGCAGGTGATAGCCTGTACCAAGACGGGCCGAATGGTGATAGCCACCATGGGACAGATCAACTTCTACGACGGACAGCGATTCCAGTACATCGACCCCACGGACGAAAACACATTCCCGCTGGAGAAATACAGGGGTAACTATCACCTGTACTTCGACAAGTATCACCACATCTGGCTGAAGAACACGAAATCGGTGACGTGCGTGGATCTGGTGTCTGAGAAGTTTGCAGCATCGGTGCAGGATGAGTTCGTGAAATTCGGCATGACGAAGAAGGTGACGGACCTGTTCGTGGACAGCAGAAACATTACGTGGCTGCTGACTGACGACGGACTCTACGATGTGGATTCGAAGCAGACGCTGAAGGTAAGGAAAGACTTGAATCTGCAGGACGTGGAGGTGTATAACGAGAGGACGGTGATGCTGTTCTTCGAGAACGGACTGCTGGAGATGTACGACATGGCGTCGGGCAAGAAAATGCACTCGAGCTATGCTTACCCCGAGGCCGACAGGAGCAGATACGGCAGTTCGAGTGTGCTGAAGTTGGACGAGAACATGCTCTACCAGATTCGCAACGGAAAGAAGGAGGCCATACTGCTGCAGTTTGACATACCGAAACTGGAATGGAAAGAGATTCTGCGCACGCCGTACCACCTGAACAACATAGCCCAGAACGACTCGCTGCTGTATATGCCATCGGAATACGGCTACTGGGTGTATAACAACAGGGACAAGGACATAGTGCACCAGAAGGCACTGAGACTGGAGAGCGGCAAGCTGCTAGAGACGGACATCAACGTGATGTGCTTTGACCGTCAAGGCGGACTATGGGCTGGTACCGAGAAACGAGGACTGCTGTACTCACAGCCTTACAGATCGCCCTTTACCACTTATACATGGGACCAGAAGAAGGCTTACGAACTGGAGGCGCTGATGGCCGACAAGTATGAGTCGGCGCTGTTTAAAGGCAGATTTGTGAACTGCGTGTTCAAGGACTCGCGCGGATGGACCTGGGTGGGTACATCGCAAGGACTACAGCTGTATCGCAAGGAGACCGACGTGCTGCCGCAGGTGTTTACTAAGAAGGACGGCCTGCTGAACAACGTGATCCACTCGGTGGTGGAGGACAAGAACCACTGCATGTGGTTGGCCACGAGCTACGGCATTACCTGTGTGCAGGTGACGAAGGACAAGCAGATAGGCTACGTGATGAGCTTTAACCGCATGGACAACGTGCCCAACGAGATGTTCGTAAACGGCAAGGCCAAATGTCTGGATAACGGCATGATCATTATGCAATCGCTTGACCATATCGTGACATTCAATCCCGAGAGAATGTCGACATTCCAGCGCGCTAACTCGTTCGACATATTCCCGAAACTGATTCGCGTAATGGTGAACGGAAACGAAATTCAGTCAGGACAGGAGTATAACGGCCGAGTGATGTTGCCGAGGGCCATATCGAGAACCTACGAGATTGACCTGAACTACAACGAGAATTCGGCATCGCTGGTGTTCTCGGCACTGAACTTCTTCCGACCTCAGCAGACGTGCTATCGCGTGAGAATCAAAGGATTGCAAGACGGATGGCGTGTGTATACGCCAGCGAACTCGGGCGGACTGGTGGATGGTCGCGGACTGCTGCACCTGCCGCTGATGTCGCTGAAACCTGGCACGTACACCATTGAGCTGCAGGCCTCGATGCTGCCCGACAAATGGGACACCACGCCTTACGAATGGGTGGTGAGAGTGAACGAGCCGTGGTGGAGAACATCGGGACTGTTTGCCATCGTGGGAGTGATACTGCTGGCACTGCTCATCGTGAACAGTTACTTCTACGTGCATAATGCCAACCTGAGGGCTAGGCGTAACATGGGTGAGATGACGATCATCAAGCGCATCAGCAGTGTGGCCCAGCGCGCCCTCAACAAGGGCGAAATGACGCTGGAGCCTAACAGAGAGGAACTGAACGCCGACGCTGAGCAGGGTGAGGAGCTCGATCCGATGTTCGTACAGGTGATGGAGCGCATCATGCCGTTCGTGAACGACTATAACAAGAATACTGGCAAGAAGAAGCGCCTGACGATACGCGACCTGAGTTCGCAGGCTGGCATTGACGTGAAGAACTTCTACAGACTGATATCAGACAACATTTATAAGAACCCGCGGCCGCTGTTTATCAAACTGAAGCTTGACCATGCAGAGAAGCTACTGAGAAACAAGGCTTTGCCGCTGGATTATATTTCTGAGGAGTGTGGCTTCGTTTCGACAAACTTTCTTATCGCTGCGTTCTTCCGTTCATATCGGATGACACCAGCTCAATTCCGCGAAACGCTGTAAGCCGCCAAGTACGCTCGCCTGTACCTTTATAATATACGAGGGCCTGATAACGGTTCTCGGTCTGATAGTAGTTGCCCTCACTGGGCAGATACTGACGCTGACCTGAGGGACGGAGCCAGAGATACTGATAAGAATAGTAGCCCTGCTTCTGGAGGATCTGTGCGTGATAGAGGCCGTCGGTAGGATCGTAGTGCATGACGTAATCGGAGGGATCGGTAGTGGCAAACTGGCCATCAATCAGGATGCAGCCATCGGGCACGGGGGGCGCCTGCAGGCGATAGTTCACAAAGACATATTCGGACGCAATGTCGTTCTCGCGGTTATCGCTGTTGCGCACGTAAAAAGCGCCATCGGCATCCTCGTCGTAAAGATAGTTGGGGCGAGGCTGACTGAGGAAGGGCCATACCTGATAGTACTCACCATCCCAAGCGATGTGGTCGATGCCCATCGTGGGGTGAGATGGGTCGAGAATCTCGTACTTGCGATATTCATTGCCGGCATCGAAGATGAGCTCGCGGCAGTGGCTCCACTGCAGGCCGTCAGCCTGGCGATAGGTGGGGGCGATACCGGTGCGGCGTGTGTCGCTACGACCATTCCGCAGCATCACGAGGCGAATCTGTTCGTCGGGGTTGGTAACGCGCAGCGACCCATAATTGAGGGCCACGCTGAGTTGCTGATGACTCTGATTGAGGTCGATATCGGTATTGGTGGTGGCTTGGAGCGAGAGCGTCATCTGCTGCTCGCACACCATGAAGTCGACAGTAGCCACGAGGCGGTCGTCATCGTCGGCATCGAGAATACTGAGGCGATAGTTGCCGCTGAGCTTCAGGCGACACAGGGGATTGGGCAACTGGAACTGGTAATGGGTGTAAGGCACGATGGTGTTGAGCGAGGTCTCAGAGTCGTCGATGACGAAGTCGTTGAAGCCCTCGAGCCAGTCGCTCTCGAACACTTCGGAGGCAGGCTGCCAGTCGGCCTCATGGCGCGACACATGACACACGTAGCGATGATAGGTGTGGGAGAGTTGGTCGAAGCTGACGTGGAGCACATCGTCGGTATCCAGACGAAGGACGGCAGGATAAGACAGCCAATCCTGACCCACCATAGCCTGGAGGGTTTTTACCTGTGCATCATAGATGCGGTTCTGGGCTTTAGCCTGTATCGCCAGAAGGGCAATACAGACTATAACGATCCATCTTTTCATTAGATGCGCTGTTCCTTAATGATGCCATGACGATAGGCGTAGAGCAGCTGCTTCAGATCGGCCACCTGCGCCTTGAGTTCCTCGCCCTTATCGGTATCGGCCACCAGCATACGATGGGCTGACATCTCGATAATCTGGGTGGTAGACTTGATGTCGATCTCGCGCACGATGGCATCCTGCATGGAGGTGAACGGCTCGTGCTGAACGAGTTGGAAGCCGCGAGAGTGATACACCAGCGTGTAGCCGGCGATACCGGTTTCGTGATGATAGGCCTCAGAGAAACCGCCATCGATCACCATGAGTCGGCCACCAGCCTTGATGGGGTTCTCGCCCTTAGAGGCATGAACGGGCACGTGGCCATTGATGATGTGGCGCACCTGACCCTTGACGCCGAAGGCATCGAGGATACGATCGCACACCTGCTCAGAGTCGCGCAGCTTGAAGTAGTTGCCTTTCTCCTCCTTATAGGTGTCCTTATCCTTGAGGAAATAGCGCTCGAAGGTGGCCATCTTCGACTTATCGAAGAGGGGGGAGTCGGGACCACACCAGAGGTATAGGAAGTAGTCGCGCGCATAGTCCTTGGGGTATTCCTCAGTGCTCTCGGCGTTGCCCTGGGTGAAGGCTGCACGGATCATCATGCCGATGTTGTGCATGAGGTCTTTGCCGCTATAGCTGACACCAGGATAAATTTCTACCTCCTTTAGTGAGCCATCGTCGTTGAGAGGACAGCTGGCGTGGAAGAGGAGATTGGAATTGCTGACGGTATACATGCAACCATGAGAGAGCATGGTGCGCACGTGTTTCTTGAGTTTCTCGCAGATGCGGAACGAGTGATGGAGCTTTTGCATCAGATCGGTCTCCTCAGGAGTGAGAGCGTTGGGATTGGCAGGATCGACAGTGGGGAAGTGGCAACTCTTCATCTCGTACTCCTTGCCATCGATGGTGCATACGCCACGCTTATAGTCGACAGCCGAGAAGAGCATGCGGTTCTGCATCTGCCACTCAGAACGGCGGCTGAAGATGGCGGCCTCCTCCTTGAACTGAATCACGGCGATGGCCTTGTGCATCTTGGCCGTGAGCAGCTGGGTTTTCTCGTCCATCTGATTGCCAGGCAGCAGCTTGGGCATGAACTCCTCGCAGGGATCATCCTTATAAGCCTCGAGGGCGAAGGTGGCCAGCGGCACGAGGTTGATGCCGTACTCCTCGATGGTGGCGAGGTTGGCATAACGCAGCGAGAGACGCAGCACATTGCAGATACAGGCATCATTGCCAGCCGAAGCGCCCATCCACAGGATGTCGTGATTGCCCCACTGGATATCCCACGAGTGATATTGGCGCAGGGTGTCCATGATGATGTGGGCACCAGGACCGCGATCGTAGATGTCGCCAAGGATATGCAGCTGGTCGATGGCCAGACGCTGGATGACGTTACAGATGGCGCAGATGAAATCATCGGCACGACCGGTAGAAATAATGGTGTTGACAATGACGCTGACGTAAGCGGCCTTGTCGATATCGGAGAGGCTCTCGTGGAGCAACTCCTGGATGATATACGAGAACTCCTCGGGTAGCGACTTGCGCACCTTGGAGCGTGTGTATTTCGAAGATACATCGCGACACACTTTTACCAGCTGATGGATGGTGATGCGATACCAGTCCTCCAGATCCTCCTCGCGCGCCTTGATGAGCTCGAGCTTCTGCTCGGGATAGTAGATGAGCGTGCAGAGCTCCTTCTTCTCGCTCTCACGGATGTCATTGCCGAAGAGCTCGTTCACCTTACGCTTGATGTTGCCGGAGGCATTCTTCAGGATGTGGCGGAAGGCCTCGCTCTCGCCGTGGATATCGGCTAGAAAGTGCTCGGTGCCCTTGGGCAGCGCCATGATGGCCTCGAGATTGATGATCTCGGTAGAGGCGGCGGCGATGGTGGGGAACGACTGCGAGAGCAACTGCAGATAGTGCATGTCGGCCTGTGTGGGATGATGATGAGTAGTCATATCTTCAAGTGATTAGTTAGAAGTTTGCGTAAATGTTCGGTCTGTTTGTCGTCGATGGGGTCGAGGGGCATGTAGCCTTCGTCGAGCAACACCTGCTCGCTGAGCACCTGCATGAGTCGCCCGGCAAAGCCCAAGAGATTCTTCTCCTCGAGCATTTCGGTGAGTTTGTCGTCATCGACATTGTCGCGATAGAGTTCGCGTGTGAGTTCGATGAGATGCAGCAGCAGCGGCTGGCGCTCTATCTGGCGGATGATGCGCAGGATGTATTCGTTTTCGTCGCCCTGATACTCGCCGATGACTTCCTTCAACGGCTTGGGCTTCAGGTAGTTATCTGGAAAATAAGCCTCGATGCAACTGGTGTCGAGCATGGGTGTCTGGAGGCCCAGGATATTGATGCCATAGTCCACGTAGTTGCGGATATTCTCCTGTTCGGCGTAAATGAGTAATCGGCGCCAGTCGGGACTGGTATTAGGCAACTCGCTCACCCATCGGCGGTCGCCCATGATGCCAGCCTTCAGGATGGCTGCGAGTGTAGCAGTGCTTACCTCGTCCATCTGCTCGAGGGTGTTCGAGTCGATCACCTTCTGATAAATGGCGAAGGTGAGGGTGGCCATCTCCTGCGCGTTGGTGGCGTTGGTAATCACAGCGTTGTGGATCTCCTCCGTGCGACGATTCCAATGCATCTTCTCGAAATTGGTGCGCTCCAAACGGCCGAGAGTGATAACGGCGTAAGCATGGCTCACGGCATCCTTGAGCAGCAGCCAGCGGCTGGCCTTATCCTGTGTGCGCTGCTGTTGCTCCACCCAGGGCTCGAGCTGGCCGTGAAGGGTGAGCACTGTGCGGATGCCCATATTACCTGCCGAGCGCATGGTGCGCAAGAGAAAGAACTGATTGCACCCATGCACATGCACGATGTCGGGATCGAGTTGCTTCAGCTGCAGTCGGGCTGAAACAGGATTACCCGCTGTATACACCTGACAACTCTGGCGCAGACCATCGGTCAGCATCGTCACGTGACGCTGAATCAGCTGATCGGATTCGGGGTAAACATGCAGGACTTTCATGGGCTTCTTTGATGTGTTTGGAATAGGGCCTAAGTGGTAACGAGCAGGGTGGTGGAACCTCGACGCCAGATACTATCGTTCAGAATGCCGAGGCGCATGAAGAGCAGCTTGAAACTCGACACTTTCTGTTCGAAATATTGTAGCATGTCGATGAGGTTCTTCTTGGGCAGAATGATGATGTCATAACGCCCCCACCAGTAGCTCACACGAGCATCGCGCGCTACGACCTTAGTCAGCTTGCGCTCTGTCTTCGTGATGCGGTTGGCAGCTTCGTCAACGGTGGCGAAAGGTTGCAGTCGTACACCCTTTTTCTCAATGTAGCCCAGGGTGATGGCTGCATAGTCGTCGAATATGTCGTTGATGGCCTTCAGCAGGTCGTTAGTGCTTGGAGCCCTATTGATCTTCGCTATGATAATCCACTCATTCTTAGCGGCTTTAGAACCGATGTTTAAGGCATTCTTATGGCGTAATGTCTGCATATGCGGCTTGGGCAGGAAGGTAGAGTAGAGGTGAGGATAGTCTTGCTTCAGAAGTTTCAGTACATCCTCAGTGTTGTCGGTTGAATTCTCATCCACCACAATCACTTCGTAGCCAGGCTCGTACTCCTGCGTGAGGAATGCGGGCAAGTTCTGCTCCAACTCCACTGCCTGATCGCATACAGGCATAATGACTGAGAAACTGCGTTTGTCTTTGTTCATTATTTTGTTTCTTTAGATTTCGTCGCTCATATACCCTTTGGGTAGTTTGCGAAGGTTGTACTGCGAGGCCATGATCTCGCCATAGGCACCAGCTGAGCGAATGGCCAACAGGTCGCCACGCTTGGCTTTGTTCAAGTCAATCTGCTTGGCGAATACATCGGTCGATTCGCAGATGGGACCCACCACATCGTAAGCCTCCATAGGCTCGTCGCTCGAGATGTTCTCGATCTTGTGGTAAGCCTGATACAGCGCCGGACGAATGAGATCGGTGAATCCTGCATCGACGATGGCGAATTTCTTCACGGCACCCTCCTTTATATATAAGGTACGTGTGATGAGACTGCCACACTGGGCCACCACAGCGCGACCCAATTCGAAGTGCAGGGTTTGTCCGGGCTGCAGCTTCAGCTTCTTGGCGTAGGTATCGAAATAGGCCTTAAAGTCTGGAATGGGCACACGGTTGGGGTGTGCATAGTCGACACCCAGTCCGCCACCCACGTTGATATGCTCTACACGGATGCGATGGCTGATAAGCTCCTGCTGCAACTCGTTGACGCGATTACAGAGTGCCTCGAAGTCGCCCATATCGAGAATCTGCGATCCGATGTGGAAGTGCAGACCCACGAACTTGACGTTCTCAAGTTTCTCGGCCTCGCGAATCACGGTTACCATATCGCGCATGGCGATGCCGAACTTATTCTCGGCCAGACCCGTGGTGATGTTGGCATGCGTATGAGCACCCACATTGGGGTTCAGGCGGAAGGCCACACGGGCCACCTTGCCCTTCTTGACTGCGAGTTCGTTGATCACCTCGAGTTCGGGTATGCTCTCAACGTTGAAGCAGAAGATGTCGTTGTCAAGTCCGAGATTGATTTCCCAATCGCTCTTGCCCACACCAGCGTAGACAATCTTATTCGTGGGGACTCCGGCTTTTACCGAAGCCTCAATCTCACCGCCACTTACGCAGTCGGCTCCAAGACCGGCCTCGCGGATGATGCGAAGTATACGAGGGTTGGCATTAGCCTTTACAGCATAATGCACCACGAAACCCTCGTGCTTGCCAGCCTCGTCGTTAATCGCCTTCAGCGTACGGCGTAATAGTTCTGTGTCGTAGTAGTAGAAAGGTGTCTCTATCTCGTTGAGCCTCTCTACTGGGAAAATTCCTTTTGCCATCTTTTTTTACCTTCTTACCTATTTACCTTTTTACTTTTTGAAGATGGTGTCGCTCAGCTTCTGCAGGGCGCGCTTTTTGTCCTCCTCGCGGATGAGGAACGAGATGTTGTAGTTAGAACCACCGTAGCTCACCATGCGCACAGGGATATCCTTCAGTGCATCGAGGGCGATGGTTTCGAAACCAACGTTGCTCCAGTCAAGATCACCAACAACGCAGATGATACACATGTTGGTATCAACAGTCACTGTGCCGTACTTCTTCAGCTCGTCGACAATCTCACCCAGATGAGCGCTGTTGTCAATACTCATGGATACACCAACCTCGGATGTGCACACCATATCGATAGGAGTCTGATAGCTCTCGAAGATCTCGAACACCTTGCGCAGGAAACCTGTAGCCAGCAGCATGCGTGAAGACTTGATCTTGATAGCGGTGATGTTATCCTTAGCGGCGATGGCCTTAATCTTGCCATACTCAGTCTTATTAGAAATGGTGGTTCCTTCAGCATCGGGATCCATCGTGTTCAACAGACGCACAGGAATGCCGGCATACTTGGCAGGCTGAACGCAAGTGGGGTGGAGGATCTTAGCACCGAAGTAAGCCAACTCGGCAGCCTCCTCGAAGTGCAGCTGGTGAACGGGCTCAGTGCCATCGACCACGCGAGGATCGTTATTGTGCATGCCGTCAATATCGGTCCAGATCTGAATCTCCTCAGCACCGATGGCTGCACCGATGAGCGATGCGGTATAATCGCTACCACCACGCTGCAGGTTGTCGATCTCGCCGTAAGCATTGCGGCAGATGAAACCCTGAGTGAGGTACACCTGAGCGCCCTCGTTCTCCTTGAGCAGAGCGGCCAGCTTCTCCTTGATATAAACGGGATCGGGCTCAGCGTTCTTATCGGTACGCATGAAGTCGAGCGCATTGAGCAGCACGGCCTTGATGCCGATTTCGTTCATGTAGTTTACCACCATATTGGTTGACATCATCTCGCCCTGAGCCACGATGCTCTTCTCCTCGAAAGAAGTAAAGAGCTCCTTGGTGAATGAGCGCAGATAATCGAACTCGCTCTTCAGGAACTCGCGTGTTGTGGCCTTGGTCTCATCCTTGCTGTAGAGCTCGTCGATGTGCTTGTCGTACTTCTGCTCCAAACGGTTGATGACCTCGTTGGCGCCATCGGGGTTCTTCTTGTAGAGATAGTCGGAAATCTCTACAAGACTGTTGGTGGTGCCCGACATAGCTGAGAGCACAACGAATACGGGTTCGCCAGACTTGGTAACCAGCTGGGTTACCTCTTTCATTCTCTGTGGGGTGCCGACGGAAGTTCCGCCGAATTTCATGACTTTCATAAAGCTAGTATTTTAATTTTCAAATTTTTACTCTTTTACCTCCTTGGCTTCGTTCGCCTTGCGGACGACCACTTGCTCCAAAATGCCATTATGACACTGGAACGCTTTGCCTGGATACTTGTTGACCAGCGACATATTGTGCGTAGTCATAATTACAGCCGTTCCTTTCTCGCAGATGCTTCTGAGCAGTTGCATGATATTGTCGGCAGTATCGCGATCCAGATTGCCTGTGGGCTCGTCGGCAATAATCAGTTGTGGACTATTCAGAATGGCACGTGCGATGGCTACGCGCTGTTGCTCACCACCTGAGAGCTCGTGGGGCATCTTATCGGCCTTATCCTCGAGTCCTATCATGGTTAGCACTTCGCCTATGCGATCGTTGATGCGCTCTTTATCGTGCCAGCCTGTGGCCTTCAGCACAAACTCCAGATTCTTGTAAACCGTACGTTCGCGAAGCAACTGGAAATCTTGGAACACCACACCCAGTTCCCTGCGCAGCGCAGGAATTTCCTTGCGGCGAATGGTCAGCAGATCGTGATCCAGCACTGTAGCCTCGTCGGCCTCGTCAACATCGAGCTCGCAATAGAGTGTCTCGAGCAGTGAACTCTTTCCTGAGCCCACGCGACCGATGATATATACGAACTCGCCTTCGTTTACCTCGAGGTTCACGCCCTCCAGGATCTTCTCTCCCGAGCGCTGGTAAACCGATACATTCTTATAATTTACTATCATCTTGTATTTTACAATTTGACGATTTCACGATTTGACTATTTCATCTTGCCGGCGGCTTTGAGCTCGCGACGCTGCTTGTCCCAGTTGGGATCGTGGCGCTTGTGAAGCTCGTCAGCTACCTGTTCTATGCGCATTCCCTTGCTCGTGAGGAGCACTGTGAGGTGATACAGCAAGTCGCTGGCCTCATAAATCAGATGATCGCTGGTGCCGTTGGTGGCCTCGATCACAGTCTCCAGCGCCTCTTCGCCCACCTTCTGGGCTATCTTGTTGATGCCATCCTTGAAGAGCTTCGTGGTATACGATCCCTTAGGCATCTCCTTATAACGCTTGTCGATAAAGTCCTGCAACTCGCTCAAGAACGCTACGCCGCTGTTGTTCTCCTCGCCCCAACAAGTATCGGTACCTGTGTGACAAGTAGGACCATCGGGATGGGCCTTCACCAAGAGGGTATCGTTGTCGCAATCCACCTTGATGTCAACTAGATGCAGGAAATTGCCACTGGTTTCGCCTTTGGTCCAAAGACATTGGCGTGAGCGACTCCAGAAGGTTACCTTCTTCGTGTCGAGGGTCTTCTGCAGAGCCTCTTCGTTCATATAGCCCAGCATCAGCACGTTCTTAGTCTGAGCATCTTGGATAATGGCGGGAACCAATCCTCCGCACTTTTCAAAATCAACTTTCATTGTTCTTGTTTTTTTTATTTATAACACAGAGGTACAGAGATACAGAGTTTTTTCTTTGTTTTTATCCTTATTTCTCTGTGGCTCTTTGGAGCTTTGTTTCTCTGTGTTTTAATTTATATTCTTACGTTAATGCCCTCTGCTTTGAGGTACTGTTTTAATTCGGGGATGGGAATTTCGCCGAAGTGGAACACGCTGGCTGCGAGGGCAGCATCCGAGTGACCCTCGATGAAGGTATCACGGAAATGCTCCTTCTTACCAGCACCACCGCTGGCGATGATAGGTATTGAGAGGTTATCGGCCAATTCGCGCAGAGCCTCGTTGGCATAACCCTCTTTCACACCATCGTGATCCATCGATGTGAACAGAATCTCGCCTGCACCACGCTCCTGAGCCTCGTGAGCCCACTCGAAGAGTCCTCGTTCCGTACGCTCTCTGCCACCTTTCAAGTAACAATGCCAGCCATCGGCATCAAACCTGGCATCGATGGCACATACACACACCTGCGAGCCGAAGCGATTGGTAATCTCGTCGATGAGTTCGGGGCGACGGATGGCGGCAGAGTTCACACTCACCTTGTCGGCTCCGGCATAGAGCAGTCGCTCCACATCGGCCAGTTCGTTGATGCCTCCGCCCACAGTGAAGGGGATATTTATTTCTTGAGCCACTCGCGTCACCATTTCGGTAAACGTCTTGCGACCTTCGAAGCTGGCTGTGATGTCGAGGAAGCACAACTCGTCAGCTCCCTGCTCGCTATAGGCTTTGCCCAGTGCCACTGGGTCGCCTGCTGAGCGCAGGTTTACGAAGTTGGTGCCCTTAACGGTCTCACCGTCCTTCACATCCAAACAGGGTATTATTCTTTTTGCTAAACCCATTATCTTTCAATTTTCAATCTTCAATTATCAATTGACGAAGGTCGATTCGACCTTCATATATGGCTTTGCCGAAGACCACAGCTGGGATGCCTGCTTGATCCAAAGCCTTGATATCCTCCATCGATGATACACCACCGCTGGCTATCAGATGCAACTCAGGATAGGCCTCCATCACTTCGCGATAGAGTTCGATAGCAGGACCTGCAAGTGTACCATCCTTCGAAATCTCTGTGCAGAGCACGTTCTTCACGCCTGCATCGATGTATTTCTGTAAGAAGGGCAACAGGTCTTCGCTCGAATCCTCCTTCCATCCGTTAATACTGATCTTGCCGTTGCGAACGTCGGCACCCAGAATCATGCGCTCAGCACCATATTTCTCGAGCCATCCCATAAACAACTCGGGCTGGGTAACAGCTATCGAACCAACGGTCACCATGCTGGCGCCAGCGGCGAAAGCCTTCTCCAGATCTTCGTCGGTCTTGATGCCACCACCAAAGTCGACAACGAGGTTGGTCTGCGAAGTAATCTCGCGCAATACAGCATCATTCACGATGTGCTTGGATTTTGCGCCATCCAGATCTACTACGTGGAGTCGTTTGTAGCCGATGCGCTCGAACTCAAGGGCCATGTCCAGCGGATTGCCGTAAACGGTCTTCTGATCATAGTCACCCTTGGTCAGTCTCACGCACTGGCCGTTAATGATATCTATGGCGGGAATCAGTTCTATCTTCATATCGCTAAGAAATTCTTAAGGATTTGCTCACCAACTTTGCCACTTTTTTCCGGATGGAACTGGCAAGTGTAAAAATTATCCTTGTGCATCGAGGCCGAGTAGGGGAGAATATAATCCGCCGTTGCAATCGTCTCCTTGCAAACAGGAACATAATACGAATGCACGAAGTACACATACGGATGTGCACCGAGATTCTTGAGTATCGGGTTATTCGTTACCTCTAGCTCATTCCATCCCATGCAGGGCACTTTGTCCTCGTGGCGCTCAGGCTGGAAACGCTTTACCTCAGCGTCGAAGATGCCGATGCAGTCTGTATCGCCCTCCTCAGAGTGACGGCACAGCAGCTGCTGTCCTACACAGATGCCGAATACGGGTTGCTTCAGATTGCGAATCACCTCGTCGAGCTTGCGTGCTCTCAGATAGTCCATCGCTACGCCAGCATGACCTTGTCCTGGGAACAATACCTTATCAGCCTTCTTCAGCTGCTCGGCATCGTCCGTCAGCAGTGGGTCAATCCCTAATCTCTTCAGTGCATTCACCACTGAATAGATATTGCCAGCGTTATATTTTACAATTGCTACTTGCATTCTTGTCTATTTTAAAAACACAAAGGTACAGAGTTACAGAGTATTTTCTTTATTTCTTCGTGACTCTCTGTGTCTTTATTTCTCTGTGTTTGTTTTTAGCTAAAAATGATTGTCTTGTTCTTGTAGGTGAGAATCTTGCGCTGGATGTGCTTGCTGACAGCGTGACTGAGCACAATCTTCTCCAAATCCTTGCCCTTCAGCACCAGACTCTCAGGTGTATCCTTATGCGTAATGCGTGTTACATCCTGTTCAATGATAGGACCTGCATCCAGTTCGGCCGTTACATAGTGGCTGGTGGCACCGATAATCTTCACACCACGCTCGTATGCCTGATGATAAGGCTTTGCACCGATAAATGCCGGCAGGAACGAGTGGTGGATGTTGATGATGTGGTGAGGATACTCAGCAATCATCTCGTCGCTGATAATCTGCATGTATCGGGCCAGCACGATGAACGAGATATCCTCTTTCTTCAGCAACTCCATCTCAGCTGCCTCTACTTCGGCCTTGTTAGAGTGGTCTTTCTTGATGCTCCACACGTAGTAAGGAATACCAAACTGATCGGCTACATAGCGCAGATCCTCATGGTTTGATACGATGCAGGGAATATCGCAGTTAAACTCGCCTGCCTTCCAGCGTGCCAGCAGATCGTACAGACAGTGACTCATCTTGCTCACGAAAATGGCCATACGTGGGCGCTTGTCGCTATAATAGAGGCTGAACTTCATCTGGTAACGCTGTGCATAGAGCGTGGTGATGTAATCGTAGAGTTTGTCGCGTGGAATCAGGAAACCCTCGAGTTCCCATTCTATACGCATAAAGAACATACCCTCTACCTTGTCTACATACTGATCCAGGTACACAATGTTACCCTTATTATCGGTGATAAACTTGGTTACTTCCGAAATAATACCCTGCTTATCAGGGCAGTGGAGTAGCAGAATTGCTGTTGTTTCCATTTGAATTATTTAATTACCTTTGAATTATCAAGGCGCAAAGGTACGAAAATTCAGTCGCAATACAAAAAGAATTTATTCTTTTTTTTGCATAAATGGGCATTCTCTGCCATTTTTGGGCAAAGGTGCAAAGAAAAGATGCATTTTTATTCGTCTTTACTATCTGCCGAGCGCAAAATAATGCTCGTAGCACCGATAGTAAATAGTGTGCCGTCTTCAATCACGCGACGTTCCTTGGGACTTAATTCTACATTGTCCACAAAGGTGCCCGTATTGCTGTTGTTGTCCTTCAGGGTATAACGTAGTCCACCTCGTTTGTCGCGACTCACGTTGATGGTGCAGTGGTTCAGGTCAACGCTGGGATCCACCGTCTCGAACGTGGCGTTAGCCGGATTACCCTTCTGATAGCGACCTATCACGTTGTCGCCCATCTGTAGGGGGATTACCTGTTTAAAGTGGAACACGTTCTCGATCACTACTACCGATCCACATCCCTGCTCGTTGGCTTGTTCATCGGGATTCTCGTCCTTTTGGCGTTCGCGGAGTTTGCTCACACCAATGCGTATGCCAAACTCCTTACCGCAATCCGGACACTTAAACACTAGTGACTGGCCTGCAGTATATTTCGTTTCATCAAACGTAATGTATTGATCACACTTCGGACAACGTACCCGCTTCATAACAACTAACCTCTTTTCTAACCTCTAACTACTAACCTCTCTTTTTGTACACCCACGCTTCTTCAAGTCCCTTTTCGCGATGCATCTTTCTGAGCACTTGATAAGCATCCTCTTGTGTCTTGAAATTTCCGTATACCACACGGGTTACGTCGTTATGAATGTATACCTCCGATTCTTCGTACCCCCTCTGCTTCAGTTCGTCTACGAAGGCGTTGGCGTTTTTCTTCGATACATAGCTGGCCAACACGATGCAGTAACCATCCTTTACGGGCTCTGGTTTTGTTACTGGCACCTTGGCTAGGGTGTCCTTCTTAATGATCGTATCAGGCTTGCTAGCCTGTGTCTTAATGTCACACTTTTTGTAGTCTATCTGACTGGTATTTGAGTCCTTCGACATCATGCCAAACAGCAGTCCATTATTGATGTTGCTGATGGTGCGAGTCATCATCTCCGTCTTACCAGTAGGAAGAGCCAGTAGGAAGATAGCCAGCAGTACGGCAGCAACGGCTACGGCGTTTCTGATCCATGAGAACTTGATCTTCACCACGTCCTCTTCATCCTCGTTCACCTCAATCGGCGTCATACCGATAATCTGGGCCTCGGGCTCCTTTATTTCCTCTTCTTCCTTTACTCCCTTTTCTACCTTATTATTAATAGTAGCAGCGCTCTCACGCTTCGGGAATTCGAAGCTGCCCAAACCATACAACTCCGGCGTCAGTATACCAGCTTCGCAGGGGGTAAACACATAGTTACCATCCTCGTTCAGCTCCAGCGTGCCGATGTCGTTTAGCTCATACTTGCCATCGTTCTGCAATCGCTGCTTCAGCTCGTTCACCTCGTCTTCAATCCTCTGCAGAGCATCGGGATAACTGATGTCGTAAGCCTCAACATAGGATTGGGCCAACAGTGAATCGTTGATCTTCAATTGTGGATTGAACCCTAGGGTACGCAAGGGTGGGAGGAAGGCCTGTTCCTCCTCAATATATCTCGCATCAACATGGTGCGTCATAAAGCCTCCTAAATCAGGCACTATCACGCAATCATTGTCCAGCAAGAGTATCTCAATATGTCTCTCCAGTTCAATCACGAGTGCAAAATTACTGCATTTTTTTGAGATAAACAAATAAAAGAATCTTAAAATTACTTATTAATCGAAATTTTACTGTATCTTTGCACAAAATTTTCGAAAATGGAATATATCAAGACCCCGATTGAGGGTGTTTTTATTATCGAGCCTAAGGTGTTTAATGATGCCCGTGGCTATTTTATGGAGGCCTGGAAACAGGCAGAGTTTAACGAACATGTAGGACCGGTGGAGTTTATTCAGGACAATGAGTCGAAGTCATCCTTCGGCGTGTTGCGTGGCCTTCATTATCAGAAGGGCGATACTTCGCAGTCTAAGCTCGTTCGCGTCATCAAGGGTAAGGTGCTCGATGTGGCTGTGGATATCCGCAAGTCCTCTCCCACGTTTGGCCAGCATGTCATGGTTGAGCTGAGCGAGGAGAACAAGCGTCAGTTCTTTATCCCCCGTGGTTTTGCCCATGGGTTCCTGGTATTGAGCGAAGAGGCCATCTTTACCTATAAGGTGGATAATCCTTATTCGCCTCAGACTGAGGCTGGTATCCGTTGGAACGATCCCGATCTGGCCATCGAGTGGCCCATTGATCCTGCCCAAGTACAAACGAGTGAAAAAGATCTCAAGCAGCCCTTATTAAAGGATGCCGAAATGTTTGAATAAAGTATGAATATAGCAATTGTAGGAACAGGTTATGTTGGTCTGGTGTCAGGTACATGTTTTGCCGATACCGGAGCCAATGTCACATGTGTCGATGTTGATGCCCAGAAGATTGAGCGCCTCCAGAATGGCGAGATACCAATCTATGAGCCAGGACTCAACGAGTTAGTGAAGAAGAATGTAGCCGCAGGGCGACTCAAGTTTACCACCGATCTGGCCTCAGTGCTCGACGATGTGGAGATTGTTTTCTCGGCCGTAGGTACACCTCCCGATGAGGATGGCTCTGCCGATTTGAAATATGTACTCCAAGTGGCCCGTACTATCGGTCAGAACCTCCATCATTATGTGGTGGTAGTTACCAAGAGTACCGTTCCTGTAGGCACAGCCCGCAAGGTGCGCAAGGCCATCGAGGAGGAGTTAGAAAAACGAGGTGTCGATATCGAGTTCGATGTAGCCTCTAATCCAGAGTTCCTCAAGGAGGGTAACGCCATCAAGGACTTTATGAGTCCCGATCGCGTGGTGGTAGGTGTTGAGAGCGAAAAGGCCAAGAAGACACTCACCAAGCTCTATAAGCCCTTCCTCATTAATAACTTCCGTGTTATCTTCATGGATATCCCCTCTGCCGAGATGACCAAGTATGCTGCCAACTCTATGCTCGCTACGCGTATCTCGTTTATGAACGATATCGCCAACCTCTGCGAGCGTGTGGGTGCTGATGTTAATATGGTACGCGCCGGTATAGGTTCTGATACTCGTATCGGCCGTAAGTTCCTTTATGCAGGTTGCGGTTATGGTGGTTCCTGCTTCCCCAAGGATGTGAAGGCCCTCATCAAGACAGCCGATCAGAACGGCTACTCAATGGAGGTGCTCAAGGCCGTAGAGCGTGTGAACGAGCGCCAGAAGAGTGTGCTCTTCGAGAAACTAGTCAAGTCCTTCGGCAGCGAGGAAGACCTCAAGGGCAAAACCATTGCCATGTGGGGACTCTCTTTCAAACCCGAGACTGATGATATGCGTGAGAGTACGGCACTCGTTATGATTCAGAAACTGCTCGATGCAGGCTGCAACATTCGTGTTTACGACCCCATCGCCATGAACGAGTGTAAGCGTCGTATCGGCGAGTCGGTAACCTACTGTCGCGATATGTACGATGTGGTGCTCGATGCTGATGCTCTGCTGTTGCTCACCGAGTGGAAGGAGTTCCGTCTGCCGGGTTGGGGTGTTATTGGTAAGGCCATGAAGCGTAAGCTCGTTATCGATGGCCGAAACATTTTCGATACTGAGGAGCTCGAGGAGAACGGCTTCGAATATCATTGCATCGGAAAATAGTTGATAGATGAATAGGTATAGTATCATATTTTTGTTCGTGGTGCTGCTGGCGGCTTGTAGCGGTCAGAGCGGCAAGAATGTCACTGAAAACAAGGAAGCCAAAGCCATGCTTCAAGGCATCTGGATCGATGCAGAGAGTGGCGATGTGTCGTTCCGTGTAGATGGCGACACCATCTTCTACGCCGACTCTACCAGCATGCCGGCATATTTCCGCATTCTTGGCGATTCGCTCGTGCTCGGTTCTGGCACCTCGTATGCCGTTGCCAAGCAGTCGCCCCATCTCTTTTGGTTCGTCAATGCTAATGGCGATGTGGTGAAGCTTGAGAAGAGCGACGATCCTGTCGATGCTACAGAATTCACCCACGACACACCCTCCGTACTCAGCTATACCTATCAGGTTAAGACCGACTCTGTGGTGATGTATAATGGCAACCGTTATCACTGGTATATCGCCATCAACCCCACCAAGTACAAGGTTATTACCCGTACCTACAACGACGATGGTATCGAGGTAGAGAATGTGTATTACGACAACATTATGCACGTCAGTGTGTTCCAAGGTTCGCGCCAGCTTTACTCCAGCGATTTCCGCAAACAGCAGTATGCCAATCAGGTGCCAGCCCAGTTCCTCGAGGAAGCCATCCTAGCCAATATGGAATTCACCCACATTGATGCCGACGGTCTCCATTTTGCAGCCACTCTCTGTCAGCCCGATGCCTCCTCCTGTTACCAGGTAGAATCCCTTATCACGCCTCATGGTCAAATGACCATGAAACTGATTGAATATTAATTAAGATAGTTCTGAACATAAGTGAACCCCGAAAGTTTCTCATCTACCTTTCGGGGTTCATTACATATTGTGAGGCCTATGCGGTTACAAGCACATCTGACTTGGTCTTATTGCTGTTGGTAAAGACACAGAATAAAGCAAAACAAAACATATAAAAAAGTAAAACAAATCCAATGATTTGTACTACTAAAGAGAATAATGCCATCAGAATCTTACTTATTATTGCCATTTGACTACAATTTTAAAATGTTGGATTTGGATAATTAATTCTATTTTTGTATCGGGTGCAAAGGTAATGCAAAGATAGATTTTCGCCAAATTATATCGACGAAAACCGACATATTAATAGTCTTTAACAAAAATAGATTGACAGAATGTTGCCGAAGAATTATTCGTGATGGTAGGGTTCGCCCTTGATAATGGTGCAGGCCCGATAGATCTGTTCGGTAAAGACGAGGCGGATCATCTGATGGGAGAACGTGAGCTTGGAGAGTGATATTTGTTCGTTGGCTCGGGCATAGACAGAAGGGGAGAAACCGTAAGGGCCTCCGATGATGAAGACGAGCCGACGAGCTGTATTGCGCTTCTGCTCTAGCCATCGGGCGAGTTCGATGCTGCGGAACTCCTTACCATGTTCATCGAGCAGCACTACTGTATCGCTGGGTTGCAGCTGCTTGAGTATCAGTTCGCCCTCGGCAGTTTTCTGCTGTTCCTCCGTGAGACTCTTGGTGTTCTTGAGTTCAGGAATCGTCAAGAGTTCGAAGGGCATGTAGTGGCCGATGCGATCAACGTAGTCGTTGATGCCTGCCTGGAAATGCTTGTCGGTGGTTTTACCTACGAGAATCAAAATCGTTTTCATAACTTCTAACCTCTATTTTATCGTTTCGCTGTCGAGGAATTCTTCGAACTGAGTCTGGTAGCCATTGAACACGTTGATGTCGACTGCAGGATGGATACCTGCCACACGACCATCGGGACAGAGTTGCCAGAAGGCCAGACGTACATCGGGCTTATATTCGCCATAACGGGCTATCCACACGCGATAGTCGCGCTTGATGTCGGGAGCCTGCGAGAGGTACACATTGACGAAGCGCTGATTGACATAGAGGATGGGACGCACGCCCGTATGCTGCTGCACGATGCGGAGCCATGTGCGTACCTGTTGGAACATCTTTTCTGGGCCGCCTATCTGACGGATCTGGGCATCGGAGGGCTCTACATCGAGCACTGGGGGCAGATCGCCAGGCTTAAATGTTGTGTGCTTGAGGAAAAACTGTGCTTGGGCAGCACCGCTGGTGCGAAGACGGAAGAAGTGGTAGGCTCCGATACGGATGCCGTGTTTACGTGCTTGCTGATAGTCCTGAGCGTAGTAGCGATTGTGGATGGTGGTGCTCTCTGTACTCTTGATGAAGATGAACGATACAGGATAATCGGCTGTGCCCTTCACGTTCTTATGACCTCTCTTGCCGAGGAAGGTGATACGCATCTTGCCCCAGTCGATAGGATAACGACGGCGCCCTTGTTCGTGC
This sequence comes from uncultured Prevotella sp., assembly GCA_902798285.1. Classification (GTDB taxonomy): domain Bacteria; phylum Bacteroidota; class Bacteroidia; order Bacteroidales; family Bacteroidaceae; genus Prevotella. The sequence continues at coordinate 57,136 of CADBVZ010000003.1, read as the reverse complement.
TGATAACGGGCGATGTCGATGCCGTAGATTCGCTCGGAGGTATAGGTCATGCGCTCGCCCCAGAAGCGACCCTTCAGCCATTGGCCCACTCTCAAGTGTGGTTCGCCATCGGTAGGTGTAAGCATCTCGAGGCCAAAGCCATGACGAAGGTCGTTAGAAAAGTGGCCCTCAAAGTAACTGCCGTCGAGTGAGAGATATGCGCCATGTCCCTCGGCTTTTAGGGCAGAAGAGAAATCGCCCAGATATGTACCTAGTGAATCGATGCGGATACCAGTCTCTAAGGTGTCGGCTTGCCAATGGCCCAGGATAGTGCGCCCTAGACTGTCGAGAGCCAGGCGTGTGCCACTATGCTCGCGATTTTTCCAAGTTCCCACGCTGAAGGCCGAGAAGTGGGGATCAATATGAATCTCTTGACGCTTGCCGTCGGCAAAGGCGGCCACCATCTCGTAACCCTCATCCTGTACGTTATGACGGTCGAAATAGTAGGTGAGCTCTTCCTGGAGCATCAGCGGTATGATAATATAGAATAACAGCTTTTTCATTTTTTTATGGTGCAAAAATACGAATTATTATTGATTATTGTGTATATTTGCAGCAGAATTATTCATATAACGCAAAAAATAATGATTAAGGACTTTAATTTCTATGCCCCTACGAGGGTGGTATTCGGACGTGAATCGGAAGAGCAGCTTCCGCAGTTGATACAACAATATGGTGGTGGTAAGGTGCTGGTACACTTTGGTGGAGGCAGTGCTCGCCGTTCAGGACTCCTAGATAAGGTAGAGAAGATGCTCAGCGAGGCTGGCATTGATTACGTTGAGTTGGGTGGGGTTGTGCCTAATCCATTACTTAGTAAGGTGCGCGAGGGTATCGAACTCTGCAAGAAAGAACATGTGAACTTCATTCTGGCCGTGGGTGGCGGTAGTGTGATCGACTCTGCGAAGGCCATCGGCTACGGCGTGGGCTATCCTGGCGACGTGTGGGATTTTTGGAATGGTAAGGCTGTGCCCCAGTCGTGTCTGCCCATCGGCGTGATGCTCACCATCCCTGCTGCTGGTAGCGAGATGTCGTCGAGTTGCGTGATTACCAACGATGAAGGTATGCTGAAACGTGGCGTGAATAGTGACTTGTGTCGCTGTAAGTTTGCCATCATGAACCCTGAGCGCACTTATACGTTGCCGCCTTATCAGACAGCCGCCGGCGCTACCGACATCATGATGCACACCATGGAGCGCTACTTCTCTAAATACGAGGACGCCATGCTGACGGATGCCATCGCCGAGGCATTGCTGAAGACGGTGATGACTGCAGCCAAGGAGGTGATGGTGGTGCCCGATGATTATAAGCATCGTGCTGCTATCATGTGGGCCAGCTCGCTGTCGCACAACGATCTGACGGAATGTGGTACGGAGAAGGATTTCGCCTGCCATAAACTGGAGCACGAATTGAGTGGTATGTTTGGTGTGACACATGGTGCCGGACTTGCTGCTATCTGGGGCTCGTGGGCACGCTACGTGATGGACAAACATCTGACTCGTTTTGTGAAATTTGCTGTGAACGTGATGGGTGTGATGCAAGACTTTACTGATCCGCGAGCAACGGCCCTGCGTGGTATCGAGGCGATGGAGCAATTCTTTAAATCCATCGGCATGCCTATCTGTATCGAGGACTTGCTGAATCGACAGATGACTGAGGACGAGATTGACGAACTGGTGGATAAATGCAGTCGTGACGGCAAGATGAATATTGGTGCGATGGAGGTGCTGACACCCAAAGATATGAAGGCTATCTATAAGGAAGCTAATGCCTGATTTGATAATAATATATAAGGTGAAAACGTCCAAAAGCAACAAATTGCAACAAAAATAGATAAAAAACTTACGATTTATTTGTTTGATTGAAATAATATGCGTAACTTTGCACCCGATTTCAAGAAAAAAAGAAAGTATGAAGAGTCTGAATCTACTTAACGGCCTTATTATTATTCGACTGCTTGGGGCAGGTCGGAAGTGACAGGGTATGTAGATAATTAAGATTTCAGAATTAAGAATTAAGAGATTAAATACGAGCCTTTCTCACTTCCGAGTGTGAAAGGCTTTTTTTCATTGCATAGTGCGACATCAAATAGACAAATAGTTAAATCGTAAACAAATAAAAAAATGAGTGACAGATTGTACATTTTCGACACAACGCTCCGAGACGGCGAACAGGTGCCCGGATGCCAGTTGAACACTGTAGAGAAGATTCAGGTGGCTAAGGCTCTGGAGCAACTCGGCGTGGATGTGATCGAAGCAGGATTCCCTATTTCAAGTCCAGGTGACTTTAACAGTGTGATTGAAATTTCTAAAGCCGTTACGTGGCCAGTGATTTGTGCGCTTTCGCGTGCTGTGGAGCGCGATATCGATGTGGCCTTCGAGGCGTTGCAGTATGCCAAGTATAAGCGTATCCATACGGGTATCGGCACCAGCGATGAGCATATTCAGTTTAAGTTCAATTCCACTCGCGAAAAGATTCTGGAGCAGGCTGTAGCAGCCACTAAGTATGCCAAGCGCTATGTGGACGATGTGGAGTTCTATTGCGAGGATGCCGGACGTACTGACAATGAGTATCTGGCTCAGGTGGTGGAGGCTGTGATCAAGGCTGGAGCTACGGTCGTAAACATTCCTGATACTACGGGTTACTGTCTGCCACAGGAGTATTTTGATAAGATTAAGTATCTGAAGGAGCATGTGGATAACATCGATCGTGCCATCATCTCTACCCACTGCCATAACGATCTGGGTATGGCTACAGCCAATACTTTTAACGGTGTGATGGCTGGTGCCCGACAGGTGGAGGTAACCATCAACGGTATTGGCGAGCGTGCTGGTAATACCAGTCTTGAGGAGATTGCGATGATCCTGAAGTGTCACCATACGTTGGGTATCGATACCAACATCAATACCACGAAGATTTATCCTACTTCAAGGATGGTGTCATCGCTGATGAATATGCCTGTACAGCCGAATAAGGCAGTAGTGGGTCGCAATGCCTTTGCGCACTCCAGTGGTATTCATCAGGATGGTGTACTGAAGAATGTGCATACTTACGAGATTATGGATCCGAAGGATGTTGGTATCGATGACAACAGCATCGTACTGACTGCTCGTAGCGGACGTGCAGCCTTGAAGCATCGTCTGCACGTAAACGGTGTGGATCTCACGGAGGAGAAGCTCGACAAGGTATATGAGAAATTCTTGGCGCTGGCCGATCAGAAGAAGGAGGTAAGCGATGCCGATGCCTTGATGCTTGCTGGTGCAGATACTGCTGATACTCATGCAGTTAAGCTCGATTTTCTGCAAGTTACTACAGGTAAGGGTGTCAAGAGTGTGGCCTCTATCGGACTCGATATCAGCGGACAGAAGTTTGAGGCTGCTGCCTCAGGTAACGGTCCTGTGGATGCTGCCATCAAGGCGCTTAAAAAGATCATTATAAAGCAGATGACGCTGAAGGAGTTTACCATCCAGGCTATCTCGAAGGGATCGGACGATGTGGGTAAGGTGCACATGCAGGTGGAGTACTCTGGCGCTCTCTACTACGGCTTCGGTGCCAATACCGATATCGTGACTGCTTCCGTTGAGGCGTATATAGATTGTATAAATAAGTTTAAGACGGAAGATTAAAGTCCTGTAGTCCGTTGCAAAAAAGAAAAATTATGAATACGCTATTTGATAAAATATGGGATGCACATGTGGTGCAACAGGTGGAAGATGGTCCACAGCAGTTGTATATCGACCGCTTGTACTGCCACGAGGTGACATCGCCCCAGGCCTTTGAAGGCATGAGGGCCAGAGGACTGAAGTGCTTCCGTCCTGAGAAGATATACTGTATGCCCGATCATAACACGCCTACCCACGATCAGGATAAACCCATTGAGGATCCTGTATCGAAGGCGCAGGTGGATGCACTCGAAAAAAATGCTGCCGAATTCGGACTGACATATTACGGCATGATGTCTCCTGATAATGGCATCATCCACGTGGTGGGTCCTGAGAAGGGATTGAGTCTGCCTGGTATGACGATTGTTTGTGGCGATTCGCATACGTCTACGCATGGAGCCATGGGTGCTGTGGCTTTCGGCATCGGCACCTCAGAGGTTGAGATGGTGATGGCCTCGCAGTGTATTCTGCAGCAGAAGCCCAAGTCGATGCGAATCTCCATCAACGGTGAGTTAGGCAAAGGTGTAACGCCCAAGGATGTGGCGCTTTATCTGATGGCGCAGATCACCACCAGTGGCGCTACGGGCTACTTCATCGAGTATGCTGGCTCAACGGTAGAAGCGATGTCGATGGAGGGTCGCCTGACGCTCTGTAACCTCTCGATAGAGATGGGTGCTCGTGGTGGATTCGTTGCCCCTGATGATACCACCTTTAATTATATAAAAGGTAGGGAGTTTACACCGAAGGGTGAGGCGTGGGACAAGGCTGTGGCTTATTGGAAGACACTGAAGAGTGGCTCTGATGCTGTGTTCGATAAGGAACTCACTTTCAATGCTGCCGATATCGAGCCAAGGATAACGTATGGCACGAATCCGGGAATGGGTATCGGGATTACCGAAAGCATTCCAACGACGGACCAGCTGGCGGGCTTCTTGAAGGCTTTGAACTATATGAAGTTCCAGCCTGGGCAGAAACTGCTGGGCACAAAGGTGGATTATGTGTTCCTTGGGGCTTGTACCAATGGTCGCATAGAGGACTTTCGTGCTTTTGCCTCGATAGTAAAGGGTAGGCGAAAGGCCGATGATGTAGTAGCTTGGTTGGTGCCTGGCTCATGGGCTGTGGATAAGCAGATTCGTGAAGAGGGACTCGACAAGGTACTAGAGGCTGCAGGCTTCGAGATTCGTCAGCCAGGCTGCTCAGCCTGTCTTGCGATGAACGATGATAAAGTGCCAGCCGGCAAACTCAGCGTCTCTACTTCCAATCGCAATTTCGAAGGTCGCCAAGGCCCCGGAGCCAGAACGATTCTTGCATCGCCTCTCACAGCCGCCGCCGCAGCCGTAACTGGCGTCATCACTGATCCAAGAGAATTAATTTAGGCACGGATTAACACGACTCTCTTTTAGAGAGACGCTGCTTTCTTCCGCATAGTCAGCCGTGTTTTTATAAAAAGCCGTGTAATCCGTGCCCAATAAAGAAAAAAGAAATATGAAGCAAAAGTTTAATATAATAACAAGTACGTGCGTGCCGCTGCCGATGGAGAATGTGGACACAGACCAGATCATACCTGCACGATTCCTGAAGGCAACCACCAGAGAGGAAAGTTTCTTTGGCGACAACCTGTTTCGCGATTGGCGCTACAACGCTGATGGCACACCCAATAAGGACTTCGTGCTTAACGATCCACAGTACTCAGGCTGCATCCTTGTGGCAGGTAAGAACTTCGGCTCAGGCTCCAGTCGCGAGCACGCCGCATGGGCTATCGCCGGTTATGGCTTCCGTGTAGTCATCAGCTCGTTCTTCGCCGATATCCACAAGAACAACGAACTCAACAATTTCGTGCTGCCTGTGGTGGTGAGCGAGGACTTTCTGGCAGAACTCTTCGCTAGCATCAAGGCCGATGCGAAGACGGAGGTGGAGGTGGATCTGCCGAATCAGACAGTTACGAACAAGAAAACAGGTCGTAGCGAGCACTTCGACATTAACGGCTATAAGAAGCATTGCCTGATGAACGGGCTCGACGATATCGATTTCCTTGTTCAGAACAGAGAAAAAACTGAGTTATTTGAAAGTCGTAATTAAGTGAGAACAGATTTGATGTGAAGCATCAAAGAAACAAGTGAATAATTATGAATGAAGATAATTTTGATAAGCCAAAAGTGCGATTGCAGCCTTTCGTCGAGATCATGGACTCGACCCTGCGCGATGGCGAGCAAACCAACGGTGTGAGTTTCCTGCCCCACGAGAAACTCATCATTGCCCGTATGCTGCTTAACGATCTGAATGTGGATCGCATCGAGGTGGCATCGGCACGTGTGTCGGAAGGCGAGAAAGAGGCAGTGAGCATGATATGCCGCTATGCCGAGAAGATCGACAAACTGGAGCGTGTTGAGGTGTTGGGATTCATCGATGGTGGAAAGAGCGTAGACTGGGTGGTGGAGTGTGGCGCTAAGACCATCAACCTCCTAGCAAAGGGCTCGTTGCGCCATTGCCAAGAGCAGCTCGGCAAAACGCCTGAGGCGCATATCGAGGACATCTGTCAAACGGTGAAATATGCCCGTAGCAAAGGTCTTACAGTGAATCTTTACCTCGAGGACTGGAGCAACGGTATGAAGGATTCACTGGAGTATGTCTATCAGCTGATGGATGTGCTCTGCGATATCGGTATTCGTCGATTTATGTTGCCCGATACACTTGGCATCATGAATCCCCTGCAGTGTATTGAGTACTTCCGCAAGATGATTAAGCGCTATCCTGATACGCACTTCGATTTCCACGCTCACAACGATTATGATCTGGCTGTGTCGAACTCGTTGGCTGCCGTACTCAGTGGCGTGAAGGGTATTCACGTTACAGTAAATGGTCTGGGCGAGCGTTGTGGTAATGCACCTCTCTCGAGTGTGCAGGTGATTCTGAAGGATCAGTTCCACGCCAAGACGAATATCAACGAGAACAAGCTCAACGATATCTCGCGCCTAGTGGAAAGTTATAGTGGTATCGCCGTAGCCCCCAATCAGCCCATCATTGGCGACAATGTGTTTACTCAGGTGGCTGGTGTGCATGCCGATGGTGATAAAAAAAGCGGACTTTATCAGAATGAGTTGGTGCCTGAGCGTTTCGGACGTCGTCGTGAGTATGCCTTGGGTAAGAACAGCGGTAAGGCCAACATCGCCAAGAACCTCGAGGAACTCGGACTAGAACTCACACCCGAGCAGACACGTCGTGTGACTCAGCGTATCACCGAACTGGGCGATAAGAAGGAAATCGTGACGCAGGAGGACTTGCCCTTCATCGTTTCCGATGTGCTGAAGCACGATGCACCTGAGGATAAAGTGAAGCTGGTAAGTTACGTAGTCTCAACGGCTTACGGTCTAAAACCTGGTGCAAACATTAAGGTGGAAATTAATGGTCAGGAGTACGAGGCTTCAGCCACTGGCGATGGTCAGTACGATGCATTTGTGAAGTCGTTGCGCTACATCTATAAGAAGTATTTGGATCGTACGTTCCCCATTCTGCAGAACTACGCTGTTACCATTCCGCCGGGTGGACGAACGGATGCGTTGGTGCAAACTGTCATCACCTGGAACGATAACGGAAAGATTCTACGTACGCGTGGATTGGATGCCGATCAGACTGAAGCAGCCATCAAGGCTACCTTCAAAATGCTTAACATTTTTGAAAACGAACAAAATAATGAGTTTTAAATTAGGCACGGATTACACGGACTAACACAGATTATTTCCGTGTCTCTCGAAGAGAGCCGTGTAATCCGTGCCAAAAATAAATAGAAATATGAAATTGAATATTGCGATTTTAGAGGGCGATGGAATTGGCCCTGAGATTATGAAACAAGGTGTGGCTGTGCTCGATGCAATTGCCGAGAAGTTTGGCCACGAGTTTACTTACACCCCCGCTATTTGTGGTGCACACGCCATCGACGAGGTGGGCGATCCCTATCCTGACGCCACCCACGAGGTATGTATGCAGGCCGACGCCGTACTTTTCGCTGCTGTGGGCGATCTGAAATACGATCACGATCCTACAGCGAAGATCCGTCCAGAGGTAGGTCTGCTGGCTATGCGTAAGAAGTTGGGCCTTTTTGCCAACGTGCGCCCTGTGGCCACGTTCGACTGCTTGCTGCATAAGTCGCCCCTGAAGGATGAACTCATTCGTGGTGCCGACTTCGTGGTACTGCGCGAACTCACGGGTGGTATGTACTTCGGCGAGCGCCATCAGGACAACGATATGGCCTACGATACTGATATCTACACCCGTCCTGAGATTGAGCGCATCCTGAAACTCGGCTTCGAGATGGCCATGAAGCGCAACAAGCATCTCACAGTGGTGGATAAGGCCAATATTCTGGCTTCTTCACGTCTATGGCGCCAGATAGCCAAGGAGATTGAGCCCCAGTATCCTGAGGTAAAGACCGACTATATGTTCATCGATAATGCCTCGATGCGCGTATTAACAGAACCTCGATACTTCGACGTCATCGTAACTGAGAATACCTTTGGCGATATCCTCACCGACGAGACGGCTTGTATCACAGGCTCTATGGGTCTGCAGCCTTCAGCTTCGCTGGGTGAGCATACGCCACTCTTCGAACCCGTTCACGGCTCTTGGCCTCAGGCTGCTGGTCAGAACCTGGCTAATCCCTTGGCACAGATTCTCTCTGCTGCCATGCTGCTCGAGCACTTCGATCTCGAGAAGGAAGGTGCCCTGATTCGTGAGGCTGTAGATGCTTCTTTGGCTGCCAATGTTCGCACTCCGGAAATCCAGGTAGAAGGTGGAGCCCACTACGGCACTCGCGAAGTAGGCGCCTGGATCGTAAACTTCATAAAGAATGCGTAAACATATTATTATAAGCTTGTTGATGGTAGCTGTTTGCGCGAACGCGCAAACAACATCACAACAGTGGCGCGATTCCGTATCGGTGCTCATTGAAGCCATCAGGAAGAATCCTCAGGATATCGACCTCAAATTGCGTAAGGCCGAGGCCAATATCAACCTGAGCCAATGGGAATATGCCACTGAAGAATATGGCAACGTGTTGCGACAGGACGATCGCAATCTTGCTGCCCTCTATTTCCGTGCTTTCTGTCATACCCAGTTGCGTCATTACGATATGGCCAAGGCCGACTATGAGTCGTTTCTCGCCATTCAGCCCCAGCATCTGGAGGCCCACTTAGGTTTGGCGCATACCCTGCAGAAATTAGGGCGTAAGGCTGATACGCTGGATGAGTTGAATCGCACTGTTCAACTCTTTCCTGATAGTGCCGATGCCTATGCAGCACGTGCTGCTTACGAGACGGAACTGAAGCAGTATGATGTAGCCGTTTTCGACTGGGATGAGGCCATCCGACTGCGTCCTGGCAGTACGGAGTTCATCGTGTCGAAGGTGGATGTACTCTTGCGACAGGGCAAAAGAAAGGACGCCCGTGACGTGCTCGACGAAACGGTGAAGAAGGGTACACCCAAGGGTGTACTCAAACAATGGTACGATCAGTGTAAATAGGGATTGTAGCGAATCTCATCGCCAATCGTCGTTTTAGGACCATGTCCGCTGTAGACAGTTGTCTCAGCGGGCATTTTTGCTAAAACCTCTTTCAGACTTCTGTCCAGCTCCTGATAGCTGCCACCCTCAAAATCAGTGCGACCTACGCTCATGCGGAACAGCGTGTCGCCAGAGAACACCACATGCTCTTCTTCGCAGTAGAACACCACACCGCCTTTGGTGTGTCCAGGTGTCTTCAGTACTTTCAGCTCGTGGTTTCCAAAGCGCACAATCTCGTCGGGTTCGAAATGTCGGCCCACCCCAGGATATTCCCTCCTCAGGGGTACACCTATCATCGCCTTGAATTGTTCTGGTAGATGACTAATCAGTTCATCGTCCTCCTTCGCTACTTCAGCCTTCAGTCCGTAAGCCTGATAGATGGTATCGATGCCAAAGTTATGGTCGAAGTGTCCGTGGGTGCAGAGCAGGTGCATTGGCTTCAATCCCTCGCTGTCGATGTAGTGGGTGATAGCTTCGCGCTCCTCATCGTAGTAAGCACCGCAGTCGATGATAACACACTCCTTCGTCTCGTCGCTCACTACATAGGTATTCTCCTGCAGCAAATTCACCTGAAAAGTCTGAACCTTAAACATTGTTTTTTGTGGTTAGGGGTTAGTGATTAGGGGTTAGAGTGGCAGGTAAATAACATGCTTCTCCTTAAACCATTCCTCTTTGAAGAACGTACTGATATCGGTGGTTTCTACAATCTTGTAGAAGGGGCGCAGCTCAGCCTGCAGATCGCCACCCTTCAGGCAAATCACACCATTAGGCAGCGCATTCTGCTGCGTCTTCGCGATGTTCTTGCGCACAATCTTCACCAAGTCGGGTAGGGGCATCACGGCCCTGCTTACCACGAAATCATATTTCCCCTTTTCGTCCTCGCCACGCAGATGCTCAGGCTGGCAGTTTTTCAGTCCGATGGCCTTCGCCACCTCCTGAGCCACACGGATTTTCTTGCCTGTGCCGTCTATGAGTTTGAACTTGCATTCAGGGAAGAGGATGGCCAGCGGAATACCAGGGAATCCGCCACCAGTGCCAAAGTCCAGAATCTCAGTGCCTGGTCGGAAGTTGATCACCTTGGCGATGGCCAGCGAGTGGAGAATATGGTGCTCGTACAGATTGTCGATGTCCTTGCGCGATATAACGTTAATCTTAGCGTTCCACTCACGATAGAGCGCATCAAGAGCATCAAATTGTCGTTGCTGTTCCTCCGTCAGCTGGGGGAAATATTTCAGTATGATGTCGGCTGTCATTGTAGTGATGAGATAAATGAGTTCTTAAGTATCGACTCCATACTAGAATAAGGTATGATGAGTTCAGTCGATCCTACGCTGTAGGCAGCAATTTCCGATGGATTATAGATAAATGTGATCGTCTCGTCGTTGATGATGAAGTTCTCAGGGGCATAGATGTCTACCGACTTCAGATAGTCTTTTTCTCTGAGTTGACCAATCGTCCCCAGTCCTGTTTTCTCCTTCAGCGCTTTCAGCAGAATGTTGTTCAGCTGGTTTTCGGTGCCTTCGGCAAAAATCTCGCTCAGCGTCAGCAGTCGTCCCGTCTTCGCCTCGAAGTTCAAGGCCACCTGTTGGTGAGTGCCGTGGGCGCCCCCTTCGTAGTAATCCACAGTGGCCAGATATACGATGGTGTTCTTGCTGCCTTGCTGGGTTTCGGCCGAGATGATGTAATGGAATTCGTACCATGCGCGCTTAGTGGTATCAGCACGATCCTGATTATAGAGAGGCACCATGGTCGACTTATACGATTTGATATAGTTTTCGGTAAATTCCTCCATCGCCGTCTTCATCGACATATCGCGCATATTGAGTAATCGCTCAATCACGGTGTTGTTGATCACCTCGGCACGATGACCGTTCTTCTCAATGGCATTCTCCATTTTCAGACTCACAGTGCAGGTAGGCGACAACTCTTCGTTCGTCAGGTTGATAGCTTTGTCGAGGGTCAGTGTTTCAAACTCCACGGTGTTTTCTTCCGTGTTACCACAACTTCCAGCTATCGCAACGATAGCCATCAAAAATAGCAATTTTAAACTGTTTATCCTCATATACCTACCTGATTTTTCCGCAAAATTACACTAAAATCCCGAAATTAGCAAATTTTTCATAAAAAATGCGTAATTTTGCACCCAAATTCGGAAATTTATGCAGTTAAGACAATTCAAAGCAGCCCTCTTCGACCTCGATGGTGTGGTGTTCGATACCGAACCTCAATACACTATCTTCTGGGGTATGATCTGCCGTCAGTACCATCCTGAGCATCCAGGATTGGAGCACGAGATCAAAGGCTCTACGCTGACACAAATATACGATCGCTGGCTCAGTGGACCCCTGGAGAAGGAGCGTGCCTCAGTCACAGCCCGTCTCGATGCCTATGAGCAGCAGATGCATTATGATTTCATTGCTGGCTTCGAGGAATTGATTGCCGATTTACGTCGTCATGGTGTGAAGACGGCTGTGGTTACCAGCTCCAATATTCCTAAGATGGAGAGTGTGTATCGCCAGCGCCCCGCTTTCCGTGAGTTGTTCGATGAGATACTCACGTCCGAGGATTTTTCACGCAGCAAACCCGATCCCGACTGTTACCTGAAGGCTGCAGCCCGTCTGGGTGCAGAGTCCGATGAGTGCGTGGTGTTTGAGGATAGCTTCAACGGCCTCAAGTCAGGTCGTGCAGCAGGTATGGCTGTTGTGGGCTTGGCTACCACCAACTCTGCCGAGTCCATCGCTCCCTATTCCGACATCCAGATGGCCGATTACACAGAAGTTGACACAGCCTCACTTCTGCGCTCCCTAAGCGATTCGCAGGACAAATCTCTCACCTCTCACCTCTAAATTATGAACTCCCAAAACACCCCCGTACATATCCGCCTTTGGCATCGCGATTTCTGGCTCATGGCCATTGCCAATTTCCTGTTGGCTATGTCGGTGTATATGCTCATACCCACTATGCCCCAGTGGCTCATGTCCACGCAGAATTTCTCTGCGTTGGAGTCAGGCATCGCCATGGGCGCCTTCGGTGTGGGCCTTTTTGCTTTAGGTGTCTTTGTGTCGTTCCTCGTTCAGCATTATCGTCGTAACGTGGTGTGTATCTGGGCCGTCATAGGCGTTGGTGCGCTCATTGCTTTGCTCTATTATCTCGATGCCCAGCGCTCACTGTTCTGCGACTTGGGCCTGGTCATCATCCAGCGTTTTGCCCTTGGAGCCGCTTTCGGTCTGGCTCAGATGGTGCTCACCAGCACACTGATTATCGATACCAGCGAGTCGTTCCAGCGCACTGAGGCCAATCATTCCGCCTCGTGGTTTTCACGTTTCGCCCTCTCTCTAGGTCCGATGTCAGGCCTGCTTTTAGTCCGTCTGTTGGGCTTCGATGTCATGCTGCTCTCCGCCATCGGCTGTGCCGCTGTGGCTGTGGTGCTCATTATGATGGTCCATTTCCCCTTCAGGGCTCCTGAGGATGATATCACCGTGGTCAGTCTCGATCGCTTCTTCCTGCCTCACGGATTCCCCCTGTTTGTCAATCTCCAGTTGATTATGCTGGCCGTTGGCATCCTTTTCTCTACAGCCCTCACTGAGTTGTTTTATGCCATGATGATGGTGGGATTCCTGGGGGCTCTGTTGGCCCAGCGTTTCGTGTTTCGCGATGCTGAGGTGAAGAGCGAGGTAGTCTCTGGCCTGATACTTATTCTGGCCGCTTTGCTCATGCTGCTCACGCGTACCCAGCAGATCGTACATTTCGCTGCTCCCGCTTTCATCGGCTTCGGCTTAGGGCTTATCGGTTCGCGCTTCCTGCTGTTCTTCATCAAGCTCAGTCGTCATTGTCAGCGAGGCACTTCGCAGAGCACCTTCCTTTTAGGGTGGGAGAGTGGTATCGCCTGGGGCTTGGGCATCGGACTTGCCTTCTTCTCCGACCATTCTCATCGTGCACTTTGGGTATCTCTGGGCTTAGTCATAGCCGCTCTTATCATGTATAATTTCACGCATAATTGGTTCGCCAAACACAAGAATCGCTAACTTTAGGGAAAAACCTCCATACCTTTAGGGGTTTTCACTTGCCAGTTCGGGTTTTTCGTCTTACCTTTGCAGTGTGAATTAGAAAATATTGTTTCATTTAAAGATAAGAAAGGGTAAAATTATGAAGAAGCTGTACACAATGTTCATGATGGCCATGATGGCAGTAATGGCAGTATCTTTTACCTCATGCGAGGACGAGGAAATCGCACGCACCCTTGAGGGCACCTGGAAAGGAAATATGTATATCTCTTCTGAGTGGGATGGTCGTTATTACGATGCCACCAGCACTGAGATCACATTTCTCAAGGATCCTAGCAGATATTCTAGCGGCTCAGGTTACTGGGTTGATTACTACAGCAACGCCCCCTGGGACTATGTAGCTAATCACATCGAGTGGAGTGTTGATTATGGTACTATCTATGTTCGCTTCATCGAAGAGGGCACCTCGCTGAAGATTCGCGACTATCACCTGAATCGTGATCGCTTTACGGGTTACATCAACGATCACGGCAATGATGTAAAGTTCGAACTCTACAACGTGAGCCGTCCGTACTACGACAACTATCGCTGGGGTTACGACAGCTGGGGCTACGACTACTATTATTCTCGCACTCGTGGCGCCGATGCCGACAGCACCAAGCCCATTGAAAAGCCTCGTCGCGTAGTTCGCACGGACAAATAATAAAGAAAATGCTGCACCACGCAGCATTTTTTTTTGTAAATTGTTGCAGTTTTGCAACAATTTTCTTATCTTTGCCGCAGTATTTGTATGCCACTACTAAAGTCAATAAGACTAAAACAACTATTATCCTGTGTATGAATCAAGATATTGACATAAAAAAACAGAAGGCTCGCCTAGCGCTGATCATGAAGACCAGTAATCTGCGCCTTTGGTTTTACGACCCTACCACACGTCATTCCTGCTACCTATCCGAGGAAGGCGAATATGAGCGTGAATACATACCTGCCGATTTCGCCAAGTTCTTCCATCGCGACGACGTGGATAAAATGAGTTATGAGATCTTCGCCATCTGCGAAGGTAAGATTGATACGGCTAAGGTGAACGCACGTAGTAGGGCGAAAAACGAATCCGACTGCCGACATTATGAGATAACCTTCTCGGTGATGAGCCGAGGCGCCGACGGCCTGCCCACTTCGCTGATGGCTATTCAGCACGATGTTACTGATGAGTATCGTCGCCAGCAGAAGATCAATCAGTTGCTGATGCGTTATCACACCATCTTCAATTCCTCGCTGCTCGATATGCTGTACTACGATAAGAACGGCGTGCTCACCGATATCAACGAACGAGCCTGTGCTGCCTTTGGCGTCAAGACTCGCGAACAGGTGCTCGATGGCAGTTTCCTCCTGAAGAACAACCCCTTCTTCAGTCAGATACCACTCAGTGAGATGACCAATACACTGGCGGGTAGTATCATCGATTTTCGCGATTTCAATCTGCCTGAATACCGATTGGATGATTTCGGTCTGAAGGGTAAGATGTATTACGAATCCACTATCAACCCCATCCGCAACGAACAGGGCGAGCTCGAGGGCGTCTATATGTCGGGCCATGATGTCTCCGAGATGGTGAACTCCTACCATCGCCAGCAGAACAGCGTCAGGCAACTGCAGAAGGCTAACGACAATATCCGCCAGTATATCGCCAACATCGACTACGCCCTCAGTGTGAGTGGTGTGCAGCTGGTGAATTATTACCCCCATTCCTATACCTTCGAGCTCATCAACCGTGAGACGAGACAGAAGCTGCGCATGTCGCAACTACGTTGTATCCGACTGGCTTCACCACGCTTCCGCCGAACGGTGAACAGTGCGCTCAACAGGATGGACCACCTCACGAAGCGAGGCATCATTCAGGCCATCGAAATCGAGATACGCGATAAGAAAGGCCGCCAGATATGGCTGCTCTTCAATATGGTGCCCATGCTGAACGAGCAGGGCGAGGTGGAGCGCTACTTTGGCACCTATCGCGACATTACCGATATGGTGGAAACCGAGCAGCGCCTGGCTGTCGAGACCAAGAAGGCCCAGGAGACGGAGCTGCTGAAACAGGCCTTCCTCACCAATATGAGTTATGAGATTCGTACCCCGCTGAATAACATCATCGGCTATGCCGGACTCTTTACCGGCGAACACGACCAGAAGGATGAGCCAGTCTTCATCGATCAGATCAAGCATAGCACCAACGAGCTGCTGCTGGTGGTCAATGATATCCTTTACCTCTCCCGTCTTGAGGCCAATATGGAAGAATATAAAAAGGATATGGTTGATTTCGCCTCTTCCTTCGAGGCATATTGCCGCAATGGATTGTCGAATATCAATCCCGGTGTGCAGCCCATTATCCAGCAGCCTTTCAACAAGTTGCTGGTGGATATCGACAGCCATCATGTGTCGATGGTCCTCGAGCGCCTGTGCGCTCTGGCCTGCATGATGACCCAGCACGGCTCTATCACCGCCAGTTACGAGTATCATCGTGGCGATCTCACCATCCGCATCGATGATACTGGCTCTGGATTCAAAGCCGAGGTGTTGCCCCATATCTTCGACCACTTCACACGTCGTGAGAATGGCGGACTGCTTGGCTCGGGCCTCGATCTGGCCATTGTGCAGCTGCTGGTCAAGCAGATGGGAGGTACCATCGAGGTACAGTCCGACTATGGTAAGGGCGTGAGCGTGTGGGTGTCTATCCCCTGCACCGCCTCAGTAATTGAACGAAAAAGAGAGAATTGAATATGAATATCATGTTTGAAGAGGAGCAAGCCATGATGATGGCGCTCGACATCAGTGGCACCCACGTGATGTGTCTCGACTTGCGCGAGAACCGAGTGTACGACCTTCACGGAAAGGCCATGTTCGGCAATAATGTGGGTATCGAGGTGTATTACACCTATATCCACCCCGACGACCAAGAGCGTTTTCGCACCTTCATCCGTCGCCTGAGCGATGGCACCGATAAGGTAGCCGAGTGCCATTATCGCTGGAACTACAACTATAATGGTACAGGCGAACCCGACTGGCACGATATGCATGGTCGCGCTATGGCCGAATACGAAGACGGTAAGCCCGTGAACATCATCGCCACGCTGACCGACGAGACCGAGGTAAAGCAGAAGGAACACGAGGTGGAGCAAGTGTCCGAGCGCTATCGCTCCATCTTCGAGAACTCCATCATTGGTATGTCGTTCTATAGCCCCGAGGGCTGGCTCATCGATGCCAACCGGATCATGCGTCAGATCTGTCATTTCGACAGCGATACGGGCGACGAGTTCTTCTCGAAGGTGAATCTCTTCGATATGATGCCCTTCAACGAGGTGCTCGATCGTGTGCATCCTGAAGACTACTGGGCCTGCTCGCTGAGTATCATTCCCGAGCGCGAGATGCGCGTGTTCCTCGAAATCAGCGTCCACCCCATCTACGATAAGAACGATAAACTGATGTATATCTCAGTCACGGCCAACGATGTGACCGAGGAACGCAACATGTATCTCAACGTGATGGAGAACGATGCCCGCATGAAGCAGATGAACGAAGCCATCAAGAACTACGAGACCGAGTTGCGCTATATGCTCGATGCCTCAAAGATGCAAACCTGGCGTATCAGCCTCGCGCGCGAAACCTTAGAGTTCTATGATGGTCTGAACACCGTAGTGCGTACCGTTCCCCTGGAGCAGTTGCAGAAGATCTTTGTCGATCAGGAGAATCAGTTTGTCAAGGCCCTTGCCAATCCTGTAGAGGCCCTGAGTAAACCGCTGGTCTATGTCGGTCAGATGTATCCCGTAGTCACATTGGGCACAGAGAATCAGTGGGTGCAGATCAACTGTATCCCCGAGTTCTCCGACGATGGTACGCTCCAGGGCGCCTTCGGCGTATGGCGAAATATCAACGATCTGATGCGCAAGCAGGACCAGCTGCGCAGCGAGGAGAAGCGCGCCCGTGAGTCAGGACAAATGAAGTCGCTCTTCCTGGCCAATATGACCCACGAGATCCGTACTCCCATCAATGCCATTGTGGGCTTCTCCGAAGTGCTCTCGTCTCTCACTACCGAGGAGGAGAAAAAAGAGATCATCCAGATCATTAAGAACAACTGCGACATGCTGCTGCGCCTCATTAACGACATCCTCACAGCCTCGTCTCTCGAGTCGGGCCACATGGACATCAAGCCCGTTAAGGTCGATTTCGCCCGTGCATTTAATGAGCTCTTCGAGTCGTTGCGCCCCCGAGTGCAAGAGCCCGGTGTGGAATTTATCAGCGACAATCCTTACGACAGTCTTCCCATCAAGGTCGACGTGGAACGCGTGTCGCAGGTGTTTACCAATTTCGTTACCAATGCCGTAAAATACACCCATCAGGGACATATCAAGCTGGGCTACCGCAAGGAGATCCGTACCGTCAACGGCCAGCATCGCGAGGGCCTGTATGGCTATTGCGAGGATACCGGAGCCGGTATTGCGCCCGAGGCTCAGCCCAAGATCTTCGACCGCTTCTACAAGGTCGACGATTTCGTGCAGGGCACCGGTCTCGGCCTCTCCATCTGTAAGGCCTTCACCGACACCGTCCACGGCGAAATCGGTGTCATTTCCGAAGGCCAAGGCCACGGCTCCACCTTCTGGATGTGGATTCCCCTGTAATATTTCCGCTCTCGGGAGTTATTCTTCAAAGCTAAGAGTCATGATTGCAACAAGATATGTGAAACAAATCATTCTATGTGCGATAACTGCCATCCTCATTTGCAGTTCTATGTCGTGTGCCTCTCACAAGGCGAATACCAATCAGCCGTCGGAAGTATTCATCCCTCAGGCGCCCGACTATAATGACTCCACCATGTGGATCACCGCTGATGGCGATACCGACGGCACAGGCGCCGATATCTTCTACGTGGTCTCTACGTGGGAGGAAGATTGGAAGGACAGCCTGGGGCGTACCTGCCATTATGCCGATGTGTGGAATCCCCTTCATCGCGAGCACATGGGCACGCTCGAGATCAATAAGGTGGCAGCCTATATGTCGCCCGGCAATCGCTTCTATGCTCCCTTTTATCGCCACACCACCATCGATGCCTTCCTCACTCAGAACGAGGATACCGTCTATCAGCGCACCCGCCTGGCTATGGCCGATGTCTGCGCAGCCTTCGATCACTTCCAGGCCCGTCGCGACAAGAGCCGTCCACTCATCATCGCAGGTTTCAGCCAGGGCGGATTGGCAGTGGTAGAGCTGCTGAAGCATATCGACGACGATACCTATCGCCAGTTGGCCGCCGCCTACGTGCTGGGCTATAAGGTGACCAAGGCCGATATGACCCAGTGCAGCCGTATTCGTCCTGCCCAGGGCGAGTCCGATACCGGCATCACCATCTGTTATAATACGATGAAGGACGTGAAGTACATTAAGTCCGTTATTTCCGCCTCCGATGTCTGTATCAACCCCGTCAACTGGCGTACTGACGCCACGCCCGCCACACTCCACGACACCATCACCGTTACCCTTTCGCCAGAGTATCATGTGCTGGTGGTCAGCGGCTACAGCGGCTCAGAATACCCTGCCTATAAGGACCTGATCAACGTGGGCGACATCCACAGCTGCGAACCCTGGCTCTACAGCGAGTGTCTCGCCAAGAACATCGCCACTCGCACCGCCGCTTACCGCCGCAAACAAAACAAGAAATAACGAAGTCGTTAGTTGTCTTTGGTAAATAGTATTTACCACCATTATAGGCAGCCTTAAAGCTGCCCTTTTTAATAGTTTATAGGGCTCTCAGACTTTCCTCCGAGCAAAGTTGGACTTTCCTCCGAGGAAACCTCCACTTTCCTCGGAGCAAACTTCGGGTTTCCTATGACCCTCAGTGCAGACTTCTTTAAATTATGCATATTCTGTAATAATATATTACTAATTTGCTACAGTTGCTGCAGTGCTGCAGTTCTCGAAAGGCTTTTCACATTCCTGAATTTATCTCTATATTTATATATATAAATATAGAATATAATCTTGTAATTTCGCAATTCAATTTTTAACTGCAGCACTTCGATGTTAATACACCAAGAAGATAAGTTGCACCTCAAATAATATCCAAAAAAATTTGGTGTTTTATTCGATTTACATTATCTTTGCAGAGTGTTACTTGGTTGACGCGATATTGTTTTAAATAAAAGACCTAAAATTATTAAGATGAGAAAACTGATTCGATGGATAATAGTGGCTGTCGTGGCCATTTGCAGCAGTGTGGCGCAGACGGCGACGGCTCAGGACGGGACGATTGTGTTTACGCCCCAATGGACGGCACAGGCGCAGTTTGCCGGCTACTACGTGGCGATGGAGAAGGGATTCTACAGCGAGGCTGGATTGAAGGTGAAGATAGAGCATCCATCGGCCACGAGACCTGCCATGGACAGACTGAACGCGAATGAATGTCAGGCTACGACGCTGCAGCTATGTCAGGCGTTGGAATACATTGAGGGCGGAACGCCTCTGGTGAATATTCTGCAGACATCGATGAACAACGCGATGGTCATCGTATCGGCACGCGGCAAGGACCCGCTGACGCAGAAGGGTGCCAAGGTGGGCATCTGGAGCGTTGGGTTCGGACAGCTGGCCATCTGTATGAGCAAGAAGGATCATCTGAACTATCAATGGGTGAGGTTTGCTCAGAACATCAACCTGTTTCTCTCGGGTGCGCTCGACGCCACGCTGGCCATGAGCTATAATGAGTATTACCAGCTGATTCAGGCCGGACTGGAGATTAGCGATAAGAGTGTGTATCGTTTCTGCGATCACGGCTATAATGTGCAGGAGGATGGCGTTTACATGGCGCGCGACTACTACATGGCTCACAAGGAGCAGGCTAAGAAGTTTGCCCAGGCCAGCAAGAAGGGGTGGGAGTGGGCTGCCCAGCATCCTGACGAGACACTCGACATCGTGATGAAATATGTGGATGAGGGCCATATAGCCACCAACCGCGTGATGCAGCGCCTGATGCTGAAGGAGATACTGCGACTGCAGGTGGATCGTGAATCGAAGAAGCGCGAGTTCCGTCTGCGTCCGGACATGGTGAAGCAGGCGAGCCAGCTGATGGTGGAGAACGGAATGCTGAAAAGGGAGGTGAAGCTTGGAGAGCTGATTGAAAATTGAACATTAAACATTAAAGGTCGCGATTGACAGTAATCAGTTATGAAGAAAATATTAGATTATATCCGGAAGAAGCTATCGCTGAAGGTGAGTCTGGGTGTGGTGTTCTTTGCTGCCATCATCTTTAACATCGCCTTGGGTTTCTTCTTCTACCAGTCGCGCGACGCCGTGCGGCAGGAGGCTGTGAATAGGGCCATGCAGACACTCGATAAGACCTCGCTACGCGTAGAGGGTATCCTGAACAGGGTAGAGGTGGCATCGAATATTGCCAAATGGCTGGTGATGCGACATCCTGAGAGTGCCGACTCGATGTTTGTGTACAGTAGAGGCATGTTGCTGAACAATCCTGACTTCTACACCTGCTCCATTGCCTTCGAGCCGAATTACTATAAGAAGTACGGGCGCTACTTCTCGGCTTATTCCAAGCATATGGGCGACAGTATCCGAACCATTCAGGGCGGTAGCGACAATTACCAATACTTCTATATGGACTGGTATCTGATGGCTAAGCTGCTGGACGAGCCGAGCTGGACGGAGCCTTACATGGATCTCGATGCGGCTACGAACACGAGCGAGATGGTGACGAGCTACTGTCAGGCCATCAGGGATGATAAGGGCCAATTCATTGGCGCCATTAACACCAGTCTGTCGCTGAACTGGCTCTCGCAGACCATATCGGCCACGAAGCCTTATCCTAATTCGTATAGTATTATGATAGGTAGGGGCGGAACGTACTTTGTGCATCCTGATACCATGAAGATTACGCGACAGACCATCTTTACGCAGACCTTGGAGAAGGAGGACACAGCGATGACTGCACTGGGCCATGCTATGCAGCGTGGCGAGGAGGGCATGAAGCAGATGAAGATGGGCGACACGGAATGCTACGTGTTCTATAAACCGCTTGGAAAGACGGGTTGCTCGATGGCGATCGTATGTCCGGAGAGGGATATCTTCGGCGGATTCGACAATTTGCGTCATACGGTGATGGCGATTTTTGCACTCGGATTGCTACTGATGCTCTACTTCTTCTTTAACGTCATCACTCGCGAACTGAAACCGCTAAGACAACTTGCCAAAGGGGCTGAGACTATCGCCTCGGGACAGTTTGATGCCGAGTTGCCCAATTTCGAGCGAATCGACGAGATAGGACAGTTGACCCACTCGTTCGGCAATATGCAGCAGTCGCTGGTGAAATACATTGAGGAACTGAAGGAGACCACTGCCCAGAAGGCCTCTATCGAGAGTGACCTCCGCATTGCCAGTGATATACAGATGGGTATGCTGCCTGAGAAATTCCCCACGAAGGATGATCGCGACGACGTGCAGCTTTACGCATCGCTGACGCCGGCCAAGGCGGTGGGTGGCGATCTGTTCGACTTCTACTTCCGCGACGAGAAACTGTTCTTCTGCATCGGCGACGTATCGGGCAAGGGTGTGCCTGCATCACTGTTCATGGCCGTAACGCGTAGTGTGTTCCGTACGGTATCGGCCCACGAGTCGATGCCTGAACGCATAATGACGACCATCAACAAGACGATGTATGACATGAACAAGACCTTCATGTTCGTGACGCTCTTCGTGGGTGTGCTCGACTTGCCAACGGGGCGTTTGTACTACTGCAACGCCGGCCACGATGCGCCGTTGCTGGTAGGCGCTGGCGTAGGTGAGTTGCCCTGCGATCCGAACATTCCCGTGGGCGTAAGACCTAAGTGGGTATATACGCTGCAGGAGGCACAGATATTTACTGGTACTACCATATTCTTGTTTACCGACGGACTGACGGAGGCGATGGATGTGGACAGTAAGCAGTTTAAGATGGAGCGTGTGATGAATACGGCTCGCGAGGCGCTGGCCAATCATCAGTTGGAGCCGAAACAACTCATTGACGGGATGACCGAGGCTGTACACCAGTTTGTGGGCGAAGCTGAGCAGAGTGACGACCTGACGATGATGGCTATACAATACATTAAACAGCAGAGCGACGTGAAGTTGCTTAAGAGAATCATGCTGACCAACAACCTGAAAGAGGTGCCGAAACTGAATGAATTCGTGACAGAGATGTGTGAGACCGTAGGCATGAATCACGACGACGCTGTGAAGGTGAAGGTGGCCATCGAGGAGGCTGTGGTGAATGTGATGAAATATGCCTATCCGGATGGCACTACGGGCGATGTGACGATCGAGGCTGCATCGAACGATGAGAGACTGAAGTTTACGATCGTGGATGGTGGTAAAGTGTTCGATTCCACCGTTATGCCTGAGGTGGATACGACGCTTTCGGCTAAGGAACGCCGCATAGGCGGACTGGGTATTCACATTATGCGTCAGTATATGGACTCGATGAACTACGAGCGCATAGATAACCTCAATGTGCTGACGCTCAGTAAGAACATTAATAATTAAACATTATAAAAAGTATGAAAACAACAATTCAAGAAATCGAAGGCAATGTGGTTGCCATTCTGGAGGGCTGTCTCGACGCTGCCGCTGCTGCTGAAACCGCACAGGCTATGAGTCCACTCAATGATGTAACGGGTAAGGACATCGTGATTGACTGTACAAAACTGGAGTACATCTCGTCGAGCGGACTGCGTATCTTCCTCGACGTGCTGCAGCATGCTGAGGAAACGGGTGGGCACGTATATATAAAAGGTATAACCGACGATGTACGTAACGTGTTTGCCATCACAGGTTTTATTAATCTCTTCGAGTTTAAGTAAGTTGACAGTTCTTGGCGATGCCAAGCGGCAAAGCCGAGCGGACAATTGATAGTTGACAGTTATGGGAACGGTGGAATTTTTAGGTTTTAATCTTTATGCCTGGATCACGATTGTGACAGTGTTGGGCATGTTTACGACGATGCTGTTCACGAAGTTGAGAGCCGACGTGGTGTTTCTGGCGGCTATCGGCATTCTGTACGTGACGGGTGTGCTCGATGCCAAAGAGGCGTTCTCGGGCTTCAGCTCCACATCGGTGGTAGTGATTGGTGTGCTGTTTGTAGTAGTGGCAGGCTTGATGTATACAGGCGTGCTGCAATGGATAGTGCGCAATCTGCTGGGACAGCCCAACAGTTACGGCAAGGCAGTGGTGAGACTGATGCTGCCTGTGGCTGCACTGAGTTCATTCCTGAGCAACACCACGGTGGTGGCCATGTTCGTGGGCATCGTGAAGATTTGGTCGAAGAAACTGGGTGTGTCGCCCTCGAAACTGCTGATTCCATTGAGCTACGCATCGGGTATGGGTGGTGTGTGTACGTTGATAGGTACGCCGCCGAACCTGATTATCAGTGGCCTGTATGCCGACAAGACGGGCGATGCGATGAATGTGTTGGCAACAACGATTCCTGGTTTGTTCTGCTTGGTGATTGGCGTGCTATCGGTGATTGCCATGAGGAAGCTGCTGCCGGAGCGTCAGGCGCCAGAGTCGGCTTTCGAGGCCACATCGGAATACACCTTGGAGATGCTGGTGCCATCCGACAATAAATACATCGGTAAGAAGCTGGGCGATACTGGTCTGCTCGACGTGAAGGGTGGTTCGCTCATCAGCATGTACCATTTCGACAATGTGCCAGCGTCCATTAGCAAGGATGAGTATGTGATGGGTGGCGACCGATTGGTATATGCCGGACAGATAGACGAGTTGCTGGAGATGCTGAAGAGCAACGGACTGGTAAGTTCGGATCACCATGTGTTCTCGCTGAGCGAGGTAGACAGGAGTAATCCTGTGCGCACGGCTTATGTGACCTTCGGCAGCAGTCTGATAGGCAAGACCATTGGCGGCAGCACGTTTGAGAAGGACAATAATATGTCGCTCATTGCTGTAGCACGCAGAGGCGAACGCATCAGTCAGCCGCCACGTCAGGTGGTGCTGAAGGCTGGCGACACGCTGCTGTTGTCTTGTCCGTCGAAACTGGATGTTAACAGTGGTCCTCTGGCTTCGCAGTTGCATTTCTTCGACAGCGATCAGGTGGTGAAGACTGGACCCAAGACGCTCATATCGGCAGTGATCATGATAGCGATGGTGGCGCTCTCAGCCTTTGGTGTGATGCCGCTGTTGCAGTGTGCCTTTATTGCTGCTGCGGCTATGCTGTTGCTGCGTTGCTGTAATGTGGATCAGGCCATGCGGGCCATCAACTGGGAGATCATCATGGTGTTTGCCGGTAGTGTGGTGCTGGGTCTGGCTATTCAGAAAACGGGTATCGCCGAGCGGCTGGCCATGGGCATACTGGATGTTTGTGGCACGAATCCGATTGTGGTGATGACGGCTATCTGTTTCGTGGGAACGTTCATCACGGAGTTTATTTCTAATACGGCTGCGGGTGCGATGTTCTTCCCCATCATGTATGAGGCTGCAGAGAAGCTGGGCTATGAGCCTTATACCTTCCTCATCGCCCTGATGGTGAGTGTGAGCTCGAGTTTCGCCACGCCGATTGGTTCGCCTACCCACATGCTGGTGTATGGCCCAGGCGGCTATCGATTCAGCGACTTTATGCGTATAGGACTGCTGATGAACATCATCATCCTGGCTGCCAACATCTTTATTGTGAACATTGTATATCCATTAACACCACTTATTCCTTAATACAGATTGTATGAAAAGAAGGTTTTTAATCATTTGCACGATGGCGTGCATCGCCATAAGTGCTATGGGGCAGGAGCTGGTAAAGAAACCAGCTACGTCGGAGCTCTCGGTGAAGCAATTGCTGGTATTGATGAAACACTACTCGGAGAGCGATGTGGCAGAGGCTGGCAGCGGCATGAAGTTTCTCTATATGACGGAGGATAGCGACGAGGATATGTCGTATTACACCTACGCCTACGGTCACGACTACGAAAAGGGCGAGAAGACGGATGACGGTTATAGGCTGAAGCCTACGAGCACACGCGGATTCTACTTTAAGATGCAACTCGACACGTCGCAGCAGGGATGGCTTTGGTTCGTGAGCGATGCACGTGCGAAGGTGTTTATGAAGACTGCAGCGAGGACAGAACCCTTTGAGTATGAGGGCAAGACATACTACGTGAACATGAAGGGTAATGACGGGAAGCTGTATATTCAATCGCCCTGGGTGGAAAATGAGTTGCAGACGGATTATGTGATCTATCCGCCAGAGCAGCAAGAGAGTGGACTCTACGCAGTGCAAATAGAAGTTTATATGTAATAATAAAGCCCCGCCAACCGGTGGGGCTATTATTATTCATTGATCCATGCATCGAGCAACATGCGAGCGATGGAGAGGGGCTCGGGGATGTTAGGGAGGTTATCCTTGCGGAACCAGCCGCCTTTGGCTATCTCGCTGGCTTGGAGATGAATCTCGCCCGAAACATAGTCGGCATTAAAGCCTACCATCAGTCCACAGGGATAGGGCCAAGGCTGGGAGGCGAAGTAGCGGATGTTGGTAATAGTGACGCCCGTTTCCTCGAGGGCCTCACGAGCTACAGCTTCCTCGAGTGTCTCACCTGTCTCCACAAAGCCTGCTACGAGACCGAAGAAATCGCGACGGAAATTCTTGGCACGTACCAGCAGCACCTCGTCGCCCTTATGGATGAGCACGATGACGGCCGTAGCCAGCTGGGGCCAAATCTCCTTGCCACACTGGGTACACTTCTTGGAAATATCGGTATCCATGCGCATGGGGGCACCACAGATGCCACAGAACTTGGTGTTAGAATCCCAATAGAGCAGTTCCTGGCATTTGCCGGCCTTGAGGTAGAGAGGGCGCTCAAGTTTGTAATATGACTGGCGAAGACCAATCATCTCGAAACGATCGCTATCAGTAACAGGATTATCAATGCGATAGGTGATGACAGGTGTGCCATCGTCCATGGGAGTGATGTTCATCTGATGGGTCCAGGGCTTCACCTCAGTGGGTGGCTCCTGCTGGAGGGGTATGGTATAAGTGCCGTCAGGCTTGCGCTCTAACAGCAAGTCTTCTTTGCAGAAGACGAAATAGTACTTTTTCATTTATCTGTTTCCGAATAATTGTTTGCGATCGCGAGCGAGGGCAGGAACAGCCCATGACTCAGGAACGAAACGCCAGTTATGGTTGGGCATCGGATCGACGGATCCGAGGCGATGAATCTCTTCTGTAAGATAGTGACGCTGGTCCATTTCGGTATGGAAGATGACACGACTCTCGAGCGAATCCTGAGGGATACCGGCTCCGAGGGTGAGCAACTCGCCACCACCATTGGCGCGATAGCTGTTCATCACTACCTTATACCACTTCTTCATGTCGAAGGGTTCGCCGTTCGACATCTTCAGAATGCGAACCTTATAGCCTACAGGTCGGGTAAGGTCGACTTCGTAGTCGACACCAGCAGCAGAATCGAAATTAAAGGTGTAATGCAGGAAGCCTGAGCGCTGCTGATCGCCCTTAGAGTTGTCGTTGAGCAACAGGGCATGATCATTAGCCGACTTCATGGTGTTGGCCCATTTGCTGTAAGAGAACTCTAGGTACTTATAGATTTCCTCGCCCGTCATGCGGAGCACGAACATGAGGTTCTCAAAGCGGTAGAGCTTGAACATATCGGCCTGAGTGACCTCGCCGGCCTCAATGGTATTATCGAATGCTAAAGGGGCATTGAACGATATGTCGGCACCCGAAATCTGCAGCTGCAAGTTGTGGATGAGATCGGTAAAGGCGGAGTTGCCAAAGAAGCCATCGCGTGAGTAAACGGGATGCTCGAATCGGCCTATCTTGCGACTGCAGTAAGCCTTCACCTCGTCGATCTTAGGCTGGAAGTGGGCGAGCATCTGCTTGTCGATTTTCTCGTTGGTCACGTCGATGATTTTGCCAGAGATATTCTTCTTGGTGAGTTGGCCGTCCTTATAGGTAAGAGCTATTTCGGCCTCAGCCACATTCTTGACATAACAGCTGGGATCGATGCAAAGAACCTGACCACCATCCTTGTTGGTAATCCACTGATTATGAACCTGATGGTCGTGTCCGAAGAAGATAATGTCGAAGCCTGGAACCTCCTGGGCTACAGCCTCTGTGGCATCCTCTTCATAGTCGGCTGTCTTGATGCCGCCATTGAGTCCGGAGTGGAAAAGACCGAAGAGCAAGTCGGGCTTCTCGACATCCTGAATATACTTCACCCACTTACGGGCGCACTTCACCATATCCTCGAACTCCATACCTTTCCAGATGGAGTGGTTGAGCCAGTGGGGAATGGCGGGGGTAAGCATGCCCAGCACCACAATCTTGACGCCATCGATCTGATGAACGGAATAAGGTTGCAATCCGTCGTAGATATGCTCGGGATGAGCCTCAGCATTCTTGAATTCTTCCTTCACGATGTTGGCACCCAGAAGGGGGCAACGCACTTCGCGAATCCACTTGTCGTAAACCTTATGGCCAGGCTCGATATCGTGATTACCCACAGTCTCGGCATCATACTCCATATAGTTGATGACCTGAGCAGCAAGGTTCTCATCCTCGGGCATGACATAATTGGACCAATACACACAGGGCTGACCCTGCAGAATGTCGCCATTGTCGATGAGTAACAGATGGTCCTTATAGTGTGCACGCTGCTTTTTAATATAGGTATTTGCGCGTACGAGGGTACCCTTGATGGGGCGACCTTCCATAAAGTCCCAAGGGAAGAAGTGTCCGTGAACGTCGCTGGTTTCGATGACCTTCAACTTGACGGTCTTCGTATTTCCTGCCTTCACGGGATATGCGGTTGAAAGCATAGCGAGAGCGATGATAACTAGTTTCTTCATATGTTGTTGATATGATTTCGGGTACAAAAATATAAAAAATATGGCGTTTTTGCAACATTTAGGCACACTTTTTGCAGTATTATTTTCAGAAAAATAACAATTAAAGGATAAGGAGGACATTTTTATGGCATTTATAGACTATTACAAGATTCTAGGCGTTGATAAAACGATACCGCAGAAGGATGTGAAAAAGGCATACCTGAAGCGGGCAAAACAGTTTCATCCTGACCTGCACCCCGATGATCCAAAGGCGCAGGCGAAGTTTCAGGCACTGCAGGAGGCGTATGACGTCATTGGCGATCCTGAGAAGCGCAAGAAGTACGATCAGTATGGTGAGCAATGGAAACAGGCCGATGCATTTGGTGGCTTCGGCGGTGGAGGTAGTTACGGAGGTGCTGGCGGAGGTAATCCGTTTGGCGGATTCGACTTCTCGCAGTTTACTCAGGGTGGTGGTTTCAGCTCGTTCTTCGAAAGCTTGTTTGGCCGGAAAGGTCAAGCGGGTGGGGGATTCGGCGGATTCCAAGGCTTTGGTGGCAACGGCGCCTCAGGTTTCGGTGGCGGACAAGGTTATGGGCGTCAGGCTCGCACAAGTTCGGGCGAGATGAATGCCAACGTGAGCATAGACCTTTATACGGCCTTGCTTGGTGGCGAGGTGATGCTGACGCTATCGAACGGACAGAAGGTGAAGATGAAGATCAAACCAGAAACACAGCCTGGTACGAAGGTTCGTCTGCGTGGAAAGGGCTATGACAGAGGCGATGGCACCTTTGGTGATTTGATTATCACCTATCAAGTGAAACTGCCCACGAACCTGACGGAGCATCAGAAAGAACTATTAAGAGAAATGAAAGGCTCGCACTAAGGCGAGCCTTTCATTTGCTTTATGCTTGCTGAGCGAGGAACTCCTCGGCTCGCTGAAGGTCTTCGGGAGTATCGATGCCAACGGTCTCGACATCAGTAAGTCCTACACGGATGCGATACCCATTCTCGAGCCAACGGAGTTGTTCCAGACTCTCGGCCTTCTCGAGACGGCCCTGAGGCAACTGGGTAACCTCGCGAAGCACTTCACGACGGTAGGCATAGATGCCTAAGTGCTTCAGGAACGGATAAGCTTCGAGCCACAGGTTGCGATCGATGCCACGAACATAGGGAATGGGACTACGGCTGAAGTAGAGCGCGAAACCACGATTGTCGGTAACGATCTTGGGTGAGTTGGGATTCTCGACACCCTCGATGGTCTCGAAGCGTTTACCAAGCGTACCTATCTGAGTCTCTGGGGCATCGAAGAGATGCATGAGTGTCTCGATCTGTGAGGGCTGGATGAATGGTTCATCACCTTGCACATTGATAATGACGTCGGCATCGGAGCCGATCTTCTCTGCAGCTTCCTCAATACGGTCGGTACCACTCTTATGGTCTGTGCGTGTCATAACGGCTCGTCCGCCAAAGGACTCGACAGCCTGGAAGATGCGCTCGTCGTCGGTAGCCACATATACTTCGTCGAGCAGACTGGACACCTGCTCATAAACTCTCTGGATGACAGTCTTTCCGCCGAGAACTGCCAGCGGCTTACCCGGGAAGCGTGTAGACGCATAGCGGGCAGGAATAATAGCCATAAACTTCATAACGCTTGCAAAGGTAGAAATAAAAAGTGAGAATTGAAGATTGAAAATTGAAAAATTATATTAATATATGTGCTTTTTTTTGCCAAAGTCGGAAAAAAGCACTACATTTGCAGTTGTAATTACTAAGATACAGACTATCATGCAATATAAAAGACTAACAATAACACTCCTGATGTCACTCATCCTACCTCTATCGGTGGGCGCACAGAAAATTTCACTGGGTTCTACAACTACAAAGGATGGCGGAGACTATCAGGGAGAAATGATGTTGGGTAAACCCCACGGAAAAGGCAAAGTACAGTATAAGAATGGCAATATCTACGAAGGCGAGTACGTGAAAGGTAAGCGCCAAGGTTTTGGTATTTATACATTCTTTGATGGTGAGAAATATGAAGGCGAGTGGTTCCAGGACCAGCAACATGGTAATGGTACCTATTACTTCTCGAATAATAACCGCTACGAAGGACTGTGGTTCCGCGATTATCAGCATGGTCATGGTATTATGTACTATTTCAATGGTGATAAGTATGATGGTGACTGGAAGCAGGACAAGCGATCGGGCAAGGGTATCTATACCTTTGCTGGCGGAGCTTTCTATCGTGGTGACTGGCTGAATGATAAGAAGAACGGTAAGGGATTCTTCGACTGGGGCGACGGTTCGACTTACGATGGTGAGTGGAAAGACAATATGTGCTCAGGAAAGGGTACATTCAAATATGCCAATGGTGATGTGTATATCGGTCAGTGGCTCGATGATGAGATGAATGGTAGAGGCATCTACAAGTTCCAGAACGGCGATGTATATGAAGGCGATTACGTGCGTGGTGAGCGTACAGGTTCGGGCATCTTCAAGTATGCCAACGGCGATAAGTACACGGGTCAGTTCCAGAACGGCGATAAGCACGGACAGGGTACATTTACCTGGAAGAGTGGCGATAGTTATGTGGGTCAGTGGAAAGCTGATAAGCAGGACGGTCGTGGAAAACTTACGAAGAAGAATGGCGACACCGTAGAGGGCATGTTTAAGAACGGACAGCCCCACGGAGAGTGTATCGTGCGTTATGCCGATGGCTCTAAGTTTAAGGGCGAGTATAAGAATGGCAAACGTAATGGTGCAGCCATCGAGGAAGATAAAGACGGCAAGCGCTTTGAAGGTACTTATGTAGATGATCAGCGCGATGGCCGTTTTGTGGAAAAGGATAGAAATGGTAACATCACTGCCCAAGGTAATTATACCAGAGGACATAGACAGGTGAGATAGAACAACTAAAAATTATATTGCTATGATTATTGATACGATTGAGAATCTCAGTAAATATGTGGCTTTGAACCCACTTTTTGCTGATGTGGTAGAGTTTCTGAAGAACAACGATCTCCAGACGATGGAGCCTGGAAAGTACCCTATTAAGGACAAGAATCTGTTTTTGAATCTTCAAGTGGCTAAACAGCGTACAAAGGATACGGCTTTCTTGGAGACCCACATCGAGATGATTGATATCCAGATACCTATCTCTGCTGCAGAAACCTTCGGTTATACACCGCTTTGCGATCTGCCAGATTTTGAATATAATGCCGAGAAGGATATTACGAAGTATGGCGACACAAAGCCTCAGACGTATGTAACTGTGAATCCGGGGCAAATCGCTATCTTCTTCCCACAAGATGGTCATGCTCCTTGCATCATCGATGCATCAGAGATTAAGAAAGCAATATTTAAAGTAAAAGCATAAAAGTCTATGGCAACGAAGAAAGAAACAACGAAGAAAGCTACAGCTACCAAGAAAACAACCGCTAAGAAACCAGTGGCAAAGAAAGCAACGGCTAAGAAGCCTGTAGCAAAGAAGAAGGTGGAAGCCCCAAAAGAGCCCGAGCATATCGGACTGGTGAGGAACGACTCATGGTTGGAACCCTTTGAGGCAGCCATCCGTGGACGTCATGACCACGCTCTGTGGAAAATCAGTCAGCTGACGCAGAATGGTAAGAAGACGCTGAGTGACTTCGCATCAGGACACCTATACTTCGGACTCCACAAACTGCCTAAAGGATGGGTGTTCCGTGAGTGGGCCCCCAATGCCACAGACATCTATCTGATTGGTGATTTCAACAACTGGCAGGAGAACGAGAAGTATCGTTGCAAGCGCATCGAGGGTACAGGCAACTGGGAACTGAAACTCTCGGAGAAAGCCATAAAGCATGGTGACCTTTACAAGATGAAGGTGAAATGGAACGGCGGAGAAGGTGAGCGTATTCCCGCTTGGTGCCGTCGCGTGGTGCAGGACGATAATACAAAAATCTTCTCGGCTCAGGTATGGAATCCTGAGAAACCTTATGTATGGAAAAAGAAAACCTTCAAGCCCTCTAAGTCACCGCTGCTCATTTACGAGTGCCACGTGGGTATGGGTCAGGACGCCGAGAAAGTGGGTACTTACAAGGAGTTTACAGAGAATGTGTTGCCGCGTGTCAAGAAGGATGGCTATAATGCCATTCAGGTCATGGCCATCCAGGAGCATCCTTACTACGGGTCTTTCGGATACCATGTGTCTTCGTTCTTCGCCCCCAGTTCACGCTTTGGCACGCCTGAGGATCTGAAGGAGATGATCGATACGGCACACAAGATGGGTATAGCAGTCATCATGGACATCGTTCATTCACATGCTGTCAAGAATGAGGTCGAAGGTCTGGGTAATCTGGCTGGTGACCCCAACCAGTTCTTCTATCCCGGTGACCGCCATGAGCATCCGGCATGGGACAGCCTCTGCTTCGACTATGGTAAGGATGAGGTGTTACACTTCCTGCTGTCTAACTGCCGCTATTGGCTGGGTGAGTTCCACTTCGACGGCTTCCGCTTCGACGGTGTTACCTCGATGCTGTACTATTCGCACGGACTCGGTGAGGCCTTTGGAGGCTATGGTGACTATTTCAACGGCCATGAGGACGACAACGCCATCTGCTACCTGACATTGGCTAACTGTCTCATCCATGAGGAGAACCCCAACGCTATCACCATTGCCGAAGAGGTATCAGGCATGCCTGGACTCGCAGCAAAATTTGAAGATGGTGGCTACGGATTCGACTACCGTATGGCAATGAACATCCCTGACTATTGGATCAAGACCATTAAGGAGGTTCGTGATGAGGACATCAATGTGTGCTCAATCTTCTGGGAGGTCAAGAATCGTCGTCCAGACGAGAAGACCATCTCATATTGTGAGAGTCACGACCAAGCATTGGTGGGCGATAAGACCATCATCTTCCGTCTGATTGATGCTGATATGTACTGGCACTTCGCCAAGAAGGATGTGAACGATATTGCTCAGCGCGGCATCGCCTTGCACAAGATGATCCGTCTGGTGACTGCTGCTGCCATCAATGGTGGTTACCTGAACTTCATGGGAAATGAGTTCGGTCATCCGGAGTGGATTGATTTCCCACGTGAGGGTAACGGCTGGAGCTATAAGTACGCCCGTCGTCAGTGGAATCTTGTCGACAATAAGGACTTGTGCTATCACTGGCTGGGTGATTTCGACCGTGAGATGCTGAAAACCATCAAGAGTGTACGCAACTTCCAGGATAAACCTGTGGTTGAGATATGGCATGACGATGGCGATCAGGTGCTGTGCTTTATGCGTGGTGATCTCGTCTTCGTGTTCAACTTCTCGCCGACACGTAGCTACACAGATTATGGATTCCTGGTTCCGACAGGTTCATATAAGGTGGTGCTGAATACTGACTCGAAGGATTTCGGAGGTAACGGTTTTGCCGATGATACCATTACGCACTTCACCAATTACGATCCGCTCTACGTGAACGATAAGAAGGAGTGGCTGAAACTCTACATTCCTGCACGTTCAGCTGTAGTGCTTAAGAAGATTTGATAGTGCAGATTTAATTAGAAAATGGACTATAATCGTAGAAGTAAGAATAGTAGCACCACAGGCGTACACCTGATGTGTGCTACTGTTTTTGTGCTATTCTCTTTTTGTTGGCTATTCTTCTTCCAGCAGGATGTGTTGGCTATGGCCCAGCATGTGCTGAGTGGAGGATTGACGCATTATAATCGGTTGGTTGGTGCTATACTTATTACAGCAGTGCTGTATATTTTGCAGATTGGCGTATATAACATCATTCGCCTGAATCGTATAGCGCATGCACTGACCTATGGTCCGTCTTTTCTGTTATTGGGTATTCTATCTGATGTGACAGAAAAGAGTGGTGGTTTCGTGATGCATGAAACCTCTTGGTGGCTGATTATATTTGTGCTGATAGTCTGGCTACTGGCGGTATTTCTGGCTCGTATGATACAGGAAGTGGGGAATGACGACAAGGCTGGTTTTATATCACGCTCCATGTGGATTAATATGGCAGTGATGGCTGTGTTGACGTTATTGGTACCCTGGATAGGAAACTCCAATGCCGTATTCCATTATCGCATGAAAGTTGAACAATGCCTGAAAGACGGTGATGTGGATGGTGCATTGATGGCTGGTCGAGAATCGCTTGAGAGTGATGAGCATTTGCTCATGCTCCGTATGTATGCCCTTGCCCGTAAGGGAGAACTTGGAGAACGACTTTTCGAGTATCCTATTACGGGTAACAGTAGTCAGATGCTCCCTACAGACAGTCTCTCGTGCATGATGCTTTATCCTGTTGACAGCATGTATAAGTTTATTGGCGCGAGACCTGCTACGAGAATGGCCCCAGTAAGATATCTGGAATTGGTGCAGCGTAGAGACACGTTGCCCAATAAGACCGTTAACGATTATCTGCTTTGCGGTATGCTGATTGATCGCGATTTGGATGGCTTTGTAACGAATCTGGGTAAATATTATCATATTAATGATAGTTTGCCCAAGCACTATCGTGAAGCCCTGACGCTTTATACCCACATGCGTTCTCGTCCGGTTGTGGTATATCACAATAATGTGATGGACGAGGACTATGACAACTTAGTGGAACTGGAAAAACAATATCCTCTGAAGTCGGAACGTATGGGAAAGGTAGAAGAACACTATCGTGGCACTTATTGGTATTTCTACAGGTATGAATAAAAAAGGCCTCCCAAATCTGGGAGGCTTCTTTATTACTGATAGAGGTAACGTTTGATAGACCGTTTCGGGGTCTTCTCAAATTCATCCTCATGGATTACAATCTCTGTGATCTTTTCGTAGGCAGGCAACATCTCATTCAGTCCGTTGCGGTTCTGCTCCATGATGTTCTTCAGATCTTCATCTGAGAATCCCATGTTCTTAGCTTCTTCCATATCGGGATGAACGAGGGCCACGAGCTTATTATCACGCTGAACCACGATACTCTCCATAACCATTGTCATAGAGTTGAGCTTGTCCTCAATCTCCTCTGGATAGATGTTCTGTCCACTCGGTCCCAGAAGCATATTCTTAGAACGACCATTGATAAATACGTTACCCTCTTCGTCCATAGTGCCGAGGTCGCCAGTGTGATACCAGCCTTCGCGATCGATGGTCTCAGCTGTAGCCTCGGGATTTTTGTAATAACCCAGCATTACGTTAGGACCCTTTGTCAGAATCTCGCCAGGGATATGACGAGGATCAGGAGAGTCGATCTCTACACGCTGGTGCAAAGCAGCACGACCGCAAGAGCCTGGGGCAAATGATTTCCAGTCGCGATAGCAGATGATGGGCGCACACTCAGTGGCACCATAGCCTACGGTATAGGGGAAATCGATGCGCTTGAGGAACTGCTCTACCTCTTGATTTAGAGCAGCACCACCAATAATCACCTCGTATATTCTGCCTCCGAAGGCTTTCAAAACCTCCTGGCAAATCATCTCGCGTACCTTCTTTGAGATAACTGGCATCTGGAGTAACAACCGCATGCGGTTGTTCTGAATCTTCGGGAATACCTTCTTGCGAATAATCTTCTCGATGATGAGAGGTACGGCAATCACAATAACAGGACGTACCTCTTGCAGAGCCTGCGCAATGATGGCAGGCGAGGGGATACGGTTCAGATAGTACACATGACAGCCGTGCAGGAATTCAAAGAGGAACTCGAAGGCCATACCATACATGTGTGCCATTGGCAACATGGAGATGATAGGATCGCCAGCCTTAATCTTACTGCCCAGTACATTCATGGCAAAATCGTAGTTCGACCAAAGAGCACGGTAAGGCAGCATAACACCCTTTGAGAATCCCGTTGTTCCGCTGGTATAGTTGATAACAGCCAACTCGTCGGGACTCTTCTCTATGTAGTATTTCACATGCTCCTTACGGAAATACTTGGGGAACTTCTTGCCATAGAGTTCGTTCAGATGCTCACGGGCATAGGTGAGTTTGTCGGTACGTGATATCATCAATGAATAGTCGGGGTTGTTGATGATACCTTCAAGTGTAGGCATAGCCTGAGGATCGATGATCGTAGCAACATGATCGCCAACGAAAAGAAGACGTGCCTCGGAGTGGTTCACAATATTGTGGATCTGCTCCGTGTTGAACTCGTGCAGAATGGGTACGGCGATAGCACCATAGGTGAGTGTGGCAAGGAAGGCCACAGCCCATTGTGAAGAGTTTCGGCCACATAGGGCAATCTTGTCGCCTTTCTGTATACCGCTATTCTCAAAGAGAATGTGTAGTTTCTCGATCTTTCTGGCTACATCGTGGAATTGCAACGTCTGTCCCTTGAAATCGGTCAGAGCGTCATGATCCCAATTGTCAATAATACTCTTCTGTATGAGAGCGTTAAAACTTCCTATTTGTCCCATAATCGATTAGATGTTCTTATATAAGTAGCGTTTGATACTCTTTTTAGGTGTTTTGGCAAATTCCTCTTCATGGAGAATGATAGCCGATATACGGCTGTACACAGGCAATTGTTCGTTGAGTTCTTTTCGGTTTTGTTCCATAATCGACTCAAGTTCTTCCTGACTGAAGCTTACAACTTCGTCCTGATCAGGATGAACGAGTGCCACTAGTTTGTCGCCTTTCTGAATGACAATGCTCTCGGCTACCATCGCCATCGTATTGAGTTTATCCTCAATCTCCTCAGGATAAACATTCTGACCGTTAGCACCCAGCAGCATGTTCTTCAGACGTCCGCGAATAAATATGTGACCATCTTCCGACATTGTAGCCAGGTCGCCGGTATGATACCAACCATCCTCGTCGATCACCTCACGGGTGGCTTCGTCATTCAGGTAGTAGCCCGTCATCATGTTTGTGCCTCGAGTTACAATCTCGCCGGCGATATTCTGTGGGTCTCGGCTCAGAATCTTTACTTCCATACGATCTACAGGAGTTCCACACGAACCTGCCACGAAATCCTTATAGTCGCAGTAGGATATCAGTGGGGCGCATTCGGTTGTACCATAACCCACGGTAAGTGGGAAATTGATGGAAAGCAGGAACTCCTCAACCTCTTTCGAGAGAGCTGCACCGCCTACGATAATCTCGTAGAGGTTGCCACCGAAAGCCTTATAAACCTCTTGACTGATACGTTCCTTTACCTTCTTGCTTACAAATGGCATAGCCAATAATAAACGCATGCGGTTGTCCTGTATCTTGGGGAATACCTTCTTACGGATAATCTTCTCGATAATCAGCGGAACAGTCACAATCACAGATGGTTTTACATCGGCAAAAGCCTGTGCGATGATAGCGGGACTCGGCAGACGTGTGAGGAAATACAGATGGCATCCGTTGCAGAAACCGAAGAGGAATTCTACAGCCATTCCGTACATATGGGCCATCGGAAGAATGCTCAGCATATTGTCGCCAGCTTTTACGTTCTTACCAAGAACACGCAGACAGAATTCTACGTTGCCCCATATAGCACGATAGGGTAACATGACACCCTTGGAGTGACCTGTTGTTCCGCTGGTATAATTGATAAGTGCCAGTTCCTCGGGATCGTCAATGTGATAGTGTACATGCTCAGCTCGGAAGGCTCTTGGATACTTGCTGCCAAACATCATATTTAAATGTTCGCGCGCGTACGATACCTTTTCTGAACGTGAGAGCATAAGTGAGAAATCAGGTAGATTAATGATGGCCTCCAATCCCTGCATTGTTTCTGGGTTGATGGTCTTCACAGCGAAATCGCCGATAAAAAGAAGTTTGGCGCCAGAGTGGTTCACAATATTCTGTATCTGCTCACCATTGAACTCGTGCAGAATGGGTACTGCAACGGCTCCGTAGGTAAGTGTAGCGAGGAAGGCAACAGCCCAGTGTGCAGAATTGCGGCCACAGATGGCAATCTTGTCACCTTTTACAACGCCGCTATTCTCAAATAATATATGAACCTTCTCGATTTTACGCGCAACATCATGAAACTGGAGCGTGATGCCCTGATAGTCTGTGAGTGCATCATGATCCCAGTTCTTGGTGATAGCCTTTTGGATTAAAGCATTAAAACTGCTATTATTTTCCATCTAAAATTGCACAAATTTTGAAATTTTGTGCAAAGGTAATCCTTTTTCTGCACATTTCAAAAAAAAATGTGCAATTTTTTATGTTTGATTATTAAAATTTGTAGAATAAGGGAAAAATCGAACACTTTTATTCGTATCTCATCGATTTTGCCGGATGGATATGTGATATCAAATAACTCGGTGCGATAAGTACGAAAACACAGATGAGAAGTGTGGCCAGATTGATGAGTGCCACCAACGGCAGATTCAACTCCATAGGTGCCTCACTTACATAATAGGTATGAGGATCGAGGGTGATGATTCCGGTATGTTGCTGAAGAAGTACGATGCCCAGACCTATGACGTTTCCCCAGAATAGTCCTTGTCCGATAATGAATACTGAGAACCAAAGGAATGTCTTTCGGATCGTTTTGTTTCGTGCTCCTATGGCCTTGAGGATGCCAATCATCTGAGTACGCTCAAGAATAATAATGAGCAGTCCGCTGATCATGGTGAATCCAGCCACACATACCATCAGTACCAAGATAATCCATACGTTAATGTCGAGCAACTCTAACCAAGAGAAAACTTGCGGATAGAGTTCGTAGATGGTTTCCGTAGTCAGTATGTTGCCTTGATTGTCAATGCTGCGGTTTATCTGGGTTATGAATTGTTCTTCGGTTAAGTCTAATTGCTCAAAGTTCTTCACGATAACCTCCACACCCGTAACCTGATTGGCATTCCAACCATTCAGTTTATTCACCGTATAAAGGTCGGCAAAGCAAAGCGTTTCGTCGAAGCGTGTCATGTTGGTCTGGTAGATACCGCTCACGGTATAGCGTCGGGTTCTCACATCACCGTCACCTATGAAGTAAGCAAAGACCTTATCGCCCATCTTAAGTTTCAGCTTATCGGCAATCATCTTCGAAAGCAAAAGCTGATAATGACTGGTAGAGTCGCTGAACTGGGGAATCTCTCCTTCTATAAGATGTTCCTTCAGAAAATGAACGTCATATTCAGGTCCAATTCCTTTGAATGCTACTCCCAGAAAGTCTTCGTCGGTTTTCAGAATACCTTGTGTTGTGGAGAAACGTTCTGTATGTGCCACACCTTCGATATTCTTCAGTACATTCATCAGACTATCGTCCATGCAGATGGGGTGAGGGTCTGATCCGCTGTAGGTCAGTATGTTGTGTACCTGAATATGACTTCCGAATCCTACTACTTTGTCACGGATGGTATGTTTGAACCCCAATACCACACTTACTGTGACAATCATGACTGCCAAACCGATAGCAACACCGATGGTGGCAATACGAATGGCAGGACGACTCACCTTACGTTTGTCGCCCTGATCACTATAAATTCTCTTTGCTATGAAAAACGGCAGATTCATTCGTCCACTCTTCCCGGATATGCTTCGAGTGCTTTACGCAGTACAATGAGTGCACGTTCCAGATCCTTCTTCTTCAGCACGTAGGCTATACGCACTTGATTGATGCCAGCTCCGGGAGTGGTGTAGAAACCAGCAGCAGGAGCCATCATCACTGTCTCTCCCTCGTATTCAAACTCCGAAAGACACCAGCGGCAGAACTTCTCCGCATCGTCAACGGGCAATTTGGCTACGGTATAGAAAGCACCCATGGGGATTGGTGAATAAACACCGGGAATACGATTCAGTCCGTCAATCAGACATTTACGGCGTTCCACATACTCATCGTATACATCACGATAATAATCCTCAGGTGCATCAAGTGATGCCTCTGCCACAATCTGTCCGATAAGTGGGGGAGAGAGTCGGGCCTGACAGAATTTCATCACAGCCTTTCTTACCTCTGCATTCTTCGTGATCAAGGCACCGATACGGATACCACACTCAGAATAACGCTTTGATACAGAGTCAATCAGAATGACGTTCTGCTCGATACCTTCCAAGTGGCAGGCAGAGATATAAGGTGAGCCCGTGTAGATATATTCGCGGTAAACTTCGTCGGAGAAGAGATAAAGATCGTACTTCTTCACCAGATCTCGAATCTGATTCATCTCGCGACGTGTATACAGATAACCCGTCGGGTTGTTGGGATTACAAATCATAATGGCGCGTGTACGCTCATTAATCAATTCTTCGAACTTCTCCACTTTGGGTAATGAGAATCCTTCTTCGATCGTGGTTGCGATGGTACGGATCTTGGCGCCTGCCGAAATGGCAAAAGCCATATAGTTTGCGTAAGCAGGCTCAGGAACGATGATCTCGTCGCCAGGATTCAGGCAGCTGAGGAAGGCAAACAGCACTGCCTCACTACCACCACTGGTAATAATGATATCGTCGGCCGTTACGTTGATGTTGTACTTGGCATAATAGTCTACCAACTTCTCGCGATAACTCTGGTAACCCTGCGAGGGTGAATACTCCAGGATTTCACGATCAATCTGCTTCAGGGCGTCAAGTCCTACTTGCGGTGTTGGCAGGTCTGGCTGTCCGATGTTCAGGTGGTACACCTTTGTACCTCTCTTCTTGGCGGCTACAGCGAGAGGAGCGAGTTTCCTGATTGGCGACTCGGGCATCTCTAATCCGCGAACTGATATCTCTGGCATCTTTCTATTTACAATTTGACAATTTACTATTTGACTATTTTGCGGTGCAAAGGTACTAAAAATTTTTTAAATCGTGCTTTTTTTCAATTTAATTGTTTACTTTTGCACCAAAATTTGAGCAAACGATGAATTTCGAGGAGTTATTAGAAACACGTGATGCACGCCAGACTATGAAGGTCCGTCTTCCTTATGGCTACTTTTACAAGCGGCTTATCGACGGAAAATATTCAAACTTTGTAGAGTTCCATGACGATTTGGCCGATTATGTTACTTTTGCCAACAGCGTTCGTACAGAAGCTGCTGAAATGGAGAAGATAACCGATCGCCATCAGTTGCATTTTTCTCCCAATGAAGGCGAGGATGGTGTTTATGCCATTGCAGTAGAGGTTGGCAACTTCATGACATTCGGACAGTTGCTTAATGAGAACCCTGCTATTGTGGCCAAGAAAGACTTTATCCACGATACGCTTCGCGATTTGGTTGAAATTACTCGTCTGATTAACGAGCATGATGTATTCCACGTATGCTTCTCGCCCGATAATGTGTTTGTACGTAAGAGTGATTCTACCGTACGCCTTCTCCTTCATGGTTCCTATTATCAGAAACTTGATCAGGATGTGTTGTACGATGGCGATGAGGAGTTTGTGGCCCCCGAAGTCTTGCGTTCTTCGCAGATTGATGCCCGCAGCGATGTCTATTCGTTGGCTAAGTTTGCACAGTGGCTTTATCTGTCTTCAGGAGTGCCCATTGAGTTAAAGGGCGTTTTTGATAAGGCAACAGCCGAGGATCCTGCTCATCGTTATGCTTCAGTGGCTGATTTCTGGCAGGCCCTTCAGGTGCGTCATAGTTTCCGCAAGACGGCCCTGATGGCTATAGGTGCTCTGGCGATTGCGCTTGTAGTCGTGGGTGGATATTTCTATTTGCTGCCCAGTCCTGATGATATAGAATATGTGAAACCCGTCGAAGAACCTATTCCCGACGATATGCTCGACGAGGATGGCGATCTGCTCTTTGGCATTGGAGCCGATGCTGACTCTGCGGCTATTGCCGAAGCCGTCAGTAAGCAAGCCAAGATTAATGACTCCGTCAGTGTCGATGATCGTAAACTTCGTGAGTATCAGGCAAAGGCTGAGGCTATCTTCCGTAAGCAGTTCTCACGTGCTGCCGATCAGATTCTCTCTCGCGTTTACAATAACGAGAAGATGAATATGAGCGAGAAGGAATTCATGGTTCGCAGCAAGGCTATGACTGAGGAACTTGCCAAGAAGGAACAGGAACTCGCTAAGCAGGCCGACCTTGGTAACGAGCGCTCACAGCGTATCGCTTCCGAGATTATCGACCAGCTTACCACTAAGAAAATGAAGGAGCTCGATAAGGATTATATGGGCATTCGTAAGAAAGCCGAAGCCGACGAGCCCGCTAAGAAAACAAATACAACAGATAAAAAATAACAATGAGAAGCAGAACAGCAAATTGGTTTGAGTGCAAGATCCGTTATGAGAAAGTAATGGAAGACGGCTTGCAGAAGAAAGTTACAGAATCCTACGTAGTCGACGCCCTCAGTTTCAGTGAGGCCGAGAAGCGTATTATTGAGGAAATGTCATCCTATATTAGTGGAGAATTCGATGTGGCCGACATTAAGAAGGCTGCTTATAAGGAGATTTTCTTCTCCGACGACGAGATGGCCGACCGTTGGTTTAAGGCTAAGCTCCAGTTTATCACTATCGATGAGAAGACAGAAAAAGAGAAGCGCTCCAGCGTTACCTATCTCTGTCAGGCAGGCACGTTTAATGGTGCTGTTAAGAACATCGAAGAGGTGATGAGTGGCACAATGATTGACTATGTGATTGCCTCTGTAGCCGAGACTACTTTGATGGATGTTTATGAGTATAAGAAGTCAGACAATAATGCTGACAAACCAGAATACGAACAATGATAGATTACGACGTTAAAGGTCATCTGCATCAGGTTCTAGATACATTGCCACAGGGTACGCGCCTTGTGGCAATTTCCAAGTATCACCCTAACGAATACATTATGGCCGCCTACGAGGAAGGCCAGCGTGTGTTTGGCGAG
This sequence comes from uncultured Prevotella sp., assembly GCA_902798285.1. GTDB lineage: Bacteria > Bacteroidota > Bacteroidia > Bacteroidales > Bacteroidaceae > Prevotella. The sequence continues at coordinate 14,303 of CADBVZ010000003.1, read as the reverse complement.
AGTCATGAACAGGAATTGCGCCTGAAGCATGAACAATTGCCCAAGGATATTGAGTGGCATTTTATTGGTCATCTGCAGACGAATAAGGTGAAATACATTGTACCGTATGTATCTATGATCGAGGCAGTTGACTCGTTAAAGCTCTTGAAAGAGATTAACAAACAAGCCGAGAAGTGCGGACGAACCATCAAGGTACTGCTCGAACTTCATATTGCCGAAGAAGCTACCAAGTATGGATTGACACTCGATGCCTGTCGAGAATTACTCGAAACTGGTGAATGGCGCGATATGAAGTATGTGCAGATCTGTGGTCTGATGATGATGGCCTCGTTTGTTGACGACAAGGAACAGATACGTGGCGAGATGCAGACTGCCAGCGATTTCTTCGATGAAGTTAAAGCGAAATATTTTGCCAATGATGAGGCCTTCTGCGAACGTTCATGGGGTATGAGCGATGATTATCTGATAGCCCTCCAGACGCGTTCTACGATGGTCCGTATTGGTACCACTATTTTTGGTCCCCGCGTCTATTAAAGTAGTATTGGTCGCGCTTACGTGTGATGCTGCCGTAGTTAATGGCGTGCGTAGGACAATAGTGATAACAGGCCAGACAACAGGTACACCTTCCATTATGTAACCATTCGGGGGGTGTACCTTTTATATTATCCACCGGACATATCTTGGCGCACTTACCGCAACTGATACATTTCTCAGCATCAACCATGAATTTCTTATCGGTTATCATCTTAGCGTTGAAGTAGCCACCAATCACGTATGAATAGAGTCGGGGAGTAGCACCTTTCTCTAACTCCACAATCCCCCGCTTCCTGTCCTTAATCACGCTGATGATGTGATGTATCTGGTGCTTGGCGTTTTCTATCTTCCAGTGTTCTTTATCCTCAGGGTCGGTCTTCATGAACGGCAGACAAACATAACTCTCAGGCATAATGACTGAGAACTGAGTTTCTGCCTGTAAGGGTTCGCCCTCAGCCGATCGTAACCCTTCGCTCTTGGCCAGATCGCGATTCAGAATTGTCATCGCCTCACCCATGTTGTCTCCACACGTTGTCAGTGCCCAACAGAAAGTGGCCTTGTGCACTTTCATCCTGCTGATGAAATCCCTTACAATCCTTGGTGGCTGCCATCCGTGCGTGGGAAAACAGAAGCCTAAACGCTCCTCCTCCTGGAGTGTAAACTCATACTGCTCGTTTCTTATCAAATCGGGAATATACAGCAGTTTCTCGCCGATGGCTTCTGCTATCTGCTGTGCCACCCATCGGGTGTTGCCTGTTCCTGAGAAATAGAATATCATATCTTAGGGGTATTTACTTTCATCTTATTTTCCGCATAAAGCAGCGTACGGACAGGTACGACAGCGAGCCGTATCATCTGTGGGCGAAAACGATAGCTCAGGGTTGAAGATGCTGTCGATGGTCTCGCTGAGAAGCTGCATATAGCGTTCTGACTCAGTGGCGATGTCTCTTACAGGTTCACGCCCCAGTTTGAGCGTCGGGTCATAGTCTTCGCCTCCTGCATGCTGAATGAACAGCAGACTGGGCGATACAGGCTGCGACGCCTCCTGACGCACAATGTGACTATAGAGGAAAGCCTGCAGATAGTAGTCGCTGTGATTGGGAATATTGGCTGTATCAAAGATGGCATCCACATCTGCCAGATCCTTGTGCTTACGGGCTCCGGTTTTGTAGTCGATGACGCGGATGCGATCCTCGCCGGTTTCCGGATCCGTTACCATATCCAGACGGTCAATGTATCCGCCAATGATCGTATCGCCGTAAGGCATATCCACACGTTTCTCGAGTCCGATGATGGTGAAAGGCGTCAGTTTCCTGTCAACTTCGAGTAGCAGACGCACGTATTTAATGATGACCTCGCGATTGATGAGCTGCAATCCGTCGAGATTGCTGACGTGAAGCTCTTCGTAGATGGCAGCATCAACGGCACGTTCTATCTCTACGCCACTCTTCAGCCAGTCATCTATCTGCAATGCTGTGATGGGCTGCCCCAGGAATGGTTTGTAAATCGTTTCGCAAGCACGATGGAAAATGTTTCCAAAGGCTCGGTTGTCTATCAGTTCCTCTTCATTCTCGTCGGGCTCCTGCAGATTGCTCACGTAGCGATAGAAGAAGCGAAGCTGGCAACGCAGATAACTACTGATGGCAGTAGGACTGATACCGCCTCTCTCTCTTGCAAACCTGTGCTTGAGCGTCTCTATCACCTCGGGCGTCTTTTCCAGTTTCTGAGGCATGCGTAACTGAGGTTGCTGCCCAGCTCGGAGCGTCAGGAATTTGATAGGTGATACCGACTTGTTAAGTGGTCGCTCAATCATGAGTTGCAGCATGAATCGCGACATTTCTCCCGTCTTACCATCGCTCGTGGCATTACAGTATGCAATGGTGACATCGTTGGCGCGCTGAAGCAGCCTAGTAAAATAGTGCTGATAGATGGCCACCTTATGATCCACCGTTGTCAGTCCGTAGGCTTTACGGATGGCGTAGGGAATAAACGAGGTGTCGTTCACGCCACGAGGCATATTTCCCTCGTTACATGAGAGCAACAACACATGGTCGAAGTCGAGGTTACGCGTTTCCAGCACACCCATCACCTGAATACCTTCGGCGGGTTCGCCGTGGAAGGGTATCGTCGTCTGTTGAATGAGTTGCTGGATGAGTCGCTGCAGGGTGATGACGTCAACACTCAGCACACCGCTGTCCACGAGATCTGCCAGTCGATTCAGGAGCGTGTACATGCGGAAAAGACTCTCCGAATTGAGCGTGGAATACACCGCATTCAGCGATACGTGGCGAACAATCCTGAGCAACCAGTGGAGTAGGGCGCTGTTATCTGTATAGTGTTCTGCAGCATAGTCCTCAGGCAGTTGTTGGGCGTAAGGATGCCTGCCCACGATTTCGAGCCAGCGACGACGGAAGGCGCCTGATTTTGTCGACCATCCGTTTACCTGCAGATTCAACAGTTCACCAATGAGCGATGCCACAGGCGTCTGTAACAAAGGATATCCCGTGGTGACGTTCACCTTCGTCACACTGTCAGGCAGACAGTGAACCACCGCCTGCAACAATCCCTCGTTGCAGAGTACGATTGCTGTGCGCCTTCCTGCTGCTATGCGCTCAGGCGTGAGCCATTCACTCACGTAGCGCGCCTGGATATTCTCCGTCGGAGCCGAGATGAACGATACCTCTCGTGGCGGCTGTTCCTCGGTGTCCTGATAGAATACGGCCTTGCCCTCTTGCTCCAGCCTGCGGAACAGTACCTGCTCCACCTGTTGCAGAAGGTTGAAACCTATAAACACGTAGGCATCATAGTCGAATTCCAGATGCTCATTCGTGGCCACCTGTCGATAGAGCGCTCCCTCGTAGCAGAGCTGCTGACTGGCCAGTCGTTCGTTGTAGTTACGATAGATATCGCCGATGTGACTCCACAGGCGTAGGAATCGCTGCTTGAGTTCGGAATTATGATCATCGGTGAAATTGCTGAAGAAACGGCGAATCATCTCGCGCTGCTCCTCAGTGAGATACGACACATCATCGAGCTCGTGTATATCGCGCAGATTGGCAAACACCTTATCTGCTGGCGCCATGTTCTTGTCCAGATCGTCGAAGTCGGCTAGTAACAATTGTCCCCAACCGTAGAAGTGGTCGAGCGTCTCGTCGATACCCGTACATGCGGTGAAGCATTTATGGAGTTCACATACCAGCAGGATGGGGTCGGCCACTTTCAACTGGGAGTGACTGCGGAATAGTTCGCTGATAGTGATATATGAAGGACTCCAGATGGGTTTCCCAGCCTGACGCGCCAATGCATCATTCAGGAAGAGCGATGCACGCTTATTGGGAAACACCACAGCCACACGCGACAGGTCGGTGCCGTATCTCTTGAGCAGATCTTCTGCAACAGATTCTAAAAAACTCTTCATATTCTTTGAGCTTTGAGCATTAAGCTTTAAGCTTTATGCTTCAATTTTCAATTTTCAATCTTCAATTTTCAATATTTCATTCCTATACACGTACCAGAGGTATCCCTTGATGTTCTGATGCCCCATCGACGCGAGCAACTGCATATACTCACGCACCTGATCGTGATATTCGGGTTTGGGAGCACCAAACTTAAAGTCTACCACTATCCATTCATTCCCGTCAGTCATCACGCGGTCAGGTCTGCGCTCCTTCACTTCGCCCTCCTCCATGGATAGGATAGAGCATTCGTTAAAGAGTGTCCATCGTGGTGAGAACCAATCGCTTACGCGTTTGTCCTCCAAGCGTTTCTTCAGCATCGTGGTAATGCGCTCAGCCGTTATCTGCTCATCGTAGAGCACACCCTCAAACTGCAAACGCTGCAGGGCTTCAGGTATATCGGCGGTTGTGCGGATGGTCGAGAAAACCTCATGCAGAATACTACCCGTCTGGATATAATTCCTGTGCTGCTGATTCTCCTCGTCGTCGCCCTCCAGGAAGGCCTTGCTGCGATTACTCTGCTTGAAGTCCACCTTGCTTTCAAATGTCTCCACCTTTACTCCCACAGGCGCCGATGGCTGCAGGAAGGGATTCGTTGTGGGCTGATGGAACAGGTCGACCACCTCGGGCTTGATGTTGATTTCGCCATAGCTGAAGTGCAGTTCTCCCTTCTCGTCCTGAAGACCTTCGAGCGTAGCCTCCGGCAGACTTTTTGCCACCAGCGGCAGACATTGCTCGATGAGTGCGGAGCGCGTACTCTTGGCACCTCGCTTACCTATCACCGTGAGACTCTTACAGGCTCTCGTAAACGCTACGTAGAGCAGGTTCAGATTGTCAACGGTGTTCTGCAAGTGTTCCTGCAGATAGTCGCTTTCATAGATCGTCCCCATCATGTGCTTCTGACTATAGTCGATGGGCGCGATGGGAAGATCGTTGAAGGGCGCCTCTGTAGGACGGCACCAAAGCACATTGCCCGTCTTCTCTAATTGCCAGTCACAGAAGGGACATATCACATGGTCATACTCCAGTCCCTTCGATTTATGGATGGATATCAGTCGGATGCCATTCGTCTCGTCGCTCTGAATGGTCTTGCCGCTGATGGTCTCATCCCATTCCGTCAGGAAACTGTCAATGTCGGAAGTATTCTCGCTCACGAAGTCGGTCAAATGATCGTAGAAGGCACAGAGATAAGCCCCTTGCCCCTCGATGCGCTCTAACTCGAAGATGGCGTAGAGTCGCTCGCAGAGTTCATAGAGCGGTAGTGTGAGCAACTCCTCAAAGTGCCCCACATACTCTTCAGGCAATAGGGCGTCAAGGTCGTTATCAGCCAACAGCAGTTCTTCGTCAGCTTTTGCATTCTCCTGAATATCACACTGCCAGGTCTTTACGATCGCAGCCTTCGTCAGTCGGTCGTCAGGATGCACAATAAGTCTCAGGGCGTGTACCAGCAAGCATACCGCACTCGAGGCATCCAGACGGAACGCCTCGTCGCTCACAATGCTCACCTCTTTCATGTGCTCCATGAAGTAAGTGGCTATGATGGGTATCAGCGAATTGGTGCGCACCAGTATGGCTATGTCACGCTGGCTGGCCCCCTTGCTCATCAGTTCCCGGATGGTCTCCTCCGTGTGGCTGAGCACATTCTCCTGATACTCATCGGCGGGCAGCAGCCTGATGTCAATCATGCCTTCCTGTTTCCGTTTCTCGGGCACCTGTTGCTCCACGTCGGCATAAGCCTTCTTCAGCTGTTCAGCCTCCGTCTTGCTCAGTTCTTCCTGCGACTGATATTCCAGTTCCGCCGCATGATGGAAGAAGGCGTTGTTGAAGGCTATCACCCTTCTTTCCGAGCGATAGTTCGTACCCAGATTACGTGTCTCTATCTGTAGTGCCGAGAATTGGCGCTCTATATCATTCAGCAGTCGCCAGTCGCCCGAGCGCCAGCGATAGATGCTCTGCTTCACGTCGCCCACCACGAGGTTCGAGGTGTCCTCATGACTCATCGCCTCCGAGAGCAATACCTTGAAGTTCTGCCACTGTACGGTCGATGTGTCCTGGAATTCATCTATCATCACATGCTCTATCTGCGTACCGATCTTCTCGAAGATAAAGGGCGAGTCGCTTTCACCAATCAGCGAGTGTAGCAACTGCTGTGTATCGCTCAATAGGAATCTGTTGGCGCCGGCATTCAGTTCGTGCACTTTCGTCTCGATATGATTCAGCAGTCGCAACTGGTTCAGGTGTTTCAGCGTGAGGTCGGCACTCTTGTAGAGTTTCCATTGCTTCGGGCGCTCTTCTACAGCAAAGCGCAGTATGTCGCCCAGCATACTCTCCGCCAGCGCTACGATATAGTCGTGCTGAGGATGCGTCTTGGCGCACCATTTCTCAGGATTCCCCAGACAGTTGGCCACCGTTGCGTTCTCAATACTTGGGTCGAACACGCCGTTCCTCAGTTTCTGGAAGAAGCTGGCTATGCCTCTGCTCTTATTGGCCAGATCGTCTACCGTCAGACTCTCGCCTTCCAGCGCATCGAAGAAACTCTCGCCGATTTCCTTCATGCGGTCTTCAGCCGCTTTCCTCACCTCGCGCAGACTCCGTGTGTAGTCGTCGAAGAATCCTGGCTCGGCCATCTTCTGCTCCAACTGCTGACAAACCGCCTTGTATTCATCGCGGAAAATGTTTCGCCCGAAGGTCTTGATCTGCGAGATGACATTCCATGATTTATCGTCTTGAATGTTCTCCATGATGTACTTCAGGATCCATTGCAACAGAATGTCTGTGGTTGTCAGATCGCTGATCAGTTGGTCTACCGCCAGTTCCTCCACCTGCGTGTCGTTCAGACCGATGCGCAGGTTCGTGGTGAGGTCCAGTTCGCGAGCCATATTGCGAAGCACACTCTGGAAAAAGGTGTCGATGGTCTCTACGCGGAAATAGTTGTAGTTGTGTAGCAGGTTGGTGAGAGCCGTAGCCGCCCGCTCACTGATCAACTGCGGCTTATAGCCCGTGCGCTCCTCAATGGCTTTCAAGTAGCCCTCCGAGTCGGGCAACTGGTGGGCGATGCCATACAGCTGACTCAGTATGCGCATCTTCATCTCCTCCGTCGCCTTGTTTGTGAAGGTAACGGCCAGAATGGTGCGATAGCTCTGCGGATTCTCCACGAGCAAACGAATGTATTCTGTGGCAAGCGTGAATGTCTTGCCGCTTCCGGCACTTGCCTTATATACTGTCAGTGGTTTTACCATCGTTTAAATAGTTCAATATCTACCTCCACACCGAATCGGTCGAAGCGGGTGTTACGGAAACTGGCAAAGGCGCCCACCGAGATATACCGGTTGGTAAAGCCGTAGCCTATTTCTGAATAGAATCGTGAGCGCTCCAGTTGCACGCCACTCAGATAGAAGCGCTCTTTCTCGATAAACTTGCCCAGATAGGGAATCCATGTGGCGAACAACATGGGCGACTCGTACGATATGTTGCCGCGAATGTAATAACTCGATCGGTTGTACTCTCTGCCGCTCAGCAGCTGGAAGTCTCCGCTCCAGTCGTCGTCCCATCCCTCAGGCAGGTTCTCGTCGCGGAAGTTCTCATAGTCCACAAAGTACTTCTCGGTGGCGGTATAGAATCCGCAGCCAGCCCTCAGGTTCAGCACGCGCAGTCCTGGAATCTTCTTTTTCCACTGGGCGTCGAGCTCCCAGCGCTCGTAGGCCAGGTTCGATCCCAGCACACCCTTAATGGCGCGCTCATAGTCGATGGCTATCAGTGGTCCGCGATTGAGCCAGGGCAGGAACTTCAGTCCCAGCACGGGTGCAAAGCTTCGGTATGTCACGGGCATGTCGTACTCTCTCAACAAGGCTTTCTCGATGGCTCTACGGTGGTGGTATACGATACCCGTCTCAATGTCGAGCCAGTCGAAGAGCATGATGTTGTTAAACACCTGCAGATAGTTATCCTTAAACTTATCGATGTCGGTCTTGTCGAAGTCTATCGTGTCCTGATGTATTTCGCTGAGCATATCCTTCACACTCGCGTTACTGATGGGTTGGCCGTTACCCCAAACCAACTCGGCATAACCGTTGCGCTTCGGGTTGTAGGTCACTCGCAGTGGCGCCGTGAAGTAGAACTGCTGCTGCTTGAAGTTGTAACCGAAGGTGGGGTTCAGCGTGATGTAACGGTATTTATTAAAGGCATAGCGTGTCCTCAGCTTCATCTTGTATCTCCATCCTCGGCTGTCGCTGTAACTCAAGTAGAGGGGATTGATGATGGGCGACAGACTGATGGATGCATCATGCGATTCAGCCTCAATGGGCGTAATGAGGTTATCGCCGATGGTGTCGAAGAGGAATTTCTTCCAGAATCCCTTCTTCTGCGGTGTGGTGTCGTTCTTCAATGAGTCGGCCTTCTGCTGGGCATCGTAGGCAGCGTAAATCTCCTGGTCTTTGATCGACAGCGGCATCGGACGTATCTGTTCCATCACCTCCCTGCAGGGTAGCGAGTCCGAATCCTCGGGCAGCGTGCTGTCGATGTCGTAGTCGGCATCGAATACCGTCGATATCCTGTTGCCCATGAAGCGGAATGTGCCCACGGTGCTGATGCGTTTCGGCATCAGCGAGCGTCCGCCCTCGTTGCCTTGTTCTATGTTGGTGCGGAATGATATCATGTCATACTCACCATTCAGCATCGTCATGATGATGCGACCCGTGGCTGTCTCTACGAGGGCGTATCCGTTCAGCAGCTGCGTGTTGTAGAACTTCGGCTTGAACTCCAGCCATGAGGTGGAATCGTTCAATCGCTTATCCGTAAAGCGGTAGTAACGCTTGTTGTGGTGGTTAAAGGGCGACAGCATGTGTCCCTCGTATAGCGCCACGTCGTAAATGTTGGGCGTCATGTAGTCGAGTAGGGGCGACATAGCCCTGCGGTTCCTCCTGATGGTGCTGCTCACCACCTGATTCTCGATATCGTAGTTATGTGAATCCTGGAACAGTACCTTGGTATACGATTCGCGGATATACTCCCTGGGGTCTTTGGCTATGGGATACATCGAGGGGATAAACTGCAGGAAGATGTTGCGCTTCTCTACGTTGAATCGGAATTTGGCATACACGCGGTCCTCCAGCGAATCGATGTCACTATTGTTGGCTTTCTGGTAGTCGTATATACGCTGCAGAATCTGCGAAGATTTTTTCTGTTTCTTCGCCAGCCCTTCAACAGGCATACCTATCAGCAAGCCCAAAAGAAGTAATGATTTAATGTTCTCACCTCTCACCTCTAGCTTCTAGCTTCTCTCTCAGGTATTTACCTGTGAGACTGACTTCGCATTTCGCCACCTCCTCGGGCGTTCCCGCTATGACGAGTGCGCCGCCCTTGTCACCACCATCGGGCCCTAGGTCTATCACGTGGTCGGCCACCTTGATAATCTCCATGTTGTGCTCAATGATGAGTATGGAGTGCCCACGGGCTATGAGTGCATCGAAGGCATGCAGCAATCGGCTGATATCGTGGAAGTGCAGTCCCGTTGTCGGCTCGTCGAAGATGAAGAGTGTGGGCTCCTGCTTCTCCTGACCTATGAAGTAGGCCAGTTTCACGCGCTGGTTCTCACCACCCGAGAGGGTCGATGAGTTCTGTCCCAGTTTGATGTATCCCAGTCCCACATCCTCCAGCGTCTTCAGCCGCTTCACGATCGTCCTGCATAGCTGTGCCTGAACATTTCTCTCACCTCTAACCTCTCGCCCCTCACCACTAAAGAAGCCAATGGCTTCCGATATCGTCATATTCAGCACGTCGTCGATGTTCTTACCCTCGTAGCGTACGTCCAGAATATCGTGCTTGAATCGGTGTCCGTGACACGCCTCACACTCCAGCACAATGTCGGCCATAAACTGCATCTCCACCGTTATCACACCCGCACCCTTACACTCATCGCAACGACCACCATCGGTGTTAAACGAGAAGTACTGCGGCGTAAAGCCCATCTGCTGGGCCAGCGGCTGTTCGGCATAAAGTTCGCGAATGGCGTCGTAGGCCTTCACGTAGGTGGCAGGATTCGAGCGGGTGCTCTTGCCTATGGGGTTCTGGTCTATGAACTCCACGTGGCGTATGGCGTCTATGTCGCCCTCCAGTCCAAGGAACTCTCCAGGCGCATCGTTCACCTCGCCGAGTCTGCGCTTCAGGGCAGGGTAGAGGATACCCTTGATCAGGCTCGACTTACCCGAGCCCGACACACCCGTCACTACCGTCATCACGTTCAGCGGTATCTTCACGTCAATGCCTCTCAGGTTGTTCATCCTGGCTCCCTTAATGTCTATATGGCGGTTCCAGGGCCTGCGGCTCGTCGGCACAGGAATCGTCTCGGCTCCTGTAAGATACTTCACCGTATAACTCCTGGGGTATTTTTTCAGCGAGCTTTGGGCGATTTCTTTCGCATCGCCATCAAACACAATCTCTCCCCCCAGACGTCCTGCGTCGGGACCGATGTCTATCAGATGGTCGGCAGCACGCATGATCTCCTCATCGTGCTCCACCACTACCACCGTGTTGCCCAGCGATTGCAGTTCCTTCAATACATGAATCAGTCGGTCGGTATCCCTCGAGTGGAGACCAATGCTGGGCTCGTCGAGAATGTAGAGCGAACCTACCAGCGAACTGCCCAGCGAGGTACAGAGGTTGATGCGCTGACTCTCACCGCCCGAGAGCGTGTTCGAGAGTCGGTTCAGCGTCAGATAACCCAGTCCCACGTCGAGCAGGAACTGCAGGCGGCTGGTAATCTCCTTCAGCAGTCGCTTGCCCACCTCAGCGTCGTGTGGTTCCAACTCCAGTCGGTCGAACCATTCCTTCAGTCTCACCACCGGCATCTGTACCAGGTCGGTAATGCTCCTGCCGCCTATCTTCACGTAGTCGGCTTCGGGCTTCAGGCGCGTGCCGTGACATACGGGGCATGTGGTCTTTCCCCTGTATCGTGCCAGCATCACGCGGTATTGTATCTTGTACTGATTCTCCTTCACCATGTCGAAGAAGAAGTCAATACACGGGCGCTCCTTCTGGCCTTTGTCGCTGGGCAGTCCGTGCCACAGCCAGTCCTTCTGCTGCTGCGTCAGGTTCATGTAAGGCTCAAATATGGGGAAGTCGTCGTTAGCCGCATGCCTGCAGAACCACTCCTTCCATTCGCCCATCTTCTCGCCGTGCCAGCACACCACGCAGCCGTCGTACACGCTCAGCGTGGTATTGGGAATCACCAGCTTTTCGTCGATGCCCATGATCTTGCCGAAACCCTGACACTCGGGACAGGCACCTGCTGGCGAGTTGAACGAGAACATCTGGTCCGATGGTTCCTCGAAGGTCATGCCGTCGGCCTCGAACTTCATCGAGAAGTCGTAGAAGATGGTGGGCGGGAATAGCAGTCTCAGCTCGCCGTGACCCTCAAAGAAGGCCGTCTCTGCCGAGTCCACCAGTCGCGCTATCACATCTTTCGAATCGTCCACGCTCATGCGGTCTATCACCAGGAAAATGTCCTCCTGCTGAATGTCGCCAGCCTCCAGATATTCATCTATCCGCTTGAAATCGCCCTTCACGTAGATGCGGGCATACCCCTCCAACTGATACGTCTTCAGCTGCTGCTCCATGGTGCGCCCTTCGGCCAGATGGATGGGTGCCATCACCACGAATCGCGTACCCTTCGAGTACTCCAGCATCTTCTGCACCACGTCCTCGGTTGAGTGCTTCTTCACCTCCTGTCCGCTTACGGGTGAGTACGTGCGCCCTATGCGCGCGTAAAGCAAACGGAGATACTCGTATATCTCCGTCGAGGTGCCCACCGTACTGCGTGGATTCCTCGATATCACCTTTTGCTCTATCGCTATGGCAGGCGGTATGCCGCGTATGAAGTCACACTCGGGTTTGTTCATCCTGCCCAGGAACTGTCGGGCGTAGCTCGAGAGCGACTCTACATAACGCCGTTGGCCCTCGGCATACAAAGTGTCGAAGGCCAACGATGATTTGCCGGAGCCACTGACTCCGGCAATCACTACGAATTGGTTTCGGGGTATCTTTACGTCAATGTTCTTCAGATTATTGACCCTCGCCCCCTTAATTTCTATCGCGTCGCTCACATTTGTTTCTTTTTATTTTAAACACAGAGATACAGAGACACAGAGGTCTTTCTTTTTGCTCTCCTCCCATAATCCCTTTTCCTCTAAACGATTAAAAACTCTGTGTCTCTGTATCTCTGTGTTGAATAATCATAGAATACTCTTCACCGCTTCCAGCATGCCTACGCTCTTGATGAGGTCGAGATCCTGCTTCACCATAGCGGCCAGTCCAGGAATCTTGTTCAGGTCCTCACCCCAGATAGCCTCGGCACCCAGCACACCTACAGTTACAATCTGAGTGTCGCCGGTAGCCCACAGCTGCTTCAGCAGATCCATGATCTTCTGGTCGTCGTTGGGCACAATCTCGGTGCCGTCCTCGCGCTTACCACCTTTATAATAGGTAATGATGGCAGCCAGACCGAATACCAAGCCCTTAGGCAGCTCGCCCTTGCGCTCCAGGTAAGTCTTCACACCGGGCAGGTCGCGAGCCTGGAACTTCGGGAATGAGTTCAGCATGATGCTCGTCACCTGATGGTCTACGTATGGGTTGTCGAAGCGCTCCAGCACGTCGCCGGCAAACTTCTCCAGCTCGTCCATCGGCAGGTCGAGTGTCTGCATCAGCTCGTCGAACTGCACCTTGTGGATATACTTCGAGATGACGGGATGGTTGCAGGCGTCGCGTACGATGTTCACACCGCTCAGGAAAGCCACAGGACTCAGCACGGTGTGCGGGCCGTTCAGCAGCGTTACCTTACGCTTGTGGTAAGGCTCCTCTGAAGGCACGAAGAGTACGTGCAGACCAGCCTTGTCGGCGGGGAACTCCTTGGCCACCTCTCTTGGAGCCTCGATCACCCAGAGGTGGAAGTTCTCGGCCTGAACCACCAGGTTGTCGCGGTAAGAAATCTTCTCCTGAATCTCGGCAATCTCCTTGCGGGGGAATCCCGGTACGATACGGTCCACGAGAGTAGCGTAAACGCCGCAAGCCTCCTCGAACCACTTCTTGAAGTCCTCGCCCAGCTTCCACAGGTCGATATACTTATAGATGCAATCCTTCAGCACGTGGCCGTTCAGGAAAATCAGCTCGCAGGGGAAGATAATCAGTCCCTTGGTCTTGTCGCCGTTGAACGTCTGATAGCGGCGATACAGCAGCTGTACCAGCTTACCGGGATAGCTGCTGGCGGGAGCATCCTCCAACTTACAGCTGGGGTCGAAGGCGATACCGGCCTCAGTGGTGTTCGAGATCACGAAACGAATCTCGGGCTGATCGGCCAGAGCCATGAAGGCAGCGTTCTGAGTATAGGGGTTCAGCGCGCGGCTGATCACGTCGATACGCTCGAGGGTGTTCACGGGCTTGCCGTTCTCACGACCCTGCAGGTTCACATGGTACAAGCAGTCCTGAGCGTTCAACCAGTCCACCATACCCTTCTCAATGGGCTGTACTACTACCACACTGCCGTTGAAATCGGTCTTCTGGTCCATATTCCAGATAATCCAATCTACGAATGCACGGAGGAAGTTACCTTCACCGAACTGAATCACCTTTTCAGGCATCACGCTCTTAGGAGCAAATTGTTTGTTTAGCGGTTTCATTTTTAAATATGTTTTAAATTAATACTTTCAATCTTGATGTTTCACATCGAGCTCGCTCACGTTCGACATAGCTCAAGCAAGCTTGGCTCTGTTCTCACTTAATCGCGACCTTCAATTTCAATTTTCAATTTTCAATTGCTTTATGCCGCTGCAAAAGTAGGAAAAAAAATCGAATCCTCCAAATGATTTAATACATATAACGTTAAAAATCCACGAAAACCTTTGCGGAACAAATGCCAACGGGGCCAGGTCCCTAAATGACACAGGGGACAGGTCCCTATGTCATGGTTATCGTTTTCGATAACTCTGACTGGGCCCTGTCCCCTTGTCATTTGCGGCCCTTTGGGCCGTTACGCTCCGACGCACGATGTGGCGCCCAGTGCAGTCAGAATAGCGGTTGCTATAGATGCAATCAACTGCACGATAAACTTTGCGGTTTCCTTCTTGCTCATAGTAGTTTGCTTTTTGAATGGTTAATAACTAGGAGGGAGTGGGGGAGGCTTGAGCAATGGCTTCGCCAGCTATTCTCTCACCTCTAACCCCTCACCTCTCACCTCTTAATCTCCAGAGGGGTTACCCTCTGTCGCCGTGGCAACGGCGAACGAAGAAATCGGAATCTTCTCCTGGTACGTACGCTTCTTGCCAT
>CADBVZ010000002.1 GCA_902798285.1 uncultured Prevotella sp. | reverse complement strand
TTGCGCATAACTTTTCTTCTAAACTGCAATTACGTTTCATTTGAACCTTTAAGTTGTGTCCAACTTTCTGGGTTCACTTCAGAACCGTCCCCTGATCCATCTTAAATATGATAATCCCATAATTGGGGGCTCCTCGCCCCCACCCCTCGGTGTTTTCAGGTATTATATTATGGTAGCCCTCCGGAGGGGGCAACATAAGAATATAAACAGGTTCTTTGATGGTTGTGACCGCCCACTACAGGTTCACTTATTCATACCTCTTTCCAATGACCTCCCAATTGATGATCTGCCAAAGGGCAGCCAGATGATCAGGGCGCCGGTTCTGATAATCCAGATAATACGCATGCTCCCATACATCGAATGTCAGCAGTGGCTTTAAGCCCTTCTGAATGGGATTGGCAGCATTAGCCTCCTGTGTAATCACAAGCTTGCCATCCTTGTCAGCCGATAGCCATACCCAGCCAGACGAACCGAAGTCACGAACGATGGCCTCAGCGAGCTTTCCCTTAGGAGCATTGTCGGCCTTAGGTGCGGTAAACTGCCCAAAGTACAGCTCGTGATTCAGTATCTGCCCTGCGTTATTCAGAATACCGCCAGTTGCCTTACACACGATATCTTCCAGAGAAGCCTCCTCAAATCCACTTCCAGGAAACAACCCGTTCAGGTTATTCACATACGCTGCCAGATGTTTCCCATGATGAAACTCCAGCGTCTGCTTACTAATCACCGGCTCCAATGCATTAATCGCATACGGTAGCGCCATTAATTCAAACTTTCCCATACCTCTTATATTTTAGATTAATAAAACCATTTACAGCGCAAATATACAAATACTATTTGGAAATAACTACATAACTAAGCATTTTTAACGTGAAAATGACCACATTTAGCCCGAAAGTCTGCATTTTTCTATTCAAATTCACAATTTGCAGGTCGAAAAGTACAATTTATTAGACTTTTCTTGGAATTTCTAAAGATTTTACTTATCTTTGCAGCAAAAAGTTGATTATAATATACTTTTATGAATCTAAGAGAAGTCGTTAAAGAGCGTCGAGGAGTCTTGGGAATCTCCCAAATAGACTTAGCGGAAATGGCAGGCATCAGCCTGGCCACTGTGAAGGATATTGAGCGAGGTGCAGGCAACCCCTCGATGAAAACTGTAACACGAATCTTAGAGGTGCTGGGACTGGAAATGGAGTTCCATATCAGAACCATCAAATGACATAGTTTATGAGACAGTTGGAAGTATATGTAAATGATGTGAAGGCCGGATTGCTGACGGAGTTAAATCCGGGCAAAGGCTATACGTTTGTCTATACTGAGGAATATGCAGTATCAGACATGCCACCAGTATCGCTGACCCTACCAAAAAGAAAGGAAGCTTACGAGTCAGAGTTTTTGTTTCCGTTTTTCACGAACTTACTACCTGAAGGAGCCAACAGGAAAGTAATTTGTAGAGAACAGCGTATTGATGACAAAGACTTTTTCGGTATGTTGATGGCTACCGTTGGTACAGATATGATAGGCTCCGTAAACTTTAAGGCTGCGATTGAGCGAGAGCAAAACCAAGTGAACTTGGATTCTGCCGAGCATGAGCAGGCTCGACCAAAGGTCAAGGAGGTAGAGAATGGTTGAAATTAAATATTGTCCATCGACATTGGCAGAAGGTTATAACACCTATAGTCCGCAAGCAGTAAAACGACTGTTTGACGGAAAGAAAGTGTCACCATTCCTGGACTTCAATATCAATGAGTTGAAACAGTCGGACGTAATTGTCCGGGCTATGCAACGTATATCCGTTTCTGGTGTGCAGGAAAAGTTCTCTGGACTTATTGACCAGCACAGCATCCGTATTGCTGAGAGCAATGAGCGATCCACATACATCCTCAAGCCTGCACCATGGGATGAGACCATTGCCACAAGGAAACAGATACCCGCCAATGAGCATGTGACGATGCAGATAGCCAGACAGGTGTATGGCATTGTTACTGCAGAGAACGGACTATGTTTTACGAAAGACGGTCAGACGGTGTATATCACCAAGAGGTTTGATATTCTGCCCGATGGAACAAAGGCGGAAATGGAAGACTTTGCTTCACTTGTAGGACGAAACGAGCAGACGGACGGCACCTATTTCAAATATAGTGGCTGCTACGAGGATATTGCGAAATGCATCCGAAACAGAATCCCTGCATGGATGGTTGACATGGAACGTTTCTACGAACTCGTTGTGTTCAACTACATCTATGCTAATGGTGACGACCATCTGAAGAATTTCTCCGTTATCCGTCAAGGGGGAGATTACAGGCTCGCTCCAGCATACGACCTATTGAATACAAGCCTGCATGTGAATGGTGATGACTTCGGACTGGACGGAGGCTTATCTCCTGACATCGAAAAGAGCGACGTATTTGACAGGACTGGCCATCCGTGCCGCATAGACTTTGAACGATTTGGCACACAAATAGGATTGACCGATGCACGTATAAAGAGAGTGCTTGACAAGTATATGCTTGTACCAGAACTGGCCGCGAAGCTTATAGGAAATAGTTTCCTGAACGACAAGATGAAAAGAACATACCTGCGAATCGTGGACGAACGAGTGAAAAGGTTTGTGAGGAAGTCTGAGTAGCCAAAAACAGACATCCCCCGACCCAGCTCACGAAGCGCTCGATCTTTGATCGCTTGCTCCAGCAAGAACTGAATCGGGGGATGTCCATATATACCGTCTGAGTGCAAGGCTGCTCCTGCAGCCCCACACTTCACATCATCCTTCAGCCATCATCCCTCACACATCCGGAATCTGTCATGACCAAAACTGCATGATATAGGTACAACATATAGGTACCACAAAAAATAATAGCAGCTACAATCACATTGGATTGTAGCTGCTATTGCTATAGTATATAGGTATTACTACCTGTAGTTTATCGAATGCTTACCAAAATGGATAATCCAAATGATAAATCTCATTTGGTTGATTGGAAAGAAATCAAATTGAAGAGTATCATTCAAGAAACAATAAATCAGTGTTTGAAACGAAACATAATGCAATAGAAATGAGCAACCGTAATTGGCTGCTCATTTTTTTAGATATTTGGGTCAACTTCTATGTTATTGCCTTTTTTAAAGAAAGAAATGCCCTGCACATAGCAAGAAATCTACATGCAGGGCAAGAATAGAATCTATTAATAGTTCACGTCATCCCAGCCAAATGGATGCTTGGCCAATGGGCGCTCTGCCAAGGGATGATAATCACCAACCAGACCGATAGGCGTAGAATTACGGATGTCCTCGACGATTTGGATACAATTCTGCGCCTCAGAGATACGGAAGCCTTTACCTGCGAGAATATTCTCATAACTCTTCGTATGGAGTTCGGTGAAACCTTTGCTGAACTCAAACTCATCACCATCGATGTTCAGTGTACGATAAGTCTTCTTCTCGCCCTGTACAGCATTCTCCGGCAGACACTCTGCGTTGATACTAAGGAAATATTTCACATGAGCATGCTCCAATTCCAAAACACCAGCCACACGGTCGAAGCTCATCACATTGACGATATTCTTCTTCACTGGGCCGAAGATCCACTGCAACATATCATAGAAATGAACTCCGATATTGGTGGCCACGCCTCCCGACTTATGGTTGTTGCCCTTCCAGGAAGTATAATACCACTTACCGCGAGAAGTAATGTAGGTCAGGTCGATGTTGTACATCTTATCCTTTGGACCGGCCTCAATCTTCTGTTTCAATGCTGCTATACTGTCATGCAGACGGAGCTGGAGGATATTATATACCTGATGTCCTGTCTCTTCTTCGAGTTTCATGATTTCCACGATGTTCTTGGGATGAATAACAACAGGTTTCTCACAAATCACGTTCATACCATTCTTCAATCCATAACGGATAAAAGCATCATGAGTGTAGTTAGGTGTACATATAGCCAGCCACTGGATCTCATCCTTGGTACCCTTCACTTTGTCAACGAAGCGTTCAAACTGCTCCTGCTCCGTGAAAAAGCTGCACTCAGGGAATGAAGCGTCCAGACGCCCTACACTATCAAATTTGTCGTAAGCAGCTACAAGGTTATTACCTGTATCTGCGATTGCCTTAATGTGGCGAGGTGCAATGTAGCCAGCTGCACCTATCAATGCAAAATTTGCCATAATAAAAAAAGGTTATTTTAAAAAATTATATAATAATTCTATCGGATGCACAGCTTTGACGCCTGTACCGTCCAGAATCTGTTGTCTACACGATGTCCCTGGAGCAGCCACGAATGTTGGAGCAACATCTTTCTTCTTCCTTCTTCCTTCTTCCATCACTCTACGAACCACAGGGAACAACACCATTTCGCCAATCTCTATAGATGTCCTATAGTGCTCCTTCTCATAGCCGAACGATCCCGCCATACCACAACAGCCACTGGGAATAACATTGATCTTTGCACCTGATAAAAGTTTCCCCAGTGCATTTGCTGTCTTATCAACACCTACCAAGGCTTTCTGATGACAATGTCCGTGCAACCAGATTTCCATTTCTTGTCCAACAAAGTTTTCGGCAGAAATAGCCCCTGCCTCCAATTCCTGTAGTAAGAACTCGTCAAATAGCAAACAGTTCTTGGCCAATGCCAACGCATCTGACCGCATCTCGGCTGAAACCAAGTCGGGATATTCATCTCTGAAACTCAGAATACAGGACGGTTCGATGCCTATCAATGGGTGACTATCACTCACCTTATCAGCCAACAATCGCACATTCTTCTCAGCGAACTTCTTGGCATATTTCAAGCAACCCTTCGATATGGCCGCCCTGCCACTTTCTACATGCTCTGGAATCTCAACTTTATAACCCAACCGCATCAGCAGCTTTGCGAACGTCAGTCCTAACTCTGCTTCTTGCAAGTTAGTAAACTCATCAGCAAACAGATAGACTTTCTTCTTGGGTCGGGCAATTCGATATTGAGCCTGTTCTTTTCTCACCAGCTTACGCATGGAGTACCGGCTTAGAGTAGGAATCTGGCGTTCAGAGGCAAAGCTGATGACTTTCTTGATGATGGCAGACGACAGACTCCATGTGGCAAAGAAATTATAAAGAGGTCTCACCATAGCGCCCAATTGCTCTATCTGAGCCATTCGGGCAACCATAAATGAGCGGAACGGCGTTCCGTGCTCATCATAATAATGTTGCAACACCTCTGCCCTTAGACGTGTCATATCGACATTCGACGGACATTCGCTCTTGCAACCCTTGCAAGCCAAGCAACTGTCAAGCTCTTCTTTTACCAGTGAGATGTCACCGCCACGAGTCAGGACCTCTCGCAGTACATTCGCCCTTGCCCTAGTCGTTTTCAGCTCATCGCCAGAAACTTTATATGCTGGGCAAAGCGTACCACCTATCAGATTACTCTTCCGGCAGTCACCTGCGCCGTTGCACTGTTCAATCGAGCACATCAGCGCATTCATCTGACTTTTTGCACCAGTAGCGCCAGGTGCAGTACACTCGTCAAATGCTGCTTTCCAGTTAAAGTAGGTCTTATCGGAACCTATACGCTTTTCAAAATCATACTGCTGGTCAATATCAAATCGCAGCATCGAATCCATCGGCAAGGTATCCACAATCTTATGCAGATTAAACATACCCTCAGGATCCCAACACTGTTTCACTTGCCGCATCAGTTCGTAAGTGTCATCGCCATAGAGCATCTTGATAAACTCTCCGCGCAATCTACCATCTCCATGTTCCCCACTGATACTGCCACGATGCTTCTTTACCAACTGAGCTGTTTCTGTAGCCAAATCACGGAAGAGTTTTTGTCCTTCCTTGGTTTTCAGGTTGATAATGGGGCGAAGATGCAACTCACCTGTGCTAATATGACCATAATAGACCACTTGTGCACCAAGCCTGTGCGTCATCTCTTGGAAGTCCTTCATGTAGGCTGGCATATACTTAGGAGCAACAGCCGTATCTTCTATCACGCCCATGGGCTTTGCATCGCCCTTCATGCCGCCAAGTATTCCAAGTCCAGCCTTTCGCAAAGCCCAGACCTTAGCCACATCCGAGCCGTAGACTCTGGTATTCAGATACACCAAACCACTATCTATCAGGTCTTTCTCTAGAATATCTGCCTGTTTGTCCAGTTCTTCGCGAGTCTCAGCCCTTAATTCCGTTATCAGCAATGCCGCAGGATTTCCTTCCACGAAGAAGCGGTTTTTCTGTTGTTCCGCATTGCCTTTGCTCAATTCCAGTATATCCCCATCCATCAGCTCAATAGCCGTTGGACGATGTCTCAGAGCCACAAGATTTGCTTCAAAACTCTTGTCAAGCGTGTCACAATGCCCGCACACCACCATAATTTCCTTTGGCGGTAGCTCATCTAACGACACTTTTATCTCTGTTATGAAAGCCAGCGTTCCCTCAGAGCCAGCCAATAGCTTGCATAGTGCCAAGCCCGGTTGTTCTTTAACTATCTCAATTGATTCGTCAATCGCATATCCACAACTCCTGCGCTGCAGACTTTTGTCAGGATAGGTCGCTTCTATCAGACTACATATCTTTTCATCTGCAGCCCATGTTTCTAACTGGCATAGTATCTTATCCAACAGTGCATTCTGTCTGTCTATATGTTCCGTATCAAATAGCGATCCATCGGAAAGCACCCCTTTGCAAGCAATAACATGATGTCTTGTACTCCCATACACCAGAGAGTGCGTTCCGCAGGAATTATTCCCGAACATACCACCTATGCAACACCTGTTGCTGGTCGATGTCTCTGGGCTGAAGAACAATCCGTATGATTTAAGTGCGATATTCAGTTCATCGCGTACTACTCCCGGCTCCACCCTTGCCCATCGCTCTTCCCGATTGACTTCAAGGATATGGTTCCAGTACTTGCTGATATCCACAACGATACCGCTGCCCACTACCTGTCCGGCAATTGACGTTCCACCCGCACGAGGAATCAAATGTGTCTTCCGCTCACGAGCCATCCTCATCAGCTTCTGTACATCCTCGATGGTTTCAGGATAAGCCACGCCATACGGTATCTCCCGATACACCGAGGCATCGGTAGCATAGGCAATCTTATGTAAGCTGTCTGTATATAGTTTCATCTTTTACTTCTGTTATAAGTCCTGATTCCTCGGAAGGCCAAATAACAATAAGTCTTCCAGAAGGAATCCTTGGGATAAACCATCTTAAACTTCCATTTGCCTCTTAGCATTTCATATCTTCGCATCAGCCCGGCCTTTAAGTTCGACCTCTGTCCTACGCTATTCTCGCACAATGATAGGATGCTTTCCCATGTCAACATCGTCTGCTTATCATCTAAAGGCTTTAGTGGACTGCAATCTGCCACTGGCATTCCCAACTTATCTATCACAAGGCTCTGGATTCTGCGAGCAAAATCCATCATCCCCACCTGCTCATAGAGAGCAACAACCTTATTCCAATCAACATCCTTACCTTCATGCTGTAGGAACAGCCCCCAGTCGTAAAGCATCCGTAGCGATACTGCTTCCGACACGAAATGGATACCGATATGTCGCATCAGGAAGATGGCATTCATCGTCGGTGACATCCTATATGCATTCGTCACGCTCGCTCCCATCCATTCGCATCTGCATGACTTCCCTTCTTCTTTGGCAAGCTGTACCAAAGCGCGTTCCACCTCCCTGTTGCTGCCTATCCTGTCAACGTCGATGAACATCTTGTGCAGTTCAAGCCGCGCACCATTCATCTCAGCATGCACATGGTAATCCCATGCATCATCACTGCAAATACCAGCTGCTTCTAACGCTTTTAGTCCCTCCTCAGTTTTGCCAAAAAGGTAAAAGTCGATATCTGCGGACATTCTCATCTTTGGAGAGGGATAATTCTGTGCCAGACTTAATCCCTTCAGGAACATCACGTCTAGTTCAGCCTTTTGCATGATTATAGCCAACTTCCTGGCTACCACAGCCATTACCTCGGTTGTCTGTTCCTGTTGGAATGAATTCCCAAACCAGTTGATGAGAACAGCTGTACATTTTTCATCATTTAAATGGATGGACTGTAGATAATTCATCATTACGGGCATCAAACCATGTAACGAGGCGAAGTAACATACCTCCTCCCATTCCTGCGCATTCACAGGCTGAGTTTCATGAGCGACATCATTCCTGCCTAAGAGTACATTTGTACACACAGGAATAACGAACTGCTCAATCAAGTCTCTCCTCATCTTGACGTTTGACTGCTCTATGCTAGGTATTCAATGATTTTACTCAGGATAAACTCAGATGCGTGTCCATCGCCAAACAATGCCGGAAATGAAACTTTTTTATCTGTCAGTGACTGATAGGCATCAAGAATCCTTTGCCTGTCAGCATCAACAATGATGCCCGCGCCATGATTGACAATCTCCACCCATTCTGTCTCTGGCCTGAAGATGACGCAAGGCTTTTCGAAGAAGAAAGCCTCTTTCTGCACACCCCCGCTGTCGGTCATCACGATCTTCGCATTCTTCTCTAACTCGATGATATCAAAAAATGAGGCCGGTGGAATAATCTGTATCCACTCCGATGCCTTCACCTTATTATAGATAGTAGGCTCCAGATTCACGGGCAACAACTTTGCTGTCCTGGGATGCAAGGGTAGCACAACCTTCATATGGTTTGACTCTGCTATTTCTAATAATGCAGCAAAGATACTCGACAATCTCTCCTTGTCATCTGTATTATTATCACGATGGATGGTCGTAAGAATAAAATTACCAGGAATGAATGAGAGATCTTTAATGATACTACTCTTCTGGTTTGCTATTGAGGCGAAATATAAGCTATTGTCATACATCACGTCGCCACTGTTATACACCAGCCTTTGCTTCCCGCTCTTAAACTTGGCCTTAGATTTCAGATACCCGTCCTGTCTCAGATTCTCCATTCCTGTTTCTGTAGGAGCAAAGAGAATGGAAGACAATTGGTCACACACCATACGGTTCACCTCCTCCGGCATAGCCATATTGAAGGAGCGCAGTCCTGCCTCAATGTGGAAGATGGGCACATGAATCTTCGATGCAGCCACTGCCCCTGCCAATGTTGAGTTGGTATCGCCATAGAGCACAATGCCATCAAAATGTTCTGATAGTAACACCTCTTCAATGCCAGCAATCATCTTGGCTGTCTGTTCACCATGTCTTCCGGAACCCACCCCCAGGTTAAAGTCTGGCTGTGGAATGCCCAACTCATCAATAAACACCTGCGACATGTTGGCATCGTAGTGTTGCCCCGTATGCAGAATCTTTTCTTCTATCTCCTCTGCAAAATGTCCCTTTACCGCTCTCGAAATGGCTGCGGCCTTGATAATCTGGGGTCTCGCCCCGATAACAGTCAATAACTTTATCATTACTCTACCTTTATATCTTTGATGCGTTGAAAACCATATCCCTTAATCGTCCAATATTTAATTTCTTTCTCAAACAGCTGAAGTGCATCCTCACCAAGATTCTTCTGTTTCAATTTTCTTCTCAGCACATCTGACAGGAGATATCCAATATAACTGGAAGCTCTTCTTTGAGTTTCAAGGTGCAAGTTTTCTTCAGTTATAACCTCATTAGGATGAATAAGAAAGTTAATTGCCTTATTTGTATTCTTTGTTTCCAAATACAACAACTTCCTTGTTATGGCATTCATAGTCGGAGATATACGCATAAAAGTACCAATATAAGGCACCACAAACGAAGAAACAGGCACTTCAATGAGTGGAGAATTACCTTTCCTTGCCAGATTCTCTGAACTGGCAATGTATGGTGCTCTTGGAGCCCCAAACCACTGCATCTTATTTTTACTACCAAGTGACATAAACATGTCCATGCGCTGAGGAGCGACAGAACTGTCGTATTTAAAACCGGCTTCCATCAAAGCCCTTGGTGTATCAAAGTTCACACGCAATGCAGGAGCCCTAAAAGAAATCACTTCTTCTCCGGCGATATCTTCCAGAATCTTTTTTGCAGTCGATAGATGATCCAATTGCTCATCAAATGGCATTACATCAAATGCCTTGTCATGCTTATGCGTTAATCCATGACAGGCAATCTCATGTCCTCTTTCCTGGACAATCTTAATAATCTCAGGATGTTGCTTGGCAAAATTGGCTATATAGAAGAAAGTTGCCTTCACCCCATACTTATCATACAGGTCAAGAAGCATTGGCAACCCTTCTTTCCAAACTTTAACACCTGTCTCATCGCGAAGGCCACCATTCACAATCGAGGTGGTCTCCACGTCGTTAGTCATACAGGCTATTCCTTTCATTTTGCCCATTTGATGATTGAAGCACCATAGGTCCAGCCACTGCCAACAGCAGCAAAAAGAACAATATCACCCTTTTTCAGCTTTCCACTTTTATTGCACTCATCCAACATAATAGCAACGGTACCAGCTGAAGTGTTTGCATATTTCTCCATATTATGCATCACTTTTTCAAAAGGCAGACCGATAATTTCTGCTGTCTTCTGCAGGATACGAATACTTGGCTGATGAGGAATCATAATGTCAATGTCATCAATAGTAAGCCCTGTATCAAGCAAAACCTGATTGATGGCATGAGGCAAAGCCACAGTCGCTGATTTGAATACTTGATGACCATCCATTTGGAAATACTGCAATCCCTCATTGATATTATCCTCTGTCAAAGGTATTTCTGAGCCACCTCCAGGAATGGTAAATCCCAACATATGGTCACTAGTATCAGTATAAAGGCGGTACGCCAAAAAACCCTCAGTCACATTTGATGAAGTAACAATAGCAGCACCGGCACCATCACCAAAGAAAATACAGTTTCGGTCAGACCAGTTTGTTATCTTAGAGAAGGTGTCGGCACCTATCACCATCACATTATTATAGACACCACTGGCAATATACTGACAACCTACTGAAAGTCCATAAATGAAACCACTACAAACGGCACACAGATCAAATGCCACAGCATTATATGCATTCAGCTTATGCTGTACAAATGCGGCCGTAGAAGGGGCTTTTCGGTCAGGTGTTGATGTAGCGACAATAATCAGATCGATATCCTCTGGACGCAACTCTGCATCTGCCAATGCCCTACGACCAGCAGCAGTTGCCAAATCACTCGTTGCCTCATTGTCTGCTGCTATATGACGCTCTTTAATGCCTACATTCTTTTCAATCCATTCGGCATTTGTCGGGCAAATGGTTTCCAAATACTCGTTGGTGTAAACTTTTTCAGGAACGTATGAACCCGTTCCGATGATTTTTACATTTCTTACTAACTGTTTCATTTCTATTATTTCTTAAAACCGACGGGAATCCCGTCTTTCATTTCAAATTCACGAATCACTTTTGCAGGAACGCCACCAACCATGGTATTGGCTGGAACATCCTTTGTTACCACGGAACCAGAAGCCACAATAGCTCCTTCTCCAACAGTAACCCCTGGTAATACCGTAGCACCAATGGCAATCCAAGCATTCTTCTTAATAATCACAGGAGCCAAGAATGCCTCTGACAAATGTTTGTGATATTCCAGCGGTTTATTATGCGTCAGTATATAGTTCTGCCCTGCTAAAGACACACCATCTTCTATCACTACAAAGTTAGGATAGACATCATCAATGGTTACCATAGGGCCAATATGCACACCTTTTCCAATCTTTACGCCCCTCCATCTATGAAGTTTTATTCTTATTCCACTATAAGGTACTGCACGGGATATCTGCTGTAGCAGGAAATCCATATATCTGCGATAGAGGAATCGCGGCATTGCAAATATACCTGTATACCCATGTTCCTTCGCTGTTCTTTTCCATGCCTGGAAAAAAGACCGTTCCACATGATTGGGTAACGGTTGTTTTTTTAATGGTAGATAATCTTTCATCTTAATATAATCCTCCGTTAATATTGATTTGTGCTCCTGTAGTATAAGGAGAGTTGATTAAAAACAAGATAGCCTGATATATATCCTCTGGTGATCCGAATTTCCTTTCAGGTATCTGGCTCAACATTTCTTCCTGTAGTTTCTCGGGGACATCATTGATGGTCATGCCAACTTCCATATAACCAAGATTCAACGTGTTGATGGTTATACCATGCTTGGCATTCTCAACGGCCAGACTCTTTGTCAATCCCCACAATGCAGCTTTTGATGCTGCGTATGCACTGGTACCAGCCACACCTTTCTGAGCCACAACAGAAGAGAAGTTGATGATACGTCCCCAGTTCTTTTCATACATATAAGGCAGGCAGGCATGAATGGCGCGGAACGTACCAACCAGATTGACATCTATCAACTCTTTCCATTTGTCCACATCAGCTTTTCGCCCTAATACATTATAGTTGCCAGCCGCACAGTTTATCAATACGATCTCATCTTCTGCGGTCACGATTCCATTAACCCAGACTATAACAGAATCATTGTCCAAGATGTCAACTTTAGTCAAATAGTTCTTTAACGACTCGTCTGGTATGGTTGAATTAAAGGTACCATAAACGCTCTGCCCGTCATCTTTGAATCGCTTCAAAAGAAACAAGCCGAGTCCCTTTGAAGCACCCGTAATTAGTATTTTTCTCATTTCTATAACAATTATTTCTTACCCCAATAAATAGCAACCAACTTCTTATAGATGGCAGCAACAACTTTGTTCTTTGTTGCCAAACTTTTGATATGGTTTCGCACAAATTCGCGAAAATGGAGATAAGACCAATCTATGATGCTATCAGTCCATAAGGTATGCGCCAATATCATTGCCTGTTGTGGAAATTTACCATCCTTTACACATTGGATGATTTGGTCAGATGTATGGAATGTGAGCCCAAAGTGATTCTCAACAATATCTCTTGTTGCATATTTTCCGCCATCCCAGGCATAGCCAGTATCGGTCATATAGAACACCTTAGAGAAGTCTAACGACAAATAAGGCTCTCCCAAAAGGCCGAAATCTTCTAACTTATATCTGTTCCATAATGTACGATTATCATACTTTGAAGTGGAGCTTCCATGCATACAAACAGTCTTAACGGGATAATAAGTCCTGAAATAATCCAAATGTTCTTCAAAAGACTTAATTGCTTTATCGTAGTCTCCATTGGCTGTCGACAAGTCTTCATAATGATAACCTATCTCATGCCCCATAGCTGCAATCTTCTTGATAATCTCTGGTTTGTTACTATGCTTGACAATCCGAAAAAAATAGGTTGCCTTGATTCCAAGTTCATGCTCCACTTTAGCCATCTTCAAGGCATTCTGTGCTTGCTCATCCACATCATGCCGCATCATCATCAGTTTGCCATTTTGACTTTTGGGGTTTGTCAAAAATTCAGAGAAAGTAACAAAAGAATAACCATTCTCCTTAAAAGAAGATACAAGTCTTCTATAAGTGCTAATCGTAAAATCCATTGAATTTACTCACAATTTAATACTGTTGCACCATACGACAGCCCTACGCCAAAGCCTGCAAGCAGAATATTTCCGTGAAGTTTGCCTTCTTTCTGAGCCTCACATAGTGCTATAGGTATAGTTGAAGAGACCGTATTTCCCACGGTCTCCATAAACACATAGAACTTATCCTTGTCAATACTCATCAACTTGCGTAGATAATTGATCATATACTTATTGGCCTGATGGAATACAAAGAGATCCACATCATCCATTGTGAGTTGATGTTTGGCAAGTACTTCTTCTATCATTGGCGGGACCACATCTGCCGTAAAATCGAAGATGGCCTTACCATCCATAAACAAGTAATCACTTGACAAAGGATTGCCGTTCTCATCTTCATGAAGGTCATTCAGCGGCTGATAATGGCGCATAGCACCAGTTTTATGTATCAGCTTATCGAAGCCACTACCATCAGAGCCTAATACGAACTCACCAATCTTGGCAAAACCTTCAGTTGAAATCAATGAGGCAGAAGCACCATCTCCAAAAATCGTACGATTTCCCTTATCTTTCGGATGAA
This sequence comes from uncultured Prevotella sp., assembly GCA_902798285.1. Taxonomy (GTDB): domain Bacteria; phylum Bacteroidota; class Bacteroidia; order Bacteroidales; family Bacteroidaceae; genus Prevotella. The sequence continues at coordinate 158,855 of CADBVZ010000002.1, read as the reverse complement.
TATGCTTGTTATATGTTTCTGCTGTCAACAGTAGGATATTCTGTGCTATACCACCTGCAATCAAACCCTTAGCAACAGCTAATCCATATTCATAACCAGAGCAACCAAGGTTGAAGTCAAAGGCTCCACATTTTGTTGATAATCCTAATCTGTTCTGAATAATAGTAGATGTACTTGGCAAAAAATAGTCTGGGCTTTGTGTGCATAGCAGCACAAAGTCTATTTCATTTTTATCAATTTCATTCTCAGCTACGAGTTTCTCTGCGGCTTTGAAGGCCATATCGCCAGCAGTTTCATCCTCTGCGGCAATATGGCGCTCATTGATTCCGATTTTTTTTGCTATCTTTTCTACTGTCCACTCAGGGAACTCCTTTACCAATTGTTCATTGGTAACAACCTTCTCTGGAAGGTAGTAAGAAATTGCTTTTATATATGCTTCCATTGTAACTATTTTACTGAATAACCTCCGTCTATCAACAACTGCGAGCCAGTCATCCATGCTGTAGCATCAGAAAGCAGATAGACTATAGAGTATGCAATTTCTTCGGGCTTCCCATACCGACCAAGAGGATAGTTCTTGGCATCTTCCTCCAACAATTCTTTAGAGAGAGCTGTTCCATGAGTTAAAGGGGTCTCGATCATACCTGGATGAATAGTATTCACTCTGATACCACGAGGAGCCAATTCTATAGCCAATGCCTTGGTATAACCAAGTATGGCAGATTTTGTTGCGCCATACAAGGAGCCTCCAGCCAATCCGCAATATACACCAGACATCGATGAAGTAAATACGATAGAAGCGCCTTTGTTCAGCCTCTTTTGAGCAATCAACTGTTGAACAAGATTGATATGTGAGAATGTATTAATCTTGAAAATACGCTCCATATCTTTTGCCTCGCTGAATTTTGCAAGAAGTGATAAAACTATTCCAGCATTGCTTGCTACACCATCCAACTTAGGCAACGATGACACCATCTCGGTGAGCTTATCCAAGTCTGTCAAATCGAGCGCATGATATTCTGTATCCTCTCGCGAGATAAGAGTACTGGTTTCTTTAAGGCCACTCTCGTTGAGGTCTACTAATATAACCTTCGCACCCATACCTGCACATTGTATGGCCGTGGCCCTTCCAATGCCAGATGCGGCACCTGTAATAAGAATAGTTTTACCTTCTAATGAAAAAGGATTATTCATCATTTCGATTCTACCACGTTAAATAAATCCTCTACTGTATCGCATGCACGCATCTCATCAAAGGTTACAGTCTTACCATATTTCTTTGAAATCATATTCAATACAGCCAACGCAATCAATGAATCCCACTCTTCAAGTTCATGGAACTCTGTTTCCATTGTCAACTCATCAGTATCTGTCTCATCAAACTGATCTGCGAAATTCTTTAAAAAATCATTCTTTTCCATAATTTCCTATTTAAAATTTAATTGATAATCTGGGTTTTCTTTCATGATTCTCTTACTCTCTGGGTAATTTTCAAAGAACCATGTATAGAATGCATTTACATCTATCACTTCTTCAAGCATACTTTTCCTGCGCTCCTGATAAGTCGCCTTCAAGTCTGGAGAAAGAAGCATCTCTTCCAACCGTTTATACAACATTTCAGGATTTGAAGCAGGAATGCCATTTGTCAAATGGTACTTATTCTCCAACTCATCTAGAACACCTATTTTACCAACAAAGTCATTAAAGCGTATATTGGGTACCCCTAAAAGAGCAGACTCAACCGCCATACTCTGGCTGTCACCTATGTAAAGACTGCAATATGAAAGCACATGGTGAATATCCAAAGGATTGATGCTTAGTCTGTATTTCTCAAACTCTGGCTCTAATTCGCGCTCTGAAGTAATATATACCCTGCCATGAGATTCAAGCATCGTAATAATATGCTGAGCTATCTTTGTTGTAATACCCGTAGCAGCTGCATGCAAATCGTGATATGCCCTCAATTTGGTAAAGCGGAGGATAAAGAATGGTTTATCAATATCAACATATTTGGCAGCAATGCTCTGATCTGGTGTAAAACAGTTCGGATGGAGATAGGCCAATTTCTGATAACCGCGGTATTTTGTAACACGGTTCTCCAATTTCCCCATGTTACAAGCCACCGGTGTCAGATACGAGTCCATAACTGGCTTAGCTAAAGCAACAAACTCAGGAACTATAGCAGCATCATCTTCTCCTAAAATGACAGAATGCCTTCTTAGTAGCCACCCCACCTGAGCAATCTCTGTTGAGGAGCCTGTCAACAGATCTATATGGTGACTTAATGTAAACTTTGCAATTCTCCAAAGTCTTGTGGATACAGCCTTTATAATGGCAAACTTGGAGTTTTTTCTGACAGTTGTATAGATATTTACATAAGGCAGCCCCGCATCCTTCAATAGTTGCTCTAAAATATCTTTGGTTTTAATCAAGATATACACATGATGGCCATCTCTTTGAAGATTCTTGATTGTATTCTTATAGAGATGGAAATGAGCGGGATGTCCCAATTGTATCAGAATATTCATGCTTCGTCTTTGAATAGTTTTTTATATTTCCTTTTTCGTTCAGTTATAATCCTGTCAAACTCTTCTGGCGAGTAATTATCCTTTAACAACGCTGACATGTCTGCCACCATTTTCGCAGGATTACCGCTTGCCATAACCAAAGGAGGAATACTCTTGCTGACAATACTGCCGGCTGTCACAATAGCACCCTCACCAATCTCTACGCCTGGCATAATCATTACGCCACACGCTATCCAAGCATTCTTCCTGATGATAACAGGTGCCACGTAAGATGGACTACACTTGGCATGATACTCCAAGGGCTTATTATGGGTCAGCACATAATTATTACCGGCCAAAGACACACCATCCTCAACAACAACGAAATAGGGATAAGGTGGATCTATCGTCACATCCGTTCCCCAGTGTACATGTTTTCCGATTTTAACACCACGCCAACGCTGCATTTTAATTCTCAGACCGTTCCATGGTGTAGTCCGAGACCAGAAATTCAAACAATGATCCTTCAAGCGGATAATGGCGTACCATATGAACGATCGATAGCCATGTTCCCTCGCCGATTTATGGATTGTTTCCCACAACCCATTGGCTTCATAATTGGGCAACGGCTGATTCTTTAACTCTAAATATGCTTTCATATCATTTCAAATTATCTTCTATCATGCCTATATAAAAACAGTCAATAAAATTTAAGACAGAGATAGCTATTGAGTTAATATATTATGATATATTTCTAATAGTTTTTGTGCTATGAGTTCATTGCTAAGTCCCATTTCAATGATTCTCTTTCGCCCGTTCGTCTTGCCTTTGAAAGCCAATGCCATCTTTATCTTTTCTGTGATATCCTGAGGATTGCGCTCTGCAATGAAGCACCCATCGGTGCCAGAAATCACATCCTTCACATCTCCTACATCTACGGATACTATAGGGGTGCCACAGGCCATCGCCTCTTTGATGACCTGGGGTGATCCTTCGCGATGGCTGGTCATTAGCAGACAAGAAGCCGCGTTCATAAGCATATTGACTTCTTGACGTGAATACCCCTTTAGTTCCACCAGCTCTGTGTCGGGAATAATCTGCATTGCCTCCTTAGCAAGAGACGGGTTCTTCACTTCATTCGTGAAAGAGTTTGAAAAGAGGACATAAGGTTTTGTTTTTCCGACTGATTTCATCGCTTCTGCACGTGGAACTGTCAATATTTTATCCAAATCAACGCCACATGGAAGTATTGTTCCCTTTGAGGCATTGCCCCCCGATAATTCTATAAGTTTTCGACTGACAAAAATATTATGGGCAGAAAGCCTCATTGCTAGTTGTGACAACTTGAGAGTAATACCTCCACTATGGATGTCACTTCCATGGAAGGTTGTCACTACAGGAACCTTACGCTGTAAATTAGCCAACAATCCACTTAATCCATAATGAGCATGTATTAAGTCTGGCTGGTATGATTGAATTTTCTTCTTCAGTCCAGCCAGATTTCTAAGATATCCTAAAAGCCCCTTACCAACTATTCCATATGTATCAATCTCTATGCCTTGTTTAGTGAGAGACTCCATTTGTTCCATAACAAAAGGCGAAAATCGCCCTTCATTGTAATTCGCTACCACCAATACCTTCATAACCTATTTCCTCAACAGATTCCACCCTATCACAATGATAAATACAAATACATAATTATACTTCATCAAAAAGTTTAGCACCTTTCCTTCTCTTTTCCTAACACTCGCCTGATAAAAGAACCAGAAAGCTGTCATGTAGAATGCACATACATGAGGAAGGCCCTTTCTTATCTCAAGGCCTTGTTGTATCAAGATGAGAGGTAAGCTTTCTACTAAAACCAATATTATCAATGGATAAACTATGTAGGCCTTTCGCTTGAATGCATAATAGGAACCGAGCCAAAAAGGAACGGCTAAAAACATCTTATAAAGTAGCCCTACACCATATAAAGGTCCACGCGGTGTTCCTGTATTTGACTGAATAATTGTGGGAAAAGGCCCAATCAATGTTCCAACACCTACAACTGCATACATAAAACTTCCCCCACTTACTCCTTTGTCTTCATTTGCTCGACTCTCTGCGACCTGAGTAACATCTCCCTCATTTGTATACCTGTTAAAGATCTGAGTAACTTGTGAATATACAAGAATAGAAATTATTAACACAACAAGTATCTTTACAAACAATGGTATTTTTGAACTATTAGTTGCGAGAAAATAACCAAAATAACTTACCCATAGAAACAACATTACTGCTGGACGGAAAAACACTAGAGATAAAGAGAATAAAATACATAGCGCAATATCAAACAAATTTTTTCTTTCTAGATACCTATAAAAAAAGTATAAAGAGGAAGAAAAAAGTAGCAGAAAAAATGGTTCTTTCAAAAATGTCCCGTTAAAATAAACTGTATAAGAGGCTGTTGAATATGCTAAAGAAGCAATATATGCATAACTGCGAGGCATGATTCTTTTTCCAATACCAAACAGCAAAACTGACATTACTGTGCAGTAAACCACATCACAAAAATTAAGGAAAAATTTAGATGGTATAATCTTAAGTACAGTCCCCATCATATAGAATGCACCCCAATCATCAAACAAGTATAGATCAGAAATATAGGCCATCCAACGATCATATGGTAATGCTGCCAATTTAAAACTATCATATTCATAAATTTTCGAGTCAATCTTACTAAACAGGAAGAAATCTCCATCATACACATAAGATAAAAAAAGGAAAATAGAAACAAATATAGTTTGATATGTGAAGACCGTTAAGGATAATCGTCTTGAATTATAAAATTTATTTGGTTTACCTATTGACCATAAAAGAACGCACATATATGTGACAAAAGTCAGTATAGATACAAGTGTAAGCAAAGAGAACGCCTTTTGGTAGTGAATAAAAGTTAAGATGACATAAATTGTTATGCCAATATAGAATATTGATTTGTGGAACTTTTTAATGTAATTCATTACACAAAACCTATTTAATAATATTCTTTACGTGTAAATAAAGAGAACGCAATAATGAATAATAGTTTCCAAGCAGCAACTTCATTCTTACAAACTTCATACTCCCATATGTAAGACCAAATCGTGGAATCGCTAAAGGGTTGTCTTTCTGCCTAAACCCTCTCGGGTGGGTGCTAAAGGACACCTTGCATCCAAGTTTCGTTAGAGTATCCATTTCTCTTTCACCAAAATCAAACTCAGGTCTACCATTTGGATACGCAAAAAGTTCAACTTGGTGACCAAGCATCTTCGACAACTCAGATACAGATTCTTCAATCTCCCAGCGAGAACGTTCGTCTGATACAGCCGCCAAGAAAGGATGCCACATCGTATGTGCACCAATAGCAACCAATCCCTCACGGTCTATCCGCTGGATCTGAGCAACAGTCATATTCTGTGGAGTCAGGTACTCCAAATGATTTTCTTCCTTGCATCGGTGAATCATCTCCCAGATGTCGTCAATAGCAAGCATGCTAAAAAAATTGTCATTACCAGCCTTCTGTCTTTCCTCCAGATAAGTGAAATGAGCCTGAGCATATTTCCGGCACCAATTCTCATCGCAGTTCCTTATTTCCTGAAACCAAAAATTTGTTGCCTCCTCTCTTTTGGCAATCAGTGGAGAGACAAAGAAAAGAGCAGGAACATTGTGTTTTTTTAGCACTGGATAAATGATATCGTATGATGTTGCATCACCGTCATCAACTGTAATTAGGCAAGAATTCTTTAATGCTTTTTCACCAGCATAAAATGAAATAATGTCTGCCGCTGATATCATATGATATTTGGTTTTAAGGAGTATGATCACCCTTTCAAACCAATCCATATTGCGAACGGCATGGAAGTTTATTATTCTATTCATGTTGGGGACGTTCTGTTAATGTTTTAACCACTTTTGCAGGGCAGCCTGCAACAACAGTCCATGCTGGAACATCCTTCGTTACAAGAGCGCCAGCTCCGACAACAGCTCCCTCACCAACAGTTACACCAGGCATAATGAATGCCCCCATGCTCACACAACATCCTTTCTTCAACCAAATTGGTTTTATAATATAAGGAAGGTCATTGTATCTTTCATCTTTATAATAGACAGACATGTCTCTCCTATGACACAACAACAAACTTCTACTGGCAATCCACACATCATCCTCAACATGAATCATATCTGCATGATCCAAATCATAATACACATCAAGCCCGATGCGGACACCTTTCCCTATATGGCAGCCAGTCATTCGCCATAACTTCGAACGACTAATAAACATAGGAATAATCACAGAATTCCTGCTGATATTCATCAGCGGCCAAAGCCAAAAATGCTTTTTCAGAAAACGCGGCAAATTCTTTAATTTGGGATTATCTTTTTTCATATAATATGTATTTTCTTGAAACACTCAAAAGAAGAGCAAAACTTTTAAGATTTAAAAGAGAAGATATTGTAAATAACGTAATAAAATAAATAGAAAACTGCACTATCAATAAAATCATATCACCTGTATGCAGTAGAAATAGCACCAAAAATGACAAGAAACCAGCAATAATAGACACAATCAAATTAGGCATCATTTCTTTCACATGAATCCAAAAACCAAAATTTATGATTGCACCAACATAATAGGACACAATAATAAAACTGACAATTTGACTAGAAACAAAACAGAATAGCATGCCACGCATCCCCCCCCCAACGACACCAATTATTATTAGAGTTATTCCAATCATTCGAGAGGAAATACCTGTATAAAAAAGGAGTTTGCTGTCCCCTACAGCTTTCATTACGCTCATATTCAGCTCGATTATACTCATTAACAAACCATATAAGCAGATTATTTGGAAATAGGGTATTGCCCCCATCCATTTTTCAGAAAAAAGAAGCACTATAATTGGTTTGGCAACTACTATTAGAAAGATGGTCAATGAAAAACTAATGTAGCTGATTAAACGGAAGCTATCTTTTACACCTTTCTCCAACTTATTCATATTATTTTGTAATGAGGAGAAAGCTGAAAACGTTACATTATTCACAACGGAGGCTATAGTCTGCCTTGGAACATCTTCAAGTTTTCTTGCTTGAGTAAAATATCCCAATATAGTGGAGGAAAAATTTTTCCCAATAACAACAGAAATGATATTTGTATATAAGTTCTCAGACAAAGTAGTAAGAAAAACAAAACCGCTGAACCTAAATAAGGATCTTAATGAATACATACTACATTTTAATCTAGGTATCCATTCGGAAGTAATCCAAAATAATGCACAACAAACAACTGCCCTAGACAACAATTTAATTATCAGACTCCAAACACCAAAACCAACAAATGCACAAATTACCCCCAAAACAGCTCCAATCAATGTCGAGGTTGCGTTTATTCTTGCTAACTTCTTAAATTTCATGAACTTTGTAAGATAAGTGCGTTGAACAATTGTCAAGCTATTAAAAATAAGGGTAAGGCCAAGAACTTTCATAAGAGGAGATAATGACTCCTGCTCAAAAAATGAAGAAATAAATGAAGAACCTAAAAAGAATAAAATATAAAAAAATATTGAAAGAGCTGAATCCCAAAAGAATATTGTAGAATAGTCTATTTGCGAAGTTTGTGTTTTCTGAATTAATGCTGTAGATAAACCACAATCAACTATAACGTCAGAGACGGAGATAATAACTGTCAGCACACCAACATAGCCAAAATCGTCGGGAGACAAAAGACGAGCCAATACTATGTTTGAGATAAAGAGCAATAATGAAATGCAGCTTCTTTCAGCCGCATTCCAAAATGCTCCCCTCACGACTTTATCTCTAATAGAATCTGACATTAATTCTTAAAAATGCTATATAAGAAAGCCTTCTATTTTCACTTGTTGATTGTCTACTTAATAAACATGCTCACATTCTTTGAACGAGTGTAAAGGTATCATATTCTCATTTTCATACACAGGACGTCATAACTGACAACTTACATTCAGAACTATATTAACTTTGAATAAAATCTTTACATCTCTTTATCAGATCATTTGCATATGATAGATATGATTCATAATTTTCAAAAGAATATGCGGAAGTTATCTTTTGTCCAGTATTAAGGGAAAAATCGCCCTTATACAATTCACATTTTCCATTTTCAACATAGCCTTTCTTGAAAAAGTCCTTCAAGGAATCCATTCGGCCTGTTCTTATCATTCCAGAAGATATAATAAGAATTACAGGAGTACCCATACCTAGACAAGGCAAGCCGCAGTGGATCTTGCTTGTTACCACAAATTTGGCTTTCGAATATTTTTCAAGTAAATCTCGAGCAATTGTTAGACGCTCTTCATCTGTAGGGTACTTGGACTTTGAAATTGAATGACCATAATAGAAAGCGTTCTCAAGAACATCTTGTGAAAACGAATTGGAGTATATTGTAAATATTTTAGTGGCATAAGTGTATAAAGAAATTAAGCCTCGCTTTGTGTTTGAAGTAGAATCTATTTGTTTTGCAATTTTTGTAATCTTTTTCTTATTTGTTAAGAAAGAATAAACTGTTTGAAATAAAGATGCTAAAGATAATTTAATATCCTTACCAATAAATTTAACAACATAGGGATCAACAAAATAAACTTTAGAATCATCTACCTTTTGGTGTCTGAAAGTAAGCCCTAGCGTTAAGGTAAGACATCCACTAAAATAAGCATCAATACCATGAGCCTGCATCATTTTAACAGTGTTCCCATCTCTACACCCAATAGGGCTATTAGCCTTTAAATGCTCTATAACTTCTGAAGTGAAAAAATCTTTTTCAATTCTAGGTCTCAAATGGAAGGACACGTATAATGGTCTTATCAAATTGGATGGCGGAAAGTTGTTTGGATTTCCCATCCACCATCCATTCATAATAGTTTTTATTTCTGAAACTCCTTCTTGTTTGACGATGTTGAGTTTTTCTCTGTCTAATAATATCGGAGTTTCCTTAACAGGGACAAATTGCAAAGCTGCCAGAGACTGGACATAGTCACCAATATTTTTCATGGGAGCAGTTGAATGTCCTGGGACCACAATTACTCCAAATTTACAGTTATTCTCCATAACTAAATGATTTTATTCTTACTTTTCTTAATCAAACTAAATTCTGATTTTCCAATAATTAGGTCTTTTATGATCATTCCACCTTGGACTCTAAAAACTACAGTAATTAGTAAGAGCAAGGTCAGGAAACAGGAACCTTGCACTACAAGCGAAATCAAATTATTATGAATTTCGACATATTGATGTAAGATAAAAGTAGCAAGACCAGCAAATAAAGAAGGTAACGCACTTTTGATTATATCAGATGCTTGTCGCAATAAACCATAATTGATAATACGTTTTATCGGTATTGAAACAATGACTATTCCAATAAACTGACCAACGACATATCCAAACAAAATACCTTTCATACCCCATTGTGCTCCTAATAGAATTAGAATAACACCTATAGACTTTCGTAATAATCCAGTGTAAAACAAATAGTTGCTTCTCCCCAATCCTTTAAATACGCTTTGGTATAGATCAATGAACCCCATTCCAACACCATAAAGGCAAATGACTTGAAAATATGGAACACACTGAACCCATTTTTCAGAGAGTAAAAAAACTATTAATGGCTTAGCCACAATCATCAATAAAACAGAAAATGAAATATTAACAAAACCTAACAAAGCCACCGTTTTCCTTAAAGCAGCATATACCCTAGCATTATCATTTTGCAATTGAGAAAAAGCAGGGAATGTAACATTAGTAATGATTGAAGATATTGTCTGTCTTGGGACATCTTCGAGTTTTCGAGCCTGTGTAAAATAGCCTAATGTGGCAGAAGATAAACTCTTGCCAATAACCAAAGATATAACATTTTGATAAATGCTATTTGTGATACTGGTCAAGAACATAAAACCTCCAAAGCCAAATAAAGTACGAAATGATTCTTTACTAAACCTTATTACTGGTTTCCACTTGGATCCAATCCATAATATAACTGTTGTCATAAGAGCAGTGAATAGGAATTTCACTACCAAACTCCATATTCCCCACCCTATGAAGGCACAAAATATGCCCAAAACAGTACCTCCGATTGTTGCTGTAACATTCACTTTTGCAAGTTTCTTAAACATCAAGTTTTTTTGCAACATGCTCCGTTGAACTATACACAATCCATTAAAGAGTAATATAACACCTTGGATTCTGAGAATAAATGCAAGAGAATCAATATTGTAAAATACCGCAATTAATGGTGCACAAAGAAACAAGACTCCATACAAAAAAAATGACACAAGAATATTCCAAATAAAAATAGTAGAATAATCCAATCTTGAAACCTGCTTCTTTTGTACCAAGGCTGCGCCGAATCCTCCATCTGCGATGGCTTCTGATATTGAGATAAAAACCATCAGCATGCCAATACAGCCAAAATCATCAGGCGACAAGAGGCGTGCTAAAACCAAATTTGAAACGAAAAGGAAGAAAGCTGTTCCAAACCTCTCAATTCCGTTCCAAAAAGCTCCGGTTACTACCTGCTCTTTTAGAGATTTCGTCATAATCGATTTTTATAACAAGGAGCCAAAATTATCAAGTTCATTCAAACACTGAAAAAAAAATTGGCGACCTTCACAAAGCAACTGTTAAGTTAATCATTATATGCAGCATTGCTAAAATAGAAACGCTTAAACACAGAATAATTACCTTGTATTGCCGCAGTGTACAGCATCTTACCGTATTTTGGTATATTGCAATCTAATTTCCCCATGTTAACCGTTATAACTCCTTATTTACTTCTCTTTCCACGGAAAAGAATATTGCCAATGGTCCCGAAGAAATACTTTAGGTCTGTCCTTATCGGAGCCTTCAAATAGGCTTCAATATAACGACGTTCTGATGCCTGCACATCTTCTATCGTCTTTGGTGTTTTTTTATCGTAATAAAACGGAGGCAAGAGTCCGGGCTTCACCTTGATACGGAGTTCCTGCATCTCTGGCGTGTAAAGACTGAAATATTGGCGAGATAATGGACGTACACCTACTATCTTCATCTCGCCTTTGAACATATTGATAAACATCGGAATCTCATCTATCCAGAACTTGCGCATCCACTTACCCCAAGAAGTGACACGGTAGTCGTCTGCGAATTTGCCTCCCTCCTGCAGGCTATTATATTTATAAATATAAGGTTGAAGATACTCAGAATAGCTGTGCATAGTGCGGAACTTATACACACCAATGAGCTTACCATCTTTTCCTACACGACGCAACTTAATCAAAGGAGAGCCTGTAGGGGGATCGTTCCAGATAGGTTCTTTAATTTTACGAGCTAACACGAAAAATTCACCATGACGGAACTGCTCATCTACCACTTCAAAGCCAGCACGGTAAAATCGACCAAGGATTTCCACACGACTGTAAGTGCGGGATTTGCCTTTGGTGATACCAAAGTACAACCACTTGGTGGAATCCATCTTGGCCATCGCTCTATGCCAGACGTAACTACAGGCATGGACAATATGACGGATTCCCCATGGGTAGCTTTCGTCGATCAACTTATACTTCAGACCAGACGTCTGGGCATGACACCATATATAACCTCCGTCATCCAGAATCTCATTGGAGCGGTTCAATAGGGTATTCATATGTCGTATAGTGTTCAGAGAACGCTTTTGGACGATAACGTTCACTTTGGTATTCTCATACTTGTCAAGTGAACGCCCATTATCGGTATCCAAAATTAATGTCGAAGGAGCAAAATCATCAGTATGACTAACCAACCAAATCAATGAATCCTGAAGACTCATTGACTTGGTGACATTGAAAATCCTGAGCATATCAGGGTTCATGGAATACTCCTCTTCAATATTAGCACCCGTATCTGACCCGTGCTCGGTATAATCCTCAGGAATATCGGGTTCGTAGTGGAAAGGATGCCTGACCTTAAAGTAGAATGACATCTGGAAATGTATAAATAAAAAACAAATTACAAATTCAGACCAGTTCCTTTATAGCATCACATACCTGATTGATGATTTCCTCTGTGAGGTATGGATGCATAGGCAACGATAGGACGGTTCCGCAAAGTTGCAGGGCATTGGGACAACTGTCTGCGGGATAGTTCAGATCCTTGTATGCAGTCTGGCTATGCATAGGAGTAGGGTAATAAACCATTGTGGGAATACCCTGTTCCTTTAGCTTAGCCTGCAACGAATCGCGCATCTCTTTAGACGGGAGTTGAATAGTGTACTGCGCCCAGCTAGATAGAAATTCTGGATGAATGTCAGGGGTCTTAACGATATGTTTCAGGCGCTCTGTGTATAACTTGGCTGCACGATTAACAGCATCCAATTCATATTCAGCGAATGCCTTCAACTTAATCTGAAGAATGGCTGCCTGAATAGTGTCCAAACGGGAATTCATACCGATGCGAACATTATCATATTTGAATGTTCCCTTACCATGAACACGATAAGAATCTGCTAAAGCTGCCCACTCATCATTATCTGTAAACACAGCACCACCATCACCATAACAGCCAAGAGGCTTGGCTGGGAAGAATGAGGTGGTACTGATGTCACCAAACGAACATGCCTTCTTACCCATGATCTCCCCTCCGAAGCCTTGGGCTCCGTCTTCGAGAATCAGCAAATCGTACCTGTCGGCTATCTTGCGGATTTCGGGATAGTTGGCTGGGAGTCCATACAGGTCTACTGCCACTATAGCCCTTGGCGTTAGTTCGCCTTCAGTACACACCTCCTTGATTGCTCGCTCCAGATCAACAGCATCGATATTGAAAGTGTCTTTATCAACATCAACAAATACAGGAGTTGCGCCTTCAAAAGATACTATCTCTGCTGAAGAGAAAAAAGTGAAATCGGGTACAAATACGGCATCGCCAGGTTTGATACCCCATACCTTCATGGCAAGGGTCAGAGCATCCGTGCCATTGGCACAACTGATACAATGCTTGACACCTACATATTCTGCCAACTGAGCCTCCAACTCCTTAACAGGTTTACCCATGATAAAGGCTCCAGACTGCATCACATCAAGCACGGCCTTATCAATATCGGCTTTCAAAACCTGGTATTGTTTCTTTAAATCTCTGAATTCCATTCTTAATTAATTGAAGATTGATAATTGAAAAATGATAATTATTCCTTACTCAACGTATCATCTGCATTGAGGTGATAGGTGCGACCACAATCGCATTTGAGAGTGTCATCCAGTCGCTTGCCACATTCGCAAACCCAGCCGATTTGACGGGCAGGAACTCCCACCATCAAAGCATAGTCCTTTACATCCTTGGCTACTACAGCACCTGAACCGATTAAAGCACTCTTACCAACCGTATGACCACAAACCACAGTGCAGTTAGCACCGAGAGATGCGCCCTCCTTGATCAAAGTCTTGGCATAAATGCCATGAACAGGGAAGTGAGCACGAGGAGTAGTTACGTTGGTAAATACACAGGAAGGACCACAGAAAACATTATCCTCAATCTCTACGCCCTCATACACGGATACATTGTTCTGAATACGAACGCCATTACCTATATGCACATTGTTACCAATGTTAACATTCTGACCTAAGGAACAGTTAACTCCCAAGCGCGCTCCTTTCTGGATATGGGAGAAGTGCCAGATTTTTGTTCCTTCGCCAATTACCACATCATCATCCACATAACTGGATGGATGTACATAATATTTTTTTTCTGCCATTTGCACTTTCTATAATATTGATCATTTTGGTTGCCATCTCGCTGACATCAGACGTGTAAATCGTGGGAGTTCCCAGATAAGTTGCCTCCTTCAACACATTGGAGTTTGCCTCTGAGCGGGAAGGTATAAGGAAACTGTCTGCATGTTTAATCCATGGGTAGGGATTCTTGTCAAATCCGTTGAAGTGTACTGCTTCCAGAAGATTGCAATTGCTTACATATCTATATAAATACTGGTAATACTCACTCTCCCGATTTACCTTCCCTATGAGATACAGGGATGTATTGGGATGGTTCTGATAAACCTGTAAGAACGCCTCCAGCATCAAATCTACACCCTTGATTTTCTCATACCGACCGACCCAGCAGAAATGAATTTTACCATCTTCTGGATATGGACTGGAGACTAACCTAACATGCTCATCTATATACTCAGTGTCAATAGGATTATCAATGACATCGACCTTATCTTCACTCACATGACAGACAGCTATCAGCTCTTGTTTCATTTGTTCGGTCTGAGCTATCACCATATCAGCATGTGGATAGGTTTCCTTGGCTATGTTTAGCAAGTCCTCAGAGATATCCGAGAGATTGTAGTTATTCCTCAATACAACCCTGATATGCCCAATCTTCTTAGCTGCAGTGAGCACTTCGCCATTGAGATGAATCAAGGAACAGAACACTTCATCAGGCCGTTCCTGCTTCAAATAATCATCAAGACGCAGAAGCGGAACCAAATGACATTGACACGAGTGGGGAATATAAGATATGATGTCACCAAACGTATTTCCCAGAATGGCAAATACAACCTCATACTTCTCTTGATCCTTGTGTTTTGCCATCGTGACAGAGACTCGCTCTGCCCCTGTCACATCAGGCGATAAGAAAAATATGATTTTCGTCTTCACTGTCAGCACTCAATTATTACAATCGGCCATCCACCTTCTCACGAGGAAGAATGCACTTCACATCGAAGATGACATGGTTCTGCTCCAGCAAATCTTCGATATTGACAATCTGTTCGCGGAACTCCTTATGTGCTACAGCAACGATTGCTGCGTCGTACTTGCCCTTCGGCAGTTCGCTCACGATATCAATGCCATACTCTTTCTTGACGACATCTGGATTTGCCCAAGGATCATAAACAGTCACATTCACGTTATACTCCTTCAAGGCATGATAGATATCAATAACGCGGGTATTGCGGACATCAGGACAATTCTCTTTGAAGGTGAAGCCAAGAATAATCACATTAGAGTGAAGCACTTGGATACCCTTCTTCAACATGTGCTTGATAGTTTGGTCAACTACGTAGGCACCCATACCGTCGTTCATGCGGCGACCAGCAAGAATAATCTCTGGGTTGTAGCCCAGACGCTGAGCGCACTGAGCAAGATAGTATGGGTCAACACTGATACAGTGACCACCTACAAGACCCGGATTCATCTTGATAAAGTTCCACTTCGTTCCAGCTGCCTCTACGACATCTGTTGTATCAATTCCCATCAGCGTGAAGATCTTCGATAATTCGTTGAAAAAAGCAATCATAATGTCACGTTCAGAGTTCTCAATTACTTTTGCGGCCTCTGCTACCTTCATAGAGGGTGCTTTGTGGGTGCCGTTTTTCAGAACTGAATTGTAGACATTGTCAACGATATCGGCAATCTCAGGAGTAGAGCCGGAGGTAATCTTCTTAATAAACTCAACGGTATGAACCTTATCGCCTGGGTTAATTCGTTCAGGGCTATATCCTGCGAAGAAGTCCACGTTGAACTTCAGTCCTGAGACCTTCTCAACAACAGGAATACATTCATCCTCTGTTACACCAGGATAAACAGTGGACTCGTAAACCACAATATCTCCCTTTGAGATAACCTTACCTACTGTTTCTGACGCACCCCACAAAGGTCTTAAATCTGGAGCCTTGTTCTCATCAATAGGAGTAGGAACAGCAACTACATAAAAGTTGCAATCTTTAATTTTTTCAATGTCAGTGGTGCAAACAAAACCATGATTATTAATTGCATCCTGAAGTAATTCATCAGCAACTTCTAAAGTTGCATCGTGTCCAGCCATCAACGCATCAACACGTTTCTGGTTCATGTCAAATCCCACAGTAGGATACTTGGTTGAAAACAACCTTGCCAAGGGCAGGCCTACATATCCTAGACCAACCACACAAATCTTAATTTCTTTCATCTTTTATATTTAATAAGTTTCCATGTTGTTCTGACTGGCAGTATCGAACTGCATCGTTTTGCGACCACCTGTGCAGTCAGAAGCCTTTTTTCATCTACAGAAGGCTATCCTTCTCTATGTCTTTGAAATACTTGTATGTGCCATGCTTCAGCTCATCCGTGGCATCTTCGTCGCAGACGATGATGGCATGGGGATGCTGCTGCAGGCAGCTGATGGTCCACATGTGGTTGACAGGCTCTTCTACACCGTGACGAAGAGCACGTGCCTTGTTGTGGCCATTCACCATAATCATCACCTGCTTGGCGTCCATGACCGTCCCGACACCGACAGTCAGAGCTGTCTTGGGAACTTTATTCACGTCGTTATCGAAGAAACGACTGTTGGCAATCACTGTATCTGTGGTCAATGTCTTCTGGCGGGTACGGCTCTGCAAGCTGGAGCCAGGTTCGTTGAAGGCAATATGTCCATCAGGGCCAATACCTCCCATGAATAAGTCTATACCGCCTGCTTCCAGAATAGCTTTCTCGTAATTCTCACATTCAGCCTTCAAATCCTTGGCATTACCGTTGAGAATATGGACATTCTCTTTCTTAATATCAATGTGACTGAAGAAGTTGTTCCACATGAAGGAGTGATAGCTCTCAGGATGTTCTTCGGGCAGATTCACATACTCGTCCATGTTGAAAGTAATCACATTCTGGAACGATACCTTGCCGGCCTTGTTCAGGGCAATCAGTTCTCGGTACATGCCCAAGGGAGAACTACCAGTAGGACAGCCCAACTTAAAGGGCTTCTCTGCCGTCGGTTTTGCTTCGTTAATACACTTGGCTACATAGTTTGCAGCCCATTTCGACATCTTCTCGTAGTTCGATTCAATAATTAATCTCATATTTCTATTCTACAGTTACTGATTTAGCAAGATTTCTAGGCATATCTACATTAAGTCCTTTAAGAACTGCCACATGATAGGCAAGCATCTGAAGGGGAACCACACTCAACAATGGTGCTAAGAAGTTCAACGTATAAGGTACTTCTATCGTCTGATCTGCAATTTCTTTAACCTGCTCATCACCTTCTGTGACCACAGCAATAATCCGACCGCCACGAGCCTTCACTTCTTCCATATTGGAGACTATCTTCTGGTATTGCTGATGGTGGGTGGCAACAAACAACACTGGCATGTCTGCATCAATCAGAGCTATAGGGCCGTGCTTCATTTCAGCAGCAGGATAACCCTCTGCATGGATATAGCTAATTTCCTTCAACTTCAAGGCGCCCTCTAATGCCACTGGGAAATTCCATCCACGGCCTAGATACATAAAGTTATGAGCATAAGTGAAAGTCTTCGCTATTTCAGCTATCTTTTCATCCTGTTTCAAGACCTTAGATATCATGGAAGGAATCTTGGAAAGTTCCTCTGTGTAATGCGAGAAATCAGCATCTGACAAGAAACCTTTCTCATGGCCAAGGGTCAATGCCAGCATGGTCAATACGGTCAACTGACCTGTAAATGCCTTGGTGGAGGCTACACCTATTTCTGGTCCAACATGGATATAGGTGCCCGTGTTAGTATTCCTGGCTATGCTACTACCCACTGCATTCACAATGCCAAAGACAAAGGCGCCTTTGCTCCTGGCTAATTCAATGGCTGCCAGTGTATCTGCCGTTTCTCCACTTTGGGAAATGGCGAATACCACATCACTTTCATTGATGACCGGATTACGATAACGGAACTCGCTGGCATATTCCACTTGTACGGGTATCTTGCAGAAGGTCTCAAAGAGTTGCTTGCCTATCAAACCAGCATGCCAGCTGGTGCCACATGCCACTATGATAAAACGATGGGCGTTCATGAGTTGTGCTCTGTATTGCTTGACAGCAGAAAGGTTGATGCCATACTGAATATTCTCTGGTTCAATCTTCAGGCGTTTATCCATAGCCTCCAGTCTGCCTCGCATACAGTCTTCAAGACATTTGGGCTGGTCAAAGATCTCCTTGAGCATAAAGTGCGGGAAACCGCCTTTATCCAGCATATTCAAGTCAACATCTATCTCCGTTACGTCAACATCCACATGTTCTGCCTGGAGCGTTGAGATTTCCATCTCCCTACCAAGTTCTATCTTGACTATCTGTCCGTCGTCAATATAAACAACACGGCTTGTGTATTCAGCAATCGGACTTGCATCAGAAGCAATGAAGAATTCATTGTTGTCTTCATTACCGATTCCTATCACCAAAGGACTGCTCTTTCTTGCAGCAATAAGCGTGTTGGGCTGGCGCTTGTCAATCAACACGATCGCATAAGCACCGATAACCTTGTTGAGGGCATAACGCACTGCTGACAAGACATCACAATGATGCTTGTTCTCATAATAGTCAATAAGTTGAACCAGCACTTCCGTGTCAGTCTCGCTCTTGAAATTATAGCCTTTGTTTTTGAGTTGGTCGCGAAGCACTGAGAAATTCTCAATGATACCATTGTGAACCAAAGCGAGGTTGCCACTCTCCGAAAGGTGTGGGTGTGCATTCGTCACCGAAGGTTCACCATGTGTGGCCCAACGTGTGTGAGCGATGCCTATAGTTCCTGTGCAGTCTTTATCCTTGGCTACTTCTTCCAAGGCAGATACCTTACCCTTGGCCTTATAAACCGATATCGAACTCTGGCCTTCATTCAGCAAGGCTACGCCCGCTGAATCATATCCACGATATTCCAGCTTATGTAGCCCGGATATCAATATCGGATAAGCCTCCCTATAACCTATATATCCAACTATTCCACACATAATAGATTATTTACTCTTAAATATTTCACGAGCCTGAACATAACGGCTCAAATAACTAAAGAGTTCATTTGCACTTTGGCTTTCGGAAATTCCGTCATTAAAGTGAATCGCAAGGCCCTCCTGCTTTACATCCCTAGAATTCTTATCTAACCATATCTTCATAAGGATTGACAACTCGTTACCTTTCTTTGTCGCACTCACAAACTTCATCTTCTTTATATTGAAATAGGCCTGTTTCAATTCCTCTACCTGCTCTCCAATCATCAGGGCAATCAGCCTAGAATACGTTCCCTGCGTATAGTTTTCAAGCAAATACTCCAATATCCCCGCCAAACGGAGTGTAACTTAATAAGTTCCCAGCTCTGTCTCCTGAATAGTTTTATTGTTGTAAAAATCTGTCTGCCTCAATGCATATTGAGATGTGAATACCCTCACCATGACAACAACTCTTTTAACCTTTCTACAAAATAGAGATTTATAGCCCATACTGACTTTATACACATCATATATAGGCCTTGCCTCTATCACTCTCTGCAGGATACTATCACTATTAGCACCTTGTAAAGAATAAGTTATAGTTCTTTCAAGCGTCTCTTGTACTGAAATTTTACTTTTAAAAGTAAAAACTTTCTTCAGAGAGGCTTCTATAATGCCAATTGTATTTGCCGGGTCCTTCAACTGAAAACCTGTCGAACTCTCTAGTTTAGTTCCTATTACAAGTTCTTCTGAAAGGATGGAAGTATGTTTGAATTCTTTCTGCTCTCCAGCTAAGATTCTATATATTACTTGTTTTTGCTGCTCATCTACATGATGGTCATTGATAAGAAGTTTATCATATACATACACGATGTATGGTAAACATCCTCTGAACTCAAAGGTTCGCTTAATTGGTTTTGCCGTATTGATTCGTTCAACTTGCTCTTCTTCGTATTTTGCGTATAGGCTTAGAACGGTTCCTGATAAATCAGTGATATTAGCTTTATCAAGATACCTGTCATATCCTAAATTCACCGCAGTACCAATCTCAGCTTTAGAAGCTTCGCCTGTAAGCATCATAAATTTGGCGCGTGGACAAGACTTCATCAGTTCTTCTTTCAGTTCAGTTCCAGGCATAGGCATCCTTTGGTCTAGGACAATAACCTTAAGTTCATTCTGAGCAGCAGAATCAATTGCCTGTTGGGCATTTTCGGCCCATGCTACAGGTAGTCCTGTCTTTGATTTTATTAATGACGCATAATCACGCGCTGCACCTGGGGTATCATCAACAACAAGAACCTCATATTTGTTATCTTCCATCATCTTTTCTTAAGATTAATAACTGCTGTTACTGTATTCATATCTAACTCAAAGGTTAATTCATCCTCTCCCAACATACGTAACTGGTTCCTGACTGTTTGAATACCTATGCCACTATGTCCCGCCTTCGAAGAATAGCCCATAGTATTCAGATCTTTCAAAGTCGGCATTACACCTGTTACTTGATTAACAATCTTAATAGTATATCGATCATTAGATTGTTCAAAGAACAATTTCACAACTCCATTGACAGGCGAAGCATAAATGGCGTTCTGAACCAACGGTTGTAGCAAAGTCAGAATCTGATTGTTTGTATAACCTTCAATTTTATTAGGTAAACCTTCATATTTTATCTCAACATTCTCTTTATGATACTCGTTTTTATATAAATCCATTGTTTTCAACCCCTGACGGATGTCCATATCATTATAGCCCTTACTTATTCGAGCTTGCTCTACGTATGAACTAATAATGACTAAGCAAAGTTTAGTAATATCCTCAATACGTTCCACGTATTCTTTTTCATTATTATCCTGACTACCCTTAATCAACTCACAGTTCGTAAGTATCTGTGATAATGGTGTTGCCATAGAATGCTTTATGTCGGAAAGAATCTCACGTGATTCTATAATAGGACCATTGCTTACATAATCCCCATGAACTACGATATTGTTTCCTTGCTGAATTCTACTAACTATTTCTGAAGACAAAGTCTCTACAAGTCTGTACATATCATGGTCAGAAGCATTGGAATAGGCCTCCTTAAAAGTCTGTCGATCCTGTAACTTACGAATTTCCTCTTTAATTGAGGCATATCTGTTTGTATCATCTTCCTTATCTTTCATCATTTTTCCCAAAACATACAGTGCCAGTAAAGATACAAAGGCAAAAACATAGCAACTTATAGATAGCAGCCATGTATCCGACATGGGAATCTTTTCCATTTTCAAAGAATAATCAACGTCTTTATCCCAATTGTAAATAAAGGGCAGGACAAAAAGACCAATTGACAAAACAATGCTAATTACATCAATAACAATATTGCCTTTTCCCTTTTTAACAATAGAAAATATTAAAACAATTATTGGAATACAGTTCATACTTTGCCATACTACTATAGCAGAATTTATTCCCATGATATCTTTCAAGAAGATAAAAGTTACATAATTTAGAAGCATGGATAAAACAGCAAAGAGTGGATATCGCTTTGCTCGTTTAGCGCCGAATACACATATAGTCAGAATCATGCTAACGAACATGATTACAATAGGTATCAACACCATAACTATCTTCTTTGTGACTTCAATAATTTCTATTCCCATCATGAAACTATGTAACTATAAAGAATTGTGCGCCATCTGCGCAATATTCAAAAATATAGATTCACTGTCCTTAATAAATATCTATTGTGTCTTTATTCATTGATTAATCAAATAACTTTCTTGCCTCTTCCTCACTCTGGGTAAGGTTCAGTAATATATCATGCTTCGTCAGTTTTGTATTGCCATAGAACATGTCTTTTCTCATCTCAAGAACAAATTCCAAAAAAGCATCAAACTGAGTCTTGTTGTTATTCTCAAAAGCAACGACCAGCCATTTATTGAAAGCCCTAAACACTTTGTCCGAACCATACATAAAGATATCTTTTTTAGTATCAATCATCTTCTGCATCATAGCTTTATTGTCAGTGGGCCGATGCAACTTTGAGTCTTTCAAAATCGAGTAGAACATCATCATAGCATCTGCGTATGCATTACATTTCTTCTCAGAAAGTTGTACTCTCATTGCCCGCAACTTTTCCGACTGCCGCGCAATAATTATACCTGCGACCGCTACAATGGCCGGCACAAATACCGTGAGTATTGTTATAAGTAAGTCTTTTGATAATATATCGTTCATCGCTATCTTGTGCCGCCTGGCTGCATTTATTATTTCCTAATCCAATTCCAAAACTCGTTCAACCATGCCCTCATCTCCTCTATCAGAAGAATTATTCTAAGGTTTCCGGCTTATAGCATAAACAGCCTAAATGTGAGAACTTGGCATTGGTATAAATCTGCGCAACATCCTTATGCTCGCAAAAACACTTCATGCTATAGTCTGGTATCGAAAAATTGGTGGATTCGCCATCAATCACATCAAAACCGAATTTGCGGTAGTATTCCAACTTCGCGGATTCGGTAAAGGCGTTAACCGTCTGCATGGCATCCGCAAAGTTCATAGTCTTGGTCAATTCTGCAACCTGCTTTTCAACCTGCGCAACTACTTTCTTGTTGTAAGCAGATCCTAACAGTCCATCCAGCATATCATCAAGTTCCTCAGATATCTTCTGTTTACACAAGGCTGCGATAGACAAGCTCTGAAGTTTTGCACTGGCACTTTTCAGTGCGGCTTGCAGGTCATAAGCCTGCGGTGGATATTTGCGGATGCATTCTTGAACATATCGTAACTGCCCCTCATAGGTAGTAGCTGTACATTGGCTCATGTCTATTCCATACTCACGAATAAAGATGTCGAGGTCGCTGGGGGCGCAGTCGGAAACATCGGGTTTCTCCGTCTGGAGCAGCCGCTGGGCGTACGTCTCATTGATTTCATCGCCTTTGTAGTCACCATTCAACAACACATAGTACTGGAAGGTACTGAACAAATCAACATAGCAGTAAAGGGCTGCCGTACCGTTATCATATCGAGTAGAGAACAGACGCAGGGTATGAGAGGGGTAGCCCTTTTCATAGAAATAGCGGTAGTCTTCATAGAGAACATCGAATATCGAGGTGGGTACGAACGGGAACATCTTGGTGTTCGTGCAATCGAAGGTGGCTTTGCCGTCCTCGCCTATAGTTAGCATCTCAGAGAGCTGGTCACGCGGAACGCCGCAATGCAGTGCATACTCGGTGGCTATCTTCACGATACCTTTCTTGAAGTCATCGTTGAAGGTGGTGTTGCCCTTGGAGAAAAAGTAAGCCAAATAGCCCTTATCATGGATATTGGTCACCTTCTCCACAGTGTAATCGGCTATGTCCTTGCCTTCGGCTTTGAGTTGCTTGGCCAACACATTGACATACTGGTCAATGCGGTGTTTCTCAGCATACACGGTGATTTTGTCACCATCTATCTCGTGATATGGTTCAACGGGCGTTACCACGTCATCCTTGGCATTCACCAGACGACTAGGATCATCGGGATTGCAGGTCGGGCTGTTGAACAGACTGCCCGGCAGCGTCTTCAGCGTGTCTTTTCCATGGTCGGCTGGTATCAGCCGGTCTTTGAGCGCCGCTATAAACGGCGCGAATATCTTGCAAAAGGCGGAATCTTCCTTGCTGTAATCTCCACCACATTTCTTGCAGAGAATCTGGTCGGAAATCAACTTCCCGCGTATGCCGTTATGGATAATATGCTCCCCATGGGTCTGACACTGGTCATCCCCCACAGGGTTATCCACCAATTCCTTATTGCAGATATAACAACGCATACAAAAATATAATGCTATTCAAAGAAACTGTCGTTATTCACATCCACTTTAGCAGACTCAATATGGATGTCTCCCTCACGATTCTTATAGTTAGCTACAAATGTAGAAGTAAACGGCAATTTAATCTTTGTCTCAAATCCATCACCTCTACGCATATCCCCATCTGAGCCATATTGCAATCTTACACTCACAATTCCATCAGCTTTCATAGTAATGGTTTCGTCATCTTTAGCCAATTGAGTTAAACTTGTAACCAAATATCCTAGAACCTCATGGTGTGTGGCCAAAATATCAATCTCATCATGAGTCTCATAATAGAACTGGCTGACCATTTCTTCATTAATACAGGCATCAACCGCATCCCCGACTCGTAATTGTGCTTCGTTAATTGTCATGAAGAAACGCAAGGTATCCTCCATGATGTTATAAGAGACATCGGTTACCGTAGTTATATCAACATCGAAGGTTTCAGGTTCAACATGAGTATACTTGCTCAAATCATCGATACTTGTTCTTAGATTCTTACTAACTTCATTCAGATCTATTTTAAGAACGTTCTCCCTGAAATCATCACTCAAGTAACCTTGAATAGCATACTTGATACGCTGTTCACGTGTTATTGCTTTTGGCTTCTTTGGATCATTTGGCTTAAACCAAGGTGCATTAAGTACTTCTGTATCAGGAGCCAAGCGCTTAAGGTAATGGCGTGTTAATTCGCGAGCTGAATAAGCAAAGTTATTCAGACGCAACTTATTCTTACCATCTTCCAGATTCTTCAATGCCGCCTCCAACAAGTCCTTTTCAAAACTTGTCTCCAAATACGGTAATATGCTTTGCTTCAACTTATCCATAAAACACACTTTTCCTTTTGCTAGAGGCTAGAAAATTGCTTATTTATCCATTTTCAAATCTCTATACCACCATTTATCAGAGGGTATAGAATTACGATTTCTTTGATAACCAACTCGAAATAAACTTGCCAACAAATGGATTGTCACTTCTTCTTTATCAACAGAAAACGATCTCTTCAAATTATGATAGTGAATACCTTTTTTTATAACAACACAGCAATTCTTCGTTGATTTAATGTGAGCATGAGATATTGCTATATCAACATCCTCTACTCTACATTTAGCTTGCAAAATCATATCGATTAGCACCTCTCTAAAAAATTCTTTTCTTTCCTGTGAAAGATGAGAATAAGAACCATAGAGAAAATTAAAATCAATAAGATCCTGCGCGTATTGATTAAGATACAATGTACTCAATTTTGCCATAGCCTAATAATTTGTTAAGCAACAACGATGGAGTCACTCTTATGTGAGGTTTAGAAGAATCAACTGGAAGTCGAACAATATCAATCATCCTTGGAGTGTTTACCGTTTTCGCTCCAGGTATTGAATTTTTAATCTTCTTCCACTTACGATTATTTAACTTTTCTATTATATAATCCCAATCTGAAGTTGCTTTTGCTGTGCCATTTGCACGACTGCCAATAACGACAATGTCAAGTGAAATTCTGCATGCTGCATTATACAAACGATGGAACTCGGATGCCGATATTGAATATAAAGCTGTTGTAGTCATTGAACTATCATCCAATATAGCCACCATTAAATTGCACCCGACATTGTAATCTAAAACTTTTGAAATGCCAGTACTCTCTGAATTTATTGCTAAAAAAGTAAAACTGCCAGAAAGTGAGGGCGACGTACAACTTTGGTACATAAACTCTGGTGGAGATGGCATAGAGCCATTTGATATATAGCCTGACATACTACATCTATTTTACAAGTAATTCTGCACTCTTGTGCCACTGTACCCTTGTGGTTTACCGCAAGGTTCGTCCATCCGCTTCACGCTAAATACTAATTTTCAATACTCTCAGCCTTAATTCTTCGGCTTTCTTTTCTTGTTCTAACTTAAGATGAGTCAACCTCTTTAAGAACTCCTTTACCACTGCATCAGTCTTTAGATGTTCCACTGCGACATCAGCAATATCCTTATTCAGTCTCTCTATCTTATCAAGAGTACTCTTTGATACCGTACCCTCAGCCAAGTCCTTTTCTACTTCCCGTGCATACTTGGAATGAAGCATCAACTTCAATCTATCAAGCACATTCTTATCCTCATCCGGCACCTCAGGCAATGCAATCAGCGCAACTATGAGACCCTCATATTGCCTAATATAGCTCACAAAGCTATCATGCCAATTTGCTATATATTGTTGTTGTACTGTTTGCATTGTTATTTCCTATTCTCTCTTTCTTAGTTCTGACTGGCAGTATCGAACTGCATCACTTCATGACCACCTGTGCAATCGGCACCATCATCGAATTGGATACGTATCTGCTTGTAGTACAACAAACAGAAATACCAGAATTCCCTTCGAATCAGATGATTTATGATTTTCAGGATGGTCGTCTTTCCAAATCCATTTGGACCCGTAAGTATCTTGACAGAGTTTCGCCTGCCAAAATTTAGGTCATAGTCATAAAGACCATACAGCCCATGTATTTGAATTTCCCTAATCATAACATTTAGTTTGAGGTATTTCCAACAAGGTCAGTTTCATCTTTTGCATCGTTTTCACATTCATCATCAGAAGAAACAACAGAGATTTTTGTTTTTCCTACATTTTTAGATAGGGTTTCATATATATATTTGTATGTAGAATCTAATGAACCCTCATTTAAAGATTCATCAATGTCAAAGGATTGAAGACTCTCTCCCTTATTTAAGAAAGAATTAAGAAGGGTACAATCATCTGTTTCCAAAGTAAAAGTTTTCCTCTGCTCAATTTCTTTTATTGTATCAGCATTTACACTAAATTCCATTTTTTCAGCCTGACCTAAGAACCTATCTAAGGTATAAATATATATATTCTGTCCTGTGACATTCTTGAATTCCTGAATTAACAAAGGATGTGGGCCATAAGTGTTACCATCAAATCTGAGAAACCAATCCTCCTTCACATCATCAGTGATAAACAGAACATCACGATGCTCATCCCTCGCTTTTTTCAATATTTCCTTCCATACAATTAAATCTCCATAAATATCATTCCCTTGTTTGTTTTTGGTATCCATATATCCAGGAGGGATTTTGGACGGGTATCTCACGGTTCCTTCTTTGTAGATATCTTCCAATTCTTTTGTATCAAAACCATCACCAACTTTTCCATCTAAAAGATTACACAATTCTTCTTTAATAGATTCTTCCATTACGATATTGACCAATTTCTGTTTCTGTTCATCAAAAAAAAGCTGAAGTTCATTAAATAATGACATAGACTTTTTGTGAAGATCCTCCGAAAGAAATGGATGATTTCTTTTTTCTGCGAGTTGTTTACATATCGTAGAGATTGTTTCCTCTGATTCTTTGTACTTTTTTATCTGTCCACTAATAACTGAGAAAAGATCATTATGATACTCTTTAGCTACCTGATATGGAATCCATAGCCTCTTATCCAACTTCCTAATAATATCCATTAGGTTATTAGCCGTATCAGATGACACTCTATATAAATCAAGTAGAATATTAGTATCAAAAACAATAAGGGCATTTTTCAACATTATATTGAAATGCTCTTCTGTAGGGCGATAATATCCAGGAAATTTGTTTTTCATCACTTAACCAAGTTTGCTTGAAGCCATGTCTTTGAAGCCATTGCGTTTAGCCAAGCAGCATCCAAACCTGACCTAACTACCATTAATCGATCTTTTTTATCTATATACTTCAACAGATTGTCTCTTATTGCTACAGATGTTTGTGATGTAACTATAGCCCAAGCAGATTCTGAAATTTTCCCCCAAGTACCATAATTTCGAATAGCCTGATAGAGCTGTTCATAATTTCTACCAGGAGAACGCAAATCATAAATAATTATGTAACAATGTATTTCCATTTTCTTTTACCTTTCAAGACGTATGTTTCAAAAGGGGCAAAAAGTAAACTGTCAATTTTGACGTCCAGGCTTGAAAACCACCATTTTAGATAGTTCTTGGACTAGCCAAGCGACCAAAGCTCGAACGTTTGCCACCTGACTCGTCTTAATTAATTTAAACTTTATATTTTTTTCAGACTGGTAGAGCCAAAGCGGACTTCGTTGCTAACTGATATCTGCGAGAGCAGGTTGTTAACCTTCTGTTGATGAGTCTTTTTCTGGGCGGTCTAAAACTAGAATCGAAACTAATAAAATTAACAGCAAGTCTCAAGATTCTTGGTTTGATCTTCTTCAAAAGCAATTCAACTCTTTGTAGGTCTTCTATCATACACTTTCCTTGAATTCAATTAATAGTAGTTTCATCCATAAAGCTTAAATCCATCACCGGGAACCCCATTCCATAAGCTTATTGCCTTTTCATGAGTATAATGAAACATGTCAGCTGCAGCTTCTTCGATTATAGCTTTACGCGAGGTTTCGTAATCAGAATTAGCAATCTGTGATAGGTTTCTGCGACTTTTTACATCTTATATATCTCATTTTCAAAGAACATAATCCCTTTTGTTTTCCAGGCTTCTATTTCTGTTACAAAATATTTTTGAGGATGATTACCAAAATAGTTATAATGGAATGGGATATTCTTAATGAGGCGGAAACGGGCTATGAATCCCATCTTCTCAATCGTAGCCTCAGGATAGGGCTCTCTCCAGTTATTGCCATTAACTGAAAGCGAGTTATAAAATAACATCATCTGCTCATAATCTGACAACTGGGACCTTAGCATCTTTATATAATTATACTTTTGTTCTTCATCCAACCATTTCGTATTAGCAACATACTTGACTATCTGATACATCTGCCTATAGTAATGACAAAGTACATTATCTATTGGTTCTATTTTACTTCGCTCTAATCCATTTTTGACCAGTTCATTTACCACATAAAGAGGATCTTCATTCTTGGATGTCAGGTAGTATTCATCTCTCCCATAATATAAATAGCCCACAGACATTACTGTTGCCATGTAAGGGATATCCATATCATCAAGATATTTAAAAAGCACTTCATCAGCGACATGAGGATTATGTATCTTATGCATCTTGGCATTCTCCTTAATACACTCTAATGTAGCGAAAACTGATTCATAAAGACTTCTTAGTTCAGAAATAGCCTCAGGGAATATCGCACGAGACTTTTTCTCTTTATAACACATGTCTTTAACTATATCTTCATGAACTTTAAGCATTTCAAAATAAGTCAGCTCAAAACTTTCAATGGTATTACGTCTCTGCTGATTGACAAATGAAGCATAAACAAGGATTGTGCCAGCCAAAGCAAATATAGTTCCAACAACACCTCCTACATAGTCACCAAACTGACCAGTCTTCTCAAAGTCATAATCTACACCAATATTATAGTCACTCCCAATTGTCAGACATAAATGGACAATAGAAACAATAGTTCCTACTGCCAAAAGGATCCATGCTATGAGAGAATATCTATTTGGACGTATATTTGACATAAACTAAAAAACCTTTTCTGGCACTATTATATAACTAACAGTTCCGTCTTTCTTCCATTGTTTAACTTGATGAAGAGCAACCGAATTAATACCTGCCTTTTTAAATTTTCCTGCTATGTACGCAAACTTGTCTAAATTATTCTTGTCATTAACAAGTGGCAATAATTCCCTTCCAGCTTTTGTTAGGCTTCTGCAATTGAAAGTAACATCAATCTTATTCGCTGTTTGTCTTTTTAAAACCAAAGCATAACCATCATTTAAACGATCAAGCTGTTGCTCTCCATTTATAGATATTGTTCTGGTCAGTTCGTCAGGAGATAAAACTCCCATTTCACTTAATGTAATCCTATCTTCCAATGATATACCATATTCTTCATCTGTTAAGATGTAACCATCATAACAATAGGATTCAACAGCTTTAACATAAAGTTCAGCATCCTCTTTTGTCATATTTCTGAGGATATCTAATGTTCTCAAAGAGAAGGAATGTGGGCGTTTAACCTCTCCTGCAAGGATCTGAGCCCATAGATTCTGCATAGTATCCTCCGTGATATCTTCAACGGTATTAAAGAATCGAGCCATCCAATCATCTGCTGGTTTTTCTTCAGAAACAGTCTCATCATTTGTCTTTATACTAGCAGCCTTTTCTACAATTCTTTTTCGGGTCTTAATTCTTCTAGCTTCTTTCTCGAAGATACTAGCAGCCGCAGATTTCATTTCTGGAAGCATAGAACTATCGGCTATCGCAGATTGGGAAATCTGCGAAGATACATCCGAGTTGCCTCCAATATACTGATTAACCATACGTTTCAGTTTATCGATAAAACCATTGTCTTTTTGAGCAGGAAGATTCTGTGATGCCATAAAAAATAACTATTTAGGATTGTAATTTTGAACGAATCCAAATTAATACTAATAGAATTCTTTTTTTTCGGTTAATCCCCCCCGGATTTACTAAAGATGTGTGATGGATGATGGCTGAAGGATGATGGGGGAAGGAGATTACCGAGTTGTGGGCATGTCGCCGGACCAGCCATGGCCCAAGTCCCAGTGATAGTCGTACACGAACTCGAAGTACGGTAGTGAGAACGCCTGCTTCAGCAGTTCGGTGAGCTCGTTCTGGATGGGCTCGGCCCACTTACCCACCAGCACAATGAACTTATTAACATTCCATGCTACACGACCACGGGGAACTTGCGTGTAGTCACCCTCAAACTTAGTACGCTCACCGTTTGCCTGAGCCTTAAAGTATTCCTTTGCCCAAATCTGACGGTGCAGCTTAGGATAATTAATGAAGGGCACACCCTTCTCGGCCGCCTCCTCAACCATCTTGGGGGTGATCTCCTTCTTATGCACCCCAAAGAAGTTATGCTCCTCCGGGTCGTACCAGAAGATCCCGACGCACGGCATCTGCTCATCAAACGATGCCATGTCCGCCATTTGAGCTTTATGGTCTTTATCTGAAAGTTGTATCATATTAGTCCATGCCGAGGAGGGATTTGAGGTCGTCTTCTTTGTAGAGAATCCAGGCGGTGGTGCCGAGGGCGGCGAGGAAGAGGAAGATGAGACACATCTGAGCACGCTTGGGGCCAGCCTTGCGTACGGGGACTGTCGCACTCTGCAGGGTGGTGAAGGCCGGGGTTTCCTGCTGCACCTTCATCTCAGCCTGCTGCAACTGACCTACCACCTGCTGGTAAATCTGCTGTTGGATCTGCATCTCGTTCTGGAGATCGGCCTCCTTGGTCTGGGCGCTCTGAGAACTGACATTACGATGGGAGTCGGCATAAGCGGCGTAGCGGTCGCGAGCCTGTTCGTATCTTGCCTTGGCCTCACGAGAGAGTTTCAAATTGTACTCATAGTCCACGCGGGCTTTGCTTGTACGGTAGTCTGTAATGAATTTCTGAAGACGGGTCTTTACCGAGTCGGCCATCGTCGCGCAAATCAGGGGATCCTGGTCGGTCACACTGATGGTGATCACCATGGTTTTCTTATCTACATCGCAAATCACATTATTATTAATAGCATTCACGATGTTGGTTTGCTCTAAGCTGAGTCTGAAAGGGTCAATCTTTGAGGATTCATCCATTGAAGATTGAGAATTGAATATTGAGAAAAGGGCCTTCATGCCGGCTGACCACCAAGGGAGTTTCTGCTCATTAGCCAGATAATCGTAATAGGTGAATTCCTTGTTGTCATCTTCGCGACGGACCTTAACCTTAAAGAGGTCTGTCTTGAAATCGACTGAGTTCATGAGGTCGGGATAAAGCGTTGGGAACAGGGCTTCAGTTCCAGCACCGCTTGTACCAAGGTTAACACCAAAGCTGCTGGCCAGGCTGGCCAGGCTGGAAGTACTTTTGCTTCCGGAAAGCTCAGGGCTAAGCTTTACAGTGCAACTGTAGAAGTTGGGTAAGCTTAAAGCATAGATTGCTGCAAGTACAAAAGCTACTGGCAGTACTTTTGCATAAAGCATTTTATGCTTTAAAAGATCTTGAAAAATCTTTTTGAAATCTATAGAGGATTCTTCATCCTCTAAAAACTCCTGTTTTTTTATTTCTTCGTTCATAAAATATAAGGTATAAATTCTATTTTAGGCAGAGCCAAGCTCTGCAGGATTTTTACCGATCACCCAACCCTCTTAGCCAAGAGGGCTTCGAACCTTTTCCCAAACCCTTTTCCAATCATTGGAACAGGGCTTAACTGAAAATTTCGAGAGACCCTCATTTTCAGGGTTTTGGTATGGCTCGCAAAGCCTGTGCCCCTTCGGGGCGAGCCATATATTTTTTGGGGGAGCGCCACGCGGCAAGGGGCAGACAGCCCCGACGAGCGGGGTGGGCGGGAGCGAGCCTTGCGAGCGGGGCTCCTCCCTGTTTTTATTTCAGCATGTTGGCGACTGAGATGAACATCGTGGCGAGGGAGGCGGCGGAGGTGCCGATGCCGAGCCAGTTGGTGACGGCATTGGGATCACGAGGACCCTTGGTGGGGACGATGATCTCACAGCCGGGCTCAATCTTGCCCTTCGAAGCCTTGGCAATGGTACCATTCTGATAGAGAATATAGGTATGAGTCGTGCGGGCACGCTTACCATAGCCACCGGCCTGCTCGATATAGTATTTGTAGCTCTTTCCATCCTTGAAGGCAACGACGTTCGGCTTCTGGATATCACCCGAGATCTTGACGGTACGGTTGTAGCGCGGGATAATCAGCTGGTCGCCATTATGCAACTCGATGTCCTCATCGCAGCCAGGATTGGCCAGGGCTTCGTCGAGATGGATACCTACGCTATAGGTGGTCTGCAGGGCCAACTGCTCCAGACTCAGGGAGTCGGAGGTGGATGACTGTCTGGCCATCTCTACCAGCTCCTTCATACGCGCACGTTCATCTTCATTCATCTGACGAATGAGGCGGGCACCGCGTACATAGGCGCCGGGGATGACGCCACCGGCCTCCTTGACCACATCGGAGAGGCGCTGGTTTTTAACGTTCAGCGCATAACTGCCCGCGAAGGCAATCTCTCCCCCGACACGAACGGTGACGAGTTCGGCTGATACAGGACTGCGGCGAACAGACACCACATCGTAAGGCTCGAGGGTAAAGCTGCGGTCACCATCGAACGCGAAGCCGGGCTTGATGGAGAAACTGAAGGTCTTGGCAATATCCATCGTGGCGGTCGTGGCCTCAGGGTTGATGACACGGCGGGCCACATCGACTTTCACGGTCGAGGCTTCATCCGTCAGGCCACCGGCCTGCAGGATGAGGTCTTCGATGGTCATCTTGTCTGCATATTCGTAGGTACCCGGGAAGATCACCTCACCATTAATGGTCAGCGTGCGCAGGTTCATGTGCTCAGCCATCGTCGGGATAAAGAGCACATCCTCGTTCTCTAGCGGCAGGTCGGCAGCCGTACCTTCCAGGATACCCTTCAGGTCGACAGAGAGCACCTCCTGGGTGCGGTTGGCTTTCATGCGGCGAAGCACGGCGCGAGAGATCAGGGCCTCTTCGGTCACACCATCGGCATTATCGATCAAGCTGCGGACCGTGCTGACCTTGTCGCCCAACTGGTAGAGACCGGGGCGATAGACAGCGCCCTTCACCTCGACCATATTCTCAAAGCGGTTGTAGATAGAGTCTACAATCACCGAGTCGCCATCGGCCATCTTAAAGGCGTTGCGCTCAAATTCCTCGACATTGAAGACGCTCTTCATGCGGCCGTTCTTACGGAGCACGCGCAGCGATTTCTTGTAGGCATCGCTGGCAAAGCCGCCACTATAGTTCAACAAGGTCGAGAGGCTCTCATCCTCGCGGAGCTCGTAGGCCATCGGACGCTTCACACGGCCCGAGATGTCGACAATGGCATCGTAGGTGCCCACCTGGATGACATCGTTATCAGCCAGACGCACATTACCGGCCAGACGGCCATTGAGGATAAACTGGTAGACGTCGACGGTCGAGATGAGTCGGCCCTGACGATAGACCTTGATATTACGAAGCGTTCCCAGGTCGTTGACACCACCAGCCATATAAAGGGCGTGGAACACCGTGGCAAAGGCACTGACGGTATAGGTGCCCGGCGTCTTCACCTCACCCATCACGTTCACGAGGATGGTGCGGGTCTGGCCCAGGGCCACCTTGATCTCAGAACTGGCATAGTAGGAACCCAACCGACTGCGGATACGGCGCTGGGCAGCAGCCACTGTCAGACCACTCACATGCACCGGACCATAATCGGGCACGGTGACATCGCCATCGGGGCTGACCGTCAGGCTCTCGCTCTTCTGGGTATCACCATATACATCGATAATCAGCTGATCGCCAGGACCCAACACATAGTTCTGGGGTGTGGCGATGTTCATCTGAGGCTCGAAGGTCAGATTCTTTTTGTTAAAAATATCACGACCAAAGACTTTACGGCCGGTACCTTCCTCCGTGGTAGCAGAGGCTTCTGGTGTCTGGTAGACTGGGGCCAGCTCACCCTCATGGGTGGTAATGTCGTTATCAGTCACCTCGTTGTTGACACGCATTCGGTCCTGGACATTGCTAATGGCGTTATCCACTGTATTGTCCATACCCTGACTGGTAATCTGCTTGGCATACTGTCGGCGCATCCGCTGAATCTGGTCCATCGTGGCACCACGCTGCAACAACTTCGCGGCGATATCAGACTCAGAAGCACCCTGCTTCTTTAATTGAACGGCATACTGGAGAGCCTGCGTATCAGTAATTTTCTGAGCATTAGCTCCCATGGTCAGGCCCATCATCATGATGAGCATACAAAGTATCTTTTTCATATCTTAACTTGATTTTTCTATTTTCATCGAGACAAAGTCTCGGGGTCACCATCATATGGATATGATAGAGAACCTCGAGTACCTATGTTGTAAAAAACGTCCGTTCTGCCTGATATCCAGTGACATACAAGAACTCTTTTCTTTTATTCTATCTAAAAAGTCTACTATAGTTAGTGTTATGAGTAGGCAAAAGTACGATTTTTTTTTGAATGAGCCAAATAAAATGGGGCAAAAAATGTATAAAGCACCAAATTCATGATGTACCAAATAAAACCCCTGACACCTATTTAAAATGTCAGGGGGTTATCATATTGAGCAATATTTCTTACAAAATGCTGGCTTTAATGGTATTGACGATATGTTTCACATGCTCGTCGGTCACACAAGGTCCCGTAGGCAGGCACATACCGATTTTGAACAGACCCTCGCTCACGCCATTGACGTATGCAGGTGCCTTGCGATAAACAGGCTGTTTGTGCATGGGTTTCCAGAGGGGTCTTGACTCTACCCCAGCGGCTAACAAAGCCAGGCGCATGGCCTCGACATTGGCGTTGGGCTGGCAGTCAGTGACAACCGTTGATGCCGTGTGAATCACACCGGCTGCACCGCCTACAGCGCCGGTTACCATCTGTTTGTAAGCGTTTTCCTGGTCCTTGACCTTTAGGGCGGGGTCGAGGGTTATGGTGGTTAACCAATAATTGGAGTCGTAGACGGGGGCGGCGGGAGTTCTGACAGGGGACAGGTTCCCGTCAGATACAAGTGAGCGCTCCTGGCTGACAGGAACCTGTCCCCTGTCAGAACCATTTGGCTGAATATGTACTTTTACGCCTGGCACATCTTTCAGAAGCTGTTCGTAGAGGGATTGGACATGGTGGTGATGGGCGATGTGGTCTTCGAGGACCGTCATTTGACCGCGACCAATACCCGCACAGATATTACTCATGCGATAGTTATAACCAATCACCTCATGCTGATAGTAAGGATAGCTTTCGCGGGCCTGCGTGGCCAGCCACATCACCTTCTTCCACTCGGCTCTGTCGCCACAAATGAGGGCGCCACCACCAGAAGTGGTGATCATCTTATTACCATTAAAGCTCAATACGCCATATTTACCGAATGTACCCAAAACCTGGCCCTTATAGCGTGAGCCGAAGCCCTCGGCAGCATCTTCTACCACGGGAATCTCATAGCGATTGGCTATCTCCATGATACGCTCTATCTGATAAGGCATACCATACAGTGCCACGGGCAAAATAACTTTAGGTTTACGTCCCGTCTTAGTAAGACGATCCTTAATGGCCACCTCCAAGAGGTCAGGATCCATGTTCCAGGTGTCACGTTCAGAATCTACAAATACGGGAGTAGCACCCAGATAAGTCACGGGATGAGCCGATGCACAGAACGTAAAACTCTGCGTGATCACCTCATCGCCAGGACCTACGCCACAGGCTATCAGTGCCATATGCACAGCGGCCGTACCATTACTCAATGCCACGACCTCTTTGCCCTCGCCCACAAACTGCTTCAAGTCATCCTCAAAGCCGTCTACGTTGGGGCCCAGAGGGGCTACCCACTGCGTATCAAAAGCTTCCTGAATGTATTTTTGTTCCATGCCTGTATCACTCATTTTCGCCAGGCACAGATGTATCATCTTACTCATTAGCCATTAAAATTTGCGTGCAAAGGTACGAATAAGTGAGCAAAACACAAAAGAAATCTCGATTTTTTTTTGTTTTTTCGAACGAAAGTACCTTCGAGCGAGGCTCAAAGGTAGACATTTATTATTTAATAAACAAATAAAAAGGGGATAAACTTGCATTTACCCCCAAATTAATTTCTACTAATTGATTATTATCACTTCGGAATCACCAAATCCCGCAGTGTTTCTTCAAAACTGCCTTCGATAATAGGCTTTTCATCGGGATAAATCGAGCGGTAATCCCTCTCTAATTGATCCAGCACTTGACACAGGAGCAGTAATCGCTCCCAGCGCGTTTGCTTGCGCAGCATGGCGAATCTTAATACGTTGTAGAACTGCGGAAGTGCGATGCAGCTTCCAGTTTAGACTCTCGCGCGTGTATTCTCGCTGACGTGATGACGTTTGAGAATAGCGACTGAGACTCCTTTCACTCCCATACCAACAAATTGCTGAAGAAACTTCAGCGTGAGTGGCGCAGAGAAAAAACGTTTCATAATCTCTTAAATGGTTTAATACGTTAATTAATACAAATTTCGTCCCAACATAGTTAGGACATTCGGGCTGCAAAATTACTCACAACTA
Source organism: uncultured Prevotella sp. (assembly GCA_902798285.1). Taxonomy (GTDB): domain Bacteria; phylum Bacteroidota; class Bacteroidia; order Bacteroidales; family Bacteroidaceae; genus Prevotella. The sequence continues at coordinate 121,813 of CADBVZ010000002.1, read as the reverse complement.
CCTACCTTTGCAATAATTATCGACGAAAAATCGTCAAATTAACATTAATTTAAACTAAAAGAGTATGTTTACAGAAAGAGAACAACGCTGCATTGAGCTGCAGAATTATGTGAGAGAACAGATGATAGACAGTATCATCAAGGATTTGCATGACATTCATGCCAAGTACACCACCAAACACGAGGTTTATATGCAAGAAGTTGCAGATAAGGATGCCTCAGCCTTCATTGCCGGCCTTATCCGTCTCACTAATCACCTCGGGGAGGCTCGTTTCCAAAAATTCTGCGAATACGTCCTTGCCTACATCTATCAGGATGAATCGGAAGAGGCATTCCTAACTGTTCTGGAGCACAAGATTGACGAAGGATGTTATGCAGAGGAAGACTACGACCTCTCTTCTGAGAAGGCCATCGCATTCGATTAGTCTATGAGCGAACCAGGATTCGAATTGGTAAAGAGCAGTCTGTCTCGTCATAGACAGACTGCCACTTCTGTGGCAAGGATCATACCCACGCAACAGGAGATTGACGAATTATTCAAGGAACGCATCACTCCCGAACGAGATCTGCCTCCTATGCAACCCCTGTTCGAGATGTTTGATGTACCCTGTTTCTATCGTGGTGAACTAGTGGCCGATTGCGGTAAGGCGAAGAGCGGTAAGACTTTCTTCTTGTCGATTCTTATGACGGCCTGCCTTACTGAGAAAGTGCTGGCCTTGGAGCGATATCATCCCAAAGATGAGCAACAAGCGGACAGTTCAAATCCGCTAAAAGTACTTTGGCTCGACACAGAGCAGAGTCAACAGTCTACACAGGAAATACTGAAAGACCGCATCATCCCCCTCGCGGAACGGGAATTGGATATCGGGGATAGTCCCCATGACTCTATCACGCCAGAGAGTCTCAATAGCACATTCTACGCCTTCAATCTCCGAGGACTCGGCTTCGACAAACGTCAGAAGATGGTAGAGGTGGCTCTTCGTGCCATTAAGCCCGACATTTGCATCATCGATGGTGTGAAGGATTTGATGACCGATATCAACGACGCCGTGCAAGCCACGCTCATCATGGAGAATCTGATGGCTTTAGCGAAGGAGTTGAACTGTTGCATTGTCTGCGTGCTCCATCAAAATAAGAGCGAGCAGGATCGCAACATGCGTGGTTCTATCGGTACGGAACTCACCAATAAGGCCTTCGAAGTATTCCAATGCGAGATGATTGACGAAAGTGGCACTTTTAAGGTGACGCACACCTACTCTCGCAAGAAGAAAATGCGCCCCAAACTCTATTACACCGTTAACGAAGCTGGACTACCAGAACAATGCCAAGATTATCGCGAACAACCTCGTGATGCTCAAGGCCGATGGATAAGTTCAAAAGACCTGACAGATCCGTCTGAGAACCAGATGACTGAGAATGACCTGCGCAAACTCTTCGTCACAGCCATGGAAGGCCGCACCCAGCGTCCCTTCAACGAAGTAATGGCTATTGCTCTGAAGAAGTGTGGCGTCATCGATGCCAAGGCTTACTACCAGTACCTCGACCAAGCCATTGAACAGCAAATCATCTATAAGGAGGTCCATCCGGAAACAGGCGCCACCTGGGTGGTGCTGACCGACAACGAATTGCCCTTTTAATTTATTAATTAATAATTAATTAGCCCCCATAAGGGGGCTTAATTTAAATTTATTATTTAATACGCATGAAGTTCGAAGAAATCTTCAAATACACTTTCAAATCGCTTGGCCACCAGATCGGTGTAGAAGCTCGAGACGAGCTCGACTTCATATTGCCTTCCATGAAGATGATTGGAACTTGTAGAGCCGACGAGTTCGACTTCTTCCAACCATTTATCGACTCAGGAAAACTAACCATTGAACAGATGAACCATGCCAGCGAACGTTATTACCTCGGAAAAACCAAGAGTGGACAACCCATCTTCTGGATGATTGACGATATGCTGGAGCCCCTCGATGCACACATCGGCGATTCATGGATATCAGATCAAGTCAAGGCTCGTGAGCCATTGCTGAAGTATTGGTCAGTGAGGCACTGCCTCTTCGGCTTGCATCTACTATATACCATGCCGTCAGACTTACCTATCAGCATCGTAGAACATGAGGCTTCGGCAGTGATTCTCAGCGAACTTTTCCCTGAATCAATCTGGATGGCTTACGCTACCATCACTCATGTCGTGCCAGACCTATTAGACCCACTTGAGGGCCGAACAGTTACCATTTTTCCAAGTACAGACGATACACTATCAAATTACGTTTTCTTCCTCGAATACAGAGATCTCATCCGTCGCACTCATCTTCCCATCGACCTCCACATTGACCCCACTTTAGAGGACCATGCCACCCCAAGTCAAAAAGAACGAGGAATAGATTTAGTTGAATTTTTAAAGGAATCTTTATAACATGATTAACTTTTATGATAAAAACCGCTTTATTAGCAAAAGCACTTTGGCGGAACTCGCAGACGTTTCGCCACGAACCTTCCGCCGGTATTTACAATCCCGACGCCCCATTCTCGACGCTATGGGCATTTCGCCCAAGGCCCAGAAACTTCCACCACAAGCCGTCCGTTACATCTGTGAAGACTACTGCATCGACCTCCCACCCGAGCTCCAAAACCAAGAGGCCCTCTCCAAGAGCCCAATCTACCAAAACTTCCTCCGCATGCTCCAAGAAAGAGAACCATTTTATTAAGATTTATCGAAAAATTGAAAAAATTTCCGGAGAGTCGGCCAGAGAGGGACAATGCACTTTCGCAATGTCGTACCTTTGCATTCGGTAAGCAAGCCGGGATGTAACTTACGGTTCATCCAGACGTTCCGAACAATTCATTGAGATTATCTCTATACCTCTATAGGGATTATTCGAATGACACGAAGAGACTATCCGGATAGCACGAAGGAACTATCTGAATGAGCATTAAACTACCCCTCGCTCGGCTGCCTTTCAATTTTCAATTTTTAATTTTCAATTTACGACATGAGTCAGAAGTTCATTAAGTCAAAGAACAACAACAAGTACAATTCGGCTTATGGAAAGTACTTTGCCGAGGCTGTGTACGACAGCCATTTTATTGGCACCGAGGAGTTGGCCGAGTTCATCCAGCGTCAGGCCTCCGTTAAGAAGAGTGATATCAAGGCAGTGCTCCAAGAGCTTGGCGAGGCCATGAAGCACTTCTTCGAGATGGGCCAGAAGATCAAGCTCGATGGTATCGGTATCTTCAAGGTTGGTTTCTCCAGCATCGGTGTTGAGAAGATTGAGGACTGTGGTGCCGCCACCATCTCCACCCGTCGCGTCCTGTTCCAGCCCGAGACCAGTCGTGTGGTTGTGGGTCAGGAGACCAAGGGAGGTAAGGTTAAGTTGAAGTACGTGAATGCCATCACGCTCCTCAAGGATGTGGTGTTCGAGGAGACTCACGACAATGCCATGAATGTCGAGCCCGAGACTCCCGACACACCGGGCACCGGTGACTAACCTCTAGCTCCCATGGGGCAGTGATGTAGTCCGGAGTGTTGCGATGGTCACACAGGCATCATCAAGCATGCAATAACATCTAAATCACGACCATGAACGCAGCTTGCGCATCACTGTTCCTTTCATGGGGGCTTCTCGCCCCCAATCCCCTCGGTGTTAATTCAATGGTATAGATTATTTTAATTATATTTTATGAAGATTTTTAAAAATATTCCTGCTGATAAGATCGGCAATTTCATCTTGACAGTCATCACTGCCTTCGTATCAACATTCCTGATGACAAGTTGTGAACTGCCAACCATTTTCTAAGCCCATGGATAAGAAGAAGTTAAAACCTTTGAAGCACGACGCAGTGAAACTGTTAATCGTGCACTGCAGCGCCACTCGCTGCGACAGGGACTTTAGCGTCGACTCACTGATAGCCACAGGAATGGGGCGATTTGGCCAGCCCTCTTACCACTACTATGTGAAGAGAAATGGCGATATCATCCCTATTCTGCCAGAATCAGTGCAAGGCGTTCATGCCCGCCACTACAACTACTGCTCCATCGGCATTTGCTATGAGGGCGGTCTTACGCCCAATGGCGTTTCCGACGATACAAGAACTGAGGCTCAGAAGCATTCGCTCTACGAATTGTTAGTGGAACTCCGCGAAGAGTACCCTGATGCCAGGATCATCGGCCATTGCGAGCTGCCTCACGTAGCCAAGCCATGCCCCTGTTTTACGCCCAGCTCGGAGTACACCGACCTCAACAACCTCTAAAAACGAAATCGCCCCGGGCTAAATGCTCGGGGCGATTTATTATATGATCTCATGATTATAAGTCATCTGTCTCCTTAATACAGTACAGATGAGCATCTCTATATCTTTGGCAAAAGAGTAATGATGCAGATAGTATCGATTGATCCTCACTTTATCTGGATAGATCACTTGGTCATTATATTCCAATGCAATCTCTTGAGTATCACGAGTATCGCCCTCCTTCTGTTTTTGAGCAACATACTTAGCAATCATCTCGTCCTCCGACCGATATTTCAACGTGGCCGGCCCTGTGATTCCTGGCCTGAGACGTAACAGTTCACGATCCTCTCCTTTAAGTTCGTCAGCATAACCTGGCACATCAGGCCTAGGCCCAACAAAACTCATGTCGCCCTTAAAAACATTCCAGAGCTCGGGCAGTTCATCAAACTTATAACGCCGCAATATTGCACCGAAGGGAGTGATTCTTTCCTCACCTGCTACAGATATTGGTGAACCACTATGCGACACTGTCATACTCCTAAATTTATATATCGTAAAGTGTTTACCATTCTTCCCCACTCTGATTTGCTTGAACATGACTGGCCCACCAGGCATCTTGCACAAAATCAGCACCGCTATGATGAGCAGCACTGGCCACAAGAAAAGCAGTCCAAAAAAGGATAAAGTTCTATCAAATATATATTTAATCACCATCATTTCAAATACAGTATAACCGATTTGGGGTGCAAAGGTACGAAAAATTAATGAATAAACAATCAACAAACCGTTAAAAATCTCCAATTGCTTGGCATTTCTATAAAAATATGTATCTTTGCACCTGGAAATGTGAAATGATATGAGGAGACTGAAACAAGTGCTGGTTAAATCCAAACACAATCCACACTATTTGTGCTATTATGTACGAAATGGTGTTGGAAAGATAATACAAAACTATTTTCCTGCCCTATATAGCGCTTTCACGACCAGAGACCTGGGCCTGGGTCATATCAGCGGAATCAAGCAGTTGCATGTCATTCTTCGCACAACAGATCAAGTCATGAACATCAACTCGGATAGAGATCTGGAAGAGATTGGAATCATCACGAGAAATGATGTCATTAGAGTGGGTGGATGCTCTCTTTTCAAAGCTGGGAAACGATTTGCTGATGAGTTTGGCAAGGAGAAAATCCGAATCACCATCATCGCTGACAGTCTTTCTAAAATGGGGATGGCCCAATATCGCGAAGCAGCTGCGGCAGCAGATCTTTCTTTTGATTTAGTAACAGCCAAGGATCATGGCAACGGACCATCTTTTCAGACACAGGTAGACAGAGCCCTACAGGATTCGGATGATACTTTAGCTTTCATTCTGGAAGACGACTATCTGCTAGATGAAGATGCCTTCACCACTTGTTTCCGCATCATGCGCGACCATTCTAACGTAATAGGCATGAATCCTCACTTCCACCCTGACCGAATCCACAGACACGATACCGGCAAGTTGGTGGTTATCGATGGAAAGTTGTATGGTCAGATCTTCAACACCTGTTGTACCTTCTTTATGCCCGTGTCCCAAATGAGGCGCTGCGAAAAGTATCTCCGCTCTTATGATGGAGGGGAAGGTGGGACTGTTAATGTTGTTTGGAAAAAGGGAATATGTCTTTCACCGATTGGATGGACGATGGCTGAAGCACTCCACAGGCAAGAGTTATCACCAGTTAATGATTTAATTGCTTATGATACCCAAGATCATTCATTACACCTGGTTTAGTGGTGAGGAGATGCCTCCCATTGTCAAGGATTGCATTGCTTCCTGGAAACGGTTCATGCCCGATTATGAATACCGCTTGTGGGATAGGAATGCCATTCAGGATATTGATTCTATCTTTTTGAAAGAAGCCTTGTCGGTAAAAAAATGGGCCTACGCGGCTGATTATATCAGACTATACGCCTTGTATCATGAAGGCGGTATCTATCTGGATACGGATGTCATGGTATACCGATCCTTTGATAATCTACTTCAGAACAAGGTCTTTATCGGAAAAGAAGACACGCTACACCAGCTCCAGACTGAATGGGAGTGGGCCTATCTGCTGACTTCACATTGCATGGGAGCTGTACCGCATGCAGAGTTTATCAAAGACTGCCTCGGTTACTTTGAGGACAGGCATTTTGTCTTATCAACAAACGAACAGCTTCCCCCAAAATTAAGATACAACTATGTGATACTGCCCTACGTGCAAGCTGCTATAGCACAGGAATATGGTTACGACTGGTCTCCAAAAAGTCAAGCAGTTCAGTATTGCAAGAACAATTTGGTCATTTATCCATCACATTATTTCTGCGGATACGAATTCGTAAATAAAGCCTATTGCAAACATTTGTCATTGGGGAGTTGGAGGAATTGGGATATTAGTTCAACTGATAAAAAAGCGCTCATTCACCTGATTAATCGACGTATTAAAAGAATCTTGGATTGGGTATTATTGCGTTTTTCGTATACACTGGTCAAGGTAAAATAGTTTTTCATATACTTGAGGAAGGTTATACATGAGAAAGGCTACCCATGGTTTCACATTGACGATGCCATAATTCACAACCAAGGACTGACACACATAGTTCTTGTAGCCTTGCTGGATGATCTCTAAATGAAATGGCACGTGCTCACAAAATGCTTTTTGACACCTTTCGTTAATCATCACAGTTTTGTACTTTAAATCTTTTATCGCTTCATACCGATAGATACCTATGCCACCAAATGCTGACTTAACAGGATAATAATCAGATCGTTGCACCGCTTTATCCAAGGCCATACCGCGTCGTAATTGACGATGCGGAGTGAACTTTTTGATAGTCATATCACACCATTCTTCATCATATGCCATAATAGCATACTGATCATATTGAGAGCGAACATAATGATGATTCGGCAGCATACTTCTTCCATTCGCAAATAATGCTCCCCAATCGTAAGGCGCATGAGTGATACCATCCATCATACCATCCACGTCAAAATCATAAACATCTATATCCATCATCACCACGATATCAGGGGCACGAAGCGACCCTATATGACCCATTAAGCGGTTTCTAAGGTAGACCATATGAGCAATCCGTGCATAACTACTATCAGCGAGACGCTGAGAATGGTCCTCAAAAGAATCCACTATAACTTTTGGATTCCTTATTGCCCAATCATGCAGAAGCTCGCGTGTACCATCCACGCTGTCGTTCTCAACTGCCACCACATGATAATTGGCGAAAAAAGAGCAGAATCTTTCGATTCTCGGTATATTCCGAGACAAAGAAACTTTGCAGTCCCTCGCCAACAGGCCAATTATGACATAGCTATCCATCATTTTCTGAACTTTTTCAAGAATTGATGGTATTGATGCACTACCATACTTCTCTCACTATCACTCAGTACCACAAAAAACATCAGCAGACATCCCGCCATGATCAAAATACAAACTACTATGATGAACATATATATATTGGGCGAGTCGATGACTGATACACATCCCAATCCCAGGACTGTCATCAATGCTGAAAATTTCAACAACGGAACGATGACCCGATGGAAATAAAAGGAGAAGCTCATGCTGATATTGGGCAATACAATTGCAATACGTACACCCTGAGCAGCCAACGACACCAATAACAACATCAAGAAAACCACTGAAGGATTCTCTGACGATATCCATCGCAAATACAGATAAGCCATGGGAAGCGCAAGAACATTAACTGCCTCCACCCATATCTGGTATTTCTTGATACGGCCCGTGGCGTGATTGGCCACCACCAACGTATTAGACTGAGATTCTATCAAATTAATGACCAATATTATCCTGACGAATTCTACTGTATAGGAAGGGTATTGGCCCAACCATAAAGTTAAGACATAAGGTGTATAACAGAAAATAGGCAGTGAAAGAATAAATAGGAAAAGATAGGTAAACTTGGCACAGGATGTCATCAGCATATACATATCCTCAAATCGATGACTGGCATAAGAGATGGTAATTTGAGGATTAAGGGCTTGTTGGATATTGGAGCTAAAATTAGTCAATGCGCTCTGTACCTGCATGGCTATGCCCCTTGCAGCATTCACCGCAGGGCCAAAGAAGACATTCAACAGCATGTTTAAGCCCTGGCCGTTACAGATGCCAGAGATACCCCCGGTCAAAGACCATCCCATAAACGACAGCAGGTCCTTGGCAACCTCTTTGTCATAATAGCGTTTGCCCCGAGCCTCTTCGAACTTTAACCGGCAAAAACGCCAATTGGCAACAAAAGACATCACAGATATCAATGACAACATGAGTGCATAAACAATCAGCTTATCAGCACTGACATAGATCAGACATACGACAACAATCAGGCGAAGGATGACTTCTGACAGAGAAATGGCTGCAAAAGCATCCATTCTTTCGTGTGAGATAACATCTGACGAAAGAGGTGTCTGTATAAGAGAGAAGAAGATGCTGACTACTGAGAAATGTAGCACCCATACGGCCGCATGAAGTCTTTCTGCGGGAATGACAAGCACATTTATAACGAACCATCGCCCAACTGTCTCTGTCACCAGACATACCAAAAGCGCAAAAACCAGATGAATCATCATACTGACAGAAAACACCTGATTAAGACGTTTTTTATGCTGAGCACCTAACTCAAAGGTCAGGAAACGGCTTGTAGAGGCAGACAATGGACCTGATATGAATGTAAAAACGATTACAACACCACCGACCACGTTAAAGACGCCATAGTCAGTGACTCCCAATGATTGGAGGACTATACGACTACAGTAAAGATTGATCAACAAAGAAAGCGCCATCCTGCCATATAGCAAGATAGTGTTCTTAAGAATCCTCTTTTTGTCTATTCCGTTATCCATTCCCTACGCATTCATAACAGTATCTATCAAAGACATATAGGACCGGACTTGATTTTCCAAAGAATATTTATTCCTAAAATGGTCTGCAATATGATGGAGTTCCTTTTCTAATGGAGGATTATTTAGAACTTTCAGTATGGCGTCTGATATAGATTCCACATTCTTAGGATCAAAGGTAGGAACAAGACCGTCGGTCACCTCCACCAGCGTTCCGATGTTCGACACAATGACAGGCACCTGATGTAAAGCTGCTTCAATGGGGGTCATACCAAAGCCTTCCATGAAAGAAGGAGACACAAACAAGTCAGCATGATTATACAAATAATTCATTTCCTCTTTAGTTCTGTTCGTGATATCCATGATGATTCTTCCTTCACACCCTTCTGATTTGATAAATCCTATAAGCTCCTCATATCTTATATCGTCATCTTTATATCCCTTCAGATAAAGAACATGAGGTATTATGTCTTTGATTCTGGAAAAAGCACGAATCAGATTTTCTGTATTCTTATATTTAAAGAAAGAATTGACATCTAAGATATAGGGCGTATTCTTGATGGTTTCTATTTCCTGCTCGTTTTCTGTATTTCTACAGATACTATTATAAATAACACCAGAATCCCTACCACACAACTTCTTAACATCATGCCTAACAAAGTCTGAGATTGTCACCAGGTTCTTCAACAACCTAAAATAAACAAACATATTAGAGAACATATACAAAGCACATGGCAAGTCTCTTTCTTGTAGTCTTATTTTTAGTAGTTGAATGTCATGAATAACACCTATCTGATGATATTTCTTAGGATACAGATAGGATGAGATGGTAAAACAAACCGTCAGGATAACATCAACACCTCTTTTATCAATTTCCTTCTTGATCGATGAAGGGCAGAGTCCTCTTCTTAATCTCGACACCTTCTTAAGCTGCGAAGATACTACTATTTTCGGCAAATCAATTCCCAGATTCTTATCAATAAAACCTTCCTGATCATCCCATACCAACAAAACAATATCCCAGTTGGAATATTTTACGAATCCTTTAACCAAATCAAAGGAGAAGTTAATGATTCCCGTATTAAAGGAGAATTGAATATGCTGTAAATCTATCAACAAACGCATATATGCTTGTAGACTTCCGAATACTCACTGACCAAAAGGGACATATCATAGCCTTTGGCTCTTTCTTTGGACAACCTCGACATCCTGTCATATATCGTCTTATCTCCCATGATTGCTTGAATGGTCTGAGAAAGGGCAACAACATCGCCCACAGGAAACAATACGCCTACCCCTTCGACCACTTGTTTCAGGCCATCAACATCGGTGGCGATGACAGGTAATCCTACCGCCATCATCTCCAAGGCCGCCAGGCCAAAACCTTCCCATCTGGATGATTGTATGCCGATATACGATCCTGCCATGAGTTCTGCCACATCAGTTCGTGCCCCAAGAAAAAACACACGATCATCGACCTTACATGCTTTTGCGACCTGCTTACAGTGTGACAAGGTTTCTCCATCACCGACTAATCGCAATGTAATATCCTTATCTAGCAATTGCATAGCTCGAATTACTGTTTTCTGGTCCTTCGAGGGGACAAACCGACTGACCATAATCAAAGACTTCGGAATCATCTCTTGATGTATGGAGGCAAAAAGTTTAGTATCTATGCCATTATTGATAACCAAAAACCTATCATCATCTGCTTGCAACCATCTCTGAAGACCCTGTTGAGTCTGTGGACTGATACTGATCAATTTCTGGTATCGTCCATAGATCCATCTCTCTATGGGTCTCAAGATAAAATGGACCCTACGATTGTTGTACGTCGAGTGTTCAGTATAAACGAGTTTTAATGAAAGTCCTCTCGCTGCAAAAGAGCAGAGATACAAAGCATGGACCAGATGAGCATGGATTACATCGTAACTCCGAATGATACGCCTAATCTTGATAGCGAGAAAAGGATTCCGATAGCTTTGGGCATTCAATGAGAGAATCGGGACCCCGGCAGCAGCAATCTTTTTGCTAAAATCAGTTGCTTCAGATCTCAGTACTAGTAACGAGACATCCAGTCCTTGCTGCTTTTGCAAAGGTAACAGGTCGGACAACAACCGTTGCGCCCCACCTATCTCTAATGATGATATGACATGCAGAACTTTCACGGGCATTTTATGGATTCAAACATATCTCTGACACCTGACTCAAAATCTTCCTGTGTTTTCAGTTCTTGCATGGTCTTAGCAATGCCTTCCTGGAACTTCTTCCGCAAAGACTGATTACCTGAGAGTAACATGATCTTTTCTGCCAAAGACTGGGCATCTCTGTTCTCTGCCACCAGGCCATTGATACCATCTTTGACAGTATATGGCATGGCTGAATTATTAAAGCACACCACAGGAACACCCCGACAGAATGCTTCTATGAGCACGATACCATAGCCCTCCAGTAAAGAGGGGAAAGTAAAGATCTCGGCTCGCTGATAGTAGTCATTTAGCTCTTCATCAGACACACGTCCCTTTAAGACGACATCATCGCGAATATTCAATTGCTCTGCTCGGGTTATGAGCTGGTGGGCATAATGCCGATCTACAACCTCACCAACAATATGCAGGGTAAAACGCTTGTTCGGAACTTGTTGTTTGATGATACCTAATGCCTCTATCAAATAGATTAAGCCCTTACGAGGCTCCACTGTACCGACATAAACAAAACACCCCTCTTCATATTGATCAGAGGGGCAGTACGCCTGTTTAAATGGGAGGGGAATATAAATGATGTTTTTTTGAGGATAAAGCTGTTGAGCCAAATCTAATGTATAGGGGCTGGGAACGATGATGGTTTCTATTTGCTTCAGATATTGACTATAAAAGAATTGTTGAAGCTTCAATTTCCAGCCGTTTTCTATCAAAAAAGGAAAGTGGTGAATGATGACAACGGATTTTACATGCTTTACCAGTCTAGTTATGAGTGCAAGGAGGTAGTGGTATTTATGGGCGGAATCTTCCCAAAAAACGACACTGTTTCTAGAAAACAAGCTTAGTCTCTTCAGCTCCAGAAATGGAGACAGGGGCTTCAGCCACGACGGATATAGAGCTGAACAGCTAGGTGTTTTGATGATGGTGGTCCCTGATATCTCAGACAAATAATCAAGAAAAGCATCATTATATTGATGCCCTCCCGTCAGTGATCTTTGATGATAATTCAGAAAAACAACATTCATTGACCATGAACCTACATTTATCATTATTATACGGTCAATGACTCTTGACGTGGAAATGATAATATTTCTTCATAAACATCAGATACATGGTCACCATTATCACCACCTCTATAAAGAAAGTATAGTAGTTGGGCCATACGATAAAAACGACACTGCACACTGCCTGCAATGCCATATAGATTCCGGACACTAACAGATGTGGCATCTTCAACTCGTTGGCCATGATTTGGTAGGCATGCTTCTTGTGAGGCGTCATCAGGTTCTCACGTAACAATATACGATGCAATATGGTCAGTCCGCCATCCACCGCATACACTAACAGCATGGCCATCCAGGCCATAGACTGGCCTCTCAGAGCCAAACGGAGCACCAAATATACCAGGATAAAACCTATCGACAGTGATCCCACATCACCTGCAAAGCACTTGGCATGCCGTCGGAAATTAAACAAGCAGAAGACCAACAGAGCCAGCATCACATACACCAACAAGGTGGGGTCGCAAAACTGCACCTTGTATAAATCGACATACAACATCGCCAAAACCACTATTAGTGAGTAGCCGCCTGTCATACCATTGATGCCATCCATAAAGTTATAAATGTTCACCATACCCACACAGGCTATAGTCAACAAAATCACTACATAAGGTGCTGTCCTGACCAACCCGGAATGATAAAACAGCAGTACGATAGCAACGAACTGGCACACCAGTCTTATTTTCGGACTGACGATTCGGATATCATCAACAAAACTTACTGCAGCAATAATCGTCAGTCCTAACAGACCTCCATACCACAGGAATCCATTAGATACCGACCAAAGCATGAACGCCACATAGAAAATGATGCCCCCTCCCCTGACAATCACGCCTGTGTGTGAACTCTGGAGATGCGGCACATCGAAGATTTTCAACTTTACGGCCAACTTCAGATAAGCCAACTCCAGAAGAAGGAAAAACAGGCCTACGATAATATATTCCAAAACAACCATCAGTTCTAATGTAAATATTTATCAATCTTCAGACGCACCCTGTATCTGACGGACAACCATAATGACCTATACACTCTACCACCTGTCACTGCGGTCTCAACACTGTCGTATTTCTTCTTGTAATCATAATTACCACCACCCAAATAGAAGTGTGTTTTACCTTTAGAGACCAACTTCTCAAGAACCATGTCGTATGCCATCATGCCTGGAGAGTACTTGGATAACTCCATATCGTAAGTCAGATTCTCCAGATAAGCAATCGGACACTGCTCACAAGTCAGAATGATTGCGGCACACCGTTCTCAAAAATTCAACACATAGGCATTGGAAACATGGTAATGTGACAGGTACTCATCACGGGTCATCTGATAGTCTCTGTGATGGGTCTTCGCCTTCATGGCAAAGTAGTCGGAAATCACGCCCTCGGTGATGGCATCATTTTCATATTCTGCCATCGTTATCTGCCCCCAAGCAGCCTCTGCCTTTTTCCTTTTCCGGCTCATCGTATTCCTGCTTTTGGCAGAGATACGTTGTTTTAAAGCTTCAGGAGTATCGGGAAAAACCACATCATAATGACGCTTGGGAGTATAGACTTTATCAGAGATGGCGTTAGAGAATAAGATATACTCTATGCGCTTATATCTATGAAAAAGGTATTGGAAGATCTCCTCCAGATCATGGCTCGATACAGTCATCATCCAGATGCCCAGTTCTGCATGATGAGGAAACAATTGCACTTCCAAATTATAATCATGATCACCTTGGACATGAAGGACGATGTAATCCTTACTAAAGAGATCAATCCTATTATAGATGAAATCAGGAGAGATTTCTGAGCAATCAAAAGCCTTATCTACCTGCTGTACAATATACCGCCCTTATTTCTTAATCACCTTCTTGCGGGACTTACCCTGCTTGAGGATATAAATACCAGGTTTCATGCTCTGAAGGTCATTTCCATAATAAATGCCAGAGACAGAATATATCTGGACGAGCTGAGCCTCATCAAAGACTTCAGAAAGGTCATCAGGAGTACTATTGTATGACAGGATCTGGTCCATCCATACAAATCGATTCTTCAGGAATTGCCTGACACTCTCAACCTCTTCATCAAAACTATTCCATATCACAGGCTCTTTTTCAACTTGCACACCTAAAATCGGCCATCGAATGAAATTATAGGCCTGCGATGTCTTTAATTCTGATTTTAACGAATCTATCAGGTTGAACATGAACGTTTCATTCAAGCCCTCATTTCGGACTTCCCGCCAGATATCTTTCATCTTCTGGCGGACATCCTCATCATCGATGATGGAACTGACGAAATCTTTCATACCGGCAGCACAACTGCCGCCATTCCTGAAGATGAAATCAGTCTTATCATTAATCGGGTATGTACGATTGTCATTCTCAAAAGCCAAATCAAAATCCCAGCATGGTCCCACATACGTGGTGTCGTTGTCGCGGTCTTTATACATGTGAACACTCCAATAGGTATCCGTGCTGCCTGCCAATTCTCCTACGAGGAAATGCCGAATAAACGTATTGAGATCAAGATATTGACGCCAATGGTGCTCCATAGTATTAAAATAGGATTCTATATAGGAGCGCTGAGAGGAGGTAATGGACTTTTCGTCAGGTGTATGAATGGTGACTGGCATACCATCTGCAGACTGAAACCATGAATTCTCAAAACGGGCATAGGCATCGACCTCGAAATGATAGCCGCCAGTCAATGCCGGTTCCTCATTGTCATCGGGTGTCATAGTGGTGACCTCAATACGTCCCTTATGTACCTGTACCTGGTCACACAACTGATAGTTGCCTTTGTATTCGCCATTCAACAACACATCGACAAGAGTTCCATAGGGCGTATATGGCATGCCCATTTTCTTACTGATCTCAAAGGCCAAAAGGTTTCGCATCAGTGTCTTATCGCCATAGTTATTGATCAACGTCCATTTCTTGGCTTTAGCTGGTGCATCAAGTACCCGCTGTTTCTCTTCAAACTTGATTCTATAAGGCAACTTGGGATATTCGGAAGACCCATTGCCACGAATTCGGATGGTTCCTTGCTGGGACAAAATATCAGAGTGACCTGCCGACACGATGCTGATCCAGCATCTTATCTGGTGCTCCTTGTCATAAGGTTCTTCTGCATCCAACGTGTGGATGCTGACTGTCGGCAAATTGGTAATCTGATACAAACGGCTGTCATCACCCTCACCCGGGATACCGTAGCATTCCAATCCCGATATATGACTCCGGAATCCTGCCGGGGCGACATACCTGACATACCTAAAACCTTTGGAGTGTGAGATGTCATAATACGCCATGTCGGTGGTTTCCTTGGGATGAGCAACCATATAGAGGGGCAGCGCATCCGTAAAGTCTTCACGATTAGCCCCTTCAAAGATTCCCAATGGCTCAAGCATTTCCTGCCCTTCATCCTTTTGCAAAGCGAGACCGACCCTTGAGATCACATAAGGTTGTCCCAAATCATATCCCACCCATCGGTTACCAATAACCGTCTCGGCAGAGCTCATAACGCTCCCATCAAGTTTCGGATCGTCATTGGCACTTACGTTAGCACACATCAAGCAGATGACTAATACTACCATCAGCCTTTGTGTATTTGCTATCATATTTTGAATAGTTGATTTCAGCCCTTTTACAGCTCTGACAGGCATATTGGTAATGCCCAGAACTTGTTTCAAGGGCGCATTGTCAACCACATAGTTCTCTGTTAGTTTATCCAGCCGTTCACTGTTCAATGGTAGATGCAGGAAATCCCCGACCTTTGCACAGAAGAACATCATGCAGCGGGGGATGCGCCATAATCTGGCAGGTTTTCCCAGACTGTCACAGATAATCCTTATCAATTCATTCGTCGACACGGTCTCATCATCGCATACGTTATAGATGCCACTTTCAACGTACTTGGTCAATAACGCGCTGACGATAAAGCTAACATTATCTATCGAGGCGTAACTGCGCTGATTCTCAAAGGCTGCCAATGGCCAGGGAATACCGGTCTTCATAACTTTTAACAGCAGGGGCAGGTTCCCTTTCATCCCCTTCCCATAAATCATACAAGGCCGAAGAATTAGAGCCTCTTTTTTTTCTCTTAATTCTAAATTTTTAATTAGATACTCTTCCGCCGCCCTTTTACTCTGCGCATACGGTGTATCACCATCCTGTGCTTTGATGGAGCTGAAGAAGATGAACTTTTTGGCCGTTGATTCCAAAAACCGATTGTAGATCTTCTTCGTCAGCTCGGTATTCACACGGAAATATTCTTCCGCCTCAGTCGTATGTTGGGTATCATGAGCCTTACCAGCCAGATGAATCACAGCATCAACCTCTGGCAAAGGCAGATCTTGTCGTACATCCCAGCGGATGATTTCGTGTTCACTAGAAAGGCTCTGAATCAGATTCGTACCCACGAACCCATGGCTACCCGTCATCAATATCCTCATGATGCTAATTCTTGATAGATAGCCAGATGATGTTTGATAACGGTTTCAATTGAGAAATTCTCCTCTGCAACCTTTCTGGATGACATGCCCATCTTGTATCTTAAGTTCGGATGATCCACCAGTATTTTGATTTTCTCAGCCAGTGCCCGACTGTCTTTGACAGGTATTAGATAGCCATTGACACCATCGGATACCACGTCGCGGCAACCAATATTATCGGTGGTCACGATCGGGCGGCCAATGGCACAGGCCTCAATCAGAGATTTAGGCAGACCCTCCATATAATAACTGGGGAAGGCAAAGATATGGCACTGCTGCAGTAACGTCTTGACATCCTCTCTCCTACCCAACCATTGGATATAATGGCCATCGCAGGCAGCCTCAAGTTGGGCTTGAGTAATAGCGCCAGGATGGTCGTCCAATCCGCCTGCAATCCAGAACTCCAACCGATCTTCATACGCGCCTCTGAGTCTTTCTGCAGCATCTGTCAACACAAAAACGCCCTTTTCCACAATCATTCTGGCGGTCAGCAGGACCACGATTTTACCTTCATGGGGTTCCGGGGTATAACCATATTCTGTTAAATCTACACCTGAGCCCTTGATCATGCGATCCTGAGTCTCGGTAATGATACGGTGGTTCAAATACAGCTGTCGGTCCTCTTGGTTTTGAAAGATGACCAACAGATGATCTCTGTGATGCGAGAAACGGAGTACCGCAGGGAGCACCTTAGACAGCAATGACCGATTTTCTTCTGCAAAGAAACCACCCAATCCACTGATGGCATTCACCACGCCATGTACCTTGGCAAACTTGGCTGCCAACGTTCCCCAGAGGATGGTCTTGATGCCCACATGATGAACCACGTCTGGTTGATGAAGCCGGTAGAGTCTATAGAGGAACCAACAAGTCCGGAGTTCCTGCAAGAGATTCATACCCGACCTTGACATCGGCAGATTAACAGCCTGAAGCCCTGCTGCCTTAATATCCTTCAACCTGCCGGTGTCGGCAGTCACAATGGTCACATCCAAACCCGCCTTCTGGGCGACTAAGGCTACCGGCAACCGATGCGACAGGAAAAACCAGTCGACATTGACAACGATATAGAGTTTCATCCAACCAACCCCCGATATAGTGAGGATATAAGTTTTATACTCGATCTCATATTGTATTTTGATTCAGCAATAATCTTGTTATATATCTCTCTTTCAACAGATTTTAGCCCATTAATAGTTCTTGCCCATTCTGAAGGATTATCATTCAATGAATGACGATGTATCAAATCTGTCATATCTACTTCTTTTGTTATAACATCACTCATCACAATAGAAAGACCTGAGGCCTGGGCTTCGATAACAGACATTGGGAAACCTTCAAAGATTGATGGGAACACCAACACATCCATTGCCATCAAGTACTCATTCGCATTCATCACTACACCAGGAAATAGTACCCTATCGATGATGCCCAGCTGTTCTGCCTTTTTCTTTACGGAAGGCATTAAAGCTCCAGTACCACAGCATATAAAGCGGGCTTTTGTATTCATTTTCTTCACTTCATGGAATATTTCCATAAGAAAATGATGGTTCTTAGGTTCAGAAAAAGAACCTATATGACCGCACAATAATTCGTCATCTTTTACCCCCAACTCCTTCCGAATAGTTTGAGCCTTTTCCTTTGAAAACAGATAGTTCTCCACATTGATGGCATTGGGGATGTCGTAATAATTATTGTTTTTCCAATATTCTTTTCCATATAGACGTTCTGCTGCCTTATCAGAGCAGGCAAACCAATAGTCAGCCACTCCCTTCACTTTGTGTGCATAATATTTCTTCACCCACCTTTGTATGACATTGCCTCTATAGCCCGCACTATGGCTATGAGCAATTGTTGCGCAACCATATTTCTTGGCGATTCGCAAATACACTGAAGCTGAATTGGTTGAGTGGGCATGGACGATATCATAAGGATGAGTTCTAAAGAAATGATGCCATGCTTTTACGTAGCTTGGATAATTATATACTTTGAAATACGGTAGTATATAGATATGACATCCAAGCGAGCGGACTGCTTCACCTATACCGTTTGGTTTCTCTGTATTTACAGCCAGGTCAACCTGAAATCTGTTTAGGTCGAGGTTCTTAATCAGGTTCAGAACAAACGCCTGCGCCCCTTCCATGCTCGTATTTCCCAGCACCATCAATATTTTAATTTTCTCTGGCATATTCTATACTGGGGATTAAGAATTCTCTATCAGTTTGATGTATTTCCCTACAAAAGCATCCATCGAGAAAAGCGACTCTGCTATTTCACGGCTGCGATGTCCCCAACGACTCAGTTCTTCCTGTGACTTCTCGCACATAGCCTTTATCTTGTCTGCCATATCCTCCATGTTGGTATTATCGAACATCAGGGCATTCTCATCCTCCCTGATAATATAGGGATTGTCACACACCCTACTGCACAGGATGGGTTTTCCACAACTCATGGCCTCACAGACCACATTAGGAAATCCCTCATAGTTACTAGGCAGACAGAAAATGTCACATTGTTGATAATGTTCCAGTATCTTCGGGGTGGCAGGATGGAAGCTTATGATATCTTCCAACTGCATCTTCTTCACTTTATTAAACACTTCCTCACCATAGGTTTCCTCGCCCGTCTGCACATCACCATACCAATCGAAATGTATATTTTTAACCCCGCGCTTCCGAAGCAGATCGACGGCATCTAAGTAGCGAAGGACATTTTTCTGCTTGGCTACTCTGGCCGTAGTCAGGATTTTCACCATAGAACCCTTCTCCGTATAGTTGGCTGCAAAATGGTTTGTATCGGTGAAGTTGGTGATGACAATGGTCTTCTGTTTCAGCCAGGGGAAATGCTCTGCAATGAAGTTGGCCTGTGACTGTGAGTTCGCTACCACATAGTCTGCCATGCGGTATAGCCGAAACTGTATCTTTTCCTTCCTGCGAATGTGCTGCGTCGTGTTCCGCTCGCTCACGATGAGCTGGAACTTCATGCCCATCAGTCGCAACAGGCAGCTTATGATATTGGGGCCTGTCTTATAAGCTATCACACAGTCGTAGCCGCCTTCCTCCATAATATGGCCTCGGACGGCCATCAGTTTCGAAAGAGGCGAGGGCTTCACCTGCAACGTCTTCGAACGAAGCCCATAACCCTGCACCAATTCCACATAAGAGTTATGGGCGTAATAAGTAAGCAGAGTCACTCGATACCCTCGCTGTTTCAACAGCAGAGCCAGACCTATCATCTGCCGCTCCGCCCCTCCCATGCCAAGTGCATCTATCAGACAAAGGATTTTTTTCACAAATTATCTCCTACATGATTGATATATCCCTCAGTGGCATTATCTCGATGCTTAATGACACACGGATTTCCAAATACTACTGAGTGACTTGGGACATCGCAATTAACAAAACTGCAGGGTGCTATAAGAACGTCATCTCCAATAACAATATCACCGACAATGGCAGAATTAATACCTATCCAAACATTGTTTCCAATGGTAGGGCATCCCTTTCGTTTGCCTCGGTTCTCTTTTCCTATCACAACACCTTTGTGAATATTACAGTTCTCACCGATAATGACATCCTTATTGATGGTAATATTGAAAGCATGCCCAAGATATAAACCTTTCCCGATCTCACACTCTGGCATTATTTCCAGTCCATATTTAAGTCTGTATCTTCTTAATCTCCATTTATAGTATAGCATCCAGAACCTATTATTGCAGAAATGTGCTTTGCGCAAGTATTTCAAGAAGTCCAGAACCACTCCTCTCCGATGGCCATATCTGCGCATATCCGCTTGAATAAAGGTATTAACAATACGATGCTTCATATTTCAGTTTTGGTTTTGTCTGATGGGTTTCAATATATCCTCCCATTTCTGCATGATTATATCAAGAACAAAATCTTTGGATCTCATAACAGATTTTTCTCTCATACTTTTGAGTTGCCTACTATTGCTAATCAGGCTTTTGATCGCTACAGCCAAATCATCTACGCTATCTGGTTTGCAGATAATGCCCTCTTCATCGTTTCGTATGATTTCTCTTTGTCTTCCTTTATAGTCACAAGCTACACATGCGCATCCCTGACTCATGGCTTCAATGAGCACCAAGCCGAATCCTTCATAGCGACTACTCAGTACAAATATGGATGCCGATTGATAATATGGTTGTATATTGTCTGTAAAACCAGAAAATCGAACGGATGACTGAATATTCAATTCTTTGCAAAGACTCTTCAGATAATTAAATCCTTCCCCTTTACTATCACCAACAATGCATAACTCCCAATCTTCTGATGTCGGAATCACTTTGGCCCATGCTTTAACAAGCACATCAAATCCTTTCTCATACCATCCATCTATACAACCTACAGCCAATACAATATTCTTTTTCTCTATATTCTCCCCTATCGGTTCAAGAGCAAGTGGATTTGGCAAAACAGTAACATGTTTCAATTGGTTTCCAACTACTTTCTTATCAGCTTGAGTTAAAACTGTAACATGGTCGTATAAACGATTAAGATAAATTTTCTGCAACTTTTTTGCTTTTTTTTCTGCATTTTGAGGACGCTCAAATGTATTATGTTCTGTTGATACTTTGTAACAATTCAATCCAATCATCGACATGCGCTTCCAATAGGCAGGTATCACATCAATGACGACATCAGGCTTTTCCTTCTTAAGTTGATTTCTAAGTTGCCAGCCTCGTTGTATGATTCTTCCGATACGATTCTTGACATGTGATGCCATGCTAACAAGTTTAACATCATCCGGCAGGCTGTATGTATGGGGAGATGATTCATCATAAATCATCACAACAACTTTGTATCCTTGTGAAACAAAGCCTTTCGCCCACATGGTAGCTACACGTTCTGCACCTCCGTATGCCAAATTGTGAACTATTATCGCAATCTTCATTTATGTTTATTATTTGAGCGCCCTGAATACGATTCGCACCATATTTCTTACAATCTGCCTCTCTTGCTGATTAAAGCCTATAACATACATGGTAACCAATACCATGACTGTAGTGCAGAACATAAGAACAACTTTCGGCAACCAGGCATCTGCATAGAAGAATACGTAACAAAAAGGCGCCAAATACAACAAGAACGACATCATACAAGGGATAAACACACTCCTGACATACCGTACCAGATTGAGTTCACACACATGTTTTGCTATCACAGAGACACAAATGAGATTGATAGCCTCGACGATGAGCTGTAAAAGAAACACCGAGTAAAAAGGGAAGCCGTATTTCAGAAGGAAAGAAGAAATAATCAGTGGTGTCGGCAAGAATATGCCCTCAAACAACTGGTAATATTTCATGTCGCCCACCGAATAAAATAGGGTGTCAATGGGGTTGTGTAAAGCCCTGACTAGTGAATACCATAACAAGAAGATGAGGAAAGATATTACATATGGAGGGACCTCTCCCAACCACCATGTAATAATCTCTTTAGTGAAGAAAGAAAGGATGATGACTACCAGCAACTGAATCAGAAAATACACTTTCGAGGTGATATACAACACATCAAAGGACTTTTTCATATTTCCTTCAGCGTATGTCTTGATGGCAAAAGGCTCAACGACGATTGACAGGTTCTTCTGTAATTGCTGTAAGGCGTAGTTCACCTGAAAAGCAATTCCTCTGGAAGCATTTACGACGGGGCCACCAAACACGTTCAACACCATATTGATACCGTTATTGGTCAGGGCAAATGCCGTATTGCCGAAGAAATTCCAGCCCGCAAATGCAGTCATCTCACGAAAGAGTTTCCTATCCCATACATTCCTAAAGACAACCTCGTCATAGCGCTGCCTACAATACAGCCATTTGATGCCCCCCAAGACAACCGATGCGCATAATAACAATAGCGCATAAGTGATCAATCGGTCATGAGGGAACAAAGGCAAAGAAAAGGCAATCGCCAGTTTGAGCAAAACATCGGCCACTGACAACCCGGCATAAAAGCCCATGTGTTCATGCGCAATGATAAGTGCCTCAAAACTGGTCATCATCAGACTGAATATGGCGGAGATCACAGATACCTGAAAGACAAACTGGGCAGCAAAAAACCTTTCTTCGGGTACGTTGATATGGGTATTGATAAACCAAAGACCTACAATTTCTACTAAGATAAAGAACACCACTCCTATCAACAGGTTTATCTTCAAACTCAGGTTAAATACCAAATTCAAAGCATTCTGATTTCCTTTTCCCAACTCATAGTTGATGTATCTTTGCGTAGAGGAAGTAAAAATAAACTTCAAAGAATTGAACATCACCACTATACTACCCACCACATTATAAATACCAAAATCCTCTATACCCAGATTCTGCAGGATAATGCGGGAAGTATATAGGGACACCAGCATGACCACCACCATCCTCATATACATATAGATGGAGTTCTTGGCCAACCTGCCAATATTGCTGTTATTCCCTACTCCAAAGGTCATTGTCTTACGCGTTCCTTTTCTTAAAGAAATCACGAATAAACAGCAGGTATCTGATGTATTGCTGTTGCTTGACTTTCTCTTTCAATTCATACCACCAGGGACCTACCTGCCAGAAAGACTTGATAATAGCTCTCATCTCTTCAGCCACCTGAGGTATCTGGTCCCAATAAGGATATAACACCACCTGTCGGATGTCAGTCTTACAGCCTCGGTCAAAATCGTTCCACAAAAGGGGTTCCATCAGATTGATATCTTGATGGGGATCCAATTCTATATCATATAGTTCCTCCCGCTTGTTTTTCTTGGTGAAGATATAGTAATAATTATCTTTCACTATAGCCGTTTTTCTCCTCCACTGACAGTAATAGGCACAGTCAATGACCACATATGGGAGCTTCTGAATCCTGCGGTTTAAGATGATGTCCGACAACTGGACATTGGAGGTCACAAAGTCAACCGTCTTTCTGCCTTCTATCCTCGGTGCAATCAAGGGGATCCTTGTTACACGGGCATCGACGTCGAATCCATAGCCCACCTTATGGTTGTGTCCGTTCATGTGGGCATGATCGGCGGTAATAAATAAGCTCTCGTCGCCAAATCTCTTTCTGAGCTCACCAATCAGGTTGTCGAAGATGTCGATGTCATCACCATAAGAGATGCGCCCCTGGATACAATGCGGCATGTGTATCCACAGGAAGATGTCCTTGTTTTGATAGTCAATCGTATCTATCTCCTTGATGATAGCATCAAACTTCTCCTTCACCAGTTCCTCATTCCGTTGGCGGTTCTCCTTGTGGTAGACGGCATTGTGGCCACACGACTGGTTAAACTTCAAGGACTCATGGTGGATCGTGTGCCGACCTGTGCATTTGGAGTACTTATCCGCTTTTGTGATATAATTGCTACTCCACAACAAATGACACTCATAGCCCTGATCATAAAGGAGATCAAACAGGGTTTCACCCTTGTATGGCTCTACCTCGACATAGATGGTATTGCCTGATTCATAAGGATATTTCCCAGTAAACATGGCATAGAAGGCCATGGCCGTCGACGGGGCTGCTGTATAGTGCTGATTGAAGACCGTACCCTTCGCTGCCAGTTCATCAATATTTGGGGTCTTGGTATAATGACTATTATAAGGCCCATAATATTCGGGCAACGTGGCATCTTTAGACACCAGCACTATATGATTCCTCTTACCACTTTCCATAATCACTATTTGATGATCTTTCTATAAAGCAAACTGATGGTTTCTAAATCCAATGCAACCGGATTGTTCTTGAGTCGGACAGGATTAACAGATGAAGAGAGGATGGAAATGTCAGTGGAATAGTTTTCTGAGACAGGGTTGTCCAGATCCATATCTTTCATCATCTGACGGAAAAGTGCGATGGCTTCAGTTGCATTCTGACATCCCATCGATTGGGAGATATCTGAGAATACACCTGAAAGATAATCAGCCCCTCTGGAATCGATGCATTTCTCTGGATGGTCTAACATATACTGCCATATCTCTGGCAAGCAAACTGCTACAGCATGACCATGGGGCAGTCCATAAAGCGATGTAATCTTATAGCTCATGGCGTGGGCGGCTGTGGTGGCGGTGATATTAATGGCTTTGCCACCATAGTTGGCACCCAGCATAATCTTAGCGGCTGCTTCGTCGTCGTTGTCAAAGATATACTTACGCCAGTTGGCCATGATGAGTTCTATACATTTGCGACTATACTCATAACTCTCTTCGGTAGAATTAACACTCCACCAAGACTCAATGCCCTGACAGAGGGCATCCATCATCGTACACTTCTTCTGATACAAAGGAAGCGTTTTCAAGACTGATGGCTCCAGAATGGCGTAGTCAGGGAGTATACCATCATTCGTCACGGTCTGCTTGGCGCCCTCGTAATACATCACAGCATTATGGGTAGACTCGCTACCTGTACCGGCGGTGGTTGGAATAGCAATCAATGGCAGTTTGGTGCCATCGCATGCTACTCTGGTATTAACCAACGGGGGAATAATAGCGTTATTGCCTTCTTTGGCCAAAACTGCTAATTTAATGCATTTAGCAACGTCAATGGCACTGCCTCCGCCTACAGCCAGAATGGCGTCGCAATTCGAGGCTTGTAGCAAGGCTATGCCTTTACAAACCTGGTCATACAAAGGGTTTGGTGTAAAGTCGGAGAACTTTACAAAGGGAATGTTAATTCCCTCTATAGACTCCTTTATATTAAGATAAGGGAAGCTTGAGTCGCAGACCAGTAGGATCTTGGAAGATCCTTCCAGCACCTCTGAAAGATGATTTATTCCATTAAATATTATTTGTTCCATACGTTCTTTCTCTGGCGCAGAGATTTAGAGCCCATTATCAAGGGGCGGCTTTTATGCAGGGTTCCCCTGCTGGGTCATAACCACCCAACCCTCCTTGTCCTAAGGAGGGCTTCGAACCACTCCCCAAACCCCTCGCCAATCATTGTCAAGGGGCTTAATTGTAAAATTGGGAAAACCGCAATTTTACAAATTTACACCAAGGTAAAATCGACCATCAAAGGTCGATTTTGATTATTTATGGCGAGCCATGGTTTTTATCTGCTGCGCGGTAATACTATTTTTTTAGGAAGTCCATGAGGGCCTCTTTGTTTTCGATGGGGGTGGTGGTGGGGCGGCCGAGATCTTTGCGGTTTCCTTTTTTGACTTTGATTTCCAAAAGGGTTAAGCCTTCCTGCTTCTGGATTTCATTTAAGATTTCCTGAAGATCTTCCTTATTAGAAACGCTGTAGGTATGAGGATAGCCAACGGCGCGGGCGATGCGAGGAAGGTCGATATGAAGACCAACTGTTGGCTGACCACCAACAGAATCATGGGCACCATTGTTGAAGACGACATGGATATAATTCTTGGGAGCCTTTTGAGCTACAATCGCCATAGAACCCATGTGCATAATAGCAGCACCATCGCCATCAAAACACCATACTTTGCGATCCGTCTTTTCCATGGCAATACCCAAAGCTATCTGAGAGGCATGGCCCATGGAGCCTACCGTCAGGAAATCACGCTCATGACCTTGATTCATCTGAGTACGATACTCAAAGAGTTCACGACTGATCATACCCGTGGTGCTGACAATGGCATCCTTTTCTCCAAGAGCTGCTGCAACGGTTTGGATGGCCTCTTCACGAGACATCGTAAGGTCGTTCTTCTCTACATTCTGAAGTTTGTAGTCCTCAAAGGTATCCTTCTCAATGACTAAGGCATAGACCTCTTTGCGATTCAGGGCTTCAATGGCTTTCTGAATCTGCTTTTCAGTCTTCTCCTCGTCCTTGCTCAACACATCGAAGTTGATACCCATCGTGTTCAGTAAGCCAGTAGTCACCTTGCCCTGCTTTACATGTTGGGGTTCATCGTGAACGCCTGGGCGCCCACGCCAACCTATCAACAGAAGAACTGGGATGTTATAGACTTCTGGATCCGTGAGTGAGGCCAGGGGGTTGATGATATTACCCTCACCACTGTTCTGCATATAGACACAGGCAGGCTTACCTGTAGCCAGGTAATGGCCTGCAGCCAGTCCTACAGCAGCACCTTCGTTGGCGGTAATGATATTATGTTGTGCATCACAGTGGTCTGTGATATAGGCACATATATTCTTCAAGAGACTATCAGGTACGCCTGCAAAGCAGTCAATCCCATTCTCTCTCAGTTTCTCAATAAAATATTCAGGGCGTATCATTGTTCCGGTATAAGCGTTATAATTTCTTTAATAGACATGCACTTATCATCACACTCCTTAGCGCGATGGTTCTCAAGGATGGTACGGGCTGCATCCTGCATAGCGGGGAAGCCTGTACGAGTGAGTTGGTTGGCATAGATCACCACATTGACACCGCGCTCCTTGAATTCTGCCTCTGTCACCGTGTTGAATGAGGTAGGAACAACCACAATAGGAGTAGTGCTGTTCTTCTCACGGAACTTCTGAACAAACTCAAAGATTTCAGCAGGATCCTTCTTGCGGCTGTGAATCATGATGGCATCAGCACCAGCCTCACTGAAGGCAAAGGCACGATTCAAGGCATCATCCATGCCTTGTTCCAGTATCAGGCTCTCAATACGGGCACAGATCATAAACTCCTTGGTCTTTTGGGCCTTCTTACCCGCCTTGATCTTCTCGCAGAAGTCAGGAATGCTGGCCTGGGTCTGCTTTACTTCGGTACCAAAGAGGCTGTTCTTCTTGAGTCCTGTCTTATCCTCAATAATCACCATGCTCACACCCATACGTTCCAAAGAGCGGACGGTATAAACAAAGTGTTCCGTCAAACCACCTGTATCACCATCAAAGATGATAGGTTTGGTGGTCACCTCCATAATATCATCGATGGTGCGGAAGCGAGAGGTCATATCCACCAGTTCGATATCGGGTTTACCCTTAGCAGTTGAGTCGCAAAGCGAGCTGACCCACATAGCGTCAAACTGATAGGTTTTGCCATCCTGGAGCACCTTGGTATTCTCCACAATCAAACCGGTGATACCACTATGGGCCTCCATAGCTGTTACCAACCCCTTCATGTTGATGAGCTTACGGAGTCTGCCTCGGCGGATGTCAGGCATCGAGGCCTCAGAGCGATGGTTGGCATCTATTTCCTTGTATTTAGGGTCGTTACTATAAGGATATTCTACTAATTGGCCACCATACTCTGCCAATACATCACAGACTTCTTGACGGATAGGCTTCTGGAAACCTTCTTTCCAGTCATCGCCATGTACCACATAATCGGGTTTCAAGGTTTCGAGGTTCTCCTTGTAAGACAGTGTTTTTTGTTCTACCACACGCTCTACGCCTGCCAGATTCTCGAACAGCGCCTTGCGCTCTTCATAAGGAATGAGCGGATAGCGCTTAAAACTGGCGACGGCCTCATCGCTGAGGATACCGATGATTAATCTTCCCAAACGGCGAGCCTTATTGATGATAGCCACATGGCCAGAATGGATATACTCCGTCGAGAAACACATATAAACCGTGCGCTCATTGACCTCTGCAAGTTTCTTGCTGACAACCTCTAAGTCCACGGGGGTGTCTATTTCGGCACAGAGCATATCCTTGACATCGCAAGGATAGATCTTACACTGATCGCTCACCTCGTTGAAAGCATTCTCCGCATAACACTTACGATTGTCGGCCTCGCAGAATTGCTCAATATTTGCCAACCAAATGAGCCAATCTTCCTTGAGAATCTTGTATAATGGCTGAGCAGCCATGGCATCATCGAAAAACTCGATGCCTACCTTCTTGATCTGACCATCCTGAATGACTGCCTTAAAATCTTTCTCCGGCAAGGGCAGCGTACTACTGACAGCCATACAACTGACCTCGCTGTTAATCACGGCTTCCATCACCAGATTCTCAAACACCAGGTCGCCATGCATCAGGACAATATCGTCATCCTTCAGCTGTTCCTTGGCGCAATAGATGCTGTAGATATAGTTGGTCTGGTCGTACAACGGGTTGTTGACAAACGTAAACTTCAGGGGCAGATGCAGTTTATTACAATAATCCACGAGCACCTGATCGTAATAACCAGTGGTCATCACCACTTCCTCTATACCAAAACTTACCAGTTGTCGGAGTTGTCGACTCAAAATAGTATTATGAGCCGAAATCTCGGTCATACATTTGGGGTGCTCCTTGGTAATAACACCCATTCTGTGGCCCAAGCCACTATTCAATATTAAAGCTTTCATCTAATCTATTTGAATATCCATTAATAATCACCAAAATCCACATCAATTAAATGTAATCCCACCTGTTGCTCTACTGGTGGGGGCGTCATGTAATCCCCAAACATCTGGCTTAAATACGCATCGTATTTTTCCGGGATCGGGAGTTCTATATCCTCAAAGGGCTTGTAAAGGGGAGTTCCCATCACATCCTTTCGCGTAAAAGCATTCTTCAGACGGGTTCTGAAATAAAAGGAACCATAATAGTCCGTATCATCTCCATACTTCTCTATCTGGCGCTTCACCAGATGCCTCAGCCACTTGTTCTTGAGGGGAAGAGAAAGTATCATCATGCATTTCTTCTTCAGGCTCGCACTTTTAAAAGTTCGTTCTGACAGTTGATAACATAAAAAATATTTGGCCAGTACATACTGATAGATCTGTGAGAGTCTGTTGGATGGCGCGTTTTCCAGTTTAAACACATCCAAATATATGCCAGAACCACCCTCTTGGTTTGAATAGCCCTCGTGTTCTTCGAGTTTAGTGCCCAATAATCGTACTTTGGTAAAGTTGAGCGGCCAATCCTCCAGGCCAACCTGAAGGTAATACTTTTCTGGATTGAGCTGAGATCTGCATACCTCGATAAACCTTTGATAATTGGAAGGGGTCATCATAATATCCAGATCGTCATCCCAAGGGATGAAACCTTGATGTCGTACAGCCCCAATAGCCGATCCGCCTAACAGATAGTATTCAATATGGTTTTTCTTACAAAGGGCATCCACATCTTTCATGATGGAAAGGATGACCAATTGTAAATGTCTTAACGTATCCATTTATCTTCTAAATAACTTCTGATATAAGAAACTTCTTAGCCTGTTAGGTATCAACACCTGAACACATAAGCGGACTATCACATTGAAAGCGAAGCGGGGGAAGGAGGTAAGTCCATGTCTCCACATATATTGCTGCAGTTTGGCCTCACTCTTAAAATACCTCATGCCGCCTCGCCGCGCATACATATCTTTTCCTACACGTACATGAACCAGCGTGTCGGGGAGGTTGGCGAACTGGCACCCGTCCATCATCATACGAATCCATAAATAATAGTCTTCATTCCAATACCAAGGCTGATAATTGCCCGCCTCAAGGACTTTGGAACGTCTGAATGCCACAGTCATGTGGTTAAAAGGACAGCGCAGGTTCGCATATTGGTAGATACCCTCATTTGTACAAGGTACGGTTCGTTTGCCGACGACATGGCTTTCATCATCCATGAATTCCTCAATCTGTCCACCACATAACGCCACATCAGGATGCGTTTCCATAAAACTCAGCTGTTTCTCGAATCTGGTAGATTCTGCAACATCGTCACTATCCATACGCATCACGATATCGTTGGTGACAACCTCCAGTCCTTTCTGCAAGGCAATGCCAAGGCCTTGATTCTGTTCAAACCTGACGATCTTATACAAATCAGGGGATTCAGACGTCACACCTGAGATCACCTTGTCGACAGCCTCTGGTACAGGACCGTCAACCACAAGCACAATCTCAGATGGTTTGACCGTCTGAAGGGTTGAAATAGATGCTAAGGCAGTCTGAAAAGCCACCGCATCATCATTTTTATAGACTGATAACAGTACTGAGAAATTCATATCATAACCAATTACTTTTGTAATGCAGACAACACCTCTGTATGGAAACGTTGAGCGATGGTGTCCCAATTATAGGCTTTAGAGAGCTCTCGGGCATGAGTTCCCTTTTCAGGGAAAGATGCAGTCTGAGAAATGATAGCCATCAGCGTATTCTTCATACTCTCAACCTCTTCTTCACAGGTCCATCCGGCATCATGGTTTATAACTTCATCAAACATATTGGACCCTGGCGTCACCATACAGGGCAGTCCATAAGAAAGCGCTTCCAAAAGACCCATGGGATGACCTTCGAACCTCGAGGTCAGCACAAACAAATCTGATTGTAACAGGACCTGTTTCTTCTCTTCCCCAGTAATCTCGTCACAGACTTGGACAATATCTGCTATCCCATAATCAGTAATCCACTGTTTGATGAGGACGTGGTCATATCTTTGTGGACCATAGATAGATAGTGAGAAATGAGCCTTCCTTAATGGATCCTGACACTGTTCCATCGCCTGCAGCAGCAGGTCCAGGCCTTTTTGGTACATATCCAACCTGCCGATAAAAACGGCATGAATCCCGTCTGAAGAGAAAGACATCTTCAATGACTCTGGGAGATTCACCCCATTGGGCAGGATATAGTAAGGGATGCCTTTATATTTTGCAGAATCACCTGCTTCTTTCTGGGTCAGGTATTGTATGCGCCAAGTGTTCTTAATAAACCGATCAAACATCAGCTTATGGGCAAACCATTTCTTGATTCTTGCGTGATTATGTAGGGCCTGATAGGTCAATGAGCTACGCGGTACAATGATATAGGGAATAGACGCTTGCTTCAATTCTTTGGAAAATGTCACATACTCCTTAAAGTACAGTCCTTCAAAAACTACCAAATCAGGATGCGAGAACGACTCTGGTAAGATCTGGAGCGTCAATCGTTCGCCATATTCTGCCAGGTTATGGAATGATTTCACCTCCTTCCAATGCGACATCTCTACATTGGTAGTATTGACCCATAACACCTCATCATACGCTTGCTGGGCCTTCACACTCATAGGGACGCTCCAGTTTAACCCTGCAGCAATGTTGGTACTTAAATGTGAAATATATAATAGCTTCATTGAAACAGCGGTCCCTATTTATTTAATAGAAACTATAGGGATAAATACTCGACCATTCCGGTCTGATGGTATTCACGACCAAATAGTATGAGCAATACAACACGCACAGGAAAATGCACAAAAACCTTACATTCCTCTGCTTTGACATCTCATAGACTGCATTGGGCAGTAATACGCAATTGAAAATCAAAAAGAAAGTGCCCAGACGACTTAACAGATTAAATGGGAAGGAAATGGCAATCATGCCAAGTCCAACCAGGCTGAAAAGGAATAAAATGTTGTTGACCGGTCCTAAATTAGCACTTGTATCCTGACGTAATATGCCCCATGCATGATTGGAGATGAAGATGACTAATAAAGCCAGTAACAGTTCTATCACAGTGGCCAGTTTGGCACCACCTGCGATGTGTTCATTTTGGTCATCATAATAATCATACAGCCCATAAGCATGGAAGACACCCAACACAATACGAAGGAGGACATATGACAATACGACGGCGACTGGCATCAAACCCAATACTTTCTTCAGGAGAGCACTACTCACTTTCATATTTCGAAGGAAATAGGCACCCAAAAAGACAATCGAGGTATAATGAAACATCACAGCCAAAAAAACAAGAATCAAGAACTTCTTAAACTTGTTTTGTAGGATATAGTCGAACGAGAACAGTAAGATACCGATGGCAACATATTGTCTCATGACATTCATGGAACCATTAAAATGGAGGGAGAAAAACATGATGGCGCTTAGCCAGGGCATGATGGAGTATTTACTGATAAACCTCACAAACGAACACATAAAAAACAAAGAGGTCGTTATGATGAGGATCTGAGGAGACAGTGATATTAAAGACAATACTCTTATTAAAAAGACAAAACCTGGCTCTAATCTGGTTACAATGGCCACACCAAAACCGCCTGTAATCACATGACCACTAATAAGTTCATAATACATGGCATAATTGGGCGTATCACTTCCTATCATCTCTCCCCTTAAACAGGAGAACAGGATTAAGGGGGCAAAGACCAGGAAGATATACACTTTATCCCGGTAGGTATGACAAACGAGCTCTCCCCTTTCTGGAGAGGGAAAGTCATAGTTCGTATAATAGACGACTGACAGGATGATCAGATATAATGTCAAACAATAAGCGAGCCACATAGTATTACAAACTAGATAGGAGTTCTTCCCACTTCTTTCCAATCAAATCAATATGATAGGAGTTCGCTCTTATGATTCCATTCCTGGAGATTTTTGAGCGCACCTCCTCATCCTCCATGAGCAAGCACAACTTTGATATAAAGGCGTCCTCATCATGATTTTCCACGATGAGTCCTTCCTCATCAGAGCGAATAATTTCCTTCTGTCTGCCACCACAATCAAAAGCAATACTGGCACATCCCTGAGACATCGCTTCTATCAGTACCATTCCAAATCCTTCCACCCGCGATGTGAGGGCAAAAATGCTGCTGTTCCTCATCACAGCATCAATCTCATCACAAAAACCCAGAAAATTCACGCGACCGCTCACCCCTAAGGATGCTGCATAATCGACCAAGTACTGCATAGATGAAGTGCGACCGCTTCCTGCGATGTCCAACGTCCAATCTGGGAATTGTTGCTCTATACGGGCCCACATCTTGATCATGAGGTCAAACCCTTTTAACTCCCAGACGTCTAAGCGCCCTACAAGGAGCACATTCTTTTTTCTGTCCTTGATTTCTGAGGTGATACAAGGAAATGACAAGGGATTAGGCATGACTACTTTCTGGGGCAGGCGATTTCCTAATATCTTATCATCCGCTTGGGTGAGGATGGTGACAGCCGAAGCCAAACGATAGACATAATTCTGGATCAACCTGATATGGATACCGACTCGACGATCAAAGGAGGTGTGATGAGTCACAATGGTCTTGATGTCAAGCCCTATCGAAGCCATGATGGCCACCAAATTCATAACGGGCATCACGCCAATCACAACCGCTGGCCTTTCTGCTTTCATCACCTTCCTGACATGGCGAAACATGTAGAACAAGCACAAAAGACTGCCAGATTCCTTGGGTGTGTGAAATAATGGATAGCCCTTGATAGATTCATTCAGTGGGTAAACTGACGGAAAATAGGTGTCTGACATGAGTAACACCTCATGGCCATCTCTTACCATCTTATCCGACAGCAGGCTTGTAAACCTTTCGGCCCCGCCACCAGACATGCGATCTACCAAGAACAGAATTTTCATCGAACAAGGTTCTTGACTTTTGACAATATCCTGGATATACCTGGATGGACGTACCCTTTTACATCCACTACCACCATACCGCCAAATACATTAAAGGTATGCATGCCAAGCTGTAAATCGGGATGGGGAGAATAGAGTCTCACGCATTCTTCAAATGCGACATGCGAATCCCGGCGGGATACTTTCTGGATGGAAACGGCGTGTCCGTAACTATGGTTACTCTCTTGGGCAGGACGGTAAATATCGTTTTGAACAACGAAGAAATCACCTGCCATACGGGCGATGTTCTCATTAAAATGGCAGCTATCCTTGAGTTCATATAACGAAGTAGCATCATTGTAGGCATAAATGTCCAGTTCACCGCCATTTTGTGTCGGTATCTTGGTGGAGAAGATTATCTTCTCACCAAAGAGATTCGTATATATTGCGTCTGTCAACGGTTCTTGACATAAGACTCTGTCGAACTGACAGGTTTCCGTGGCATCATCATACAGATACAGCTTCAACTCACCACTATCATGGTTCTCTGGGTATATATACACCTTCCCATGATCCCTATAAATGGCCGGAAAACTCAGATGTGTGGGTAGATCCAACACAATCTTCATGCGTTTTAGTTCGCAGGTTTCCCTATCGATGACCAGTTTGGCGATACGCCCTCTCTTCAATTGATAACAGAATTCCTCTACCAACAATACGATGTCTGTATCGGATACGTTTAGGATAAAAGGGTCGGCAAACCACCTATCTGTATAGTGATGCTTCACCCAACGAACACGTAATGGTTCGCCCTGAAGGACCTCGCTTAGGGAGTTCTCAACAAAGCCTAATTCCCATTTGTGTTTGGTAATCTTTCTATATATTTCCTTAATCATCTTATTGCTCGTTAACGATATGCTTCAGCCAATGATCCATTCGGAGGAAAGACATATCAACTAGCCGATAGGGGCTACGTAAAAATGCCGGATCGATAACTGGTGCCTTCTCATCGATGATACAAATCATCTCAGGATCATAAAAGGATTCTTCCTTGATTCTTTGATTGGTGGTTATCAGTTTCCTACCATTTGCCAAAGCTGTGATGGCATTAATGGTCAGTCCTTGTCGATGACGATGACTGATATCGATCACCGCCTTGGTATTGGCCATGATATGGTTATACTCACTTAACGGAAGGGCCGATTCGTGCATGAAACCATATTTCTGAAGTCTTTCCACCTCTTGATTATAATGCCTAAACTTAAACCTCTTCAGCCGTTGTTTCAGACTGCCGTCAGTCTTATTATAATTATAATACCTTAAATAGAAAAAGGAGTTCAACCCTTCCTGTTGGCACAACTCACTGATGGCTGCCAAGATCTTCCCCCTGTAACTGGTGTCGTCTGCATCCATCGTTCCTACAAATGCCACATCATATTGACACTGACTGATGGGGACGGCCTCTTCTTCAATATAGAAGTCAGGGAAATAGGTCAGATGATAAGTAGCGGCATCGTCCTTATCAAAGGTATATACCTTATCAAATTTTGGCAAATAATCCTTGTATCGTGCTTGCTGAGTTCGAAAAGTATCCCATAAAAAGAGGATCGACCGTAATCGTGGATTCCTGGACTTCAAATCATCCACAAAAAATTTCTTGAATGGCATCTTTTGTACCACAAAGAGGGTATCAAAGACTTCATCACCCAACTCGTTGAGGAGTTTCTGGGTCCAGTGCGTTCTAACCTTCGGGTCTTTTAACCAAGAGACGACTGTTGACAGATTGATATCATCCCTAAAACTGCCGGTGTAGAAAGGGGCTTCTATAAAACGAATAGACTTGGCACCGAGTAACAGCAACTGCTCTTTGATAAAAGCACAATAGCCATAAAACGGATCACCTATCAACAGTATTGATTTGCCTGTTATATTATCTCTCATCACCTCAGTCTGATTCTATGGGCTATACCTTCCTTAATGTTTGTACAAAAAAGCAAGAGTCTACCCATCACTAACTCTAAACCCGACAGGTTCCATGCTGTCAAGAATCGTTTTTGCTCTTCTCTAGAAGAGAAGGGGAGTTCACGAAGACGCCACAGATATCTACTAGTCTTCATGGCAAGGAATTCCCATCGACTATAATAATGACCAGCATGCAGATAATTGAAAATCTCCAGCATCTCCCGATCATTCGTACCATCTGCATCTTTATGAGAGGTTGTATTGTCCGAGTGATATCTGTAATAATTGAGTTTCTCTGGCGCATAAGAAACTTTCCCACACTCAGCCAGATGGATCCAAAACAGCCAATCGCCACATCCTCTGAGAGTCATATAATGAGGATCGATACCAGACAATATTCTCTTACGAAAAACTGCAGAGCTGGCATTCACGACGATATTCTGTTTTTTAAGATATCGATTAATAAAACGCTTTCCATCTATGAGGAATGAAGCATTCATGTACTTTTGAGTACCATAGACATCTTTTATGGTTCCCTGTCCGTCCATCCGCATGGATCTTGAAAAGGACAATACGCACTGACTATCTTTTTCAAATGGTTGGACGACTGTTTCCAGGAAACTAGGGGAACAACTATCATCACTCTCTGCTATCCATATCAATTCGCCTTTGGCAAGATCAAAACCTTTCTGCCATTGCTTAAAGGTGGAGCCGCTATTCACATCATTATAGACAATATGACTGACATGAGGGTTTGACCTGTATGTTTCAATCACAGCTTGGCTCGCTCCATCGTCGGTAGAACAGTCATCAAGGATGATCAATTCAAAATTCTGATACGTCTGATTCAGAATGCTGCGAATCCGCTCATCCAGGAATGGAGCATGATTGAAATTGGGGATGATAACACTAACAAACAATTGTTCCATTACGTTCTTCTACTTTTTAAAATCAATAAATGGTCCAATTATTATCAAGACTATGATTCCCCATCATCTTAAATAACAGCTTGATGAATTTGAGCTTGTAATGAAGGTAGTATAAATAAATATAATAGGATATGCCAAAATTGCATCTAATGATCTTATAGAAATCTTTTTCAAATGCGTAATCATTATGCATATAAGATGCCCCTCCTAACATATAATATGAAATAAGTTCGTTCATATATGAAAAAGAGATGGTTTTATCCCCCATACATATGATATTCAAATTCCAATCAGCATATAGTTTATAATTGGTATTATAACTATACTTTTCAAAAACAATCCTGGGATAGAATATGGTTTGATGGCAGATATTTAATCGGCAAAGACCTTTTTTACTGAAAGCACCACCATGGATATGACCATCTGGGAGCATGACAGCATCTCCATAATAAATGGTATCGGGCGTTACAATCAAACGAGCTACAGTTTCTAATACCGCGTTATTATAAAATTGATCATCACAATTAATGAAGAATAGCCAATCACCCTTAGCAATTCTAGCGGCTTTATTCATGGCATCATAGATGCCCTTGTCTGGCTCTGATACCCAGTATGAAATATAGTCAGCGTATTTTTCAATGATGACCTTGGTGTCATCGGTACTCCCTCCATCTATAATAATATATTCATAATCACGATATGTCTGATTGATAACTGACAGTATCGTCTTTTCTAAAAGTGAAGATGAATTATAAGAAACCGTGATGATAGAGAATTTCATAATCAATCTTTCTCTGTTAGCTGACGGATTACTCTACACGGATTTCCTGCAGCAATACAATCGGCTGGAATTGATTTGGTGACAACACTACCAGCACCGATGACACTCCTGGCACCAATTCTCGTTCCTTTCAATATGATCGTATTGGCCCCAATCATGACATCATCTTCAATAATAATCGGAGCTGATGCAGCTTGACTCGCATGAACGGGAAGACCATCTTCCATTTCATCACTCCTTCTGATTTGCCAATTCAAAGTATGGGCATCATTATCCATCATAATGACATTCCCACCAATAAAAACATTATTTCCGATCTCAATCTGTTTCTTTACCCAGATACAAGCAGAACTCATTCCAACACGATTTCCAATTTTTAATATCGCATTTCTTCTGACCCTTATACTACCACGCAGGTTGCGACACAAGG
Organism: uncultured Prevotella sp.; assembly: GCA_902798285.1. Lineage (GTDB taxonomy): Bacteria > Bacteroidota > Bacteroidia > Bacteroidales > Bacteroidaceae > Prevotella. The sequence continues at coordinate 83,696 of CADBVZ010000002.1, read as the reverse complement.
GATTCAAGCCCATTCCACTCAGAAAAGTAAAGTTATCTCCAATCGTCACCGTTGATTCCTTATGCACATCAAGATATACCTTACCTATCACATTCATCTCTTTTCCGAACTGAATGTTAGAAGAACGAAACTTCGCTCTGTTGATGCTACTACTCCATTTCTGAATGATCCGACGAATGCGCACCTTAAGTATGTTCAGAATTTTAAGAATCATGATTTCTTCAAGTCTATCAAATAATACATATACTTTTGGAATATATACTGGCGCCAAAGCAACTTATATAATAACGTTCGTTTTATCACTTTCTTTATAATCGAGTCTGCCGGACCCTTGGATGTGGGGTGAACTGTTATATAATCATCGATTTGACAATTTGCTCGCAAATACTCTTTCTTCTCAGCGATTCTCTTAAGGTAAGCATCATACAATTCGTAAACCAAGGCATAATCAACATCCAAACGTCCCTTTTCAATAGAAGTGCTTACGATAGTTGGTGTTATATAGGTTACATTCTGATAATGATAAAAGATCAAAGGGATATTACAATCTCTTTCTTTATCCCTGATCATCATGCCTTCATTCAAATCCCCTTTAGCATATAATTTAATATTCCACAAAGCCACACCGGCTCCTCGATTCTGACAGACATGAACACAATCATATTTATCCACTAGTTCCTCCAAATACTTTTGATCTCCCCAATGAATACCGTCACCAATATTACTACAGCACTCCAGGCATCTGTTTCTCCAATAGTCAAGGACCTCTAAGCCTTCGTTATTATTCAAGAACGTGTTAAACTCTACACAATAGGTGCCAACAGTATCGGCCTGTTTCTCATCTTCTTTGGGAAATCTATGCGGAGTCACCATGACAGACTTACCAGCTTGGATCATTTCATCTACCAAGACTTGAGGGTCGTGGTAAAAGTACATATCTGCATCGATATAGGTACATACCGGTTCATTATAATGACTGATAACGAAACGTATCAAAGACGAGCTACAAGTCCAACAATACTCCCCTATAGGACGATTCTCTTTGGCTTTAAGCAACTCATCATCACCATACTCAAAATCCGACAGACGGATGGGAATATGATGTTGCTGATTCATCCCCACAAGAATGTCGTAACACTTCTCATCCATACAGAGGACATATAGCTTAAAATCCTTAGCACACTTGCACAAGGAATCATATAAGACGAGCCCTTTGTCAAGATAGAGACTGTTGTATAATGTACACAGAACCGTTGTCATTCTACTTAAATGCATTTAATGCACCTACTACTTCTTTAGCCTCCTCCATTGTCACAACCTGATTCATCGGTATGGACAATTCCTGAGCATGTATCTTTTCCGTGATAGGATAACTGCGTTCATTCCATTCCTTATAGCATTCCTGCTTGTGAGGAGGTATTGGATAATGAATCAATGTCTGAATTCCATGATTTGTCAGATACTGTTGCAATTCATCACGACGTTCACAGAATATGGGGAACTGATGATAGACATTATTCTCATCGGGAATTATATGGGGCAACGTAATCAATGGATTACTAATTTCTTCATAATAATACGCAGCCAATTGCTGGCGTTTTGCATTATTCTCATCCAAGTACTTTAGTTTCACATCAAGAACTGCAGCATCTGTCTCCGCCATACGGCTATTTATTCCCACATACTTAAACACATATTTCTTCTGACTGCCATAATTGGCTAAAGCCCTTATGACAGAAGCCAGTTCTGGATCATCGGTGGTTACAGCACCAGCATCACCAAAAGCGCCAAGGTTTTTTCCTGGATAGAATGAGTGAGCTGCAGCATCTCCCAATGCACCAGTTTTTATTCCTTTCCATGCACATCCATGACTCTGAGCACAATCCTCCATCAGTTTCAGACCATGCCTTTTACAAATCTCACCAAGCTTATCATTATACGCAATACGCCCATAGAGATGTACAATCATAACACCTTTAGTCTTTGGCGTGATATGCTGCTCTATCTGGTCGATATCTATCTCCAAATGTTCAAAGGTGGGCTCTACCAAAACAGGAACAAGATGATTATCAGTAATAGCCAGAATGGTAGCAATATAAGTATTTGCAGGAACAATGATTTCATCACCATCCTTCATAAGGCCCAATTCCTTGTAACCACGAAGAATTAATTTCAATGCATCCAGACCATTGGCGACTGCAATACAATGATTTGTTCCTATATATTTGGCATAATTTGCCTCAAACTGTTTATTCTCATTACCCTGCAGGAACCAGCCAGATTCAATCACCCGATTGACTGCCGCCTTATACTCATCAGCATGCATGGCCGTAATAGCCTGCAGATCCAATAGTTTAACCATTGTCTCTTGTCTTTAAATATTCCAGATAATCATCATAGTTCCTGATATAGTCATCTTCAGAATAGCCCTCCGATGCCAACACCAAACAGATGCTACCAGAAGAGAAACCCTGCTCTGAAGCCCATATACCAGGAGGAACATGCAACCCCCAGAAAGGTCTATTAAGCACAACCGTTCGTTTGTTTGTTCCATCATCAAGAGCCACCTCAAAACTACCACTGGCAGCAATCAGAAACTGGTGACAATTCTTGTGAGCATGTGCGCCACGATCTTCGCCTCCTGGGATATCATACGAATAAAAAACGCGATTGATAGGGAAAGGTACATGGACATTCTCATAGATGAAAGTCAGATTTCCCTCTTTATCGTGCATTTTATTGAGTTCACACAAAGAACAATCAAAAACACTCCTGCCTTCTCTTGCAAATTGATTATTTCCAGGATTGTTACATTTTACTGAGGTATCGTTTTCTGATGATAATGGAAGTATATTTATATCTCGCCTCCATGCCTTATACTCCTCATAGTTCATAATATAATCCTGAGGATTATACTCAGTAGAAGACAGCACTAATGCCAACGAATTCGTAGAGAAGTTTGTCATCGTTCGCCACATACCTTTTGGTACATATAAACCATAATATGACCTATTCAGAGAATAGTTCTTCTTGGAAAAACCATTATCAATCTCTACATCAAAGCTACCTGACAATGCCACGATAAACTCCTCAGTTTCTTTGTATGCATGCCCTCCTCTATTAACACCTCCAGGCACATCATAGATCCAATGTGTCCGTTTGATTTCAAAAGGAACATTCTTAATTTGTTCTATAATTGACAAATTACCGCGTGGATCTTCTATCTTTGGAAGGTCAATTATTCTACTTTCATTTAAATCTACCATATGAGCTAAGAGACAAAAGTTCTTCTAAAGTATAGTTTTCTTCATGATGGATCATTCTACGAAAAGCATTACAAATACGTCTTCGTATCCTAACATAAAGGTAAGCCATTCTATATTTTCGACTATGATAAACTTCATCGTATCTGCCAGCTTCCTCTGGATAATCGATTTTACACTCTAATGCCAAAAGATATAGAGACATCTGCTCCCAAAATGACTTCCCTTCAAATTGAAGATAACCAATAAAATCCTCATTGATATTTTTCCGAGGACCTGCTGCGGAGGTTGCGTCTCTATCTGTTATCATAACGGGAACAGAAGATAAATACACCTTTGTGGAACGCATCATCTCATATTGGCACTCAGCATCTTCAAATCTCCTGAGGTACTCCTTAAAGGGATGACTTAGCAACAAGGTCCTTTTCATAACTGCAGACCCCGCTCTCTCAGACAAATCGCGAACAGCCTCCAAATAAAAGGGATTGGAAACTATTCTGTCAATATGCGCTTGGGAAAACAGTTTTATCTCATGATCCGTCTTTATGAAATAGTTGCAGATAATATATTCAACATGATTACCGACCTTAAGAATAAGATTGGAAAAATATTCAAGAGCATTTGGCAAAAGGATATCATCTGCATCCAAAAATACAATCCAATCTCCTTTTGACTCTAACACGCCTCTATTCCTGGCTGAGGAAGGACCTCCGTTTTCTTTTTGAAATAGGCGAATCTTATCTGAATCAAACGTTTTCTTGATAACATTGACACTTTCATCTGTAGACCCATCATCTACTATCACTATTTCAAAGTGATCATAAGTCTGATTCAATACAGAGTTAATGGTCTTCTCTATATATTGAGCCTTATTATACAAAGGAATGACTACTGATATCGTCGGACTTATCATGAACGCAACGGTTTCAAATAAAACATTAACTTCCTATTGACAAACTGTCGTTCCTCTCTTTTTATTCCCAAAACATACACCATGATAAACACCACAATGCAGCAATACAGAGATACAACTAATAGGCCTATTATATTATCTTCCAACACATATAATGCAGGGTATGTCAGTAAGAAAGCACATAAGAAAACGATCATTGTTCTTAGAAACACCTCACATAAATAGTTGAAAATGGAAAGATGAACAAGCTTACCTACAATCCATAACTTAACAAATTGTGTAATAACACTAAAAACAAGGCATACTACAAAAACTATTTCAGGATAAGGTAGGAATAACAATGCCAAATAGGAGATTGGTAAGATAAAAAAGCAAAGAAGACTCACAGACAATTGATAGTTTCTCATCTCACCCGTTGCCTGGGCTGCTGTCAGAAGAGGATTTGTAAGTGTTTCCGACAAGAGATACAACAAGGTCAATTGAACAAAATTGGCTGTATGCTCAGGAACCTCTACTAACCACAAATTCAGGATGGTATCTGTTTCTAATATAATCGGCAATGAAATAAGTAGCAATACATAAAAGGATAATCTTGCACTTAAGAAGATTAAAGTATGCATACGCTTCATATCCTCCTGAGCATAGGATTTTGTTATTTGTGGCTTTATGGCATTCTCAATGTTATACGAGAAATTGGATACCACTGATTGTATTTGTACTGCGATACCTCGTGCTGCATTGACTACCGGATTAAAGAAAACATTAAGCAACAGGTTTAATCCCTGTGTATAGCAAACATATGAGAGATTTCCCAAGAGATTCCAGCTGGCGAACTTCGTCATCTCAACCATCAGTGGCTTATCAATCATAAAATGATATTCCGATTCCGGGAATTTCCTCCTGCAGTACTGCCCATATAAAATTCGATCAAAAACAGTTATGATGAGGATAAGAAGCCCGTATAATATCAACCTGTCGCCATTATAATTGATAATCAAATAAACAACCAGTAATTTAAGAGCAGCATCTATCAATGACAGATAAGCAAAAGCCGACATCTTTTCGTTTGCTATAATAAGCGCGTTATAGGGTACGCTCATAATAGTTACGAAGCATGAAACAACACTAAACTGAAGAACCCAAAAGGCTGCAGTCATCCTGTCGGGAGGGATATTCATTTTGTTATAGAAAAACCATAAGCCAATGGTTTCAGACAAAAGAATGATGATCAGAGAGATGATGGCATGTATATTGATACTCGTTGAGAATATCAGATTGAGCCTTTTATAATCTTCACGCCCCAGTTCAATGGTAATATATCGCTGGGTGGAATTAATCATCGCATAATTGATAAAGACAAACATGGATACAATTCCACCTACCACATTGTAAACGCCATAGTCTGAAACACCTAAAGCTACCAGAGTTAAGCGGGAAGTATATAATCCCACAACAAGCAACACCAGCATCCGTAGGTACAGAAACATCGTGTTTTTTGCGATACGTTTATTGTCGTTGATTTCGGACATCAATTATGATTCAATTGTGGCATTTCTTATAATCCCGGATCTCCCCAATCGTCCATCTTCTTGTTAGATCAAGGAAATAATGGTTATGATGAGACACCTGCTTTTCAACTGGTGGAACTTTCATGTAGTCACCATACAACTGGGTAAGAATCTCATGATAACCGTTTGGAACCATTATATCTAAGTCTTCAAATGACATCTGAATAACATCTTTGAACCAGTCTTTTTGAAATACTTCTTTTTCTCTATACAATCCATCGAAAGAAACCAACGCCTCGCCACTTGCATGTTGTATGTCTTCCAAACAATCATTATAGGCTTTCAAATACTTCTTGTAGTGCGGACGATGATAAAAAGTATCTTTCAAATAATTAAAAAATTGCCTAAATTGGCCCTGCTTAAGCAACTGAATAAACTGGCCACCCGTATGTTGCATCATTGCATATGTAAGCCGATAAGAGGCATCATCGTACGCTTTCCTCAAGGCTACAGCTTTCTGGGCATCACAAAAATCAAGTTTAAAGATATCAATATAAACACCTGTCACACAAGGAAAATGTTCTGTTTCCCAAAGCGTTGTATCTGTATCAACGAACTTCGCCAGAGACAATAGCCAATAATTCTCATCTCTGTCATCCATGATATCATAATGACCTTCTACCTGACCCCGATAGGAACGGAATTTCTCATAATCCGAAGGTAACATCCACACATCTATATCGTCATCCCAGGGAATCAAACCATGGTGTCTTACTGCACCAATAAGAGTACCATAGGCAGCAAAATATTGAATATGATGCGTCTTGCAAAATGAATCGAAAGCAGCAAAGGTTTCTAACAGTTTGTTTTTAAATAACAATTCTGTTTTTTCCATGATGACATCAGAAAAATTGTGGCCGAAAGTATCGACCATAAACATCAATCATAAACTAAAAAATGGTCCAATCACTGATAAAATCATGATAGACCTAACAATGGCTTAAGTTGCTTTTCTTTGTTAAGGACAAAGATCGTGGTGCCCAAAAGAGCAAAAAAGATAATAACAAAGAAAATCAAAGGTTTTCTGGGTCCAACTGGACCAAGAGGAACCGTCGCAGACTGCAGGGGTGTAAAGGCTGGTGTGACTTCCTGGACCTTCGCTTTGGCAGCTATCACCTGCGCACTGACGGCCGTATAGTTATTATATTGCAACTGCATCTCGTTCTCCAGATCATTCTGCTTCTGCATGGCGGTCAACATCACCATGTTCTGGTTGGCATCCATAAACTCCACATAAAGTCTACGAGCACGCTCATACTCCTTTTTTGCCTGACGTTGGAGCATTTCTGCATACTCCAAATCACGACGGGCTTTACTGGTCTTATAAGCTGTCAGAAAATCCTGCAAACGGGTCTTGACGGAATCAGCCAATTGAGCAGAGATATGAGGATCCTGCGCCGTGACATTGATCGAGATGAGGTTGGTCTTCTTATCCAGAGTGCAAACAACATTCTGATTGACCAGTTCAGCAATACGAGCCTGCTCACCTGTTAATTCAAAATTATTCACCAGCGTATCTTTCATCTTGGGAGGAGCCATGAGTCCGAAGAAATCTTTCCACCAAGGTTCTTTCCAATCATTTTTCAGATAGTCGTAGTAGGTCATCGCCTCTTTGTCCATTTTACGCTTGACCTTAACAGGGAACAACGAGGTCTTGAAATCTACGCTCTTCATCAGCTCGGGGTACAAGGATGGTGTAATGGCATCACCATTGGCACCACTACCTCCACCAATGCTGAAACCGAAACTACTGGCGAGCGATCCCAGGGTTCCTGCCGAACCACTACCACCTCCCATCTCTGGCGCTAAGAGGATCTTGCATTCGTAGGTGTTAGGAATGGAGGAACCTATCAGCAACGCGACCACAAAAGCCACAGAAAGCACCACATAATAGAGCTTCCTGTGTTTGAGGATAGCAGCCCATATCGCACCGAAATCAACCGGTGCGAGTTTTTTTGGCTGCTCTATTTGTTTTTGTTCCATTAGAATGTCTTGATCAAGTTGGTGACTGTAGCAATCATCGTAACCATCGTAGCGAGAGAGGTACCGAGGTTTGCAATCATGCCGATATTGTCGTTGACAGAGCGGGTCTTGTTGGGGATAATAATCTCGCAACCGGGCTCCACCTTGCCCTTAGAGGCCTTGCTCACCTTACCGTTCTGATATAGGATAAAGGCCTTGGAGCGCTTGGCACCATTGCCATAGCCACCGGCCTCGTTGACATACCACTTATAGCCCTTGCCTGCAGTATAAGCCACGGTGTTGGGGTACATCACGTTACCATTGATCTTCACGGTACCAGAGTACTCGGGCACTACCAAGCGATCGCCCTCACGAAGGATCACGTCATAATCGCTGCCGGGATTAGCCAGGGCCTTGTCGAGCTCGATACCCACATAGTAAACGGTATCCTGAGAGACCTTGCTGGCATCGAGACCAGAGCCGCCCTGCATCTCGAACATCTGGAGCAGTCGGTTCAGGCGGAATTTTTCGTCCTCGTTCAAGGGGCGCTCAATACGGGCACCACGCACATAGGCCTCGTTAGTAACACCACCGGCTGCCTTGATGAGCTCAGAGAGGCGCTGGTTCTTCTGAGAGAGGGTATAGGTACCGGCGAACATCACCTCGCCGTCGACTATGACATTGCGCTGAGGTACAACACCGGGACTGCGGCGTACATACACCTCATCGTAAGGCAGAAGGGTAAAGTCCTTTTCGCCAACGAGCAGACCGTCACGCAGCGAGAAGCTGAAAGTCTGGGCAATCTCACGAGAGTCATGGGTGCGCTTGGGATCGATGATACGACGTGACACATCGACCTTGGCAGTAGAGGCACCATCGGTCAAGCCACCGGCCTGAATGATGAGGTCCTCAACACTGGCATCCTCGGCATACTCATACGTGCCGGGGAACTGCACCTCGCCCAGAATCGTAACAATACGCTGGTTCATCTTTTCCTGCTGAACAGCAATGGTGAGCACATCCTCGTTCTCGAGGGGCATATCGGCAATAGTACCATTGAGGATACCATCGATATCAACTGAGATGGCACGCCAGGTGCGGTCGGCCTTCATGCGATGGATCACAGCATGGGCGCCAAAGGCTTCCTCAGTCAATCCACCGGCATTCTCGATCAGCGCACGAACTGTGGTAGCCGTGCCCAGATCGTACTGACCCGGGTGATAGACAGCACCCTTCACAGTCACAGTATTCTCATAACGATGGAGAATGGTATCAACGGTCACTGAGTCACCGTCCAACAGCTTGAAGGAGGCCATCTCGAACTCAGGCACGTTATAGGCAGAGAATTTCTCACCGGCCACACGATTCAGGCGAACGGCCTTCTGGTAAGCACCGGTAGAGAAACCACCGGCATACTGGAGCAGGGTGGCCACGCTCTCGTTTTTCTTCATCTCATAGGCCATGGGGCGCTTCACATTACCGGCAATGTCGACAATGCACTCATAAGGTCCAACCATGATGACATCATTGTCGGCCAGGCGGACATTACCCGTGAGCTTGCCATTGAGGATATAGTCATATACATCGACAGCCGTAATCTGACGACCGCCACGGAACACCTTGATGTTACGCAGGGTACCGAGGGAGTTCACACCACCGGCCATATACAGGGCATGGAACACGCTGGCAAAGGCACTGAGGGTGTAAGTACCAGGGGCCAGCACCTCACCCATCACATTGACAGAGATGGTACGGGTCTGACCAACGGTCATGCGGATCTCGGAACTGCTGTAGCGCTGACCGAGCACACGGCGGATCTTGGCATTGGCAGCATCGACAGAGAGTCCGCCAATATGGATGGGGCCATAGCCTGTAACCATGATGGTACCATCGGGGGTAACCTCGAGCTGCTCAGAGCGCTGAGAGGCACCATAGACATCGACGAACACCTTATCGCCAGGACCTACGATGTAAGTGGCAGGGGTGGCAATGTTCATATTGGGCTCGAAAGAGAGTTTGTCCTGATTGAAAATATCGCGACCAAACACCTGCTTGCCATTGATAGTATTGTCGCTGGGATCAATATACACCTTGGCACGCTCGGAAAGAACGGCTCCTGAAGAGGTGGCCTTGACCTCCTGCTCATAGAGGGCATTACCAGCAGAGTCGGTACGAATGGCTCCGTTGTTGTCGCGCAGACGACTGTCCTGTACCAATACATCGGTCGTTGTACCAGAAGAACGGGTGGATGTTCCGCCATTAAGGGTTTGGTACTGAGAGCGTACACGCTGCAACTGCTGCATCGTGACACCACGCTGCATGAGGCGTGTGGCTATCTGGCTCTGAGAGGCGCCAGAGTTCATCTCACGCTGCACATACTGCATCACTTGAGTGTCGCTCATCTGGGCAAAGCCAGCAATGGTTCCCAGCATGAGGGCACAAGTTAATAGAATTTTTTTCATATCGATATAAATTTTTGTTTGTTTTTCGAGCCAAAAGAGGGGGTCACCGCCTTTTTGACAAGCGGCGAAAAAGTGACTTCCTCCATATGAACGATGTTCGTATTGTACTGACTTTCAGCGACATTACTAAATCGAAGCCAGGGCTCAATGCCATGAGCGCGGCTTTTTACGGGTGCAAAGGTAACACTTTTTCCCGACATAGACAAATATTTATGCAGAAATCTTTGCTTTCCCCGTCCCCATATGGGGACACCCCCCTTTTAAGCAGGGCAAGCCCTGCACTTCTCAACATCTCCAACCTCTTCTTACCGTAAGAAGAGGCTTCAGACCACTCCCCAAGCCCCTCGCCAATCTCTGGCAAGGGGATGTAATTGATTACGGCGACTGGTCGCCTCCATCAAAGTTTTGGTATGGCTCTCGAGCCTTTGCCCCTTCGGGGTTCGCCATAGTATTCTAATGGGGGCTACTCGCCCCCATGCCCCTCGGTGTTAATTCAATGGTATAGATTATTAAGGCCTGCAGTCGCTTCACTTCTGCCAATACAGCGACCAGCTACGCGTAGTCGCTGTAACCATGGCGAATCCTGAGGGATCTCAATCCCGAAGGACGAAAGCTGGAGAGCCATACCAAAACTTTGATGGAGACGACCAGTCGTCGGAATCAATTGCATCCTCCCCATATAGGGGGAGGCCTTGGAGAGGGTGGATGCTTCTTTTAGTTCTTTTCTTCGCGCCGAAGAAAAGGACAGTTTGGGGTCTGGGGGTATCCCCCAGAGAACCCTACATTATAGCCGCCCCTTAACAAGGGGCTCTAAACCTTAGGACAAGGAAGGTTGGATGGTTGTGACCACGCAGGGCTTGCCCTGCAAAAATAAGAGCTTGAGAGGGAACCCTGCAAAAGGGGCCTGGGGGAAAATCCTCCCCTCGAGTTTAATAAACGAAGATTTTAAAATCTTTGATGGAGCCAGGGGCTCCAGCTTCTACGCGAGGGAGATAATCCAACGCGGAGATGACCTGGGGAGCCCCAAGGTCAATCACCAGGATGTGCGGAAGGGCAACGCCCTTCGCTGTACGCCAATACGTTGACTCTTGAAGATCAAACACTTTATCTCCGGTAAAGTTTCCACGACGAAGATCCTCACTGTCAGCATATTTCACCGTCCACGACTCACGAGAGAGTCGATTCCCCTCTGCATCGCGAACATAAAGTTCCGCAATGCTAACCTCAGGCTTTCCATCCTGAGAAGACAGAGCCTGAATAGCGATAAATCGCCCAGTCTGCAGTGCATTGAAGCGAACCGTCTGCCAACCGTTGCCAGGAGCGAATACAGAGGTGAGAGCTGGCGATTTAGAGTTGAGATCAGGACAATCACCCGGATTATTATGTGTCCGCGATTTTTCAACGTTCAAAACATCCAAGATTGGATGGTTTTGTCCGAACAACGTCGGACATATATCCAGTTCTTGCGTCCCTTCGGTAGCAAGCGGCAGAGCCGAGCGCAGGATGATTCTGGACGATGGAGACTTTTTGGTCTTCTTGGACTGAGCCTTCAAATTCTTCGCGATGGAAGGAGCATAGGCGGCGAGGGAGGGACCTACAACATCGAGGACAATCACCTCGTTGCGGCCCTTCTTCAGCCAACAGCCTGGGAGATAAAGGGTTTGCTGGGGACCAACAGACCAGAAACGACCAATGGCGTGGCCATTGACATAGACCTGTCCCTTGCCCCAAGCCTCCATATTCAAGAAGGTATCGCCGACCTTTTTCAATTCAAAGTATCCCCGGTAGTAACCGGAGCCTTTGAATTGAGAGGTTAGAGGTGAGAGGTTAGAGGTTAGAGATTCTTTTTGGAGCTCTTTCGCTGTGCTGAGAGCTCTTTGGGCGGTGGCGAGATTATCGGGGATCGTAAAAATGTTCCATTTTTTCAAGTTCCAAGAGAGTTCATGACCATCTTGCTCGGAGGTAAGGGTGACACTCTCGGTGATACCCTTGTAATCCTTGATGGCACGACCGAAATTGATACGTCCCATGGCCTCCACGAGGATCTTCAGCTCCTGACCTTTCTTCACAGCAGGAATACGCAGACTCTTCTCATTGCGCACACGGTCGATCTTGCCGATATAAGCTGTATCCACAAACACCTGGGCAAAGTCGTGACAGTCATTCAGCGTCAACACGCTCTCGGACGTAATCTCAGGCAACGTGGTGATATAAAGCATCGAGCCCCAGCCCTGGTCCATCTCCTCCATCGTGAGCAGCGGGGAATCCATCACCAGACTGTCGGCTCCCAAGAGAATATCGGCCCGCTCAGTGAGTTCGAAGGGCGGGATCGAGATCATCATATGCGGGGGTGCAGGAACAGCTGGGAGAGGCTCCTTGGAGTGCTTCTGCATCATGCGACGAAGTTGGAAAAATTTATCAGTAGTGCCACCATACTCATTGATGGGTGCATCATAATCGTAAGAGGTAACATCGGGAGCAAAACCAGGGGAATTGGCACCTGCCCAATGTCCGAAAGAGGTTCCTCCATGGGTCATGTAGAGGGAGAAGCTGATGCCCTTCGACAGCATCTCGTCCATCCCCTCGACCATATCCTTGGCTGGGCGCGTCTCATGATTGGCACCCCACTTATCGAACCAGCCACTCCAGAACTCGGAACACATCAGGGGTGCATCGGGGCGCAACTCCTTAAGGCGGGCAAACTCATGATCAATATTGGCTCCTGTACCGAAATTCATGGTCCAAACGAGATCATCGAGGCCATTCTTCTCGAAATTCGAGCTCCAGTCGCATTGGAAAAGAACTGGGAGGTTCTTTTCCGAGGGGTGAGAGGTGAGAGGTAAGGGGTTAGAGGATACTTCTTTCCCAGAAACGGGAGAGCCCCAGATTTCGCGCAACATATCGCGAATCTCGGAGATATAGGGCTTATCCTCGCCATAGGAGCCATACTCGTTCTCGACCTGGACCATGATGATGGGACCGCCATTCTGAATGGTAAGAGGGGCCAACTGCTCACCGACCTTCTGTTCGAAGATACGCACACGCTCCATGAAATAGGGATCCTGTTCACGCAGGCGGATATCCTTCTTCTTGAGCAACCACCAAGGCAGACCACCCATCTCCCACTCTGCACAGACATAGGGACCAGGGCGCACAATGACGTACATACCATTCTTCTGCGCCAAGCGACAGAACTCGGCCACATCGCTGTTGCCCGTGAAATCGAACTGACCCTCGCGGGGCTCATGGATGTTCCAGAACACATAGATGCAGAGGGTGTTCATGCCCAGCGACTTACACATCTGGATGCGATGTTCCCAATAAGGACGGGGAATGCGAGGGTAATGCACCTCGGCCGCCTTGACGATAAAGGGCTCGCCATTGAGCAGGAACGTATTCTTACCTACCGTAAAATCACCGGCCATCAACATCATCGGAAAAACTAGACAGAGCGTCGTTAGTAGTAGTCTTACCTTTTTCATTTGTTTCGTTTATTTGTATTTAGGTTGCAAAGATAATATTTTTTAGGCACGGATGACACGAATTACACGGATTTTTTATATTTTTGCAGAAAAATTAGCGATTTATGAAGAAAACTGTATTACTACTCATGATGATGACCTTTGCGTGGATGGCAAAGGCTGAGGATGGTCACCAACTGTGGCTGAGGTATCAACCTGTGAACAAGGCGAAAGTGACGGGTCCTGAGTGTATGGCTGCTCAGGAGCTGAAAACGTATTACCAGGGCGAGAGTGCTAACCTGGTGATCGATCCTACCATGGAGGAAGATGCCTACCGCATTCAAGGCACTACCATTTCGGCGAAGAACGAGATTGGTTTGCTGTATGGAGCGTATGAATTGTTAAGGAGACAAGGAGACAGGGAGACAGGGAGTCAGGACATTACAAGTAAACCCTTCTATAAGCTGAGAATTCTGAACCACTGGGATAATCTGAATGGCACCATCGAGCGTGGCTATGCCGGACTGAGCATCTTCTGGAAAGGCAAGGAAGGGGGCAAGACTCGTCGCGGACATACCATCTTCGTGGAGGATCCCGATCAGCCCATCGACACCGAACTGATCAAGGAATACGCCAGAGCGAATGCGTCCATCGGCATCAATGGTACGGTACTGAACAACGTGAATGCCTCGCCCAAGATGCTGTCGGCCGTATATATAAATAAGGTAAAGCAGTATGCCGACATTCTTCGCCCCTATGGCATCAAGGTGTATCTGTCGGTGAATTTTGCCTCGCCCATGACCATCCCGGCCAAGGGATTCAACGGCGGCAAACCCGTAAAAACAGCTGATCCACTGAATGCTCAGGTAAAGGCTTGGTGGAAAGCCAAGGCCAAGGAGATTTACGCCGTGATTCCTGATTTTGGCGGATTCCTGGTAAAAGCCAACTCTGAGGGACAGCCTGGTCCGTTCGACTACAAGCGCACTCATGCTGACGGTGCGAATATGCTGGCTGATGCCGTGAAACCCTTCGGCGGTATCATCATGTGGCGCAGCTTTGTATATGGAGCTGCTCATCCGGGTGAGGACCGTGTGAAACAGGCTGTCAGCGAGTTTAAGGATCTGGATGGCAAGTTCCGCGACAATGTGATTCTGCAGTCAAAGAACGGTCCATTGGACTTCCAACCGCGTGAACCTTATGCACCTATCTTCGATAACATCCACCAGACCAAGCAGATGGCGGAACTCCAGATTACACAGGAGTACCTCGGACAGTCACGCCATCTCGTATACCTCGCCCCCATGTGGCGGGAGTTCTTCGGCTTCGTAGAGCCCAGCAGACTGGTGGGTATTGCTGGTGTTGCGAACATTGGTTTGGATCGCAACTGGTGTGGTCATCACTTCTCTCAGGCCAACTGGTATGCCTTCGGCCGCCTCGCCTGGGATCCTAACCTTACAAGTGAGGATATAGCCACAGAGTGGCTGAGCCTCACCTTTGGAGACAGCTCCCGCCTGACAGGGGACAGGTTCCTGTCAGAAACAAATAAGTGCCAATGGCTGACAGGAACCTGTCCCCTGTCAGGCCTCCTCAGCGTCATGCTGCGCTCGCGTGAGGCTTGCGTCGACTACATGATGCCCATCGGCCTGCATCACATCTTCGCCTTCGACGAACATTACGGTCCAGAGCCTGATGGATACAACCCCCACGTACCTTACGAGTGGTGCCCCGTGTACTATCACCAGGCCAACAAGGACTCTATCGGCTTCGACCGCACACATACCGGCTCGAACGCCACAGCTCAGTATCGTGAGCCCTATTGTCAGCTCTACGATGACATCAATACCTGTCCGGAGCGTTATCTCCTCTGGTTCCACCGTGTACCTTGGACCTACCGTCTTAAGAGTGGTCGCACCGTCCTTGAGGAAATGGCATTCCACTATGACCGTGGTGTGAAGGAAGTGGAGGACTTCATTCGTGTCTGGAATGAGGCCAAGCCCTTCATCGATGACCAGCGCTGGCAGGAAGTTGATGCCCGTCTGCAGCATCAACTCGACAACGCCAAAGAATGGCGTTCGACCTGCCTCAACTACTTCGGGTCGTTCACCCGACCCTGATTTCTTCCTCCCTGACAAGGGACAGGTTCCTGTCAGATTGCAAAGTGGCAGTGAACAATCTGACAGGAACCTGTCCCCTGTCAGGGCTAAACGGTGATCTCACCGGAGCCTAGACAGCGGTGATGGGTATCGTCATAGATGACACAGAACTGACCGGGGGCTACGCCATGGATCTTTTCTTTGGAGTGGAGAATAAAGGACATAGGAGTTATCCACTCTAAAGTGGCCGCATGATACTCTGGGGTGTGACGAATCTTGAACGTCACTTCTGTTGGCTGCAGCTCCTTGGTCAGGAAATGGAAATCATGCACAGGGAAGTCTGCCTTGTAGGCTGTTTCCGGGTCGTAGCCATGCGAGACAAACAGGATATTATGCTCAACATCCTTCTTCACTACAAACCAGGGACCTCCGCCAAAACCCATGCCCTTACGCTGTCCAATGGTATGAAACCACAGGCCTTTGTGCTCACCTATGCGCTTACCTGTTTCTAGTTCAATCACATCGCCAGGTTGTTCGCCAAGATAGCGACGAATATAGTCGTTATAGTTAATCTTTCCTAAGAAGCAGATGCCCTGCGAGTCCTTGCGTTTAGCATTTACCAGATGCTCGCGCTCAGCAATCACACGTACCTCATCTTTCATGTAATGACCGATGGGGAAGAGGGCTTTCTTCAACTGCCAATCGGCTATCTGAGCCAGAAAGTCAGTCTGATCTTTCACGGGGTCAGGACTCGTACAGAGCCACTTGTAGCCTTCTGAGTCAGTCTCCGTCATTGCATAGTGACCTGTGGCAATGAGATCATAGTCATGTCCACGCTTCTCGTCGAAGGCTCCGAATTTGATCAGTCGGTTGCACATCACGTCAGGGTTGGGGGTCAAGCCAGCCTTCACCTTATCCATCGTGTACTTGGTCACTTGGTTCCAATACTCCTGATGACAGTCGATCACTTCCAGTTTGCAGCCATACTTATGGGCTACAGCCGTGGCCATCTCGAGGTCCTCTTCCGAAGAGCAGTCCCACTCCTCCTTTTCCTCAGGACCTATCTTAATATAGAAGCAGTCGGGCTGGAGGCCCTGCTTCACCAATTCGTAAAGCACGACACTGCTGTCAACACCACCCGACAGCAAAACAGCGATTTTCTTGTTTTCTATTTCCTTCACATTCACGGCTGCAAAGGTAGTGTAATTTTGGGGAATAACCAAATTATTTAGGATTATTCTCCGCAGCACCCTGACAAGGGACAGGTTCCTGTCAGCCATTAGCGCTAATTGTATCTGACAGGAACCTGTCCCTTGTCAGGATCCCTTGTCAGGATTGTCAGGCGAGGGCTTGGATGACTCCTCGGCTGATACCAGTCAAACGTTCTAATTGTCTGATTGATGCTCCAAGGCGACGAATTTTACGAATAATGATCTTCTGTTGCTCTCTTTCAAGCAGTTGGAATCCGGTAGCATCTGAAGTACCGGTTAATTTCATAATTTGTTCCCAAACCTGATCATCAGATAGTCTAAGCCTTGGTTGCTCGTTATCATTATCAAGGCAAATCACCTCATCCGGCAAAGGATCGTTGACAAATTCTTTCAACTCATTGAGCGGCATGCGACTAAGCACAGAATCAGTATTACACACACCAAATGCTGGATCAACATCACCAGTATACTCATTCCAACTACTATATCTGTAATCCCGGATATCACTCACAAGCCCCGCTTTTAGGGGATTCTGGTGGATATATCGCAACAGTGTCGTAAAATAGGCCATATCGTTTACCGGTTCTGAACGGAAACGTTCTTTAAAGAGATGACCATCGCGCGAGTATTTGTGATTGTAATAATATACGTATGAGGAACTAATACGTTTTACGGCCATTCCAAGATAGTCCTCTCGTTCACGGATGAGCAGATGGAAGTGATTGGGCATGAGACAATAGGCGTAAAGTGTGTAATTCGTTCCACACGCGTGGCCTTCGTCATCATATCTCACTTGCATCCTGTCAAGCGTATTGATAAATTGATAATAGTCTTCCTGATCGTAGAAGATATCCTGATGGTTAATGCCTCGCACCATGACATGATAAATGCCTATGCCTGAGGGTAAAACACCGAGGGGTCATGCCGCGCGGCAGGGGGCGAGCAGCCCCCTAAGAGCGAGGGTGGGTTGGAAGCGAGCCTTAGCGAGCGGGGACTCGCCTGACAGGGGACAGGTTCCTGTCAGCCATTGGCGCTAATTGTTTCTGACAGGAACCTGTCCCCTGTCAGGCCCTGCCGCTACATCACAGATGCTTGGAAGGATAGAGGTGGTTCCACCAGGTGGGGTCGTCCTTGAGGAAGCGGGCAAACCAGGCCATTTGGGTGGCGAGCCACTTCTCGCGCTTGGAGTAATCGAGGATGTGATGGTTCTCACCTTCGACCTCGACGAGGGCAACCTCACGGCCCAGGAGTTTCAGGGCCGTGAACATCTGCAAGCTCTCAATGAGCGGCACATTGGTATCGGCATTGCCATGCAAGAGAAGCAATGGCGTATGAATCTTATCGGCATTGAACAGCGGACTCTGATTGACATAGAGCTCGCGATGACTCCAGGGATAACTGTTGGCCATAGAGACCTCGCTATAGTTGTAGCCCCAATAGCCCTCACCCCAATAGCTAGTGTGGTTGGTGATACCGGCATGCGAGATGGCTGCAGCAAAGATATCTGTCTGAGTCTGAAGGTATTGCGTCATGAAACCGCCATAAGATGCGCCCATGCAACCGATCTTCTTGGGATTGATGAAGGGATGCTCCTTGCAGATCTGCTTGACTCCCTCGATGATATCCTCAGCAGGACCGCGACCAGCGGTATTGACATGGCGCGAGGCCCACTCCTGACCGAAACCCGTGGCACCACTGGGTTCGACGATATAGGCCACATAGCCCAGAGAGTTCCAATACTGTGGGGCATAAGGTGACTCGAAATAGCGTGACACAGGGGCGCAACCACCATAATAATACACGATCATGGGGTATTGTTTTGTGGCATCGAAGTCCTTGGGGAGGTAGAGTCGGCCATAGACGGTATCGCCCTTGGAGTTGGTGAAGTTCCAGTCCTTACATATTCCGACTTCCGCTTCGGCAATAGCCTCGCGTCCGTCGAAATAGAGGTTAGAGGTGAGAGGTGAGAGGTGAGAGAAATGTTTAGAGCGCAGAGATGACTGCACCGATGAGAGATCCACGACATATGCGGAGGCGGGCTCCAGGGTTTTGTAGGAGAGATAGCCTAAGACGGGAGCATGAGAGGCCATATTGAAACGATAGGTATAATCGCCTGAGAGGGGGAGTTTTGAGATCTTACCCGTCTTGGGATTCAGCACAAACATATTGACATAATCACGATCCTCGGCCGAGAAATAGATTTGTCCATCGGCCCAAGACCAGTCGATTTTCTCGATAGAAGGATCGAAGTCCTTCGTGAGTGGTGTGACCTTCTTGGAAGCGATATCATAAAGGAAGAGCTCGTTCTCCGTCATGCTTGGAATTACATCAGCAGGGAGTTGACAACCTATGCGACCGAAAGCCTCAGGATGGCCCGAAAAGAGTATCTGCGAAGCATCGGGAGAGAAATAAACGTCGTTGATAAACTCGCAACCAATGAACAGGGTATCCGTCTTCAGCGTACGAGCATCGATGATGAAAACATCCGACACCATAGTGGGACGTTTAGAGAGTCTGGAGCGATTGCTCACCACGAGGAGTTTGTTGCCATCCTGCGAGATATCGGTGAGGAACTCGCCCTTGGTGCCAAAGGTGAGGCGCTGGGTTAGACCCGTTGCGATATCATATTTGGCAACATAATTGCGCTTTCGCCATCCGGGCTGACGATCGTCCATCTCGAGTATCTGGAAGACCTCCTTATCCTCCTTGGGGCCCTCTTCCTCGACGGTCAAGATGAGGTAATCCTCGGTGGGAGATACGGTATAATTACCCTCTGGGATATCATAAGCAAAGCGAGAACGAGCCCCCGTCTTGGGATCGACCTTATACAATATGCGCTTGTCGCCCTCCTTTTCCTCCACCAGATAGGCGATGGACTTGGGCATCCAACTGGGATTCTTGGCGGGTTGAGTGATGAGTCGCTGGGTCTTGACATCGCGAATCTCGTAGTTCCAAACGGAAGAGCCTCCGCGAGCAGTAGTCTGGTAAGCGAGGGCTACCAGTTGGCCATCGGCAGAGAGGGAGATGCTGCGAACACGCTTGCCATCAGTGAGGTCGTGGACAAAATAAGGATGACGCTTTTCAAGCGTCACCTTTAGAGGTGAGGGGATTCCCGCTGACGCGCCTACCCGTAGCCTTTGAGAGGTGAGAGGTGAGAGATTACTATCAGACATGACAGGGACCTGTCCCCTGTCAGGCTGGAGGCAAACCGCTATTGAGTCGGTATCATTGGGTTCTGCGAGGAAGCGGATGGTGAAAGTATGATGTTCGGGGGCGAGGTTAAGATCGCCTGAAGATTCCACACCATCAATATAAAGTTTGGCATTCTTGGGGCCTTTCACCTCGATCTTGCCCTTAACAAAATCGGTATTGTTGACGTAAAAACTCAGCAAGCCTACGCTCTTGCTGTTGGGTAATGAGGGGAGAATCTGACCAGAGAAGCGACCCGTGGGTTGGGATGTGAGCGAGATGCTGTTCATCAGGGTGTTGGGGTCGAACTTCTTGCCTTGCACATCGACGGTATCAAGGGCAAAGGGGGCACTCACAGCGTAAGGGCCAGAGAGGTTGAACTCGGTTACCTGCTGCCCCGCAGCAGATAAAGGTAAAAGGGTAAAAAGGTAAAAGGGTAAAAATACTCTTTTCTTGCAAAAGCAATTGGTGATTAGTTTAATCATATTCATTTCTTATTTGTTTAATCTTTTGCGGGGAGGCCTGACAGGGGACAGGGCCCAGTCAGGTTTCTCGCTATCGCATTGAGACATGACAGGGACCTGTCCCCTGTCAGGCTAATAGGCGGCGCGGTATTTGCCTTCGTCTTTGTCTTCGAGCATGGAGAGGTAAGACTGATAACGGCTTTCGGCGATGTAGTGATCCTCGAGTGCCTTCAGCACAGCACATCCCGGCTCGTGGGTATGGGTACAGTTGGAGAAACGGCAATCCTTGGAGAACTGGAAGATCTCCTTGAAATAGCTGGTCAACTCCTCGGGTTCAATATCGAAGGTTCCGAAACCCTTGATACCCGGTGTATCAATGAGCCAGCCCAAATTAGAGGTGAGGGGTGAGGGGTTAGAGGTGAGTGGGATCATCTCCGAGAATGTTGTCGTATGCTGGCCGGTGTTATGGGCATCGGAAATCTCGGCAGTACGCTGAGAGGCTCCAGGAATCAAGCGATTGATGAGTGTGGACTTCCCCACCCCACTATTGCCGCTCAACAGGGTGATTTTGCCTTCGAGCAGCTGACGAAGCGCATCGACACCCTCACCCGTCTCGGCCGATACCTGATGACAAGCATAGCCGATGGTCTGATAGAGGTTGACCATTGCATCCTGATAGTGACGCAGATCATCATCCAAGAGATCGGTCTTATTAAACACCAGGATCACTGGGACACGATAGGCCTCGGCCGAAGCCAGGAATCTGTCGATAAACGTGGTGGAGGTTTGGGGATTCACCACCGTGACTACCAACAGGGCCTGGTCGACATTGGCAGCCAGAATATGGCTTTGTTTGGAAAGATTAATACTTTTTCGAATAATGTAGTTCTTGCGATCTTCAATTTCCGTTATCCAGTTCCCCTCACCGACAGAAACCCTATCGCCTACAGCCACAGGGTTAGTAGAGCGGATTCCCTTGAGTCGAAAATTACCTTTGATTTTCGACTCAATCAGCTGGCCATCGTCGGTTAAGACAGTATACCAGCTTCCAGTATTTTTAATGACAAGACCTTTCATTTTTCTACCACCCCCTGCCCCCTCCTTCAAAGGAGGGGGAGCCAGGAAAAGTTTTTCTTATACCATCAAAGCCTCCGCTCCTTCAGGGGAGCCAGGAAACGGATTTCTTACATCCCGAAAGCCAGGAAACGGGTTTCTTATACCATCAAAGCCTACGCTCCTTCAGGGGGAGCCAGGAAAAGTTTTTCTAACGCTCTCGGTGATTACACCGTCATGATTTCCTTGTTCTTTGCGGCGATGAGGTCATCGAGCTTCTTGATGTACTTATCGTGGAGCTTCTGGAGCTCGAGCTCGGCATCCTTCTCGTTATCCTCGGAGAGACCGTCCTTGATAGCTTTCTTCAGCTTATCCTTGATATCCGCACGCACATTACGAACCTCCACCTTGGCCTTCTCGGCAATCTTGTTGCACTGCTTCACCAAGTCGCGACGACGCTCCTCAGTGGGCACAGGGATGTTCAGACGGATCACCTCACCATTGTTCTCAGGGGTGATACCTACATCCGAGTCCATGATGGCTTTCTCGATGTTCTTGATCTCCTTACGATCCCAAGGCTTGATGGCAATGGTACGAGGATCGGGAACACTCACGTTAGCAACCTGGTTAAGGGGCACTTTACTACCGTAAGACTCTACCCTTACACCGTCGAGGATGGCTACGTTGGCACGACCGGCACGAATGCGGTTCAATTCCTCTTCGAGGAACATGGCGGCCATTTCCATTCTCTCTTCACTCTTGTTTAAAGTTTCTTTTACGTCTATCATCTTGCAATCTTTTATAGTTTCTGTTGACAAAAGTAAGGTTTTTCCCTGAAACTGCCAAATGTTTCACCCATATTTTGCCACAAATAAGGGGTTTTTGTGTTTTTTTTGCTCAAATATTTTGTAAATTGGGCAGAATCTATTATCTTTGCGGATGATTACTACCTTACTTGAAGCCAAAGATGCAGATTAGCAAATATATTCCTCGGGCGAGTGTGATGGCAGTCCTTGCCATGACCACTCTTGTGGCTCATGCCCAAGAGGAGAATATGGAGACCATCCTGGATGTTCACCATGTTCTGGCTTATCTGGTAGCAACCTTCCTCATCAGCGTCTTCCTCATGGTATTCTACAACCGCATTATCTACTACCGCGAGAAAGATGTGACCAAGGCCTCCAAACAGTTGATTGCCCAGTTGAGCCTCATCATGGATGCCAACAAAACCGATGCCTGGACTTACGATATCGAGAAGAATTACTACACGCTGCTTACCGACAAGGGCAACAGCGAGAAGACCTATGCCCCGATAGACTTCTCGCAATACTACGACCGCGATGACTTCTCGGAGCTGATACAAGCCATCTACGACATGCGCGACGGGCTCGTTACCACAAAGACACTCCGCGTGAAAAGTGCCATGCCCAGGGAAGCCACCGAGGAGCAGCGCACCTTTGAGATCACCATCTCGATCCTGAGAAAGAACCGCAAGGGAAGGCCTACCATCGTGGTAGGCACCCAGCGCGACATTACCGAGGAGCAAGCCAGGACCGAGAACACCAAGAAGCTGATGCTGCGTTATCAGACGGTGTTCGAGTCATCGCTCGTTGACATGGTCTTCTACGATGCCAACGGCAATCTCACAATGATCAACGAAAAGGCCATGGAGACCTTCGGCATCACCGACCGCAAGGCGCTACTAAAGCAGCGGGTGAAGATTACCGACATCCCCTCTTACCGCGATATCGACATCCACGCGATGGAGCCCACGCAGCTCTCGTCGATCACCGATATCGACCACGTGAAGAAGACCGATGAGCGCGTGCCGCAAGCACACGTACATGGAAAGATGTATTACGAGGCCGACCTGAGTCCTATCTTCGACAACGACCACAACATCCAGGGTGTGATTGTGGCCGGCCGAAACATCACCGACATGGTAGAGTCGAACCACCACCAGAAGCGAGGCGCCCTCTTGCTCGAGAAGCGCACCAAGGAGATTCAGGAATATATCCAGAACATCAACTACTTGCTGAAGGTGAGCGATGTAAGACTCATCAACTACTACCCCGACACCCACGTGCTCGAAGTATCGAGCGACCTGAACCACGTGGAGTACAAGCTGCCTCAGCTCCGGGCCTTCATCATGCTGCATTCCGAGGAGCGCAACAAGGCCGAAAGAATCTTCTGCCGCATGGACCGTAGGCATCAGGGAAGCTTCTCGGAGACCTTCCACACCATCATGCGCGACAAGGAAGGCCGCGATGTATACCTGAATTTCCAGATGATGCCCATCGAGAATAAGGAAGGACAGATTACCCATTACATGGGCATGTGCCGCAACCAGACGGAGATGACCTATACCGAGAAGCGGCTCCGCGAGGAGACCGCCAAGGCTCAGGAGGCCGAACAGCTGAAGAACACCTTCTTGCTCAACATGAGCTACGAGTTGCGTACGCCCCTGAATGCCGTCATCGGATTTGCCGAACTCTTTGGTGCCGAGCATAGTGAGGAGGATGAACCCATCTTTGCCGAGGAGATCAAGAAGAACACCAACGCCCTGTTAAAGCTCATCAACGATATCCTCTTCCTCTCGCGCCTCGACGCCCACATGATCGAGTTCAACTACGAGGATACCGACTTCGCCATGCTCTTCGACGGTTGGTGCTATATGGGATGGAGCGGCATGAACCCGGGCGTAAAGACCGTGGTGGAGAATCCCTACAACAGCATGCTCGTGAAGATCGACCAGCAGAATCTGGGCATGGTGATCCAGAAGATCTGTATCTATAGCGCCCTGAACACCA
Source organism: uncultured Prevotella sp. (assembly GCA_902798285.1). Classification (GTDB taxonomy): domain Bacteria; phylum Bacteroidota; class Bacteroidia; order Bacteroidales; family Bacteroidaceae; genus Prevotella. The sequence continues at coordinate 59,247 of CADBVZ010000002.1, read as the reverse complement.
GGGAGGGCATCGTGCGCGCCAAGTACGAATACCGCCACGGCGAACTCATGATCACCATCGAGGACTCGGGCAACGGTATGGACGCCCAAGCCCTGCAAAAAGCCTTCGAACGCTTTGCCCGCGAGGATAATGGCGAGAACTCCGGCACGGGTCTCGACCTGCCTATCGTGAAGGAGCTGGTGGAGCAGATGAACGGCGCCATTGAACTCCAGTCCGAGCCCGGCAAGGGCAGCACCTTCTTTGTGAGCATCCCTTGCGAGATGACCAGTATGGAAAAGAAATCAGAAATCATCATATAAAGGATCGCGCCCATGAATATATTACTTGCCAACATATCGCAACATTCCGGCGTCGATAGCATCTCCTTGCTGATCACGATCCTCACCGTCATGGTGTTCCTCTTCAGCTTCGTCATCAATCGTATCAGCTTGTTGCGTATCCAGAAGAACTCCCGCCGTGTCAAGGATCTCTCCACCATCATGCAGCGCACCCTTAGCACCAACACCAATAACTATGTGGTGCGCCTATCCATGCTTACCCGCCATGGTGAGAATATGCACGGCGACTTCCTCCCGCCCGGAGGTATGGACTATGATGAGAGTTTCAACTATATCCACCCCGACGATAGGGATATCTACGTAGACTTCCTGAGGCGCATGCTCAATGGCGAGAAAACCGCCGAGTGTACCTACCGCTGGGACTGGAGTACGAAGAAGCACCGGGGCGAATGGCGCTACATACGCGATGTGGGCATCGCCGAATACTTCGGCAATAAAAAGACCCCTGTGAACTTCTTCTGCACCCTTACCGACATCACCGACGAGGTGATGCAGCTGAAGCGCGAGCAAGACCTCACCGAGCGCTACCGTATGTTCTTCGAGCAAGGCCTTGCCGGATTCGCCTTCTACGATAAGGACGGCCATCTGCTCTATGCCAACAAGAAGATGCGCGAGATCCTGAAGTTCCAGTCCGAGCGCGACCCCTTCTATTTCAACGGCACGCTCTACGATCTGCCCACCTTCCGCAACATCCTCTATAACCATCAACCCGAGGAGTTGTATCTCTGCACCAAGAGTGTGGTTGTGGAGCGCGGCGTGAACTGCTATGTAGAGGTGCGCCTCCACCCCATCTACGACGACAACGATCAGCTGGTATATATCACCTTTGGCCTCCGCGATGTGACCCAGGAGCGCGAACTCTATCTGCAGAACAAGCGCGATGAGGAGCAGATGCGCCGCGTCAACGAAAACATCCAGCGCTACGAGACCGAGCTGCAATACCTCATGGAGTCGTGCAACATGCGATTCTTCAAATGCTCGGCCGCCGACAGAACCGCCACCTTTTATAAGGGCATGAGTCAGCCCGAGCGCGTGATGACCTTCCAGGAGGTGATCGATGCCTTCGAGGAGGAGAGTCCCTTCAAGGAGGGTTTGCGCAACTACGAGAATTATTTCAACGTACAGCGTACCGACCTCACCCGCATGCATCCCTTCTTCCACGAGGGCGAGGGATTACAGTGGAACTACATTGATAGTCTCCCGACATTCGACGAGAAGGGCCAGATGACCGGCAGCTATGGCATCGTGCGCAACGTGACCGAGCTGCTCGAGAAGCAGGAGCGCCTCAAGGAGGAGACCGAGCGCGCCAAGGAGTCGGGCATCAAGAAGAGTACCTTCATGGCCAACATGACCCACGAGATCCGCACACCGCTCAATGCCATCGTAGGCTTCTCGGACGTGCTGCCCATGATGTCGACCCCCGAGGAGAAGCAGGAGATCATCAAGGTGATCATGAACAACTGCGACATGCTGCTCCGCCTCATCAATGATATCCTCGCCCTCTCGTCATTAGGCAGCGGCGGCATCGATATCATCCCGGCCAAGGTCGACTTTGCCAAGGAGTTCGAGAGCACCTGCATCTCGCTGGCCCAGCGCGTGCAGAACCCCGCCGTGGAGTTCCAGAAGGACGCCCCGCTGCAGAGTTTCGTTACCGAGATGGACTACGGCCGCATCCAGCAGGTGTTGACCAACTTCGTAACCAACGCCGTGAAGTACACCCAGGAGGGCCACATTCGCGTGGGTTATCGTCCAGAGGAGCGCCAAGGCCGTCCGGGCCTCTACATCTATTGCGAGGACACCGGCGCGGGTATTGCCAAGGAAAACCAGCAGAAGGTGTTCGAGCGCTTCGTCAAGTTGAACGACTACGTACAGGGCACGGGTCTCGGTCTGAGCATCTGTAAGGCCATTGCCGATGCATGCGAGGGCGAGATAGGCCTCGACTCCGAGGGCCCCGGCCATGGCTGTACGTTCTGGATCTGGATGCCTTGTTCAGAGGTGAGTGAATAATGAAAGAAATCAAGCATAAACATGAAGATAAAACTAACTGATGGTAGAAAGGTGAGCCGGGCTCTACGGGTGCTGATGGCACTCCTGATGCTGACAAGCGCAGCATCCACGGCTTCGGCCGCTAACGGCAAGGACACCACGATGGTATATAACGAGGCCCGACCCCTCATCTACGAAGATGCGTGGGACCTCTGGCCTTATGTGTTCCTCAACGAGAACGGCGAGCCCGACGGCTATAACGTCGACCTTCTGAAGATGATTTTCAAGGAGCTCGACATCCCCTACGTCGTGAGGCTCAAGCCCACCCTCGAGGCCCAGTCCGACCTGAGGGAGCGCAAGTCCGACCTCATGCTCCGTATGGATGCCAGTTTTTCGCGCAATAACGCCAGCTACGGCCAATCCATCGTTCAGCTCTTCACCCATAGCGTGGTGACCCCCCGCAGCAAGAAGATTGTCATCAATAGCGGCAAGGACCTCAAGGACCACACCATCATCGTCCACGAGGGTAGCTTCAGCCATCACCTCATCAAGGATCACGGCTGGGCCGCCGACATTGTGGCCTACGACGATATGCAGGAGGCCATCCAGCACGTCAGTGCCGAAGACGATGGCATCATCATCTGGAACACCATGTCGCTCAAGTGGCTCATGCAGAAGTATCAGACCACCAATCTGCAGATAGAGCCCATCGAGCTGCCCTATGGCGAGTATAAGTTCTTCTCCAACGATCATCACTTGCTCAATCAGTTGGATAGCGTCTACGCCCAGCTCCGCGCCAACGATAAGCTCACCCCCATCCAGAACAAGTGGTTCTACCCCGAGCGCACCGAGACGGGTATCCCCTCCTGGATATGGGATCTCATCGTCATCATCGCCGCCATTGCCATGGGTATCGTCATCTATTTTATTATATATAAGGTACGCGAGAACAAGATGACCCGCGAGGTTAGAATGAAGAACCAGCGACTGGGTCAGATCCTGAAAACCAGTCATGTGGGCCTATGGATCTATGATGTCGATGCCCAGGTGTTTACCCTTATCGACCAGAACGGCAAAGCCGAGCAGAGCTACTCCTCGCTCGAGTTCTCAAGGCGTTACGATCCTGCCGACTTCAAGAACTTCATCGAGGCCCTCAAGCAGCTCATCGAGAACAAGGCCGACAAGCTGAGCTTCAAATTAACGAGAATGGCCACCGAAGAGAACGGCGAGATGCGCGAGTACACCGCCACCCTCTCCGTGTTGCGCCGCAACAAGCACAACCGCCCCAACATGATCCTCTGTTCCGGCAAGGACATCACCGAGGAGCGCAAGCGCCAAGCCGAGGTGAAGGATAACCGATTGCGCTATCAGAGTATCTTCAACTCCGCCATGATCGATATGGTGGCCTACGATAAGGACGGCTATATCGTCGATATGAACGAGAAGGCCATGAACGCCATGCCCGTCGATATCGAGACCATCCGCAAGCAGAAGATCTCCGTGCAGCAAGTCATGGGCATGGACGATCTCGACATCAACGACTTCGACTATATCTACGTCACCCAGCTCTATAGGGATGACGACCCGGGCGATGACCGTCCGCTCAATAAGTTCCTCCACCGTGAGCGCATGGCCTACGAACTCCAGCTCATGGCCATCCGCGGCAAGCAGGGCGAGTTGCTCGGTATCTACGGTTCAGGTCGCGATGTGAGCGAGGTGGCCCGCTCTTACCATCAGCTCCGCCAGAACGTGGAGCAGCTGAAGGATAAGCACGACGAGGTGACCAACTACGTACGCAACATCGACTACGTGCTCTCCGTGGGTGGCATCAGCCTCATGAAGTATAACATCGAGACCCACATCCTCACCATCTACAGCGAGATCAACAAGGCCCAGTACACCCTCACCCAGACCCGCGCCCTCGCGCTGGTGAGCGAGGAGCACAAGCACCGTGCCCGCCGCATCTTCAATAAGATGGACAATAAGCTGAAGGGCAACTACCACGAGGACATCCGCACCACCGTGCGCAAGAAGAGCAACATACCGCTCCACCTCATGATCCACTTCATCCCCACCCTCAAGAATGGCGAGGTGGTGGAGTATTTCGGCATGTGCCGTGACATCAGCGACCTTAAGGCCGTCGAGGCCCAGCTGGCCCAGGAGACCGTCCGCGCCCAGGAGGTGGAAGTGGTGAAGAACGCCTTCCTCCACAACATGAGCCACGAGATACGTACCCCGCTCAACTCCGTGGTGGGTTTCTCCGAACTCTTCGAGATGGACCACAACCTGGAGGACGAGGCCATCTTCATCAAGGAGATCAAGGAGAGCTCCGCCGCCCTGCTCAAGCTCATCAACGACATCCTCTTCCTCTCGCGCCTCGATGCCGGCATGATCACCATCAAGCCGCACCCCATCGACTTCGCCTCCATCTTCGAGGCCCGTTGTGTGTCGTCATGGACGCTGCTCCAGAAGCCGGGTGTCGACTATCGCGTGAACAATCCTTATCGCAAGCTGGTACTCGAGATCGACGAGCCTTACGTATCCATGATCATCGAGAAGATCATCACCAATGCCGCCCAGCACACCACCAAGGGCTCTGTGCTGGCCCGCTACGACTATATCGGCGAGTCGCTCATGGTGTCCATCGAGGATACCGGCGATGGTATTCCCGCCGATAATATCGACCACATCTTCGAGCGCTTCGTTACGGGCGCCAATACCGGTGTCGGTCTGGGCCTCAGCATCTGCCACGAGCTCATCGAGTATATGGGTGGCCGCATTCAGCTCAAGTCCACCGTGGGCAAGGGCACCGTGGTATGGTTCACCCTGCCTTGCAAGGTCTTGGAAATGGAACGTCAATAACATCATTATAGCAGCATCATGACTAGAAGACTATATATCATCACCCTTACCTTAGTGCTGTGGGTTTGCTCCTTACCCTCGGCGCGGGCTCTCTATATCAGGGAGTACACCGAGGAGCGCCCCCTCATCATCGCCAGCGACTGGGAGTTCCCGCCTTACGAGTTCCTCAACGACATGGGCAACCCCGACGGCTATAACATCGAGGTGCTCGACCTGATACTCTCCCGTCTGGGCATCCCCCACAAGTACGAGATGAACGAGTGGTACAAGTGTACCGAGTCCTTCGAGAGCCGCAAGGCCGACCTCATCCACGCCCTCACCTTCAAGTATCAGCATGCGCCCTATGTCATGACGCAGAACATGATTACCTATTACAACGTGAGGATAGCCCGCTTCCATACCACGCCGCCCGTCCACCACATCCGCGATATCACTGAGAACAATACCGTCGTGCTCAAGAAGAACGACTATGGCGATATACGCTTGGCCGAGATGAACGATCTGGCCTTCCATACCGAATACCACTCCTCGCGCGAGGCCCTCATCGGTCTGCGCTCCGGCAAGTATAAGTACTACATCTGGGGCGAGGTTCCCCTCCAATCCAAGCTCAAGGAGTATGGTGTCGATGGCGTGGTGCTCGACGAGATCGACATCCCCGCCGGCGAACTCCGCATCATCGGCTACGATAAGGAACTCATAGATGCCATCGACGATACCTATGCCCGACTCGAGCAAGCGGGCGACATCGAGCGCATCCGCGACAAGTGGTTCCATCCCGAGCGTGTCCACAACGACACCTCGCCCATCACCCTCATCCTCCTTCTGGGTGTCATCATTGCCGGCATCATCGCCTTCCTGCTCAGCCAGCTCATCCGCACCCGCGTACGCGTGGCCATCACCCGCACCGTCGACCTGAACCGCATGATGAACCAGGCCCTCAACATGGGTGCCTACGGTATCGTGGAGTTCGATGTAATCAACAATACCCTCCGCAATGTCCACGGCTCTGTGTTGCCTTATGAGGGCATCCCCCCCGAGGAGTTCCTCGCCCGCATGAAACCCGTTCAGGCCACCATTCTCCATCAGAACAATCAGAGCCTCATCCGCGGATCTGCCGACTCCTTCGAACTCACCATCAGCCTCAACGTAGGCTCCCTTGAAGAGCCCGTTTGGAAAGATTTCTACGGCAATGCCCTGGCCGAGAAGGAGAACGGCCGCACACGCTATATCATCTATACCGTACAGGATATGACCCAGGACCTGCTCGAGGAGCAGGAGAACCGCGTCATCGGTAGTAAGTTCCATAAGATGTTCGAGACCAACCCCATCGCCATGGCGTTCTACGATACCAATGGCTACCCCATCGACATCAACGCCAAGATGAGGGAGGTCTGCGGGATCACCGACGACTCCATGATGACCTATTGGCAATCCCAGTCGATCTTCGATGTCCCCCTGATGGAAGGCCAGATCACCCGCGATACCAGGGAGGTGTTCCATGCGTGCCAGCGCATGTACTATCCCGACCTCGGCATCTTCAAGTTCATCGAGGTGAAGGTCAGCCCCGCCTTCGACGAGAATGGCGAGTTGCGCTATTTCATCTCCACCGCCCGCGACATGACCCACGAGCGCGAGATCTATCTGCAGCAGCGGAGATGGAGAAGGCCAATGCCTCCATCCAGTCTTACGAGGACCAGCTGCGCTATCTGCTCGACAATAGTAAGATGTTCATCTGGAAGTACGATCCCTTCACCAATCAGATCGCCATCAGCCGCTCGGGCCATAAGAGCGATTATCAGGAAGCCATCGATCAGTTCTTCAAGGACATCGATAGCGCCGACATCACCGAGGCCCTCGAGCAAGTCAGGATCAGCGTCACCGAGAAGAAGCCTTACAACGTGGTGGCCCACTTCAACTCCACACCTATGGAGAAGCACCCCGTATGGTATGCCATCAACGGTATCCCCAAGACCAAGCGCGACGGCTCCCTCTCCCACTTCTTCGGCATCGCCCGTAACATCACCGAACTCATGGAGGCCCAGCGCAAGCTGAAGGAAGAAACCAAGCGCGCCGAGGATTCGGGTAAGATGAAGAGCGCCTTCCTCGCCAATATGACCCACGAAATCCGCACCCCGCTCAATGCCATCGTGGGCTTCTCCGACCTCCTCCCCGTGGTCGACACCAACGAGGAGCGCATGAACTTCATCCGCATCATCCGCAACAACTGCGACATGCTCATGCGCCTCATCAACGATATCCTCGAGGCCTCCAACATGGGTCAGGCCCTCGCCATCAAGCCCGAGCCGTGCGACTTCGCTCAGGTGTTCGACGATATCTGTCAAACCCTCGCCCAGCGCGTACAGGAGCCCGGCGTGGAGTTCATCAAGGACAATCCTTATGCCTCCTTCCCCGCCACGCTCGACAAGGGCCGCATCCAGCAGGTGCTCACCAACTTCGTTACCAATGCCGTGAAGTACACCCATCAGGGTCATATCAAGGTGGGCTATCGCGAGGAGCAGGAGGGTATCTACTTCTATTGCGAGGACACCGGTGCCGGTATTCCCAAGGAGAAGCAGGCCAGCGTGTTCGAGCGCTTCGTCAAGCTCAACGACTTCGTGCAGGGCACGGGTCTTGGCTTGAGTATCTGCCAAGCCATTGCCGACCGTTGTGGCGGCAGAATCGGTGTCACCTCCGAGGGTGAGGGCCACGGCTCCACCTTCTGGCTCTGGACACCGAGGGAGATAACAGAGGTGAGAAGCTAGAAGCTAGAAGCTAGAGAAGTGTACCGTAGGTGCAGAGTGGCTTTGCTCACTATTCTCTCACCTCTAGCTTCTCACCTCTAACCTCTAAAAAAATTAACTCTATGCAAAATAGTAAATACTTGCTCGCGACGGAGCGCGACCTGAAATGGGGCCTTACCGTCAGCACCGTAGGCTACGAAGAGATTGCCCCCGGCGATCCCTACCCCACCAAGGGCCATGCCGACGGCTATTACTTTAACATCGAGAAGGGGCGCGTGCTCAATGAGTACCAGCTGCTCTATAATCCTGAAGGCGAAGGAGTCTTCGAGAGTGCCCATTGTCCGCAGACCAAGATCAAGGCGGGCGATATGTTCCTGCTCTTCCCGGGCGAGTGGCACACTTACCACCCCAACCCCCGTGTGGGTTGGAAGAGCCATTGGATCGGATTCAAGGGCCGCAATATGGACGACCGTGTCAAGGCGGGCTTCCTCACCCCCGAGAAACCCATCTACCATGTGGGCTATTCCGCCATCATCGAGGGCCTCTACCGCCGCGCCTTTGCCGCCGCCCGCGAGGAGGCAGCCTACTCCCAACAGGAGATGGCGGGCCTCGTGAACCATCTTATCGGCAAGATGTACTCCCTGGAGCGTAACATCGAGCTGAGCCGCAACCAGCAGCAGGTCGACATGATCGACAAGGCCCGTTGGCGCATCCGTGAGAGCCTCGAGTCCGAGACCACCATCCAGGGCATCGCCGAGGAGTTGGGCGTGAGCTACAGCAACTTCCGCAAGCTCTTCAAGGAGTACACCGGCCTCTCCCCCTCCACTTATCAGCAGGAGTTGCGCCTACTCCGCGCCAAGGAGTTGCTCTCCACCACCGACCTCTCCATCAAGGAGATTGCCTACCGCCTCAACTTCGAATCGCCCGATTACTTCTCCGCCAAGTTCAAGGCCAAAATGGGCATCAAACCAAGTGAAGTCAAGACTAAATAAGAAATCCCCGCCAAATGGCGGGGATTTGCTTATTTAAAAGAACAACGTTCTTTCTACCCAGTAGGTGAGCATACCTGCAAGGTATCCCACAAACACTATCCACGTAATCTTCTTCATATACCATCCGAAGGTGATCTTCTCGAGGCCCATCACCACCACACCGGCGGCAGAGCCGATAATCAGCATCGAACCACCCACACCGGCACAGTAGGCCAGCAGCTGCCAGAAGATACCGTCCACGGCCAAGTCGCCCGCAGCAGCCACGGGATACATACCCATACAGCCGGCCACCAGCGGCACATTATCCACGATACTCGACAGCACACCGATGATACCCGTTACCAGGAAGTGGTTGCCCTCGAAGGTCTGATCCAGCACACCGCCCAGCATGGTCAGCACACCTACCTCCTGCAGCACGGCCACAGCCATCAGGATGCCCAGGAAGAACATGATGGTCGATAGGTCAATCTTCGAGAGCAGATCGCTCACGCGCTTGGCCATCGTGTCGTCCTCAGCGGTATTGTAGTGGAATATCTCGGTCACCGTCCAGAGCACGCCCAGCACCAGCAGGATACCCATAAACGGCGGCAGATGGGTGATGGTCTTAAAGATGGGCACAAAGCACAAACCGCCCACGCCCAGCCAGAATATCACGTTGCGCTGAGCCTTGGTAAACTGCGTCACCTCGGCCTTCGGCAGATTCTGACTCTTGTCGAACTTGCCCTGCAACTGGTATTGCAGAATGAAGGCCGGCACCAGCATCGAGATGAGCGACGGCACGAAGATCTCCGTCAGCACGCCCTCGGTGGTAATCACACCCTTGATCCACAGCATGATGGTGGTCACATCGCCAATGGGCGAGAAGGCGCCACCCGAGTTGGCGGCTATCACCACCAGCGCGGCATATATCAGTCGGTCGCCACGGCTCTGCACCAGTTTCCTCAGCACCATGATCATCACAATACTCGTGGTGAGGTTATCCAGAATGGCCGAGAGGAAGAAGGTCATAAAGGCCATTCTCCACATCAGTTTGCGCTTGGAGCGCGTCTTCATGGCATCGCGCACAAAATTGAAACCGCCGTTCGAGTCCACAATCTCCACAATCGTCATCGCTCCCATCAGGAAGAACAGCGTTCCGGCGGCATCTCCCAGGTGATGCTCTATCACCTCGGCTATGTGGTGCACCACCTCGCCACCGGGAATCTCAGGGTAATACGCTGCCGGGCCCATCATCAGCAGTGTCCAGCACAGAACACACATCAGCAGGGCTATCGCAGCCTTGTTGACCTTCGTTACGCTCTCCAGGGCTATGCACAAATAGCCCACACAGAAAACCGCAACAATCAGAATCGTTAATGTAGTCATGTTGTATTAATTATAATGTAATTACGAATTTCGTGTGCAAAGGTACGAATAAGTGAGAAGAAAACCAAATTATTTTCGCTTGTTATCAAAAATTCAAGTCCAAAAATCAAATAAATAAGTTACTCACGCCATTTTCATCGTACCTTTGCCCACGAATCTGCTAAAAACAAAAATAGAATGGAACAAAAAACATATTTCTTCGCCGTAGACCTGGGTGCCACCAGCGGTCGCACAATTGTTGGCACAATTGAGAAGCTAGAAGCTAGAGGTGAGAAGCTAGAGAATACTTCTGCCGCAGACATTTCTCTAACCCCTAACCACTTGCCCCTAACCCCTAAGGTTGAGCTTGAAGAGCTCACCCGTTTCCCTAACAATCTCATCGAGCAAGGCGGCCACTTCTACTGGGACATTTACGCCCTCTACTTCGAAATCATCCGAGGCCTCAAGGAGGTAGCCCGTCGCGGCATCCAGATCACCAGCATCGGTATCGACACCTGGGGTGTCGACTTCGTCTTCATCGGCTCCGACAATGCTATATTAAGGAACCCGCGCGCGTATCGCGATCCTATTACATTTGCCGCCATGGACGATTATCTCGAGAACGTCATCTCGCGCCGCGAGGTTTACGATATCACCGGCATCCAGCTCATGAACTTCAACTCCATCTTCCAGTTCTACGCCATGCGTAAGGAGGACAATGCCGCCTTCCGCCACGCCCGGAAGATACTCTTCGTGCCCGATGCCCTTTCGTGGATGCTCACCGGTCAGGAGGTGTGCGAGTACACCATCGCCTCCACCTCGCAGCTGCTCGATCCCCGCACCAAGGAACTCGATGCCCGATTGCTCCAGTCCGTGGGCCTCACGCGGGAAAAGTTCGGCCGCATGGTCATGCCCGGCACTCAGATTGGCGTCCTTACCGACGAGGTTCAGCGCCTCACCGGCTTGGGCCCCGTGCCCGTCATAGCCGTGGCTGGTCATGACACCGGCTCGGCCGTAGCAGCCGTGCCCGCCCGCGATGAGAACTTTGCCTACCTCTCCAGCGGCACATGGAGCCTCATGGGTATTGAGACCCGCGATGCCATCATCAGCGACCTCTCTTACGAGCGCAACTTCACCAACGAGGGCGGCATCAACGGCACCACCCGCTTCCTCAAGAACATCTGCGGCATGTGGCTCTACGAGCGCTGCCGCGCCGAATTTAAAGGTAATCTCTCACCTCTCACCTCTCGCTCGGCTTTGCCGCTTGGCTCGTCCAAGAACCCCTCACCTCTAGGTCATGCAGAGCTGCAAGCTTCTGCGATGACCGTCGAGGCCTTCCGCAGCCTCATCAACCCCGATGACCCCACTTTCGCCAACCCCTCATCCATGGTAGAGGCCATTCAGCAATACTGCCGCCGCACCTCTCAGCCCGTCCCCGAGACACCCGCCGAGATCTGCCGCTGCATCTTCGACTCCCTCGCCCTCCGCTACCGCCAGGTCTTCACCTGGCTCATGGAATTCAGAGGCTTGCAAGGTAATCTCTCACCTCTAAATGATGTGGTTCTCCACATCATTGGCGGAGGCTCCCTCAATAAATACCTCAACCAATTCACCGCCAACGCCACAGGCGTCGTGGTGAAAGCTGGCCCTCAGGAAGGCACCGCCCTCGGCAACATCATGATGCAAGCTCAGTCTGCAGGTTTGGTTAACGACATCTGGCAGATGCGCCAGATCATCGCCAACTCCATCGACTTGGTTCGTTACGAACCTAAAGACAAAGAATTGTGGGATGCCGCCTACGAGAAATACCTCAAGATTACCCAATAGGGCTTTGCTAGGTATTCTCTAACCCCTTACCTCTAACCCCTAACCCCTTTTAAAAATAAATTTTTAAAATATATAATTATGAAAGCAACCCTTATTGAAAAAGCGTATGAGGTCGCCAAAGACCGCTACGCCGCCATTGGTGTCGATACCGACGCCGTTCTCGACACCCTCCAGAAGCAACAGATCTCCCTCCACTGCTGGCAGACCGACGATGTAGTCGGCTTCGAGCGCAACGAGGCCCTCTCTGGTGGTATCCAGACCACAGGTAACTATCCCGGCCGTGCCCGCAACATCGACGAGGTACGTCAGGACATCGAGTTCGTCAAGACCCTCATCGCCGGTAACCACCGCCTCAATCTCCATGAGATCTATGGTGACTTCGGCGGCAAGTTCGTCGATCGCGACCAGGTAGAAGTCTCTCACTTCCAGAGCTGGATCGACTGGGCCAAGGCCAACAACATGAAGCTCGACTTCAATTCCACCTCGTTCTCCCACCCCAAGAGTGGCGATCTCACCCTCTCTAACCCCGACAAGGGCATCCGCGACTTCTGGATCGAGCACACCAAGCGTTGCCGCCGCATTGCCGATGCCATGGGTAAGGCCCAGGGCGATCCCTGTATCATGAACATCTGGGTTCACGACGGCTCTAAGGACATGCCCGTACAGCGCAAGAAGTACCGCGAAATCCTCGCCGCCTCGCTCGATGAGATCATGGAGGAGCGTCTCGATGGCGTGAAGAACTGCTTCGAGGCCAAGCTCTTCGGTATCGGTCTCGAGAGCTACACCGTGGGCTCACATGATTTCTACACCGCCTATTGTGCCACCCGCAAGCAGATGTACACCATCGATACCGGCCACTACGAGCAGACCGAGAATGTGTCCGACTTCGTCAGCACCCTGCTCATGTACGTGCCCGAGTTGATGCTCCATGTGTCGCGCCCCGTACGCTGGGACTCCGACCATGTTACCATCATGAACGATCAGACCCTCGACCTCTTCAAGGAGCTGGTACGTGCCGACGCCCTCGATCGCGCCCATGTAGGTCTCGATTATTTCGATGCCTCCATCAATCGCATCGGTGCCTACCTCGTAGGCACCCGCGCCACTCAGAAGTGCATCCTGCAGGCCCTCCTCGAGCCCAAGGAGCTGCTGCGTAAGTACGAGGACAATGGTCAGTACTTCGAGCGCCTCGCCCTGATGGAAGAGGCCAAGAGCATGCCTTTCGGCGCCGTGTTCGATTACTTCAACCTCAAGAACAACGTCCCAGTAGGCGAAGAATACATCGCCGCCATCCAGAAGTATGAGCGCGAGGTCACGAGCAAGCGATAATTTTCATTTTTCAATCTTCAATTTTCAATGGAAATTATCATCGGCCTCTTAATAATAGCGGTGGGCGCCTTCTGCCAGAGTAGTTGCTACGTCCCCATCAACAAGATCAAGCAGTGGTCTTGGGAGAGCTACTGGCTCGTTCAGGGCGTCTTCGCCTGGCTGGTGCTCCCCGTGCTCGGCGCCCTGCTCGCCGTGCCCGCGGGTCATAGCCTCTGCGAGTTGTTCAGCGCCGATCAGTCGTTCAATATCTGGATGACCATCCTCTTCGGCGTCCTCTGGGGCGTGGGCGGCCTCACGTTCGGCCTCTCCATGCGTTACCTCGGAGTGGCCCTCGGCCAGAGCATCGCCCTCGGCACCTGTGCCGGTCTGGGCACCATCCTCGGCCCCGTGCTGCTCAATGTGTTCTTCCCCGAGCTCGATGCCCTCTCCTCGCTCACGTTTGCCGTGTTCCTTGGCGTGGCCGTCACCCTCCTGGGCATCGGCATCATCGGTTATGCCGGTCTTCTCAAGGCCCAGTCGCTCTCCGAGGAGGAGCAGCGCGAAGCCGTGAAGGACTTCAACTTCCCCCGTGGCCTCGCCATTGCCCTGCTCGCCGGTTTCATGAGTGGCTGTTTCAATGTCGGTCTCGAGTTCGGTAAAGACATCCATTTCGGCTATCTCACCGACCCCATGTTCCGCACCCTCCCCGCTACCATGCTCGTCACGCTCGGCGGTTTCGTCACCAATGCCGTTTACTGTCTCTTCCAGAATCAGCGCAACCATACTTGGGGCGATTACCTCAAGGGCCATGTCTGGGCCAACAATCTGCTGTTCTGCCTCTTGGCCGGTGCCCTGTGGTACAGTCAGTTCTTCGGCCTCTCGCTGGGCAAGGGCTTCCTCACCGATAGCCCCACGCTCACCACGCTGTCGTTCTGCATCCTCATGGCCCTCAATGTGGTGTTCTCCAATGTCTGGGGCATTATCCTCAAGGAGTGGAAGGGCTGTTCCCAGAAGACCATTGCCGTCCTCATCGCCGGCATCATCGTTCTCATCATCTCCTGCTTCCTCCCGCAGATGATCTAAAAACAGCGGCTGAAAGTTAAAATAAGATTAAAATATCGGGATCTCTCACAAGGTTCCGATATTTTTATTGTACCTTTGCATCAAGTTATCCTTAGCTATGCTAGGAGAAACCAAAACATTAACTATTATATGAAAAAGATAATAAAATTCTACAGTGCCGCTATGTGCGGACTTTTAACCCTGGGTTCGTGTGCCCAGGAAGTGATTAACGATCCAGAGCCCGAGCCCAACAGCATGCTGAAGGTGATGACACGTTCAGGAGAAGAAGCCGTTGTAGCATATCCCGTCAGACTCTATGTGTTTGGTGATGACGGGAAGTGTAAGAACATGCAGATTCTGGAAGATGCCAGCAATCAGTTGTCAGTAAAGCTCCCTGAAGGCACCTATAGTGTCTATGGTCTGGGAGGAGCCGATGCCACTCGTTACGTGCTGCCATCTCAGGAGGAGGCCTCTGCAACATCAGTCATCTCCTTACAAAGTGGACAACAACTGGGCGATCTGATGGCCGGGCAATCTACCGTCAGTCTATCAGCCAACGGAACCAACAACCTTACCATAGGACTCAACAGAAAGGTGATGCTGATAAAGAGTCTCGTCATTAAGGATGTTCCCGCCGGCACTGGTGCTGTAAGTGTTAAGATTGCCCCGTTGAGAGAGTCAATTTGTCTTGACGGCAGCTATCAGGGCGAAAAAGGAGGAGCCACCATTAGTCTGGCCAAACAAGATGATGGAACCACTTGGAAAATGACATCAGAGAATAACTATCTGTTACCTTCTGTCAACAAGCCCACGATTACCATTACCATCGACAACACCTCTTTCTCGTATAACTGTGCGACAGAGATGACTGCCAACCATAAGATCAACATCGAGGGTACTTACAAACCTGCCACCGTGACTACCCCGACAGAAGTAACGCTCACAGGAACTATCACCGGTGCCACCTGGGAAGAAGAAAAGGCTATCGATTTCAACTTCGGTGAAGGAACCAACGAACAAGAAACACCTGCTGCAAGCGTTCCAAAAGTTGGAGAAATCTATCAAGGATGCTATGTCTTGGCAGTTGATGAGAATAATGTTACGTTGCTCTCGCCAAGCCAGACAGATAATATTGACCACTCCAATGTCGATCAAGTTACACTCGCCAGCAGAATAAATAAAAAACTTTCCACATGGGAACAAAGTATCTCTACAAGTTGGAGATTAATGAATCGTGAAGAGGCCGAGTACATTGCGAAGAACTACAAGATTATTAATTCGACAGAAATCGAGAACAAACTAAATGGTAGTAAATATTACGTGACATATAATGATGAGATCTATTATAGTGCACTCTCTATATCTTCATTAGAGCTTTCAAAGGATTTTGCAAACTATGATAAATCCATATTTCTTCGCCCCGTTACAACCATTACAATACAATAACTTGCAACAACAAAACACCCCGGCGCTTCACAGCGTCGGGGATAACATATCAAAACTATGCCGACTGTGCCGGCAGATCTTATATTTGATTGATTATCAATATATTGAGTGCGGCTATGTTTATTCTAAACCATGCCGATACTATGCCACAACATTGCCCATCCGTAATTTTAACGTTGAAATTTGAGTATAGGCGAATGATCGTTTGGGTATAGGCAAACAATCGTTTGAGTATAGGCGATCGATAGAAACTACCGTTTAAAGTCCCTGCCTATAGGTAGCGGGAACCGTCAATGGACTATCTATTACCCAACAAAAGATAATCCTTTCCAACAATAACCATAAATATAGCGTAAAAGAAAACTCCCCGGCGCTCGCGCGTGGGGGAGTTATCTGAACTAACATAATCTATATGCCGTTAGTAGTTTGCTTTTTGTGTTTAACGCATATTAACTCATTTACCGAAACTATTTATTTATATATTTAACGAATTGTGTGTGTCCTACTACTTGGGGAGATGGAAGGCCTCGGTCATCTCGGCGAGCTGAGCATCGCTCATGCCGTCGGGCTCGAAACCCATGGCGCGGGCATTGATGTAGATCTTGGCGGCCTTGGAGAGCACATCGATCTGATCGAAGGCATCCATCACGTCGAGACCCTTGGCGAAGACACCGTGCTTCTCCCACATGACGACATCGTAATCATCTAACTCCTTCAGCGTGGCATCGGCCAGGGCCTTGGAGCCGGGGAGCTGATAAGGCACGATGCCCAGACCGAGCGGACAGAAGGCCTTGGTCTCGGGGATCATACTCCAGAGAATATGGGTGAGCACGTCCTTGCCGAGGAACTTCTTGGAATGGCTCATGGCCACCAGCTCGATGGGATGGGTGTGGACCGTGGCGCGATAGGGGCTGCCCTGCTCAATCAGAGAGGCATGGACCGTAAGATGGCTGGGAAGCTCGCTGGTGGGCATGACGGGCTCATCGGCGATGATGACATACGAGGCGCAATCGGGGAGAATGCGGATGATGGAGCCATTGGCCATGGGAAGGCGGGCGAGATCGCGCATGCGGCGGCCCGTGCCCTTGCAATAGAAATAGCTACCAGCGAGGGCGGGCAGAGTGACACCAATCTGAATGGGATCGCTGATGGCGGGAAGGGCCCGGATGGCATCGTCGACAAGATCGGTGACATTAACGGTGATATTGCCGCCATTACGCTCGGCCCAGCCGTTCTGCCAGAGGTAACCGGCTACCTCGGCTATCTTCAACACCTCGGACTGGAGGGCGGCATGATTATCTAAAATACTCATCTTTCTGATAAATTGAACTATTGTTTTAATTCTGCTGCAAATATAAGACGATTTCACGACAAGAGACCATAATTTTTGATTTTTCGACTTTAATTTATGATTTCCATCGAAAATGTTTTGGGATTATGGAAATTCTTCGTAAATTTGCACCTCAGAGATGAACAACAAAATACAAGATACGAAATGGAGTGAAAACGTGATTCTGGTGGATGCCGACTACGTGGACAAAGTGGCGTTTAACCTCACGGTGAACTTCGAAAGGATGATAGGACGCAGGATTCCCAAGGCCGACATGGCGAAGTGGATAGTATGCGTGGCGCTAGACGGGGGCGTAAGGCCGCCGAAGGATTCCTTGGGGAGCAAGGAGCAGGGGGCAGGGAGCAAGACGCAATCGACCCTGGTGGTGCTGGTGCACAAGAAGGAGAAGACGGCGATGGAGAACTTTGAGCCGGGGGTGTATGAGGAGCTGAACGGCAAGGCCTTCAAGGACCAACTGGGCGAGTTTGAGATTGGCGCCTACCCCATAGAGCCCATTCCGGGCGGCGAGGACTACCTGATAGACGCTCTGAAGCTGGTGACGGGGCAGAAGGACGTGAAACGCGTGATCGTGATTCCGGATGCGGAAAACGACTATATATATAATAAGGTACGCGAGGCACTGAACCGCGTGGACGATGACGAGAAGCGCATGACGGTGCTGGCGATGCAGCCCATGCCGGGGGGAAACTTCAAGCAGGAAATCTTGGGGTATTCGCTCATGGCGGCGCTGGGGATCAGCTCGGAAGAGCTGAATCCCAGAGGTGAGAGGTGAGAAAGGCTACGGGTAGGCGAGCTTTGCTCGGGAATGGTGAGAAGTTCTTGGACAAGCCAAGCGGCAAAGCCGAGCGAGAGAATAGCGAGATAAACGAATCAAAATTGAAAATTGAAAATTGAAAATTGAAATATTATGGCAAGGGTATTGATGATTGGAGCGGGTGGCGTGGCCACCGTGGCTGCGTTTAAGATAGCGCAGAACGCTGACGTGTTTACGGAGTTTATGATTGCATCGCGACGCAAAGCAAAATGTGATGCAATAGTGAAGGCAATAGAGGCTAAGAGTAATCTCTCACCACTCACCACTCAAAGGCTACGGGTAGGCGCGTCAGCGGGAATCCACTCACCTCTAAAAATAAAGACCGCCCAGGTGGATGCGGACGATGTGGAGCAGCTGAAGGCGCTCTTTAACGACTACAAGCCGGAGCTGGTGATCAATCTGGCGCTGCCTTATCAGGACCTGACCATCATGGACGCTTGTCTGGCGTGCGGATGCAGCTATCTGGACACGGCCAACTATGAGCCGAAGGACGAGGCGCACTTTGAGTACTCATGGCAGTGGGCCTACCGCGAGCGTTTCGAGAAGGCGGGGCTGACGGCCATACTGGGTTGCGGATTCGACCCGGGCGTGACGAGCATCTACACGGCCTATGCCGCCAAGCACCACTTCAAGGAGATTCAGTATCTGGACATCGTGGACTGTAACGCGGGCGACCACCACAAGGCGTTTGCCACGAACTTCAACCCGGAGATCAATATCCGCGAGATTACGCAGAAGGGACTCTACTGGGAGAACGGACAATGGGTGGAGACGGAGCCGCTGGAGATTCACAAGGACCTGACTTACCCGAACATCGGCCCGAGGGACAGCTACTTGCTGCACCACGAGGAGATAGAGAGCTTGGTGATTAACTACCCCACGATTAAGCGCGCCCGCTTCTGGATGACATTCGGACAGCAGTATCTGAAGCATCTGGAGGTGATTCAGAATATCGGCATGAGCAGGATAGACGAAGTGGAGTACGAGGCTCCGCTAGCCGATGGCAGCGGCGTGGCCAAGGTGAAGATAGTACCACTGCAGTTCCTGAAGGCGGTATTGCCGAACCCGCAGGATCTGGGCGAGAACTACGAGGGCCAGACGAGCATAGGTTGTCGCATACGCGGTATAGGCAACGACGGCAAGGAGCATACGTACTACGTGTATAACAACTGCAGCCACCGCGCCGCGTATGAGGAGACGGGCATGCAGGGTGTGAGCTACACCACGGGTGTGCCAGCGATGATCGGTGCAATGATGTTCTGCAAGGGCATCTGGCGCAAGCCGGGTGTGCATAACGTGGAGGAGTTCGATCCCGATCCGTTCATGGAGCAGCTCAATGCGCAAGGCTTGCCGTGGGAGGAACAATTCGATATTGATATCGAATTGTAAGAGGTGAGAGGTGAGAAGCTAGAGGTGAGAGCTTACCAACCAGATTCAACGAGCTGCTGTATCAATTCCATCGAATATCGCAGAAGGAATGGGACGTTTCTCTATAAAAGAACGTCTTCATTTTATCGAAATTAGTTATGGTTCATTAATGGAAGTTATGTGTCAATTAGAAATAGCTGAAACATTGAACTATATAACTAACGAAGATCTTGCGATAGAAGAAAAGAAAATTACGGAAGTTGCAAAAATGCTCATTGGATTAAGAAGAAACTTAGAAGACAAAATGACAACAAGAAATGTATAACACAAGGTGAAAAGAGGAAGTTGTGAGATGCTGAGACATATCTCTCACCTCTCACCTCTCACCTCTCACCTCTAAAATTTTAAACTATGGCAAAAGGAAATGATGAGGCGATGACACCTCAACAGGAGAAACTGAAGGCGCTGCAGGCGGCCATGTCGAAGATTGAGAAGGACTACGGCAAGGGCTCGATTATGCGCATGGGTGACGAACAGGTGGAGCACGTGGACGTGATTCCTACCGGTTCGATCAGTCTGAACGCCGCACTGGGCGTGGGCGGTTACCCCAAGGGAAGAATCATTGAGATATACGGTCCGGAATCGAGCGGTAAGACCACACTGGCCATCCATGCCATCGCAGAGGCTCAGAAAGCGGGCGGCATAGCTGCCTTCATCGACGCGGAGCATGCCTTCGACAGATTCTACGCCGAGAAGCTGGGTGTGGACATTGACAACCTCTACATATCGCAGCCGGACAACGGTGAGCAGGCCCTGGAGATAGCCGACCAGCTGATTCGCTCGAGTGCCATCGACATCATCGTGATTGACTCTGTGGCCGCGCTGACGCCGAAGAAGGAGATTGAGGGCGACATGGGCGACTCGGCCGTGGGACTCCAGGCCCGACTGATGAGTCAGGCTCTGAGAAAGCTGACATCGACCATATCGAAGACGAACACCACGTGTATCTTCATCAACCAGTTGAGAGAGAAGATCGGTGTGATGTTCGGCAATCCTGAGACCACCACGGGTGGTAACGCCCTGAAGTTCTATGCATCGGTAAGACTCGACATACGTCGCGTGACGAGCATCAAGGACGGCGACAACGTGATTGGTAATCAGGTGCGCGTGAAGATCGTGAAGAACAAGGTGGCGCCTCCCTTCCGCAAGGCTGAGTTTGAGATTACCTTCGGCGAGGGTATCTCGAAGATCGGTGAGATTGTGGATCTGGGTGTGGAGTATGGCATCATCAAGAAGAGTGGCTCGTGGTTCAGCTATGGTGAGTCGAAGTTGGCACAGGGTCGCGATGCCGTGAAGGAGCTGCTGAAGGATAACCCGGAGCTCTGTGATGAACTCGAAGCGAAGATTATGTCGGCGATTGCCGACAAGTAGAAGTGAGAAGCTAGAGGTGAGAGGTGAGAGAATAGTTGGCAAAGCCACTCAACACCTACGGTACATATCTCTAGCTTCTAGCTTCTCACCTCTCACCACAAAAAAAAACCGCCCTAAAGGCGGTTTTTTTATTTCTGAATCGGGGTTCCGTTCTTGATGCCATGGGGACCCTTCTTGGTGGTGATGCGCTTCTTGGAAGTGATCTTAGAGGTCTTAGAAGGGGCGGGGGCATTGAGGTTACCATCGCGAGTGGTAGTCTTCTCAACTGTACTAGAACCATTGAACTGAACAATCAGGATCTTATTGTTAGAACGCTGGTAGAGCCAGTTGTAATAACCGTTCTCGCCGTACTCGATCTTCTCGGGCTCACCGGCGGCCATCTCAACCTCGTCCTCAGAGAAGCCGATACCTACGTGACCGCTACGGATCATGGCACGTGAACCCTCGGAGGTATGAACCTTCTTACCAGGACCGGGAGCGAAGATATAGCCGAAGTAGTCCTCCTCCTTCTCGGCATTATGCTGATCGAGCACGATGTCGGTATAGAAATAGGTACCCAGCGTGGTGTTCTTCAGCTTAACGGTGGCCTTGTCGTCGTTCTTATGAGGATTGATGGCCTCGAGCTGGTATTCAGCCAGACGGGGGATGGACTGAAGCTTCTTGGTGGTCTCGTTGAGCATCTTGGTGGGATACTTGGTGTGGATGATGCGGCCGATGTAGACACGATAGTTATAGCTGTTGATGTTCATGACATCCTCGACGAGCTCGAAGGAATTGGGGAAGAGGTACTTGGCCTCGTCCATGATGAACTCATCATCGCGCATACCGCTATTGGTCTTCGAGATAGCCACGTTCTGGAAGAACTCATTGCCATCCTCGTCCTCGACGATGATCTTGACGGGGTAGTTGCGGGTGCCGACACCAACGGCGA
This sequence comes from uncultured Prevotella sp., assembly GCA_902798285.1. Classification (GTDB taxonomy): domain Bacteria; phylum Bacteroidota; class Bacteroidia; order Bacteroidales; family Bacteroidaceae; genus Prevotella. The sequence continues at coordinate 37,446 of CADBVZ010000002.1, read as the reverse complement.
TCACCGTAACGGGCATGTCCTTGTCGACCATCACATCCTGATAACCCTCGCCATCGTACTCGGTATCGATGCGATAGTACTGGGTCTTGGTGTAGAGGGTCTTACCCATGAGCTGCTCGCGGGCAATGTCGACATCGCCGAGGTAGGCCAGCGTGGGCACACCGGTCTTCTGGTAGCAATAGTCCTCGAAAGAGCCGCTGGGGATTTCGTAGTAATACTGCTTGCCGTTGTCCTGACACTCGAAATCGATGCGTGAATGTCCGTCGCTACTCTCATGATGGCCTTTATAGACCATGATTTTGTACTTCAGAGGCATGCTGCTCACCTCCTTGCCGGTGGCGGCATCGGTAAAGGTCTTCACCACAAGATCGTACTTCTCGGGCATGACCATGAACTTCATACCCTCTTTCCAATCGCAGAGGCTGTAGTACTTGAAGTGCTGCCCGAGGAAATCCTGGGCGTTCTCCTGTTCCTGCTGAGCTGCTGCCAACTCATCGGCCATCTGAGTCTGGGCACTCTTCTTGGCTCCCTTCGTCTTCACGATATAGGGATTCTGCTGGGCAGATGCTGCCAAAAAGGCAAAAGCCATACAGGCCGTAAAAATCATTCTTTTCATGACTATCGATAGTTTTATTTCGAATTCTGACTGCAAAGATAAATTTATTCTCGCGAAAAACCAAATTTTATGTGACAAAATGTCGTATTGGAAAAGATTTTTTCGTGAAAAAGACATTTTGGCACATGCTTTGCTCAAAAAAACAACAGGAAAAGGGGACCAAAAGTTGGAGTGAAGAGAGTAATCTCTAACCTCTCACCTCTCAAAGGCTACGGGTAGGCGCGTCAGCGGGAATCCCCTCACCTCTAATTGAATAGTATAAATTAAAAAAGATAAGAATTATGGGAAAGATTATTGGAATCGATTTAGGAACTACCAACAGCTGCGTTGCCGTATTCGAGGGTAACGAGCCAGTAGTAATTGCCAACAGCGAGGGTAAGCGCACTACTCCCTCAGTAGTTGGTTTTGTAGAGAACGGTGAGCGTAAGATTGGCGATCCCGCCAAGCGTCAGGCCATTACAAACCCCAAGAACACGGTTTACTCCATCAAGCGTTTCATGGGTGAGAACTGGCAGCAGACCGAGAAGGAAATCTCGCGCGTACCTTATAATGTAGTAAACGAGGGTGGCTATCCCCGTGTGGACATCAACGGACGTAAGTACACCCCGCAGGAGATCAGCGCCATGGTGCTGCAGAAGATGAAGAAGACCGCCGAGGACTATCTGGGTCAGGAGGTAACGGACGCCGTGATCACCGTGCCCGCCTACTTCTCAGACTCTCAGCGTCAGGCTACCAAAGAGGCCGGTCAGATTGCCGGACTGAACGTGAAGCGTATCGTGAACGAGCCTACCGCCGCTGCTCTGGCATACGGTGTGGACAAGGCCAACAAGGATATGAAGATTGCCGTGTTCGACCTGGGTGGTGGTACATTCGATATCTCTATCCTGGAGTTTGGTGGCGGTGTGTTCGAGGTGCTCTCTACCAACGGTGATACCCACCTGGGTGGTGATGACTTCGACCAGGTGATCATCGATTGGCTGGTACAGGAGTTCAAGAACGACGAGGGTGCCAACCTGAAGGACGACCCCATGGCTATGCAGCGCTTGAAGGAGGCTGCCGAGAAGGCTAAGATCGAGCTGAGCTCATCGACCAGCACCGAGATTAACCTGCCTTACATCATGCCCGTGGCCGGTGTGCCTAAGCACCTGGTTAAGACCCTGACTCGCGCTAAGTTCGAGCAGCTGGCCCACGACCTGATTCAGGCTTGTCTGGCTCCATGTCAGAAGGCTATCGCCGATGCACACTTGACAACCGCCGATATCGACGAGGTGATCCTCGTGGGTGGTTCAAGCCGTATCCCCGCCGTACAGACATTGGTAAAGAACTACTTCGGCAAGGAGCCTTCGAAGGGTGTGAACCCCGACGAGGTGGTAGCCGTAGGTGCTTCGATCCAGGGTGCCATCCTGAACAAGGAGGGCGGTGTAGGCGACATCGTACTGCTCGACGTAACCCCGCTGACACTGGGTATCGAGACCATGGGTGGCGTAATGACCAAGCTGATCGAGGCTAACACCACCATTCCTTGCAAGAAGAGCGAGATATTCTCGACCGCTGCTGACAATCAGACAGAGGTAACCATCCACGTGCTGCAGGGTGAGCGCCCCATGGCTGCTCAGAACAAGAGCATCGGTCAGTTCAACCTCACCGGTATCGCTCCCGCACGTCGTGGTGTTCCTCAGATTGAGGTGACCTTCGACATCGACGCCAACGGTATCCTGAAGGTAAGTGCCAAGGATAAGGCCACCGGTAAGGAGCAGGCCATCCGCATCGAGGCTTCATCAGGTCTGTCTCAGGACGAGATCAACCGCATGAAGGCCGAGGCCGAGCAGAACGCTGAGAACGATAAGAAGGAGCGCGAGCGCGTGGACAAGATGAACCAGGCTGACTCAATGATTTTCCAGACGGAGAACCAGCTGAACGAACTTGGTGACAAGATTCCCGCACAGCACAAGCCCGCTATCGAGCAAGCTCTGCAGCAGTTGAAGGATGCCCACAAGGCCGGCGATGTAACCGCTATCGACGCTGCTATCGCAGCACTGAACCAGGCTTGGCAGACCGCATCGGCTCAGATGTACCAGCAAGGTGCAGCCGGTCAGCCCGGCGGCGACACCTATCAGGGTGGCCAGCAGGCCGGTCCTCAGCAGGAGGGTCCGAAGCCCGAGGACATTCAGGACGCCGACTTCGAGGAGGTGAAGTAACACATAATTTATAATTATTCATAAAAATCCCGCTACAACCATCGTTGTGGTGGGATTTTTTCGTACCTTCGCACCCATGAAAAAAGTGAAGAACAGTGAGATTCTGCTTTCCTATATCAGGGAGGGGCGGACGATGACCCAACGCGAAAAGCTATGGCTCATCGTCAGCTTGAGTATTCCCTCGATTCTGGCACAGATATCGGCCACGGTGATGTTCTTCATCGATGCCTCGATGGTGGGACACTTAGGTGCCAAAGCCTCAGCCGCCATCGGATTGGTAGAGACAACGGGTTGGCTGATGGGCGGATTGGCCTCGGCGGCCAACATGGGATTCTCGGTTCAGGTGGCACACTTCATAGGTGCCAGCGACTTCAAGGCGGCCCGAAGGGTGCTGCGACAATCGCTGGTGTGCTGCATGATCTGGGCATTGATGATATCCACGACCTCGCTCATCATCGCCCCCCACCTACCCTATTGGTTGGGCGGCTCGGCAGAGATAGCCCGCGATGCCTCGCTCTACTTCGCCATCTTCGGCGTGGCCGGCATCTTCTTCCAGATGGAAGGATTGGCGGGTTCGATGCTGAAATGCTCGGGCAACATGAAGATTCCATCGATGCTGAACATCGGCATGTGTGTGATGGACGTGGTGTTCAACTACCTATTTATATATATACTCGACTTGGGCGTGATGGGCGCCGCCATCGGCACCGGCGTGGCCATGCTGATAACGGCCGGATTGATGATGTACTTCCTATTGGTAAGGTCGAAGATGCTCGCACTCGTGGGCCATCCCGGATCATTCAAACCCCGCGAAGACACCATCCGCACGGCCTTTAAGATAGGGGCGCCAATGGGATTGCAACACATGCTGATGGGTGGTGCCCAGGTGGTAAGCACGCTGATTGTGGCCCCGTTGGGCACGATCTCCATCGCCGCCCACTCACTAGCCATTACCGTGGAGAGCCTCTGTTACATGCCGGGATTCGGTATTGCCGAGGCGGCCACCACCCTCGTGGGACAAGGTATCGGCGCGGGACAGAAGTTGCTGACCCGCTCGTTTGCCTATCTCTCGGTGGGTCTGGGTATTGCCGTGATGACGGTGATGGGCGTGTTGATGTGGATATTCGCCCCGGAGCTGATGAGTATCATGTCGCCCGTGGAGGAGGTGATCAACATGGGCACGGAGGTGCTCCGCATAGAGGCTTGGGCAGAACCGATGTTTGCCGTGGCCATCGTGGCTAACGGTGTGTTCATCGGTGCCGGCGACACGATTATCCCGGCTATCATGAGCCTCAGTTCGATGTGGGCCGTACGTTTGACATTGGCCGCAACGCTCGCCCCGAAGTATGGATTGAAGGGTGTGTGGACGGCCATGGCTATCGAACTGACCTTCCGTGGCATCATCTTCTTGGCAAGGCTCTTCAAAGGAGGCTGGGCGGAGAAATTGAAATTGAAGATTGAAAATTGAAGATTGAAAAATGAAGATTGAAAATTGAAATTGAAATTGAAGATTGAAAATTGAAGATTGAAAATTGAAGATTGAAAATTGAGAATTGAAAATTGAGAGTTTAGAGTTTAGAATTTAAAGATATGAAGAAGTTTTTCCTTTTGCTGATTGCAATTCATTGTTCATTGTGCACTTCTTGGGCACAGACCAAGAACACGGAGGTTTTGTTTGAAACTACGGCCGGAAATATCCGTATCGCCCTCTACGACGAGACACCACTGACTCGCGACAACTTCCTGAAAATCACAAAGATGGGCATCTACGACTCGCTACTCATCCATCGCGTGATCAAGGACTTCATGATTCAGAGTGGCGATACCAACAGCAAGCATGCCAAACCGGGGCAACTGTTGGGCACGGGCGATTTCGACTATACCACCGAGGCAGAGTTCCGTTTGCCACAGATTTTTCATCGCAGAGGTGTGGTGGCCATGGCCCGCGAGGGCGATAAGGAGAATCCCGAACGTCGTTCATCGGCTTGCCAATTCTATATCGTATGGGGAAAAACCTTTGATGACAAACGATTGGCCAAGGTTCAGGAGCGACTCGACTCGGCCACCCAGGGCACGGTAAAGCTCACTCCCGAGATGATGGAAACCTATAAGACCATCGGTGGCACGCCCCATCTGGACGGACAATACACCGTGTTTGGCGAAGTTGTAGAGGGAATGGATGTGATAGAGAAGATTCAGGGCGTTGAAACGGACAAGAACGACCGCCCCCTGGAGGACATCCGCATCCTGAAAGCCACGGTTACAAAGGATCTGCCCCAGCCCGAAGCCGAGAAAAAGAAAGCAACGGTGAAGAAAGTGGTGAGGAAAACCGTGAGGAAAAAGTAAATACCCCAACGATTTCTCGTTGAGGTATATACATAAAAAAAGCCGCTCAAGGGTCATCAACGACTCGAGGGCGGCGCCAACAATCTATGAATAACTAAAAACCTTTTTTCTGAGAAGAAACGGAGTGTCACCACTGCGTCTTTGTTATCCTTACTAACAAATCTTTCTAACGCCTTAGAAAATACCTATCTCAATCAATCATTAATAAACCTAAAACCAAAATTCTAACTAACTATTAACTCTAACTAAAACCTAATTCAATCTATATACCTTAGAAACTAATACCTCTGTATTAATCGTCTCTTCTATTGAAGATTGTCAATTGTTTCCTTTTGACGATGCAAAGGTACGACGATTTTCGATATCTTCCAAGAAATATGACCCACTTTCCTTAAAAAAGTGGCTTTCTTTTGATATAAATCAACCAATTGTGTACGAACACACCTAATTTGTGCTCGATAACAGCACTTTTTCCACCTTATTTGTCAAGTCCACAAACTCGGGAATCGACAACTGTTCTGGTCGACGGGTCAGAAGATCGGAGAAATTAGAATTAAGTGTTGAGAGTTGAGCGTCAGAAAGAATCTGCTTCAGCGATACGCGAAGCATCTTGCGGCGCTGATTGAATACGGTTTTCACCACTCGGCGGAAGAGTTGTTCATCGCAACCCAGATCGGTTACCTCGTTGCGGGTCATACGGATAACGGCACTCTGCACCTTGGGAGGGGGATTGAACACACCGGGTTCAACCTGGAAGAGATACTCCACATGATACCAAGCCTGAATCAGTACGGAAAGGATGCCATACTGCTTATTGCCGGGTTGGGAGGCGATGCGAAGGGCCACCTCGTGCTGGATCATACCCGTACAACAAGGAATGAGATCCTTATTGTCGAGCATCTTGAAGAAAATCTGCGAGGAAATATCGTAGGGATAGTTGCCCGTAAGCACAAACTGCTGACCATCGAACACCTCGCGGAGATCCATGCGGAGGAAATCGCCCTCAATGATAGGGGCCTCTTGCTCCTTGAATAATGTGGCTTTCAGATATGCCACACTCTCCTTATCGATCTCCACCACCTTCAGCGGACGAGGTTTTTCTACCAGATACTGGGTCATCACACCCATGCCGGGGCCTACTTCGAGTACTGGCAACTCTGCATATGGCTCATCTACCGTATCAGCGATTCGCTTGGCGATATTCAGGTCAGTTAAGAAATGCTGGCCTAGATTCTTCTTGGGTCGAACTTGTTTCATGGGTGCAAAGATACGAATAAGTGAGAGATTTTCCAAATTTAAATGAGAAAAAAAAGCGGGCAGGATTACTATCCTACCCACCCAAAACTATGCTTTCTTTCTCTCTCAATATACTTATTTCGTTCCAAGATTCATTCCATTGTTAGCCTTAAGAGCCTCAGCAGCGCAAATGGCTACGATGAATGATACCATAAATAATACTACCATAATGTTATCCTTTCTATAATCTTTAATTATGTTCCTAAATCCAGTGCAAAGGTAACGCTGTTTGCGCACACAGACAAGAAAAACAACGGAAAATAGGGAAATATTGGGGTTTCTTTGATATTTATCAATTAAAAGTCGTACCTTTGTGGCGTGAAAACTATTTTGACCAATGCAGCGAAAATCATCTTCCCGATACTCTTGGGAGGTGCGATTTTGTACTGGATGTACCGCGGAGAGGACTTCAGTCGCATCAGCCATGTCGTGACAAACGAGATGAACTGGACATGGATGTTGCTGAGTTTCCCCTTCGGCATATTGGCACAGATGTTTCGTGGTTGGCGATGGAAACAAACGCTGGATCCCATCGAGGACCTGAGACCCAGTACCGCAAAACAAGAGTTTTCCGATCAGAAAATCAGAGCCCGAAGTGCCACATGCATACATGCCGTGTTCGTATCGTATGCGGCTAGTCTGGTGATTCCCCGCATCGGCGAGTTCTCACGTTGTGCTGTTCTGAAGCGTTTCGACGGCGTATCGTTCAGCAAAGCCTTGGGCACGGTAGTTACGGAGCGTGCCGTAGACACGCTGATTGTGATGCTCTACTCCGGCATCATCTTGCTGATAGAAATGAGCATCTTCGGTACTTTCTTCAGAAAGACCGGCACCTCGTTCGATCATATCCTGGGGAGTTTCTCATCAACGGGTTGGTTGGTTACCGCCATCTGTGGTATAGCCGTCCTCATATTGTTACACCTATTGCTGAAGAACTTCTCTATATATAATAAGGTGAAGATGACACTGAGTGGCATCTGGGAAGGTGTACTCTCGCTACGGGGGGTTAAGAACCTACCGCTTTATCTTTTTCTCTCCGTTGGTATCTGGGTGATGTACTTCCTGCATTACTACCTCACCTTCTTCTGCTTTGACTTTACGGAGAATCTCGGAATCGGTTGTGCGCTGGTATCGTTTGTGGTTGCCAACTTCGCCGTCATCGTACCTACCCCCAATGGCGCTGGTCCTTGGCATTTCGCCATCAAGACCATGCTGATACTCTATGGTGTGGCCGACGAACAAGCCCTGTGGTTCGTGCTTATCGTGCATACCATACAAACGCTGCTGGTAGTTGCCTTAGGCATCTACGCATGGGCAGCATTACTGTTTACAAAACGTTTTAAACCAAATACATAATAACTATGAGTGAAATTAAAAATCTGAACCCTACGTGCATCTGGAAAAATTTCTATGCACTCACACAGGTGCCCCGTCCAAGCGGACATCTGGAGAAAGTACAGCAATTTCTGTTAGACTTTGCCAAGCAAGCAGGTGTGGAAGCCTTTAAGGATCCCGCCGACAACATCGTGATGCGTAAGCCCGCCTCTCCAGGAATGGAGAAAAAGAAGGGCGTTATTCTTCAGGCTCATATGGACATGGTGCCCCAGAAGACTCCCGAGAGTACCCATAACTTCGAGACAGACCCCATCCAACCATGGATTGACGGTGAATGGGTAAAGGCAAAGGGCACCACCTTAGGTGCTGATAACGGCTTAGGCGTTGCTGCCATCATGGCCATCATGGAGGACAAGACGCTGAAGCATGGTCCCGTGGAGGCATTGATTACCGCCGACGAGGAAACGGGTATGTTTGGTGCTAACGGTCTGCCCGCTGGTGAGTTGAACGGCGACATCCTGATGAACCTCGACTCTGAGCATTGGGGTAAGTTTGTCATCGGCTCGGCCGGTGGTATCAACATTACCGCAACCCTTGATTATCAGGAGGTTGACACCGATCCAGAGGATGCTGCGGTCAAGGTAACGGTGAAAGGTCTGCGTGGCGGACACTCCGGACTGGAGATTCACGAGGGCCGTGGCAATGCCAACAAACTCTTGGTACGTCTGGTTCGCGAGGCCATCGAGGAATGTGAGGCTCGTCTGGCCAGCTGGCAGGGTGGTAATATGCGTAATGCCATCCCCTTCAAGGCTGAAGCCGTGCTCACCCTTCCGAAGGAGAATGTGGCAGCACTGAAGGAACTCGCCGCCGATTGGCTCGAGGACTTTACCGATGAGTTCAAGGGTATCGAAAGTGGTATCGAGGTGATCTGTGAAGATGTAGAGACGCCGAAGAAGGAGATTCCCGTAGAGATTCAGGATAATCTGATCAATGTAATCTACGGATGCCACGACGGTGTGGTACGTATGATTCCCTCCTACCCCCAAGTGGTAGAGACCTCTTCAAACCTCGCTATCATCAACATTGGCGAAGGCAAGTCTATGATTAAGATTCTTGCCCGCAGTAGTCGTGAGGACATGAAGGACTATATCGTTAAGACCCTTGACAGCGTCTTCTCAATGGCCGGTATGAAGGTGGAGACCGCCGGTTCGTATGGCGGATGGGATCCCAATCCTGATTCAGAAATCCTGCATCTGCTGCTGAAGGAGTATAAGGACCTCTTTGGCGAAGATGGCATCATTCAGGTAGACCATGCCGGACTGGAATGCTCAATCATCCTGGGTAAGTATCCGCATCTGGATGTGGTAAGCTTCGGACCTACGATGAAATCGCCCCACACCACGACGGAGCGCGCCCTCATTGCTACAGTAGAGCCTTTCTGGACCCTGTTGAAGAAAGCACTTGAGGATATTCCCGAGAAATAATGTTTTTGGCACGAATTCCACGAATTTACACGAATTAATAATATTTTTTCAAGGAAAACTTAAAATTCGTGATAATTCGCGTAATTCGTGCCTTAAAAATTTGTTATTTCAATTTTTCTTTTTTAACTTTGCACCCAAATTCACCAAAGTATTAATAAAATTATGGACGATTACCCGGCGGACAATTACAATTCGTAATGGCGGGGGATGGCGAGCAAGGCTGCTAATCCCTTTGCCGCTAAAACCATTTCATAAACGAAAAAAGGATTAGCAAAATGAAGACTTTCTGGAATACCCAAGGCGGACTGGCCCAACTCTCAGAGTGGCAGCCCAATTGCTGGATACAGGTGACATGCCCCACCGAAGAAGACCAGCGTGAACTCGAAGAGATGTTCAACATCCCCGACTATTTCATGTCGGACATCAGCGATACCGATGAGCGTGCCCGTTATGAATACGATGACGGATGGATGCTCATCATCCTCCGTATCCCATATGTCAAGGAGATACGGTCGAGAACACCATATACCACTGTACCTCTGGGTATCATCCACAAACGCGATGTCACCATCACCGTGTGCTATTATGAGACGAACATGATGATCGACTTCGTATCGTTCCAGCAGAAGCGCAATGAAGGATTCACCGACTATGTGGATATGATATTCCGCATCTTCCTCAGCAGTGCCGTGTGGTATCTGAAGCGACTGAAGCAGATATCGATGCTGATAGACAAGGCCAAGCGCAACCTGGATCGCGAGGTAAACAATGAAAGCCTGATAGGTCTTAGCCGTCTTCAGGACTCGCTGACCTACTTCCAGACTTCCATCCGTGGCAACGAGAACTTGTTGCAGAAGCTGAAGTTCAAGTTGCAAATCGACGAGCTTGATGCCGACCTGATTGAGGATGTCAACATCGAGATGTCGCAGGCCCGTGAGACTACCAGCATCTATTCAGATATCTTGGAGTCGACGATGGACACCTATTCATCGATTATTAATAATAATATGAACACGGTGATGCGTACGCTGACGTCGGTATCGATTATGATGATGTGTCCCACGCTGATTGCATCACTCTTCGGTATGAATCTGGTTAACGGCATGGAAACCACCACCTGGGGATTTGTATTCGCCATGGTTCTTTCCGTCGCAGTTTCAGTTATCGCCTGGCTCATTTTCCGTCATAAACGACTGGTATAAAAATATACAAGGTTAAAGGGTAAAAAGGTAAAACAGACACGAATTATGTTAAATAATTCAAATTGAGGTCGCTTTACCTTTTTACTTTTTTATTTTTTTACCTTTTTTTAGTACCTTTGACCCCAAATGCGGTGGTGCAATGCACCATTTTACTTTATTGTCAATAACTTAAAAGTTAAATGATGGACTCTCAAGAGAACATCCTCGAGCAGGAGGAGAAGCAAGTAGTTATCCAGGAAGCAGCAGTTCCTGAAGTAGTAAACGAAGAAGAGGCCCAGCCCCGGAAGGTCTATGAAACCAAAGCCGAGGTTCTGCGTCGTATGCAGGATATTGCCCATGGCGATGAGTCTCCTCAGAAAGAAGAGGTCGATTACTTGAAGACTGCCTTCTACAAGTTGCACATCGCAGAGCGCGAGGCGAAGCTGAAGGCATACATCGATGCCGGTGGTGATCCCGAGAAATATCAGATCACACCCGACGAAGAGGAAGAGAAATTCAAGGCCGAGATGGGCATCATCAAGGAAAGACGTGCCAAACTATTCAAGGAGCAGGAAGCCGAGAAGCAGGAGAACCTTACTAAGAAACTTGCTATCATCGACAAGATTAAGACGATGATTACCACTCCCGAGGATGCTAATAAGAACTATAAGGAGTTTAAGGCCTTGCAGGATCAGTGGCGTGAAATTAAGAACGTACCCGCCGACAAGGCTAACGAACTGTGGCGTAACTATCAGCTTTATGTGGAGCAGTTCTACGACATGCTCCGTCTGAATAGTGAAGCCCGTGAATACGATTTCAAGAAGAACAAGGAGCAAAAGGAACGTCTTTGTGAGGCAGCCGAGAAATTGGCTGAAGAGGAAGATGTGATCAGCGCTTTCCATCAGTTGCAGAAGCTCCATCAGGAGTATCGTGAAATCGGTCCTGTGGCCAAAGAACTTCGCGAAGAGATATGGAATCGTTTCAAGGCAGCATCTACCGTTATTAACAAGCGCCACCAACAGCACTTTGAGGGCATCCGTGCCAAGGAGGAAGACAACCTCGCCCGCAAGACAGCCCTTTGCGAGAAAGTAGAGGCTATTGCCGCTGAAGAAAACAAGGGTAGTGGCGATTGGGAAAAGCATACCAAGCAGATTATTGATATTCAGACCGAGTGGAAGACCATCGGTTTTGCTCCTCAGAAGATGAACGTAAAGATCTTCGAGCGTTTCCGTGCTGCTTGTGATGATTTCTTCGGTCGTAAGGCAGAATACTTCAAGGGACTGAAGGACACTTTCAAGGAGAATGCCGACAAGAAGCGTGCTCTCATTGAGAAGGCTAAGGCTCTACAGGATTCCACCGATTGGAAATCTACTGGAGATAAATTCATTGCCCTCCAGAAGGAATGGAAGACCATCGGTATGGTCCCCAAGAAGTTGGGCGATCAGTTGTGGGCTGAATTCCTCGGTGCATGCAATAAGTTCTTCGAGGCCCGCAATGCTGCCGGTGCAGGTCAGCGTGGTGAGGAACGCGAGAATCTCGACAAGAAACGCAATGTTATCGAGAAGCTCAAGGCTGTAGCTGAAGAGGCTGGAGAGAACGTACAGGAGAAGGTTCAGAAACTTGTTGAAGAATATAATGCCATCGGTCATGTGCCCTTCAAAGAGAAAGACAAGATCTTCGAGGAGTATCATGCTGTTCTTGACAAGTTATACAAGGATTTGAATATCAGTGTTGCTAAGCGTCGTCTGAACAATTTCAAGCAGAATCTCAAGCAGGTGGCAGAGCGTGGTGAGAATGCGCTCGACAATGAACGTGCACGTTTGTTCCGCCAATACGAGGCCATCAAACAGGAAGTTCAAACCTACGAGAACAACCTCGGATTCCTGAATGCTTCATCGAAGAAGGGTAATAGCCTCATCGACGAGATGAACCGCAAGGTACAGAAGTTGAAGGATGATTTGAACCTTGTCCGTGAGAAGATCAAGGCCATCGACGCTGAGAATAAAGAATAACGGATTTACGTCCAAATACCACTATATTGGAAAGGTTTCTGTACGGAAACCTTTCTTTTTTTGCCTTTTTTTGTGGTTTTTTGAAATTTTCCTTCAAAAAGTTTTGGTAATTCCAGAAAAAGCGCTACCTTTGCACCCGCAAATGAAAATTGCAAGGATCCATTGGGGTATGGTGTAATGGTAACACTGCAGATTCTGGTCCTGCCTTTCCTGGTTCGAGTCCGGGTACCCCAACTGATTACAAGAGGTTTCCAAGAAGGAAACCTCTTATTTTTATTCCCAAAATCAAAATAAAATCTAATTTATTTTGCATTTCACTCTTTTTACACTACCTTTGCAGTAGATTTCACCTATTTATATTTTAATGGAGCAAATAAAGAATCTTGTAAAGACTATAACGGAGGCCATTCAAGAAAAGAAAGGCAGCCAAATCGTGGTTGCCGACTTGAAAGGCATCGAGGGCACCATCTGCCAATATTTCATCATTTGTCAGGGAAACTCTCCGACACAAGTAGAAGCAATCACCGAGTCCGTCGGCGATATGGTCAGAGAAAAGTTACATGAGAAACCTACCCACGTTGTAGGTCTGGAGAATGCCCAATGGGTAGCCATGGACTACACCGATGTATTGGTACATATCTTCCTGCCCGACGTAAGGGAATATTACGACCTGGAACACCTTTGGGAAGATGCATCGCTAACGGAAATTCCCGATCTGGACTAATTGATATGTAGACTATTAATAAATGAATACATAATGGATAAGAATCAAAGACAAATCAATAATAACGGTAATGGTCCGAAAATGAACATGCCCAGATTCAATATGAACTGGATATACTTCATTGCCATCCTGGCTCTCGGACTACTCTACTTCTCCAGTGGAGGTCCTACCAACAGTAGCGTGGCTAAGACCGCCACCTATTCCGAATTCAAGACCATGGTTTCCAATGGCTATGCCTCTAAGATTGTAGTCAACAAGTCTCAGAGCACCATCAAGATGTACGTCAAACCGGAACATATCCGTGACGTATTCCATCAGGGTACCCAACAGACGGGAACTGAGCCATACGTCGAGGTAGAGTTTGGTAGCATAGACCAAGTGGAGGAGTTCATCGAGAAAGCCAAGGAGGACAAGACCTTCACAGGTAGTTACTCTTATGAAAACCGTAAAGATAACGAGTTTTTCTCGATCATCATTACTAACCTGCTGCCTATTTTGTTCATCGTAGGTCTTTGGATATTCTTGATGCGTCGCATGGGCGGCGGAGGCATGGGCGGCGGAAGCGGCGTATTCAGCGTCGGCAAGTCGAAGGCCAAGATGTATGAGAAGGGAGGCGACTTAGGCATTACCTTCAAGGACGTAGCTGGTCAAGCTGGTGCAAAACAAGAGATACAAGAGATTGTGGACTTCCTAAAGAATCCGCAGAAATATACCGAATTAGGTGGTAAGATTCCCAAGGGAGCCTTGTTGGTAGGTCCTCCGGGAACAGGTAAGACTTTGCTTGCCAAGGCTGTAGCCGGTGAGGCTGGTGTACCATTCTTCTCTATGTCGGGTTCCGACTTTGTTGAGATGTTCGTCGGCGTAGGAGCCTCTCGTGTACGTGACCTCTTCCAGCAAGCTAAGCAGAAATCACCCTGCATCATCTTCATCGACGAGATTGATGCCGTGGGACGTGCCCGTTCGAAGAATCCAGCCATGGGTGGAAACGACGAACGCGAAAATACGCTGAATGCCTTGTTAACAGAGATGGACGGCTTTGGCACCAACTCCGGTGTGATCATCTTGGCCGCCACAAACCGCGCCGACATGCTTGACTCTGCCCTACTCCGTGCAGGCCGTTTCGATCGTCAGATACATGTTGACCTTCCCGACCTCAACGAACGTAAGGAGGTATTCAAGGTACACCTGAAGCCCGTTAAGACCGATGATAGTGTCGACATTGACTTCCTCGCCCGTCAGACACCAGGATTCTCTGGTGCCGATATCGCCAATGTATGTAACGAGGCAGCCCTGATAGCAGCCCGCCATAATAGTCAGACAGTGAAGAAGCAGGACTTCCTGGATGCCGTAGATCGTATTATTGGTGGTCTGGAGAAAAAGACCAAGGTAATGACCGAGTCTGAGAAACGCTCAATCGCTATTCATGAGGCAGGTCATGCCACCATCTCATGGTTCACGGAGTTTGCCAATCCATTGGTGAAAGTCTCGATTGTTCCTCGTGGACAGGCCCTCGGTGCAGCTTGGTATCTGCCTGAGGAGCGTGTACTCCAGACAAAGGAGGCTATGCTCGACGAGATGTGTTCGCTCTTAGGAGGTCGAGCTGCTGAAGAACTCTTCATAGGCAGCATCTCTACCGGTGCCATGAACGACCTGGAGCGAACCACCAAACAGGCTTACGGTATGATCGCCTTCGCAGGTATGAGTGAGAAGTTACCTAATATCTGCTATTACAATAATACAGAATACCAGTTCCAGCGTCCTTACTCTGAGACCACAGCAAAGATCATGGACGATGAGGTACTGCGCATGATTAACGAACAATATGAGCGCGCCAAGAGTATTCTCACTGAGCATAAGGAAGGTCATGCCCAATTGGCTCAGTTACTCATCGAGCGCGAGGTTATCTATGCCGAAGATGTTGAGAAGATATTCGGTAAACGTCCGTGGGTTAGCCGTTCTGAGGAACTACTTGAGGCCCAGATGAAGGCCGACGCTGAACGGATGGCTGAGGAACGTGCCAAGGAATTGGAAGCGCAGAAAGAGCAGAAAGAAGAGAAAGAAGAAGATAAAACAGAAGCGTGATTATGAACAACTTTATTGTACGAACCATTACAGCCATATTCTTTGTGGCTGCCATTGTATGCAGTTTCCTTCGTCCTGAGGCGATGGTACTGTTGTTCGCTCTCGTCACAGGTCTTACTATCTGGGAGTTCACCGGTCTTGTAAATCTACGAGAGGGTGTTACCGTCAATAGGATGATTTGTACCGTGGCAGGTGTGTATTTCTTCCTCGCCATGGCGGGTTATAGCAGTGAGTTAACACCCTCTGCCGTATTTATTCCTTATCTCGTCACACTGATTTATTTGATGGTGGAAGAACTTTACCTGAAGCACAAGGATCCCATTAACAACTGGGCTTATACGATGATGACTCAACTCTACATCGCCCTACCCTTCTCTATGCTCAATGCCCTTGCCTTCCACTTCTCCCCACAGGGTTTTGTTACTTATGACCCCGTACTCCCGCTTTCTGTGTTCGTTTTCCTCTGGATCAACGATGCGGGCGCATACATTTGCGGCTCATTGTTGGGCAAGCACAAACTCTTCCCCCGTATCTCTCCTGGAAAGTCTTGGGAAGGCAGCATTGGTGGAGGCATCCTTGTGATGGCTGCAGCTGTAGGAGTATGGTATCTCACGGAACAATACGGCGTCAATCAATTCCAGCTGTCGGCTCTCCAGTGGGCAGGACTCGGACTCGCCGTTGTCATATTCGGCACCTGGGGCGACCTCATTGAATCGCTCTTCAAGCGCACCCTTGGTATTAAAGATTCCGGACATATTCTCCCAGGTCACGGAGGCATGCTCGATCGCTTCGACTCCTCCCTCATGGCCTTCCCCGCCGCCACTGTCTACATTTACACGCTGATCGTATTCTAATATTTATCCCCTGCCAATTGGCAGGGGATAAATAGTTATTTCTTATCGTATCGTACGGAAAGGGTGGGCTTGTAGGTATTTTCGAGGGTGAGGGTGATGAAACCGCCTTCGGCCTCGAACTTAGCTATCTTATGATCATCGCCATGCTTAGGCATGTTGGGCCAGGCGCCAAGATCCTTCTCAAAGTCATCGCGCATCTGCTGCCAGAGGTTGCGAGTGCTATCGTTGGAATGGAGTTCCCAATTCTCTTGAAGCGCAGCCACCTGTCCAGTTTTCTGAGCGATAACAAGACGATAACGCACTGCATCACTACCCATGACAACCATCTGGAAGTCAGAATCGGTCTTGGCAGAATCGATGAAGAAGCCACGCTGCTGAAGTGAATCGATGAAAGTCTGGAAAGGCAGACTCATGGAGAGGCCACGATAGGCGAAATCTTTTTTCTCGCTACTGCAGGCACCAAGCACTGCAATTGCCACAAGGGCTACTAAGATTTTCTTCATAATTGTTCCTGTTTATTGGTTTGATGGGGACAAAAGTAATCATTTTAATTAAGAAATATGCCCTACTCCATCTTTTTTTCTTAATTCTTAACTCTTAACTCTTAATTTCTTCGTATATTTGCACCCATGTTTGCACTTAACGTATTGCTTTCAGCCCTATTTGCCCTGCCTTTGGCGGAGGAAGACACCATCCGGACGGAGCGTCTGGACGAGGTGGTGGTAACCTCGAACTCTGCCCGCCAACGCGTCATGCAGATACAGACTGGTGCAGAGCAATTACAACTTAAGGAGCTCACAGCATCGCCTCAGCTATTTGGCGAACGCGACATTATGCGAAGCATACAACTGTTGCCTGGCGTGAAGTCAGAGAGCGATGCATCAAGCGGATTTCAGGTGAGAGGTGGAACGGCTGCACAGAACTTGATACTCTACGATCTATCGCCCGTCTACAATGCCAGCCATCTAGGTGGACTCTTTTCGGCCTTTAATGACGATGCCTTAGCAGCGGCCACCTTATATAAAGGAATGTTGCCAGCACAATATGGCGATGCCTCCTCGGCTGTGCTCGATATTACGGGGCGTACTGGCGATAAACACGAGCTGCACGGAGGGCTGAACATCGGACTGTTGGCCACAAAAGCCACCATCGAAGGACCTATCGTAAAGGACAAGGCTTCCTTCCTCATCACTGCACGACGCAGTTACATGGATATGTTTCTCATGTTGTCGGACAAATTCAAGGGCAACAAGCTCTATTTCTATGATCTAAACGCTAAAGCCGACTGGACCATCAACCGCAAGAACCAGCTGTTTCTGAGTTTCTTCACGGGCAAGGATCGAACCGCCATCAAGGAACTGGCAGACATCAGTTGGCAGAACCTCTCGGCCAGTCTGAAGTGGCTACATCACTTCAATGACAATGGCAACTACTCGCAATCTACCATTTACTACAGCGGTTATGGCACAGACAATGGTATCGACCTGCTTGATCTGAATCTCTGGTTCTCCGGACACATCCGTCATACAGGTTTCCGTCAGGATCTGCACTTTGCGTGGAACAACTATCTGATGGATGCAGGACTACAAACAGCCCTAATCAACGTAAAATCGGCAGAGTGGGAGTACGTCACTCTCCACGAGAAGGAGCAACGACGTGCCTGGGAGAATGCAGCCTGGATAAATATGACCTTCCCGCTTACGAAAAGAATCAACGTATCTGCAGGCCTGCGTCTGAGTATGTTCTCACCATTGGGAGGATCTCTTTACTATGACATCGACCCCGACGGCACCATCGGATGGTACTATAACTATGGCAAAAACCAGATTGTAAAGACTCATCTGACGCTAGAGCCACGATTATCGCTGAATATCCAGACATCTGAACTGACCAGTCTGAAACTGGGTTACACCCGTACATCGCAGAACATCCATGCCCTGAGGAACCAGAGCACCTCTACCCCCTTCGACCGCTATACCATGAGCAGTAACATCGTAAAACCCGAGATAGCCGATCAGGTGAGTGCAGGTTTCTATCTGATGACACCCTCGCAGATGTACGATTTCGCTATGGAAGTATACTATCGCCATATCGATAACGTGCTCGACTATCGCGACGGAAAAACGTTTAGCAGTGAGATAGAGATAGAACGATTAACGCTTCCTGGCAAAGGGAAGGGCTATGGCATAGAACTGAGTGGCCACAAGAACAACGGGCGACTAAAGGGTTGGGCCAGCTATACCCTTTCGTGGTCGAAGACTAAGATAGAAGGAGTGAACAATGGACAATGGTACGATGCCAACAACGACCGTCGTCATGATATCAATATTGTGGCATTGTATCAGCTCAGCAAACGGTGGTCGCTCAGTGCCTCATGGATATTCAACAGCGGACAAGCCTTCACAGCCCCCAGTGGAAAATACCAGATAGAGGACAACTGGCTATATTACTACACAGAGCGAAATGGCTATCGCGCTCCAGACTATCACCATCTTGACGTGAGTGCCGTGTGGAGCAAGCGTTACAAGAAGCATACCACGGAGTGGGCTTTCAGTATTTACAACCTGTACAACCGTTACAACCCCTACCTCATCAACTTCGAGGATGGTGAGAATGGTAACGGCACCCGAGCCATGCAGTATTCACTATTCGGTATCGTGCCGAGCGTAAGTTTTAATATCAAGTGGTAAGATTATGAGCAACAGAATAAGAAATATCATACTCGGCTCTATCTTCCTTTTTGCTGGATGCGAGAAGGAAATCCACATCGACTACCATGAGGCAGAGATGAAATACGTGGTTGAGGCCTCCGTTAACAACACTGGAACAACGGTACGAGTTAGTCGCACCCAACCCATGGATGATAATTCTACGGAAAGTGACATCAGTAATGCTACCGTACTAGTAACCGCCAACGATGGTACTAACGAAATCATTCCATACAAGGAGAAAGGTTACTATAAATCCAATCTCAAAGGCAAACCTGGCATCACCTACCAAGTCGATGTCACCCTCGACGGACATCATTTCTCTTCATCGTCAACCATGCAACAAATGCCTGTTGTGAACAAATTCAGCATCGTACGGATGAAAATGTTGTCGCAGAACTACATTTTTGGCGATATCCGATTGCAGGATATTCCTAACGAGACCAACTGGTACTTCGTACATATCTACCGAAACGGAATAGCCTACAGATGGGCAATCTTGAAAGATGATATTAATCCTAACAAGGAACTGCAACAGCTATTTGGCTTCTTTAACGAGGATAATAGCGATGAAGAAGACAAACTCCACGAAGGAGATCAGTTGAGGATTGTGGTCCGTGCCATCGATCAGCGTGCCTATGACTACCTTCACTCCATGGAACAGATGGACAACACGGGTACCAACCCCATCGACAATTTCTCTGGGGGATGTCTCGGTTATTTCTCCGCCTACAGCGAGACAACCATTTATCGCGTCTATCACAGTTCGGATATAGAAGATGAAGAATACTAACCTTTACGAATGACAAAGGTTACCGATACATGATGAGTCTCATCTTCGTAGTTAAGCCATATGGTATCGTCGGTAAACGACATTACCTGCGCCAGAATCTTTCGCTCCACTCCCTCTGAGTCGCGAAATTCCAGTTTCATATTATTGTTGTCGCACTGATAGGTGCCTTCAAAAATCAGACTGCCATCGAAACTCCAGGTAGAAAAGGAACCTTTGCGCACCATACCATTATAGGTACCATCGCCAAAGAACTCAAACTTGTCGTATGAGAAATTCTCTGGCTCAAGATCTGTCTGTCCCTCGATGATGACATCTCCTTCGCCCCATCCGCGTTGCCACGTGCCAACAATGACATCGCCTAAGCGACGACCATCATCATCACCTGTACCACAGCCGATGAGAAAAAACAGGGCAGCCATGCAGGCTGCCCTATATAAATATGTCAGATACTTACTTAACATTTCCTACCTTAATCAGGTACTCTGCTATCTGAACAGCATTCAAGGCAGCGCCCTTACGGATCTGATCGCCTGAGAGCCAGAATGTCAGACCGCAGTCATCGCTCAAGTCCTTACGGATACGACCTACGTAGATATCATCCTTACCAGCTGTCTCCAGAGGCATCGGATAGGTCAGTGTCGTAGGATCATCCTTCAACTGACAACCAGGAGCAGCGGCAATAGCCTTCTGAGCTTCCTCAACGCTGATGGGTTTCTCTGTCTCAATCCACACACTCTCAGAGTGAGAACGCAGAGAGCTTACACGTACACACATGGCTGAGCACTTGGCATCGGTATGCATGATCTTACGAGTCTCGTTATACATCTTCATCTCCTCCTTGGTGTAGCCGTTGGGCTGGAATACGTCAATCTGAGGAATCACGTTGTAAGCCAACTGATGGGCAAACTTCTTGATGGTCTTTACCTCACCTTCCTCAACCATCTCTTTGTACTGCTGCTGCAACTCAGCCATAGCAGCGGCACCTGCACCAGAGGCACTCTGGTAAGAAGCCACATGGATGCGCTTGATATGGGAGATGTTCTCCAGCGGCTGGAGCACTACTACCATCATAATCGTGGTACAGTTAGGATTGGCAATGATACCACGAGGGCGGTTCAGAGCATCCTCTGCATTACACTCAGGCACTACAAGGGGCACATCATCGTCCATACGGAAGGCACTCGAGTTATCAATCATCACAGCACCATACTTCGTGATAGTCTCAGCAAACTCTTTCGATGTACCGGCACCAGCCGAGGTAAAAGCGATGTCAACATCCTTAAAGTCGTCGTTATGTTGAAGCAACTTCACCTCGATCTCTTTTCCCTTATAGGTGTACTTTCGACCAGCGCTACGCTCTGATCCAAACAACACCAATTCATCCATCGGGAAATTTCTCTCGTCAAGAATCCGCAGAAACTCCTGTCCCACGGCTCCACTCGCACCTACAATTGCTACTTTCATCTTGCCAAATTCTTTAGTTGGTTTATATTTTGGCTGCAAAATTACAAAAATTCCATGTAATACATAACATTCTGGCAAAAAAATTTGTACCTTTGCACACAGAATGACATTATTGGCATCATATTTGCCCATCACCGACCCCACATTGATCTTCTTTGTGGTGCTGTTGATTATCCTCTTCGCGCCTATCGTGATGAGTAAGTTACGTATTCCTCATATCATCGGCATGGTGTTGGCAGGTGTTGCCATTGGTCAGTATGGCTTCAATATTCTGGAGCGCGACAACTCATTCGAACTCTTCGGCAGAGTAGGTCTTTATTATATCATGTTCCTCGCCGGATTGGAGATGGACATGGAAGGCGTAAAAAAGCACTCCAGCCGTTTCCTGTTTTTCGGATTGCTCACTTGTTTCATTCCGTTGATCCTGACCTATGTAATGGGAATGGCCCTACTCAACTATTCGCCTACAGCCTCATTCCTTTTAGGCTGTATTATGGCGTCGAACACGCTTATTGCCTATCCCATCATAGGGCGCTATGGTCTACAGCGTCATCCTAGTGTTGCCCTCAGCGTGGGTTCATCCATGATTTCCCTATTCATGGCCTTGGTTATGTTGGCAGCACTCTCTGGATCGTTCGAGAGTGGTAGCGGATGGCTGTTCTGGATTCTATTCGTCCTTAAGTTTGCCGCCTTCTGCATAGGTAGTATCATATTGATTCCGAAGCTGACGCGCTACTTCCTGCGCCGTTATAGTGATGCTGTGATGCAGTATATCTTCGTACTGGGCATCATGTTCCTCAGTGCAGCCCTTACCTCACTTATAGGTCTTGAGGGCATCTTCGGCGCCTTCTTCTCTGGATTGATTCTGAACAGATACATCCCGCATGTCTCTCCTTTGATGAACCGCATCGAGTTTATCGGTAATGCCCTGTTCATCCCTTATTTTCTGATAGGTGTAGGCATGCTTATCAATGTGCGCACCCTCTTCACGGGCATCGACGTCATCTGGGTGGTACTCCTCATAGCCTTCTTCGGCACCTTTGGAAAAGCTGTTGCGGCCTATATCTCCAGCCTCATCTTCCGTTTGTCGAAAGCCGACGGAAACATGATGTTCGGTTTGACCTCTGCCCATGCAGCCGGCGCTATCGCCATGGTCATGGTGGGTATGCGGTTGGAAGTGGCTCCCGGTCAGTTTCTTGTAAGCGATGACATGCTGAATGGTGTAGTCATCATGATTCTCTTCACCTGTATCATTAGTACCATGATGACAGAACATGCCTCACAGCAGATCATCATTCAGGAGAAACGACACCCTCATATCGACGATTCGCAGACTGATGACGAAAAGATACTCCTCTGCGTAAAATATCCAGAGATTGCGCCCCATTTACTGTATCTGTCGATGTTTATGCGTAACCAACGACTGAACCGCGACCTGGTGGCTCTCAATGTGGTTTACGACGATCAGAACAGTAATGCCGCCCGCGAACAGGGTATCCAACTACTGGAGCAATTACAGCAGACGGCTAGTGCCTCTGAGGTAAAGGTACAGACACAGGTGCGCCTCGCCACCAATATTGCCAACGGCATCAAGCATGCCTTCCGCGAATTTGCCTGCTCAGAGATTGTTATGGGTATGCACGTACATACGGAAATCAACCCTCGTTTCTGGGGTGAGTTTATCCAAAGTCTCTACAACGGATTAAACCGTCAGATTATTCTCACGCGCTTTGTACAACCCATGTCCACACTCCGACGCATTCAGGTAGTCGTACCCTCACGTGCAGAGTTTGAGCCAGGTTTCCATCGCTGGCTGGAACGTCTGAGTCGACTGGCAGGTCAGTTGGATTGCCGTATTCAGTTCCACGGACGCAATGAGTCATTGGTTTTGATAGCAGAATATATCAACAACCGTCATTCTAGCGTCAGAGCCGAATACACACCGATGGGACACTGGAACGAGTTGCCACAGTTGGCTTCACAAGTAGCCGAAGACCACCTCTTTGTGGTAGTAACAGCCCGTAAGGGAACCATTTCTTATAAGAATGCCCTTGAGCGTCTGCCCGACGAGTTGCAGAAGTATTTCTCTGGCAAGAACCTGATGATTATCTTCCCCGATCAGTTTGGTAACACGAAGGACGAGCGCATGAGCTTCACCGAGGCCCAGCACCACGAGGAGAAGAGTATCTATGACACCATCCTGCGCTGGATACATGAGAAGAAAAACAAGAATTGAGTTTTTTAGAAATGATAGATATTAAGAACATAACTAAGAGCTTCGGCTCGCTGCAGGTGCTGAAAGGCATCGACCTGCATATCGACAAGGGCGAGGTAGTCAGTATTGTAGGCCCCTCTGGAGCGGGCAAGACCACCCTGCTTCAGATCATCGGCACGCTTGACAGGCCTGACACTGGTTCCATTCAGATTGACGGCATCGACGTCACCAACCTGTCGTCCAAGAAACTGGCCGATTTCCGCAACCAGCATCTGGGCTTCGTGTTCCAGTTCCACCAGTTGCTCCCTGAGTTTACAGCTATCGAGAACATCATGATTCCCGCCTATATTGCTGGTTTGTCTCACAGACAGGCCAAGCAGCGAGCCAAGGAATTGCTTGATTTCATGGGACTTGCTGAACGCGCCACTCATAAGCCCAACGAACTCTCTGGGGGTGAGAAACAACGTGTAGCTGTGGCTCGTGCCCTCGTCAATCACCCTGCTGTCATCCTTGCCGACGAGCCCTCCGGCTCCCTCGACACGAAAAACAAGGAAGAACTCCACCAACTCTTCTTCGATCTGCGCGATAAGTTCGGACAGACCTTTGTCATCGTGACCCACGACGAACAGTTGGCATCAATCACCGACAGGACCATCCATCTGCGCGACGGACAAATAGAAACACCCGTAATACCCCAAGAAACATGCTTAGACTCGGAGACTACAACACCCTCAGAATAGTTAAGTCCGTTGACTTCGGACTCTATCTCGACGGTGGCGAAGAAGGTGAAATCCTCCTTCCCCAGCGTTATGTTACTAACAATATGCATATTGACGACGAGATAGAGGTGTTTATCTATCTCGATCAGGAGGAGCGGCCTGTAGCTACAACCGAGCATCCCATTGCCAAAGTAGGCGAGTTTGCATGTCTTGAGGTAGCATGGGTGAACCAGTTCGGTGCCTTCCTGAAGTGGGGACTGATGAAAGACCTCTTCTGCCCCTTCCGCGAACAAAAGAAACGGATGGAACAGGGACAACACCATATTATATATATAAAGGTGGATGAAGACAGCTACCGTCTGATGGCTACGGCTAAGGTGGAGAAGTACATACAGACACCCGACCTTGCTGACCTGCCCGACCTAGGACACGGTACAGCTGTCGACTTGCTTGTATGGCAGAAAACTGACCTCGGTTTCAAATGTATTGTCAACAACCGATTCCAAGGACAGATTTACGACAACCAGATATTCCAGCCTCTTCATAGCGGCGACAGGATTACAGCCTATGTCGATCATGTGCGCCAAGACGGCAAGATAGACTTAACACTTCAACCCACCGGTCGCCAGCACACACTCGACTTCGCAGAAGTGCTGCTTCGCTATCTCTATGAAAATGACGGTTTTTGTAACTTAGGCGATAAATCACCAGCAGAGTTGATTTACGACCGATTTCAGGTTTCCAAGAAGGCATACAAAAAAGCCGTCGGTGATTTGTACCGTCGGCGTCTGATTACCATTTCTGACGAAGGAATAAAACTGATTTAGAAGATACGTCCTACCAGTCGGAAACTTACAACTGGGAAGACCTTGATACGGCTGACGATGCTAAGGGCATCGTCAAGCTGATCGCCAACTCTGTCTGCTTGTAGTGTTTCACCGTTGACCACCACCTTGGGGCTTCCCCAGAACTGCACACCAAGGTCAAACTGGCAACCTATACGTTTACGAGGCACAGCACGCCCGAAACCCAGACCCAAGTAGGGACGGAATCCCGACACCTTGATCTTGGCATCGATATTTCCATCCTCATCAGGCACAATGAAATAATCACCAAGAACCAGGCCTACCGGTTCCAGACCATATTCCTGCACCACGTCCTGCGCATCGGGATTCTTCATGGCATTATTCCAAGCTGTAACAGCCATCAGACTACCATCATGGCGATTATGAAGATTCACCACAGTTCCTGTACCCAGATGGAAACCCGTTGTCAGATGGAAGTTGCTGCGGCGGGGAAAGGGATAATAGTCTACGAGGATATGACCTGCCGTCAGTTTCGGTTTCACATGCAGACTCACGAGTTCAGGCATCTCCATAGGAACCTGTTGGTCCTCCGACAAAACTGCATTCAGCTCTTCAACATACTTCACAAGATCACCTGTCTCCCAGTTCTGGATTCTGGATCCCAGATGCATATTGGAACGTAGTTTGATGATTGGCCAGATATTAATACCTGCCCTGATGCCGAAATATGGCGTTAAAACAGTAGAGGCACTAATGCCAAGGGCTGTTGTCCCGACACTAATGCCTATACCTAAATGATTAAAAATCAACTGGTCGTCTTCCTGTGCAGAGGCAGGAGTCAGGCTCATGCCTAAGAAGGAGAATATGACCAATAGTTTTTTCATCTCTCTGCTTTAGAACTCTGCTGATTTCGGAGTACGTGGGAACGGAATCACGTCGCGGATGTTCTGCATACCTGTTACGAACAGGATAAGACGCTCAAAACCGAGACCGAAACCGGCATGCGGACAAGTACCCCAACGACGGGTATCAATGTACCACCACAGGTGAGTCTTGTCCATCTGGCGACGCTCAATCTCGCCCATCAGCTTGTCGTAGCTTTCCTCACGAACAGATCCACCGATAATCTCACCGATCTGTGGGAACAGCACGTCAGTACCCTGCATGGTGGGACCAGGAGCCACAGCACCCTTATAACCTACCGAGCCCTCACCCTGAGCCTCGTTCTGCTTCATATAGAACGACTTGAATGCACGCGGATAGTCGGTCATGATAACGGGCTTCTTGAAGTGCTCCTCCACGAGGTAGCGCTCATGCTCTGAAGCCAGGTCGTCGCCCCAGTTGCAGGGGAACTCAAACTTCTTACCGTTCTTGATAGCCTCCTGAAGGATATTGATACCCTCGGTGTAAGGCAAACGTACGAAGGTCTCCTTCAGTACACCCTCCAGACGCTGGATAAGGGTCTTGTCAATCATCTGATTGAGGAACTGCAGATCATCCTTACAGTTATCGAGAGCCCATTTTACGCAGTATTTGATGAAGTCCTCTTCCAGATCCATCAGCTCCTCCTGATCCAGGAAGGCCACCTCAGGCTCTACCATCCAGAACTCAGCCAGATGGCGAGGCGTATTACTGTTCTCTGCACGGAACGTAGGACCGAAGGTGTAGATGGCACCAAGTGCAGTAGCACCGAGCTCACCCTCCAACTGTCCTGATACAGTCAGCGAGGTCTGCTCTCCAAAGAAATCATCATCATAGATGATCTTTCCATTCTCGTCCTTCTTCAGATCATAGAGGTTCTTGGTGGTTACCTGGAACATATTTCCTGCTCCCTCACAGTCGGATGCTGTGATCAGCGGGGTGTGGAAATAGAAGAAGCCATGCTCGTGGAAATAGGTGTGGATAGCCATCGCCATATTATGACGGATACGCATCACAGCACCGAAGGTATTAGTACGAAGACGCATGTGAGCGTTCTTACGCATCACCTCGAAGCTCTGACCCTTCTTCTGCATGGGATAGTCGTTGCCACAGAGTCCATATACCTCCAACTTGGTGGCCTGAATCTCTGACGACTGACCAGCACCCTGACTCTCTACGAGTGTACCTTCAGCACAGATACAACTACCTGTCGTTATCTGCTTCAGCAGTTCTTCGTCAAACTTAGCAGGATCAACCACAATCTGTACATTCTTGATAGTCGAACCATCGTTCAGGGCGATAAAGTCTACAGCCTTCGAAGAGCGGTGCGTGCGCACCCATCCCTTCACGCAAACCTCTTTACCGTATTCCGTGCTCTTCAGCACATCAATAATCTTAGTACGTTTCATTGCTAATCTTCAATTTTCAATGTTGATGTTTCACATCGAGCTCGCTCACGCTCGGAAATGCGAACAAGTCCTCATTTCTCTCACTTAATCGCGACCTTCAATTACTCGTAAGCACCCATGCGCAGGCGATCAACCTCCTCCTCTGTGAGGTAACGCCAGTCACCACGCTTCAGGTTCTTCTTGGTCAGACCGGCAAACTGCACACGGTCGAGCTTCTGTACACGATAGCCCAGAGCTTCGAAGATACGACGCACGATACGATTCTTACCGCTGTGAATCTCAATACCCACCTGTTTCTTGTCGGTAGGATGAGCATACTGTACATCGTCGGCCTTAATCTCACCATCCTCCAGCTGGATGCCCTCAGCAATCTGCTGCAGATCACGGGCTGTCACATTCTTATCGAGATATACATGATAGATCTTCTTCTTAAGATACTTTGGATGAGTCAGCTTTGATGCCAGATCACCATCGTTAGTAAGCAGGAGTACACCCGTAGTATTACGGTCAAGACGACCTACAGGGTAGATACGCTCAGGACAAGCGTTCTTCACGAGGTCCATCACAGTCTTACGCTGCTGAGGATCGTCGCTCGTAGTTACATAGTCCTTGGGCTTGTTGAGCAGCACATACACCTTCTTCTCGATGGTTACAGGCTGATCGTGGAACTTCACCTCGTCAGTACGCAGGATCTTGGTACCCAGCTCGGTAACCACCTCACCATTAACGGTAACCACACCTGCCTGGATGAACTCATCGGCCTCGCGACGGCTGCAGATACCTGCATTTGCCAGGAACTTATTCAGACGAAGCGGCTCGTTGGGATCGTAGTTGATTTCCTTATACTCGATACGCTTCTTCATGCTATACTTTGCATTGGGATCATAGTCGGCTGTATGCTGACGGGGACCCTTCTTGAAACCGCCTCCGTAAGGCTTGCTGTAACCACCCTGCTGGGGACGGCCATAACCGCCCTGAGGACGCTGACCATAACCACCCTGCTGAGGACGCTGACCATAGCCACCCTGAGGACGCTGACCATAGCCACCCTGAGGACGCTGGCTGTAACCGCCCTGCTGAGGACGCTGACCATAACCACCCTGAGGACGCTGCTGGTAACCACCCTGACGTGGCTGATAGCCACCTTCACCCTGAGGACGCTGTCCGTAGCTGCCACCTGCATTGTAGTTGGTGCGGGGACGGAAACTGCGCTGAGGTGCACTACTCTGCAATCCTGCGCCGAAACCCTCGGGACGGAAACCGCCCTCGTCATGTGAGCTGCGGAAATTAGGACGCTGCTCATAGCTGGCAGGGCGCTGTCCTGTATGAATACGTGGACGTGGTGAACGTCCCGGACGGAACTCTTTCTGGAAACCTTCGTTCTGTGTCTCTTCCTGTTTCTTCTCGTTGTTCTCGAAATCCATTGTTTTTGTCTGTTTTTAAAATGTAAATACTCTTGTTTATGGTTAGATACCTGTATAAGTGGCTGGGGTAATAGCCCTCAGTTCCTCCTTCACGTCTTCGCTCACCTCGAGCGTCTCAATGAAGTTACGTATCTTTTCACCGGTTAATTTCTCATTTGTTCTTGTAAGTGCTTTCAGCGTCTCGTAGGGATTGGGGTAAGCCTCACGACGCAGAATGGTCTGGATGGCCTCAGCTACCACAGCCCAGGTATTGTCGAGATCCTCCTGCAGTTTCTCCTCATTGAGAATCAGCTTACGAAGTCCCTTCAACGTACTCTGGAAAGCAATCAGAGCATGACCCATAGGCACACCCACATTACGGAGCACCGTCGAGTCGGTCAGGTCACGCTGCAGTCGGCTTACTGGCAACTTAGCTGCCAGGAACTGCAACACAGCATTAGCAATACCCAAGTTACCCTCCGAGTTCTCGTAGTCAATGGGGTTCACCTTGTGAGGCATAGCACTTGAGCCCACCTCGCCAGCCTTGATCTTCTGCTTAAAGTAGTCCATGGAGATATACATCCAGAAGTCACGATCCAGATCAATCACAATCGTATTGATGCGACGCATGGCATCGAAGATGGCTCCCAGCCAGTCGTAGTTCGAAATCTGCGTGGTATACTGCTCACGTTCCAAACCTAACTTCTCGCTGACAAACGTGTTACCAAACTCACGCCAGTCATACTGAGGATAAGCCACATGGTGAGCATTATAGTTACCCGTTGCACCGCCAAACTTAGCTGTAATGGGTGTTTCCTTCAGTCCACGCAGCTGCTCTTCCAAACGATACACATATACCATCACCTCCTTACCCAGACGAGTAGGCGATGCAGGCTGTCCGTGGGTTTTGGCCAGCATGGGGATGTTCTTCCACTGCTCAGCATAGTCGTGTAACTGCTCTATCAATTCCTCCACAAGGGGATAGTACACCTGTTCCAGTGCCTCCTTGATAGAGAGGGGCACACTGGTATTATTAATGTCCTGTGATGTCAGGCCAAAGTGAATAAATTCTTTGTAACTCTCGAAACCGCCCATAGCGTCGAGCTGTTCCTTGATAAAGTACTCCACAGCCTTTACGTCGTGGTTGGTAACCTTCTCAATATCCTTCACACGCTGAGCATCAGCGGGTGTAAACTTACGGTAAATGTCACGAAGCTGATCGAATAGTGAATGGTTGATTCCCTGAAGCTGAGGCAACGGCAACTCACACAAAGTGATAAAATACTCGATTTCAACGCGTACCCTGTAACGTATAAGGGCATACTCTGAAAAGTATTCTGCCAGCGGTTCGGTCTTACTTCTGTAACGGCCATCAATAGGCGAGATGGCAGTCAGCAAACTTAGTTCCATGTCTTCTTTAAATAATCCTGATTAGCGATAATTATCTTTTCTTTCTTTAACCCAAAACCGCAACCTCACCGGCTGCGGAAGGATAACCTTTTGTTATTTTGTGTTGTGGGCGTTGACGGATTCGAACCGCCGACCCTCTGCTTGTAAGGCAGATGCTCTAAACCAGCTGAGCTAAACGCCCTTGTTTTCTCGAAATCGCGTGCAAAATTACAAAAAAAAGTTGAATCTGCAAAATTTCTATGCAGAAAAATTGCAGATTCTATTCACTTTTTACCTTTTTTACCTTTTACAGTTGATACAGGTCATTTGCAGCCATCAGTTCCACCTTCTTCTCTGCCAGAATCTTTTCGCAGGCATCCAGATCGGTAGGACGAATCACCACCGTAGCCACATCGCCATTGGCAAATGAATACATATACTCAATGAATACGCCATTCTCCGAGAGATGCTTCATCACAATAGCTAATGAGCCACTCGTATTCGGGCATATGAAACCGATCACGTCGGTAATCTTCACAGCAAAGTGCTGTTCTTTCAGTACCTGATAAGCCTTATCAGGATCCGATACGATACAACGCAGGATGCCGAAGTCGCTATTGTCAGCGATACTCATTGCTGAGAGGTTAATACCTGCAGCCCCTAAGGCCTCTGTCACCTCGGTCAGTCGTCCAGACTTATTCTCGAGGAAAATCGATAATTGCTTAGTTTTCATAAATTCTATAGTTTATCTCATAATTCTTAATTCAAAATTAGTCTTTCGACAAGTCTCGCTTGTCGATCACACGCTTTGCCTTACCTTCTGAGCGCTCGATGCCCTTCGGCTCTACCAGCTTCACTTTGAAGCCCAGACCGATCACGCTGCGCAGCTCAGCCTCCAGCTTCTTCTGCAGTCCCACCATCGTCGCCATATCGTCGGTGAAGTAATCCTCCTTCACCTCTACCTTCAGCTCCGAGGTATCCGTATTGTTCACACGGTCCACGGTCAGCAGGAAGTGAGGCTCATACTCAGGC
The DNA here is from genome assembly GCA_902798285.1 of uncultured Prevotella sp. GTDB lineage: Bacteria > Bacteroidota > Bacteroidia > Bacteroidales > Bacteroidaceae > Prevotella. The sequence continues at coordinate 6,459 of CADBVZ010000002.1, read as the reverse complement.
AACTTCAGGATGACATCCTCAATCTGCGATGGGAATACATTCACACCACGGATAATCAGCATATCGTCGCAACGTCCTAAGATACGATCCATTCTTACTAAGGTACGCCCGCACGCACACTTATCATAGTGCAGCGCCGTCAGGTCGTGCGTACGATAACGCAGCAGCGGCATACCCTCCTTCGTCAGATGGGTAAACGTCAGTTCACCAAACGAGCCCTCAGGCAATGGTTCGCCCGTCTTCGGATCCAGAATCTCAGGATAGAAATAGTCCTCGTTCAGGTGCGTACCACACTGGTGCTCACACTCATAGCCCACACCGGGGCCAGCCACCTCGCTCAGTCCGTATATGTCGTAAGCCTTGATGCCAAGACTCTTCTCCAGCTTCACGCGCATCTTCTCCGTCCAGGGCTCAGCACCAAACACACCGATCTTCAGTTTAAACTCCTCACGGGGCCACTCACACTCCTGCATCGCCTCGCCGAGGAACATGGCGTACGACGGCGTACAGCAGAGGATGGTCGTGCCGAAATCGTGCATGAGGGTCATCTGTTTCTGGGTGTTACCCGAAGAGATAGGAATCACCGAAGCACCGATGTTGGTAGCACCGTCATGGGCACCCAGGCCACCGGTGAAGAGTCCGTAGCCATAGGCCACCTGAAAGATATCATCCTTTGTAGCACCATAGGCGGTAAAGGCACGTGAAATAGCCTCAGCCCACATGGCGAGGTCCTTACGGGTATAGAGTACCACCACAGGCTTACCCGTCGTACCACTTGAGGCGTGGATACGTACTATCTGACTCATGGGAACGGCAGCCAGTCCGAAGGGATAGTTGTCGCGCAGATCGAGTTTGTTGGTAAACGGCAGTTTTACGATGTCGTCAATGCTCTTGATGTCGCCCGGCTCCAGTCCCATCTCCTGGAATTTCTTCCTGTAGAATGGGGTGTTGTGATACACATACTCCGCCATCTTCACCAGTCGGCGGCTCTGGATCTCGCGCAGCTGCTCGCGGTCCATGCACTCAATTGTCTGATTCCAAATCATCGTCTTTCTATTTAGTTATTTTTGTTGATATTCACGCTATCGGGGGACAAAATTACAAATAAGAACGCAGACTACCAAAAGAAAAGCGTTTTTTTTGTTTAATTGGTATTCAAACACAAAAAGGAGTTAAAAAACAAGCATAATTAAACATTTTTTTTATAATCAGAAGCGATATATGGGAAATCTTTGTAACTTTACAGGCGAAAACCATTATGATTAAGTATACTACTTAAATGAAGCCGAGAATGAAAAGAATCCTATTATTCGCCTGTTTGGTCATCGCTGCCGCAGCCGCCAGCTCACAGAATACAAGCCCTGCCCAAGAGTCCGTCGATCTCGAGGCACTCTATCAGCAGATCGACGAGGCCATCAGCCAGTCGCCCAAATTCGTTGCTGAGCATAGAAAGCAGCTTGCCGTCTATCGCGACAGTTTGCGGATGGAGAGCAGCCCAGAAAAGCAAATGAAGATGGCCGAGCAACTCTTTCAGCTTTATCGGTCTTATAGGAACGACTCTGCCTTGTTTTTTGCTGAGCAATGCATTAATCTGGCCCAAAGTCTCCGTCGTCCTAACCTCGCCGGGCGTTATCGTTCCCTACTCGCCTTTCAGTGTTCCACATCGGACATGTTGACAGAATCGCTCGAGCAACTCCGTTTGGTCAACAGGCCGGCCCTTACCAACAAGGAACTCGTCGATTATTACAATGCTTGGATGCACGTATGTGGCGAGATGGCCACCCTCACCCAACGCAAGGACAAGCACCAGAGCTATCTCGCCAAACAGAACCTCTACCGAGATTCCGTGATGGCGGTGGCCTCGGAAGGCAGTGAGGAGTGGCTCCACCTGAAGATGGACATTCTCACAGCCCAGCGCCATTTCCAGGATGCTCTAAATATCAGCGACCGCTGGTTCAGAATTGCGAAAGAGGGAACCCACGAGAGTGCTTATGCCGCATTCTACCGCTCCATGGTATTCGAGCATCTTGGCAATCACGATCAGGCCTGCTATTGGCTCGGTAAGTCGGCCCTCGATGACATCCGCTGCGCTGTGATGGACCAGGCCTCACTACTCTTTCTCGCCGAGCATTTGGCCAAAGACGGCGATTTCGACCGTGCGTTACGCTATATGGATTTTACAAGAAAGTGTAACAAGACTTTCAGCAACCACACGCGAAGCTATCAGTACAGCTCCATCCTTAACATCATCGAGAAGAGCCACGAGGCCACCCAGCATGAAGCCCATCAATACCTCATCATTGCCGCCGCCATTATCATCCTGCTCCTCCTCGCCCTCATCATCGTGATTATCAAGAAACGCCGATAAAAAAGAGCCAAAAGTAGGGGTTTTACTTTAGACGGAGTAAAGTGGAGGTTTACTCCGAGTAAAGTCCTACTTTAGTCCGACTAAGCTCTGGCTTTACTTGGAGCATAATTTTACCTCTAATTAGATCGTGCAACTGGTCTTTTCCTATGCCCGAAGGACCTATCAGATGGCCCATTTGGCCACAAAGTTCGTAATTTTTGTGTCGGAATACATCACCTCGACATCGGCCATTCCAGTTATTCCAATTCCAGTTTGTTTTTTTGATATCCAAATTCCGCTTACTATGTATATAACTATCTATATATCAATTAGTTATATAATATATAAAGAGGAGTTGTCCTCTCAATTTTCTAATTGGAATTGGAATAATGGAACACTCAGGTCAAGAAATCTAAATTCTAAATTATTACTCTACCAGGCCATCTTGTGCCCAGAGCAGTTCGTTGGCCATGCCCGTGGCAAACTTCTCTACTCGGAAGCCCAGGCACACCCTGATGGGGCGGAAGTTGGGGCGCAACGAGTTGCGTCGGCGCGTAAAACAAAAGCAAGCCCCACCGGAACTGTGGAAACCGGTGGGGCTTTCGATTGTCAAAAAGTCGTTTACAGATTATAAGGTATAGAATTTCATGCCGATAGATAGTCCAAGGATGTCCTTCAGCGGAACACTGCTCTGGAACATGGCACGAATATACAAATCGCACGTGCCGACCTCATAGTACAACGCGATGCGATTATGACGCTTACGCTTGCTTTCGGGGATCTGGAACATGATACGCTGTCCAAATGCCACATTCAAGCGGAACTTGGTGGACATGAACTGATAATAATCGTCAGGATAACGACCTGGCTGACTCTTCCAGAATTCACTTCCATACACGGTATTGAGATAGATACTGCAGGTGAGCGGCTGGAATTTCCATCTGCCGGCATCACCGCTGGCGGTCTTGGGTGTCCAGTTGATGTCCCAGGGAATGAAGTTTCCCTTCAAGGTAGTAGTCAACTTTCCGCGCGTAGAATCGTGCTTGGGAACATAGCCGAAGAAGAGGTCGGTCTCCCACTGACGCCGCTTACCATAACTCCAACCGATACCAGCGGAGAGCACACCCATGTTACCTGCATTCTGAATGGCGAAGTGAGTAGGAATGAGCGATGCCCAAGCCTTCTCCTTGCGATGCAATGACTTCTCATACTTACTCTCCACCGGCTGCTGGGCGCTGATGCTATCATCGGCCATGGCACACATGCTGCATGCCAACAGGGCCATACTAAAAAAATATCTGTTCCATCTCATAGCTGTCGGGAGTTATAGTTAATATTCGGTAGTTGCGATCCTCAGCACAGTCAATGCCATAGAATATCAGGTCGTCATCGGGGTAGAGAGGACCAAAATCGTCATTATGCACATGGCCATACACGCAGCACATCAACCCAGGGAAGTAGTCAAGGTAACGGCGGAAGGCCTTGCACACATTGTTATTAAACTGATCGCTGAAGGGAGGCGCATGCATCACAATGACAGTACGGTCGAACTTCGTAGAGTCCTTCACCATCTCCTCTTCCATCCAGTCGAAGTTGGGAATGGCTGCCATATAGTCATACTCCGTAGAGTTGGTGTTCAGGCAGACGAATTTCACTCTTCCGGCAATGAACGAGAAGTTCATGTCGCCATACATCGTTTCATAGATCTGATCGCCAGTGCCCAGATAGTCGTGATTACCAATTAATGCCACAAAGGGGTAATTCAACTTCATCAGGATGCCACGCGACCACTCGTACTCTATCTCGGTAGCCGTATCGGTGAGATCGCCGCAATGAACCACGAAGTCAATGTTTGTCCTTTTGTTCAGATCGTCCACCTGATCCCTCGCATCTGAATGCCAGAGGTGGGTGTCGCTGATAAAGGCCACACGCAACGTGTCCTTATTGGCAAACTTGCTCTCAATAACAGCCATCTGCTTTTTGTTGATGCCTGTCTCACCGCTTACGTCAACATCGTAGGGGTGCACATCGAACACTCCTCCGCTACACGATGAGAGCAGAAGGACGAGGAATCCCCCGACGATCGTTCGGGTGATTCTTCCTGTTGATTTAAATAAATCTACTTTCATATAGCTTTTATCATTTTATTCAAGATTCGCATGTTTTGATGATTTTTGCAATCTCGTGGCGGGCTTTGCGACCTTCTGGACTGGGCCAGAGGGGATAGACGTGCCCCATCTTCTCAGCGACGTGCAGACGAACATCGACACCAGCGGCCTTCATCTTGTCATACGTCTTGCATACATCAGTGTAGAACACTTCCCATGTACCGGTAAAGAGGTCGGTGGGTGGCAGGCCTTCCATGTCGCCATATAAGGGCGAGATGACAGGGTCGGAAACATCCATCTGTCCTGCCCAGGCGGTTCCATACTTCTGTAACACGTCAATAGTGAGCCAATTGTCGCGCCCCTGTAGCGAAGGATTACCGCCCATGACGTCGACCCAGGGCGAGATGAGTACCAGACGGCGAGGAAGGTCGAGCGAGTCATGGCGTATCTGCTGTGCCAGAGCCAGTGTAAAGCCACCTCCTGCAGAGTCGCCCATGATGAGAACACGACTGGCAGGAATACCCTTCAGAAGATCACGATAGAGCTGCAGCATGAGCGGATGAGCCTCAGCGGCAGTATGGAGGGGCAGCAGCGGGTAGTTTGGCGCCACAATGCCACATCCTGTGGTCTTGGCCCACTCGGCCATAGCCTTCCAATGCTGGGACGTAAAGTTATGAACGTAGGCGCCGCCGTGAAGATAGAGCACTACGGGCTTCGTGTCGTTCTCTGCAGGCACCTCAAACACCTGCATATTTCCGATGGTATATTGAAAAGCCTCACGAGGAAAGACCACGCCGGCAGGAATCTCCGTTGTACTCTTGTCGGTCTTGTCGGCCATAGCCTTGTCGTACGACTCCGTGTCCATCTGGTGCAAAGCGCTCTTCACAATGATGGCCATTGGTGAGCGTCCGGTAATCATCCAGACTCCTCCACCGACGACCATGAGGGCAATGATAACCATCGCCACTGTACGTAGGATTTTCTTCATTTTTGTGTTCATGTCGATATTTTGTTATTTTTACTTTTCCACGAAAGCCTTAATGCGGTCGGCAATGATCAATGCTACAGGTGCACAGTAGCACCCAATTTCAGTTCGAAGGTGTTACACTTCACATCGTCATAATACGCATAGTGAGTACGACGGATGTCGAACTCGGTCGTCGGGTTGATGACGAGCAGGGCGGCATTTCCCTTGTCACCCTGTGAGTTCAGGTGAAGCATTTCCTCTTCAGTGAGCTTCGACAGGTCAACGTTAGGATCATAGCCTTTCCAAGTGAAGATGCGATAGTAGTGGGCGTTGAGGATGAAGCGACCGAAGTGGCGCAGCTCCATGTGGGTCTTGGCCTTGATGCTAAAACCGCTTCCCATGTTGTAGTCGCGGTCGATAACGCTGTAGTAGTCGCTCTTGGTACCGCCGAGCAGGATGCCGTTAAGGAAGATGCGTTGCTCGAGATGTGAGATCATGCCCACCTCTGGCATCTGAATGATGGCACCAGGACCAAAGGCAGCTGCCTCGCTGATACGGTAAGGCGTGTAATCGGAACCATTCTTGACCGGCTTGGAATCAAAGTAGTCGAAGTGCTGGTAGATACCGAACTCGGCACGGATGTTCTTGCGCTCGATCATCGGTGTGCTCCAGAGTCGGCCTAAGAGGTGAACCTGGTTGAGCATCGGCTGATTTTTGGAGAGTCCGAAAGTCAGCTCAGTCTCGAAGAAGTCGTATGGAGCATTGTTTTCATTCTCATTCACAGGATCGCCGTATTGCATCGCAAAGTTGATATAGGGGTTATGTTCTCCCTTGAAGAGATGCCCATCGTCGGCCAGATAGCGGTCGCCAGCAGAGATGCTGATCTCGACGGGGTTGCGATGATAGTCGTGATAGCGGTAGTGATCCTTCTTGACCGTCCAAGCATCGCCAGTGGCAAAGCGCTTGAGCTCGCCCATGGGGTTGAAGACAGTGGCACCCAGTTCGCGCCAGAAGCGCGGCCAGCCCCGTTTGGAGTC
>CADBVZ010000001.1 GCA_902798285.1 uncultured Prevotella sp. | reverse complement strand
AATATTGAGTCTTTTCGTTTCCCTCGCCTTGCTGACGGCCCTTCCCGTCAGGGGCGAGGGCTTTGTTGACTCCTTGCAGGTTTATGTGCAGGCTGGTGATAGTTGCATGCAGCAGTTCAACACCTTCGAGGCCCTTCAGAACTACCAGCGAGCCTATAAGATGGCTGAAGCCCAGGACAGCGTGCGTTTCTCGATGGATGATAAATTTGGTGCAGGCCCTTATGTGCCTGAGGATAAGATTCCTCGCGAGATTCGTCTGAAGTTGGCTAATTGTCACTACAAACGAGCTAACTATCGCCAAGTGGCAGAACTCCTGAAGAATATGCCCGAGGATAGTCTCTCGCACGAAGCCTTCCGCCAACTTGCCTTCAGCTACCAGAAGCAGGGCGACAACGATTCCTTCATGTATTGGGCCAATCAGCTAGTGAATCGCTTCCCTATGGATGGCGAAGTGGTGGCTGGACTCACGCTTGCATATGCCAAAGCCAATCAGCCAGAGAAAGGCGTAGTTTGTGGCCTAAAATACTCGCTGAAAGACTCAACGAATATTCTTGTAAACAGGGCTTTGGCTGATGCGTGGTTCATCAATCGCGACTTTACTGCTGCTGCCATGATCTACGATCGATTGATGGAACAAGGCGATTCTACCTTCAATACGCTTTACTCCGCTGGTATGTGTTACTCTCAGCTAGAGGATCTTGAGCGAGCCTACAAGTACCTCCAGCTTGCTTTCCTCATCAGTGGTATGCAGCATGCGGGTTGCGCCTATCGTCTTGGTGTGGTTTGTGTCGACACCAAGCGCTATCCTGAGGGTTTGAACTATCTGAATCTCGCCAAGGAACTCTTGCGCCCTGATACCACTATCATGAAGGCGATTACTCTCTCCGAGGGCGAGGGCTATTACTTGACTCAGCATTATCCTGAGGCTGTGGAAGCCTGGAAGGAACACCTCACGTATAATCCTGGCTCCGTAGCCACCTATTTTAATATAGGCAATGCCTACGCCTACCTTCTGAAGGACGAGAAACAAGCACAAAGCTACTACGAGCAATTCCTCGAGAGGGCTCGCGAGGTGGAGAAGCCTACGCCCCAACTCGAGGAGATGGTGGAGAGGGCTAAGGAGATACTGAAGATGTTAGAAAAGAAGCGAAAGTAAACTTTATTTACCGAGACGAAGTGGAAAGCGAAAACATTCGATTTTAGGGGCTTTCCGAGGTCTGGGACTTTACTCCGAGTAAACCTGGACTTTCCTCCGAGTAAACCCCCACTTTACTCCGAGTAAAGTCCGGGTTTGCTCCGGGCTCCCTCCAAGGTGTATTAGAATGCCGTTTGAATTTGTAAATTAAAATACGGGCAAATCAAATGATTCCTTTAGGAAAACTTACATTTTTGTGTCAGTTTTTGTTTTTATCTGAATTATTTTGTTTACCTTTGCACAGCGAAACTTGAAATGAAGAAAGGTCGTTGTTTTATCTTTGAAATGCCAAAGAAATGATAAAGATTAGAAAGGTAAACACCAAGAAGGAACTCAAGCAGTTCATCCAGTTCTACTACGATCTGTATCGTGGCAATGAGAACGCAGTACCGTTTTTGTATAGCGACGAGATGGCTACCCTCCGTCGCGATAAGAACCCTTCGTTCGAATGCTGTGAGGCCGAGTATTTCCTGGCCTACAAGGACGAGAAGATCGTAGGGCGAGTAGCTGCCATCATCAATCGTCGTGCCAATGAGCGTTGGAATTGTCATCAGGTGCGCTTCGGTTGGTTCGACTTCATTGACGATATGGAAGTATCAACGGCTCTCCTGAATGCTGTGGAGGAATGGGGTCGTGAGCGTGGTATGACAGAGATAGCTGGTCCGCTGGGATTTATCGATACCGATCGCGAGGGTATGCTCGTCGAGGGTTTCGATGATCTCTCCACGATGTATGTCAACTACAACTATCCCTACTATCCCAAGCACATGGAGCAGATGGGTGGATTCAGGAAGGACAATGACTATCTGGAGTGCAAGGTGAAGGTGCCTGAGGTGGTGCCCGATAAGTTTGCGAAGATTACAGAGATGGTGCGTAAGCGCTTTGGTCTCAGGGTACATAAGTTTACTCGTCAGGAGCTTATCAGAGAAGGCTATGGCCACGAGGTGTTCCGCTTGCTCAACGCTACCTACAAGGATCTCTATGGCTTCTCGGAACTGTCAGAAACTCAGGTTGATAAGCTTGTGAATGACTATATCAAGATAGCAGACCTGAATCTGGTGACAGCCATCATGGATGGCGACAAGATGGTGGGCTTTGGTATTACCTTCCCCTCGTTTTCACGAGCTTTGCAGAAGACTCGCGATGGACGTTTCCTGCCCTTTGGCTGGTGGCATCTGCTGAAGATCCTGAAGTGGCATAAGACGCCTATCGTCGACTTGCTGCTCATTGGCGTTCTGCCAGAGTATCGTTCGAAAGGTGCTAATGCGTTGATCTTCGATGATTTGATTCGTCAGTTCCAGCGTTATGGCTTTGAGTGGGCTGAAACGGGTCCGCAGATGGAAACCAACGAGGGTGTGCTCTCGCAGTGGCAGTATCTGGAGTCGAAAGTAGTACGTCGTCACCGTTGTTATCGTAAGGAGTTGAAGTAAAATAGGAGTATAGTATGATGGAGATGCAATTGGAGTTAATAACGAGGATTTTCGTGGCAGCCCTTTTGGGTGGCGCTATCGGACTTGAGCGTGAGTATCGTGCTAAGGAGGCAGGTTTCCGTACCCATTTCCTGGTGGCACTGGGTTCGGCTTTGTTTATGATTGTCTCTGCTTATGGCTTCGAAGGAACCATGATTACCGAAAGCCATCGTTGGGATGTGTCGCGTGTAGCAGCTCAGGTGGTGTCGGGTATCGGTTTCATTGGTGCAGGTACCATCATCTTCCATAAGAGTGAGAATGTGGTGCGTGGACTGACCACAGCTGCAGGCCTCTGGGTAACTGCTGCCATCGGCCTGGCTTGTGGAGGAGGCTTGTATATCCTCTCCGTAGGTTCCACATTTCTGGTTCTTGTAGGCCTCGAGGCATTTAACTATTTCCTACACAAGTTTGATAAGAAACGGAAACGTGACTGATGTTACATATGTATAAGTAGCATCGCATGAAAAATTAACCTTAAATGTTTCCTGACGCAAACTATTGGAAACATATGAAAAAGTAATAGTCGATTTTGTCCTAAAACAAAGTCGTTTTTAAACTTTGCTTTTTGGGTTCTTTAACCCTTCTTGCAATTATATAAATTTTAGCCTTGTTACATTTTGCAAAGAACGTGATACGGAAAATAAATGCATATTTATAAATAAGTATTACCTTTGCAGCGCAATCCTAAACCAACTGACGAAGCTGGAGATTAAATGAACAATCAGAAACCAAATATTTATTAATAACATTTTCTAACTAATTAATTAAAGTATGTGTATTTTTAAATCATTGCAAAAGCCGTTAATGGCACTGTTCCTGCTCTGTTTGTTCCCCCTGGGAGCAATGGCTCAGAGTGTAGTCAAGGGAACGGTGAATGATGAAGCAGGTGACCCGGTTATCGGAGCAACTGTGAAAGTACAAGGTAGTCAGAAAGGTGCGATTACAGACCTCAACGGTCAGTTCTCACTGGAAGCTGCCTCGAATGCAACTCTCGTTGTAACTTATGTAGGTTATGAGACTCAGAGAGTTAATGTTGCTGGTAAGCGCAACATTGTTATTACCTTAAAGGAAGATGCCCAGACACTGAATGATGTGGTGGTTATCGGTTATGGTGTTCAGCGTAAGAGTGACTTGACCGGTGCCGTTGCCTCTGTGAAGGCCGACGACCTCAAGGATCTGTCTACTGCCGATGCAGCTGCTGCTCTTCAGGGTAAGGTATCTGGCGTTAACGTCCTGATGAACGCTTCTCCTGGTAGTGGTGCTGACATCCGTGTTCGTGGTTATTCTTCGAACTCAGAGAAAATCGCTCCTCTTTACATCGTGGATGGTCTTCAGGTGGGTAGCATCCAGTATCTGGATCCTCAGCTCATCGAGTCTATCGAGATCTTGAAGGATGCCGCTTCGGCTGCCATCTATGGTGCTGAGGCTGGTAATGGTGTTGTACTTGTTACAACTAAGAAAGGTGAGGAAGGTAAGGTTTCTGTTAATTACTCTGGTAAGTTTACCTTGCAGAACTTCACCCGTCGTCCTCTGCTGAAACGTTCGGACTTCTTGAAGTATATGACTCTTGAGTATGGTGAGACTGATGTTCAGAACAGGCTCAAGGACTTTGACTACAGTCATCCTTATTATTCTAATGGTGTGATCGACCAGGACTGGATCGATGCTTATATTGAGCCTACATGGAGCCAGCAGCATGCACTGAGCTTCTCAGGTGGTAACTCAAAGGGACATTTCTTCGCTTCTCTTAACTATGTATATAATAATGGTGTAGTAAGAGGCGACAAGGATGTCTACAAGCGTCTTACTGGTAGCGTGAATGCCGACTACAACCTGTTCAAGTGGTTGCAGGTAGGTACCAATAACTCTATCGAGAAGTGGGAGACCAAGAGCGTTTCTCAGCGTGGTTATGGTTCTTCATTCGAGCAGATGATACAGATGGATCCTCTGACTCCTGTATATTGGACAACTCCCGACGAGATGTCTCTCTCAGTTAGAACCGTTTATGATGCTCTGCAGAATGGCACAGCCGATCAGAACTATCGTCTGTTTGGTGATGAGAAGGGTTGGTATGCTAATACCAAGTACTCAGACATGGAAGGTAGCCCTCTGGCTAAGCGCGATGCTACCGACGGAACCAATGGCGGTTGGAACATCAATGGTACTGTTTATGCAAACATTACTCCGTTCAAGGGCTTTACCTTTACATCTCGTCTCGGTTATCGCCTGAACTATAGCAACCAGCATAGCTATTCAGCTCCTTTCTGGATTGGTGACCGTGGTAACCAGACCACCTACTCAATTTCTGCTAACACCAATACCGGTTGGTACTATCAGTGGGAAAACTTCGCCAACTATAACACTACAATTGCTGGCAAGCACAATATCGGCGCCATGATCGGTATGTCGTATAAGGAGAACAACTGGGATAACTCTTCAATCAGTTCTTCTGGTTCTGACATTCTTCAGTCTTACGAGCCCAACTTCCTGTACATCTCTTACTTGAAGGCTGATGCTCCTAAAACCGTAGGCAATGCTCCTGGTAAGAGCGCTTCTCTTGCTTACTTCGGCCGTCTGAGCTACAACTACGATGAGCGTTACTATCTGCAGTTCAACATCCGTCGTGATGCATTCGACTCTTCAAAGCTGTCAAAGGACAATCGTTGGGGTACCTTCCCATCAATCTCTTTGGGTTGGACCGTTAGCAATGAGAAGTTCTTTAAGAACGCTATTGACCCCTCAATCGTTTCATTCTTGAAGCTCCGTGGTTCTTGGGGACGTAATGGTAATATCTCAGTACTGAGCAACTATCCTTACACTGCAGCCATCGCAAAGGGTAGCAGCTGGTATCAGTATGGTGTAGACCAGATCGGTTCTGTATATGGTTCTGCTCCTGATAAGCTGGCTAACCCGAGTCTGACTTGGGAGACCTCTGAGCAGATTGACTTCGGTATCGATGCTCGTTTCCTCAACAACCGACTGACCTTCGGATTTGACTACTTCGACAAGCGCACTAAGGACCTGCTCTTCAGTGTAAGCATTCCTTCAGAGCTTGGCTTTACCACAGTAGTTACCAATGGTGGTAACGTGCTGAACAGAGGTCTTGAGTTCGAGCTTGGTTGGAGAGACCGTATCGGTGACTTCTCTTATGGCATCAGCGCAAACTTCTCTTCTCTGCACAACGAGGTTCTCGAACTGGCTGAGGGTGCTACTCCTACTTACAAGGGTGACGCCAGCTCAACCAACTACCAGATCCGTACTGCCTTCGAGGAGGGTCACTCAATCTGGTACCTGAATGGTTATATCTACGAGGGTGTGGATGCCGAGGGCAATCCTAAGTATAAGGATCTGAATGGTGACGGTGAGATCGGTACCGACGATATGACTGATATCGGTCGTACAACTCCGTCGTTCACCTACGGTATCAACATCACCGCTGCTTGGAAGGGCTTCGACTTCCTGCTCAACGGTTACGGACAGGGCGGTAACAAGATTCTGCCAGTGCTCCACCGTGCAGGTTACAAGAACACCCTGCAGTACTATCTGGACGAGTCAGGTAAGGCTATCCCCGATGCTGGTAAGACTGTCAGCCCTGATATTCCTTTCTGGTCTTCAACAGGTAACTTGTTCAGCGGAAACTACTTCCGTATCAAGCAGCTGCAGTTAGGTTACACCCTGCCTGCAAACATCACCAAGAAGGCTGCCATCAGCGCCCTCCGTTTCTCTGTATCGCTTGATGACTTCTTCACCATCACCAACTATCCCGGTCTTGATCCGGAAACGGCTTCTACAACTAACTTCTCAGGTGCTGGCCTCGACTGGGGTTCATATCCTACCATGAAGAAGGTGGTTCTGGGTGTAAACATCACATTCTAATTTAAAGCGTAATAAAATGAAAAAGATAATAATTCCCGCAGTGTTAGCGTTCGCATTTGGCATTGTCTCTTGCGAAAGTAACCTTGATATTGATCAGAAGGGCGTTGTTAGCACCGATAACTACTATGCTACCGATGCTGACGCTGAGTCCGCCCTTGCCGACATGTATGCCAGCTTTGTTCAGAACGTAGCAGGATCGGAAGGTATTGACAACCCAGAGCAGGTGATCATCAATTACTCTGCTGACGATATTCTGGCCGCTGGTGGTAACAAAGAAGACCACATTGGTTTCCGTGTATTCGACGAGTTCAGATACAATGAGTCCAATGGTACTCTGAAGGAGTGCTACAACCGTTATGTAGGTGCTCTTTATCACGCTAACCTCGTGATTTCTAACCTCTCTAATGAGAACTTTGATGGCCATGAGCCCAACTATACCAGTGCTTTCTCTAAGCAGTGTGTTGAAGAGGCTCGCGTCATGCGTGCATACCTTCACATGATGCTGGCCATCCTGTGGAATCGTCCCGCAATCATCGACCGTCTTCTCCAGCCAAACGAACTGCCCGTACAGGCCGAAAGTCAGGAGCAGGTGTTCAAGTGGGTTATTTCTGAGTGCGACAAGGCCATCAACTCAGGTTCTCTGCCCAAGCGTAATGGCACAGGTGATAAGAATGCAACAGCTCGCATGAGCGTTGGCTTTGCTCAGTTCGTAGCTGGTAAGGCAGCCATGTTCGCTAACGATCCTGCCACTGCACGTAAGTATCTCGGCGACCTCATCAACTCTGGTAACTACAAGCTTGTTGATACCGATGAGTACTGGACTAACTTCCACGTAGCCGGTGATGGTAACTGTGAGAAGATCTTCGAGCCGAACTTCATCTATGACAATACCGCTTCTTTCTGGGACAATGTATGGCGTAGCCGTTGGATGGTTGCCGACGTATTCTGCTGGCGTACCGATGCTCTGGCTTCTATGCCTTGGCCATGCCCCGCTGCTGGTTGGAATGGTGGTGCCATTCAGGAAGACTTCGCTAAGAAGTTCCTGGCGCATGATGGCAACTCTGCTCGTCGTCGCGCTTGCTTCCTGACCGAGGATGAGTTCCTGTATGAGATGGAGTGGAACTCTGACAAGAACGATGCTTCTACGGCTGAGAAGGAGAGTGATCCTAACCGTGGTATTAAGGCTAGTGCTGGTATCTACAGCCATGGTCCATACTTTGAGTGGAAGCATATGGCATATGCTAAAGTTCCTAAGATTCTCTCTGGTGGTAAGGATTATCCCAATGATAACGTTTCTGAGATCATGGGTGGTGCCTCTAACCAGAAGAACTTCAACGTGGCACGTTATGCTGAGGCCCTCCTGCTCTATGCTGAGGCTTGCATCGGCGCTGACGAGGCCAGCGGTCTGAAGGCCCTCAACGAGGTACAGGCACGCTCTGGTTCTGGTAAGATCAGCACCAGCCTTACCTTCGAGGATGTAATGGAAGAGAAGCAGTATGAGATGTGGTTCGAGAACTGCCGCTTCCCCGACCTCGTACGTTGGGCTAAGCAGGGTAAGGTGAACCTCGATCAGATTTTCAACAAGAACTATGGTGGTATCCACAAGCACGTGCCTACCGTATACGATGAGTTCTTCACGAAGGGTGCTGCTAAGCACAAGCTGTACACAGATTATTCTGCTGCTGATCATAATGATTTCACAGACAAGTATATGTACCTGCCATTCCCGCTTGACTGCCGTCTGGCCAACCACTTCAAGAATGTCCTTGGTTGGGAAAGCCTGAATGGAGCTACGTCAGCAGAGGAATAATGTAGAAACTAATATCAACACTATAGTTAGTATTAGACACATTGTTTTGGTATTCAGAAGGTGCTGCGTCGTGATGACGCGGCATCTTTTTTGTTTATCTATCACTTACTTAATATATTGATATTCTGGCTGTTTGGCTGAGTGTTACTTCTTAATTATATAACATCAACTTGCACTGATCGCAGATGAGATCTTAATTGTTTGGAAATAAGGCATTTAAATGTGTTAGATGGCATGACTAAAAGTAAAACAAGTTGTTTTACTGTTGTAAAGACTATCTAAAGCTATGTAAGAGATAGTCTCTATAAAGGTAAAACAACTTGTTTTACTGTTGTGGTGATATTACTTAACGGAATAGTTAGGCATTTGAGCTGGCTCCGGAACTATGGGTTCACCCATTTCGGAAGCCTCTGCGTCTTTGTTGTCGAGCTTGAAGAGCATGAAATCGGGCTTCTCTGCTGTGCAGGGAGTCCATCCTAAACCTTCACCCTCACTGCTACCATTAGGATCGCTGAATTTAGCAAAGTTGGTCCAAGCGGTCAGCATCTTCTCTGAGAGATCCCAGTCGCCCTGAGTCCAAGGACGCCAGCAGTGCTTCAGGCTCTTGAATACATACCAGAGATCGCTGGAGTGGAAAGCTCCCTTCAAGCGCTGTGTAACTTCAGGATGCTTGCCATCGTCGGGCAATGGACGTGCAAACTCGTAAGCCCAGGCGTTACCGCCCTTCTCGGAACGAACCTTACAGAACTCAGCGATGCCTGCACCCATGGAACCTAGGTCGTTCAAGGTGTAGCCAATCATATAAGGCACATCGGCAATCGATCCCTCTCGGGCTGCCTCGTCGAAACTCTTCAGCGAAACATAACCATCGACGATAGGACGCTCCATCACGTACAGGTCGCTCTTATTAACCATGTTATAGAGAGTGCATACGGTATAGAGAATCTCTGTCGAGGCGGCACGCAGCTTCTGTAGATCGGTCAGTCCGGCCCAGTCCATCACTTTCTTAGTCTCTGCCTCTGCCTCTTTCAGGGTGGGATTATAGGTAAAGAATTTGTTCATCGGGGTAGCAGGTTTGGCTGCCTCATCATCCTTTGGAGGAACATTCAGACCACCGCCACTCATGATGACTGCTTTGTGGAACAGACCGCGGGCCAGCGGCGACTCACAGATGGTGCGTACGCTGCCTGCACCGGCACTCTGTCCGAAGATGGTGACATTGTCGGGATCGCCGCCAAACTGAGCAATATTCTCCTTAATCCACTTCAATGACTGGATCTGGTCGAGGATGCCATAGTTGCCTGATACACCATGAGGACTCTCTGCAGAGAGTTCACCGTAAGGCATGAAACCGAAGATACCCAGACGATAGTTGATGGTTACGAGCACCACATCTTTAGAGGCCCATTCCTGTCCATCGAACTCAGGTTCTGTGCCCCAGCCCTCGCGGTAGCCACCACCATGAATCCACAGAGCCACGGGCAATTTTTTGTCCACCTGACCAGCAGCCTTGGTGTAAACATTCAGATAAAGACAATCCTCGCTGGAAGGCGCCTCGTCGCCATAACCCCATTCCGTGGTGTAGCCGCCAGGATAATGAACCGACTGATAGCCGGGATGGCCAAAACGATCGCAAATGCGGATGCTGTCCCAAGCCACAACAGGCTGGGGCTCCTTCCAGCGCAGGTCGCCGATGGGAGGCGCAGCATAAGGAATACCTTTGTACACAAACACACCCGGGTTCTCACACGGAACACCCTGGATCTGACCGCCCTCGACGGTTAGAACAGGACATTGGGCGCCCTTCTCATCCGAAGAGCAACCCAATAACAATGCCATTAATGGCAAAAGAATAAATAGTTTCTTCATAAGTTATTAGTTGTATAATGGATTGATTAATAAATTTGAATCTGTGTTGCAAAGATACTAAGAATCCATGACTATTCCTTTGCCATTTGTATCACGGTTTATTGAGAATGTAACATTCATACGGAAAACTTATGATACTGGTTAAACCATTTGCTTTTAGTTGAATCAAATTAGAAAATAATTCGTATATTTGCAACAAATTCAATATTATTATTCATCAACAATAACCCTAATGAAAAAATTACTAAGTTTCATTTTCGTGGGTGTGCCGCTTATGGTAGTGGCGCAAAACCCCGTCATCCGCGATCAGTTCACGGCTGACCCTACCGCGCGTGTGTTTAATAATAAGGTGTATCTCTATCCTTCGCACGACATCGTTCCACCCGAAGGACAGCGTCAGGACTGGTTCTGCATGGAAGACTATCATGTGTTCTCCTCAGAGAATCTGACTGATTGGACCGACCACGGTGTGATTGTCACTCAGAACAAAGTACCCTGGGTACGTCCTGACTCTTATTCGATGTGGGCGCCCGACTGTGTAGAGAGAAATGGTAAGTACTATTTCTATTTCCCATCAGCTCCTAAAGACGGTAGAGGCTTTGGCGTCGGCGTGGCTATCGCTGATAATCCTGAGGGACCATTTATTCCTGAGCCGGAGCCCATCAAGGGTATCAACGGCATCGACCCCTGTGTGCTCTTGGCATCCGACGGCAACGCCTACATCTTCTGGGGTGCTGGACGTTGTGCTAAACTCAAGGATAATATGAAGGAGATTGCCGATGACACTCCCACAGAGACTGTGAAGTGGGGCGACCGCGAGTTCGAGATGAAAGGCGTGAACTGCCTGAAGGGTCTGCCTAGCCGTCAGGCTGAAGGTCCATTTGCTTTCGAGTACAATGGCAACTACTATCTGACCTATCCGTATGTAAGAGAGAATACTGAGGTTCTCGGTTACGCAATGAGTAAGAATCCAATGGGTCCCTACGAGTACAAAGGATTGATTATGCCTGAGCATGAGAATGGCTGTTGGACCAACCATCACAGCATCGTTAACTACAAAGGTCAGTGGTATCTGTTCTATCACCAGAATGCCTTCTCGCCCCGCGACGATAAGCGTCGCAGCGTGCAGATCGACAAGCTTTATTTCAATCCCGACGGCACTATTCAGGAGGTGAAGAAAACCATGCGTGGTGTGGGTATCAACCAGGCTACCGAGCGTATCGAGATTGACCGCTACAGTGAGGCCAGCAGCGACGTGACAACACAGCTCATTGATACTGTCAATACATTCCGTAGCTATGAGGCTACACTCCCCGCAAAGGGCAGCTGGATTAAATATAAGGATATAGACTTCAGTTGTCTTACCGATGGTTATGTGCTTGTAAGTGCCAAGGCAGCCGGTAATACCAAGTTCTTTATCCGCGAGAAGGATGCCAATGGTAAGATACTTGCTGAGATAGATATGACCGTTAAGCCTGAAACACCTGCAGGTATGCCGGCTATGTTCCGTCGTGACTTCAGTAACCAGTGGCTTACCCAGACAGCCGCTTTGAATTACACACCGAAGGGTGTTTCTGATCTGGTCATTACTTGCGAGGGTGATGCTGGTATCAGCGTAGACTGGGTACAGTTCAAGAACCGTCCTAAGTACTTCTCACCCGCTACAGCCCAGCCGGCTCAGCCCGATGATGAAGGATTTATCCGTCGTTGGTTGCTTTTGGAGCCTATCGACAAACCTAACAGTGGCAATACCGTATTTACTGACTCATATCTGCGCGAGCACTTTAACACTGAATATTTCAAGGGTCAGCAGACTATCGTGCCGAAGGACGGCCAGAAGATAAAGGCTGTTTATCAGAAAGTGGAGGTGGCTCCCGGCTTCGGACGTAGCTTCGGTCAGCAGGAACCTGCCGAGCCCAAGGTTACGACTGTTAAGCAGACACTGACTTGGCATGCTCTCGACAGTGAGAATATGAATGTGAAGCTCTTCCGCTTTGCCGAGAAGTGGGGTCAGCAGGTATATGGCGTACTCTTCTGGGCAGTTACCATCATCGACTGCGATGAGGATATCGAAAACGTACGTCTGGCTGTGGGCTCTAACTCAGCCTCTATGTGGTGGCTCAACGGCGAGGAGGCTCTGTTGCTCTCTGGCGACCGTCGTATGGTGAAGGACGATGCTATGTCAGCCCGTCTTACCTTGAAGAAGGGTCGTAACATCCTGCGTGGTGCCATTATCAATGGTCCGGGCATGAGTGACTTCTGTGTTCGTTTCCTCGACGAGAAAGGTAATCCAGTAAAGAACTATTCAATCAAAGCACAATAAAAATGAAAAGACTACATACACTTCTGGCAGTATTAGCTATGACTGCTGCTGCCAATGCGCAGATAGGCGCACCCTATATCCACGATCCCTCGACTATCGCAGAGTGCGACGGTAAATACTATACCTTCGGCACTGGTGGCGGTGGTTTGATCTCAGAAGACGGCTGGAGTTGGAACAGCGGTGCTGACCGTCCTGGTGGCGGTGCAGCCCCCGATGTTCTGAAGATTGGCGATCGTTACCTCTGTATTTATGGTGCTACCGGTGGTGGTTTAGGTGGTGGTCATGCTGGTCGCATCCTCACCATGTGGAATAAGACCCTCGATCCTAAATCGCCTGACTTTAAGTGGAGTGAGGCCGTAGAGGTTTGTGCCTCTGATGGTATGGAGGATCAGGATGCCATCGACCCAGGTCTGTTGCTCGATCCCACCACAGGTCGCCTGTGGGTAAGCTACGGTACCTATTTCGGCACCATCCGACTGATTGAGCTCGATCCCAAGACCGGTTTCCGTGTGAAGGGTAACAAGGAGAAGGATATCGCTATCGACTGTGAGGCTTCTGATCTCATGTACCGTGATGGCTGGTATTATCTGTTAGGCACCCACGGCACTTGCTGCGACGGTGTGAACTCTACCTATAATATCGTGGTAGGCCGCTCAAAGAGCGTAGAAGGTCCTTACCTCGACAACGTAGGTCGTGACATGTACCACGGTGGTGGTAAGATGGTGATTGCCGCTGAAGAGCGCGCCTGTGGCGCTGGCCACTTCGGACGCTACATCATCGACGAGGGTGTTGAGGTTATGTCGTTCCACTGGGAGGCCGACTTCGAACTGAGTGGCCGTTCTACGCTTGCTGTCCGTCCGATTGTATGGAAGAATGGTTGGCCCGTAGCCGGTGATAACTTCAAGGGTGGCAATCTGGCTATTCTGAGTGAGCGTCGTGGCTATGCTCTGGAGCTTGCTGTTGATTTCGTTCGTATGCAGCAGGAGCGTCAGGGTTGGTTTAATCGTAATCAGATGGAACAGCCTGTTAAACCTGTTGCTAACCAGACGTTAGCAGAGGTTGCTGGCACTTGGCCCGAGGGTAACATCCCAGCCCGTATCGGCGACTATATGTACCGTCCTCACCAGCGTTGGACCGTTACTCCTGTGAACGAAGCTGGCGGCTATCTCAGCAATTCGTATTTCAAGATTACCATCGAAGGTACAGAACGCGCGCTTGCAGCTACTGCCAACAAGGAAGTAACAGTCGTTCCCACCTATACAGGTGCCGATGAACAGCTCTGGCGTATCGAACAGCTTACCGATGGTACCTACCGTATCATGCCGAAGGCCATCCCCGGACAGGAGGGTGTCAATACCAAGTATTGCCTCTATTCTGTAGCCGACAGTACACCAACGCTTGCCGAGTATGATTTCAATAGCGACAATTCTAAGTGGAACTTCCGCATACACTAAACAATAAAAAACGTTAAAGTTTGAAAGGTGTACCGACTTATGGTGCACCTTTCTTGTATCTTTGCACCCGTATGCTAACAGAAAAGACTATGGAGAAGCTGCGTATCCTCGCAGAATCGGCGAAGTACGATGTGTCGTGCTCGTCGAGCGGTACGGTGCGCAAAGGTAAGCAGGGCATGGTAGGCTCTGCCGTAGGGGGCATTGGTATCTGTCATTCGTTTGCCGATGATGGGCGTTGTATCTCTTTGTTGAAAGTGATGCTCACGAATTATTGTATGTACGACTGCGCCTATTGTATCAACCGTCGTTCTAATGATATTAAGCGCGCCACACTCTCTGTCAGTGAGTTGGAAGAGATCACGATGGAGTTCTACCGTCGTAACTACATTGAGGGTCTCTTTCTGTCGAGTGGGGTAGTACGTAATCCTGATTATACAATGGAACGATTGGCGGCTATTGCCCGTGATCTGCGCCTTGTCCACCGCTTTAACGGTTATATCCACCTGAAGAGTATTCCTGGTGCTTCTCAGGAGTTGATAAATGAGGCCGGACGCTATGCCGACCGCATGAGTGTGAACATCGAGATTCCGAAGGAGGAATCTTTGAAGTTGTTAGCTCCTGAGAAAGACCACAAGAGTGTGTTCCAACCCATGAAACTGATACAACAAGGGGTGCTTGAGAATAAAGAGGATAGGAAACGAATGCGGAATGTGCCCCGCTTTGTGCCTGCCGGACAATCCACTCAGATGATAGTGGGAGCCACCAAGGAGACCGATAAGGATATTCTGACTATGTCGTCCATGCTTTATGGACAGCCTACGATGCGTCGCGTGTATTACTCCGGCTATGTGAGCGTGAATACCTACGATCCGCGTCTGCCACTGTTGAAACAACCTCCTTTGGTACGTGAGAATCGTCTGTATCAGGCTGACTGGCTTCTGCGTTTCTATCATTTTAAGGTAGAGGAGATTGTTGACGACCAGCATATGAACCTTGATCTGGAGGTAGACCCGAAAATTGCATGGGCCTTGCGTCATCCAGAGTACTTTCCCGTTGATATTAATACGGCCGATTACGAACAATTGCTCCGTGTGCCAGGACTCGGCACCAAGTCGGCTTGGCTCATTGTCAACTCGCGACGGTTTAACCGTCTTACATCTTACGACCTGAAGAAGATGGGTGTGGTCATGAAGAAGGCGAAGTATTTCATCACCTGTTACGAACTGTCTTCAGCCTATTCCGTACCCATTGTGGGGATTAATGAACTGCACCCTGAGCGGTTACGCCCTCTGCTTATTTCGAAGGCGCAACAGAAGCGGGCTGCAGAAGAACAACAATTAGAAATAGACTTTGGCGAATGACGGTATATACGTTTGACGGAACGATGGATGGGCTTCTATCGGCAGTCTTTGACTCCTTTGCCCTACATGAACAGCCAGAACAGTTGTTGGCTGAAGGAGAGACGTTACCGCTGTTCTGTAACCATCTCTATCAGGTGACGACCGACGAAGAGAAAGCACGTCGTGTGTGGACGGGCTTAGAGAAACGTCTGTCACGCGAAGCTCTCAAACTAATCTCCGTCAGTTGGCTGTCGGAATTACCAGAGCTTTATCAGCCATTGTTTCATTATTTATGCAAGGTATTTCGGCAGGGAGATATCTCCAGGAACTTTGCTGATAACGATGTACTGGTGGTTACTAATATCGCCCGAAAGGTACTCCATGAGCAATTAAGGATGAAGCAGTTCGTCCGTTTCCAGAAAGCCAAGGACGGCACCTATCTCAGTGTGGTCAGTCCCGATCATAACGTGCTGCCCATTGTAATTGATCATTTCCAGGATCGTTTCAATGACCAGCCTTGGCTCATTTACGATGCAAAGCGCCATTATGGGTATTATTATGATGGACGGCAGGTGATTCATATCACCTTTGAGGATGAATCCGCTGTTCCCTTTAGTCTTCAGAACGGCCAACTTAATGCCGACGTGCTCAGCAGCGACGACCAACTGCTTCAGGATCTCTGGCGCACCTATTTCAAGGCCATCTGTATCAAGGAGCGTATGAACCCTCGTAAACAGTTGAAAGACATGCCTCGCCGCTACTGGAAATACATGACCGAGAAGAACAAGTAGTTGTCGTTAATCTCGATGCAAAGATAAACAAAAATTCTTGAAATAGGCAGAAAAAAACTTGTTTTTGAAAGACAGTCCCGTTAATTTGAGTTAATTAACGGGACTGTTGCGCTTTCTTTTGATGTTTACTTCTTGATGTAATCGTTGTAGATCTTGATACTAAAGATAATGACGCTGCATGCTGCCGTTATCAGATTGGTGAGAAACATGGACCAGATGATTTCTGGCTCATGAAGCAGACCTTGCAGCATGAATGCTAAACTACCGATGCCCATCATCAAAAACGTGGGGAGTGCAATGCCGTCGGTATTACGCGTACGAATAGTAGTGATGGCTTGAGGCAGATAACCAAGAATCATGCCAATGGTGGCGACGTAGCCACAGATGTGAAAAAATAGGCTTTGTTCCATATATATTAATGTTTATTTGGGGACAAAGATAGCACATATTTCAAAAATATCCAAATTATTTTGGTGTTTTGTTCGGTTTGCACTATCTTTGCAGAGTCAATAACAAACATAATGCGAACAAATGGAGAAGGATTTTGAAGTTAGTGTGTTTTGCAAAACGCTGAATATCGTTCTTGGAAAAGATCTTGCTACGGATAATGCCACCTACTTGGGTGAAGAACTTGACAAGTACAAATACGAGAAGATTGACAAGGTAGTGTTCGATGCCACAAAGTTGGAATACATTTCCAGCTTTGGCGTACGTGCAGTTATGTTATGCCTGCAGCGATATAACAACTCGGAGGTTGAGTTTGTGAACGCAGGAAGAAGAATCATTGAAGTGTTCGAGATGACAGGACTCAACCGTTATATTAAGTTTGTCAAGAGATAAAAATAGGAAAATAGACAACTTGAGAACGTGATTTGCGACAGATTTGGCTGAATTCGCCAATTCTGTCGCAAATTCTGTATATATGCCGCAATAGAAAAAAGTAAAAACGTAAAAAAGTAAAAAAGAAATGGAGAAAAGGGCGTACCTTTGCAGCGTGATTCAGATATCACACCGCAAAAATTAGTAAGTATAACAATAAAAAAATAAAAAAGTAAAATGAAAAAGATTATGATGATGGTCGCAGTCGCCTTAATGACTGCAATGAATGTGAACGCTCAGAACGAGAATCTGCGTAACGAACTGAGCCTGTCTTATGGCGTAGGTAGCCTCGCCCAGTTTGGCGATGGACTTGGTGAAGGTATTGGCCTGATCTTCTCTAATAAAGAGTATGATGATGGCTTCATCCTGGGCCCAATTTCTATGGAGTATTTCCATCACTTCAACAATCCTCGTCTGGCTGTCGGTGGGTTACTTACCTATTCTAAGTGGGACAGCGATGTGCTCAACAGGAGTAGTCATGAGAAGGTGGGCGAGATCAAGCGTAACTTCTTTTCTGTCATGCCGAGCATTAAGTACTACTGGATTAACAAGAACAACTTCGGTCTGTATTCAAAGGCAGCTGCTGGTGTAGGTTTCCTGACCAATAAATCCAAGAACTTCGAGTTAGGCACATCGAAGGATGAGACAAACACTTACTTCATGTTCCAAGCTTCGTTCATCGGAGCAGAGTTTGGTGGCAAGTTCCGTGGCTTCGTAGAGCTTGGTGTTGGTGATCAGGGCTTCCTTCAGGCTGGTGTCCGCTATAAGTTCTAACTGCTACATTCTAATCTGCCCAATAAGGTGGTGTGCCAAATAAATGACGCACCACCTTTCTTTTTATCATAGTCAGGATTGCCGTTTTAACTGAAATTCATCTAAAATGGTATATTTGCCTACATGCCTTTGGCGAAATAGAGGCGTTTTGTCGTCCTTTTGGGCCGTTGAAAGTCCGATGGTTCTACTTTTTATGTTTTGTTTTGGACGTTATAGCCTGATAAATTCTCTAGAGAATTTCGGACTTTACTCCGTCTAAAGTCTGGGTTTACTCCGTTTAAACCTCCAAATTCTCTAGAGAATTTAAAAGGGCGCAAGTTAGTCCATGAAAGTTTACTTTATTATTTCCTGGACTTTAGACTATCTATCAATGTGCGAAAGACTATCTTTAGCCTATCGAAACTCCAAGGATGAGGTTGCGAAAGATAGTCTTTTAGAGGGTAAAAGATAGTCTTTTGTAGACATTTTTGCGCCAAACAGCCAATTTATAAGACTCACAAAATTACCTACAAAGCCCATATTGGCGGGTGAAAATCTTAAAAATGGCCTTTTTTGTGTAGGCAGTGTGTATGCTTAATGTAGGCTTTATGTATGCTTGAAATTTGCAAATATCCTTATTTTAAAGTCATTTCAAGCGTATTTATGTAGGCATGTAGGCTGTAACAGAAAATCTAGAATGGAAGTTGCTATGACGTGGATTATTTCTTGGTCTTTGTGACGCTGAATGATACTTTGTACTTTCCGACGTGATCGGCTGTCTCAATATTTGACGGGCTGACCTCTTTTACTTTTACTGGTGAGTCAACTGCCACCCATTTAAAGACGGAAATAGGTCTTTTGCGGTTGGACATACCACCATATACTGTGTCCTTCGTGAGCGGGATGCCTGCACCACGGATGTCATCAACAAGTTTGTTGAAGAACTTGTCGGCTTCGTTCTTCGTTTCAAAAAAGAAGTCATACCAGGTCCGCTTGTCATACCAATCGTAATAACAAATGCCGATGGGGATACCCCGATAAGTGTAATCAAAGACAGCACCAGCATGGAAGCCTGGGTAGATGTTATTAATGTGTTCGCAGCTGCCAAAGATGTCTGTAATCACCTGCACAGCCTGTTCTCTTGAGGGCATGGGGGATTCGATACACGAGAGGGGATAATAGAGCATATCGCTGATGGTGCGCTCCTTAACCTCGATTGGCGAAGGACTGGAGGGCGCATGAAGTTTGCCTACAGTCTTCTGTGCACTTGAAATGGCTGGCATCAACAACGTAAATATGCTGAGTAGCAATACAATCGGATTCTCGAAAAATGGTTTCTTATTCATCTTAATGATCATTTATGTTTCGGGTGCAAAGATAAGAAAATAAATTGAAACCTCCGTCTTTGCAAGTAAAAAACTGCAAAGGCGGAGGGGAAGTCGTTCGATGTAGAATCGGTAGTTTATTTGCTGTTTACTTAGTTGCGTGACCAGAATCTGCCACCAACGGTGTCCTCGCAGGGAACCCAGTTGTTCTTCAGAATCTCACTTACATAGTCACCGCAGTACCATGTGAAGAAGGCTGTGCCTGTGCCTACGTGCAGGTAAGTACCTGAGTTGTATGAGAGGGCCTTGATGTTTGAGCTGCCCCAAGCGCTGCGTACGCTCTCCAGGTTGCAGAAGGGAACCACCTCGTCGCGATTTGAGTGGAAGAAGGTGAAACCTTTACCGGGCTTGAAGTTGCCGTCGGTGAGGGCGTTCTTGGAGAGTGACTTCTCAAGAGCCTTCAGCTTAGCCTCGGGAACCTCACCAGTGATGGTACCGTTGCGGAAGTACTCGATGACACCTGCTTTGAGGCACTGGTCAACGGTGCAGTAGTTGCTACCCTTACCGTTCTCGAGTTCGAAATCGCGCTTCTTGCCGTTGCCGTCAACCAGATTATTCTTGGTGTAAGGAAGGAAACCTTCGCTGCACTTTGCCTTCATCGTGAAACCACCGTTATCACCATTATCGCGAGAGTACTTCAGCAGGGCGTCCTGAATTTCGTCGGTGTTCTTCTGCTTGTTCTGGATCATCTCGAAGATACCAGTTGCCTTGAACTTCTCAGTTACGAAGTCCTCAACGGCGCAACCTGCCATTTCAGGATCGGTGTCGATGGCACCCTTCAGCAGCATGGCGGGAGCTACGGGCATGTAAAGCTGATCCATCTCGATATAGCGCTTCAGAGTGGCCAGGGGATCGTAAGGACCATCGCCGCAAACGGCACCCTTCAGGCGGAGTGAAGTCTCATTATGCTCCTGGCAGTAGCGAAGTACGCCTGCAGATACGGCACCACCTTGTGAATAACCGATGGCTACACCCGACCAGTCCTTGTCCATCTTTGTGATCTCGCTCTCGAACCACTTCATACCGGCCTTCACACCTGTTACTACCTGCTCGGCGGTGAGCTCGCGGTTGCAGTAAGGATGAGGATCGTTTACGGTTGAACCGTAACCCTCATAGTCGGGAACGATTACCAGAGCCTTCTGGCTGAATACGTTGGCGAAG
Source organism: uncultured Prevotella sp. (assembly GCA_902798285.1). GTDB lineage: Bacteria > Bacteroidota > Bacteroidia > Bacteroidales > Bacteroidaceae > Prevotella. The sequence goes on along the minus strand of CADBVZ010000001.1, from coordinate 117,283 downwards.
AGGGCCAGCATGTTAACCTCGCTTGCAGATGACATATTGGCGAAGTTGGTGGGGCGCTGGGCGTCGCTGGTGATGGTGCTGTGGCAGCCTACAACCAGCTGGTTGGGAGTGCCGTCGCCAAAGAAACCATAGTAAGGCCATACAACCAACTCTGAGAGGTCCTTCTGCGAGCCGTCGGCGGTCTTGCAGCGATAGAGCAGCGTTACCCATCTGTACATAGAGGCTGCGCTCTTGCCGTCCTTACCTGCCTCGCCAGTGGTGAAGGCCTTGGCCTGTGACTCTGATACTGGGATTATTGAGATATCCTCGGGCTTGAGATCGTTGCCCTCGCCACGAGAGAATGCCTTTGCGTTTACCTGTGTTCTTACATAACCTGATGCTACTACGCGTACATTAGATATAGAATTGTTGTTAACTTCTACGTTTGCGCTGGGGGCCTGCTCGATAGTGTCTAAATCATTTGAACAAGCTGAAAAGCTAACTGCTACGATGATACTGCTGAGTACCCAAACTACTGATTTCTTAATCGACTTCATAATTCTTTAAATTTTTAAATTTTACTTTGCTATTTTTGTTCTCTGGTGCAAAGATACGATGATTTTAGGCCTGATTCCAAACTTTTAGCCGTATTATGAAGTCAATGCTTGCGACACATGAGGGTTATTGCGACAGACAGAAGGAGAAGCTTCAAAATCTGTCGCAGAACAGGGTGCAAAAAGCAGATTTTTGTGTCATCTGTGGTATGTTTTGATTTTTTTCAGCCGAATATCGCGGGCTCGGTACCCGCGACCTTAAATAAACTCGAATAGGTGGACGAACCCGGTAGTGGTAAACACGTCGAGTACCTTTTCCTGCAGACCTTTGATATAAAGGTTGCAATGGTTGGCTGTGCATTGCTGATTGATAGCCATCAGTAATCGCAGACCGCTCGACGAGATGTAGTCTAACTGGGTACAGTCAATGATGATTTGGCAGTTGTTGTATTCGAAAAGTGGCTCAATTTCCTTTTCTGTCTGAGTAGTCACAGAAGTGTCAAGGCGTCCGTTAAGAGTAAGGATCACCTTGTTGTCATCTTCTTTTCTGATCGTTGCTTCCATCTTTATTTCAGTTTTTGATTATTCTTAATCTTCTTTGTCATCGTCAGCACGTTCTGACCATCCTTACGCTCATAGGTGATGCTATCCATATAGTGGTGCATCAGATGGATACCAAGACCACCGATGGCACGTTTCTCTACAGGTAGTGTTACATCCACTTGCTCGGCCTTCGTGGGATCGAAAGGGTTACCATCGTCACTCAGTTCGAAGGTGATGGTCTCGTCGTCGGCCATAACCTCTAACAGGATGTTGGCTCGCTTGCCCTTAGGATAAGCGTAGTTCATCACATTGACTACAGCCTCCTCAATAGCCAGATTAACACCGGCAGTGGTGAGTTCGTTGAAGCGCATATCCTCGCACACGCTGCCCACGAAGATGGCCAGTGCCGGTACCTCCTGCACATCGTTAACCAACGAGATGCCACGGTGGTAATGTGGATGGGCTTGACTGCCCTTGTACTTGATGGCTAGAAGCGAGATGTCGTCGCTCTGCGGGATAAAGTCCACAAACTCGCGCTCGGCCTTACGGATGGTTTGAACGAAGGTGCGTGAGTCAGGACGCTCAGCCGACAGACGAAGCGCCTCACGACACATTCTCTCCTTACCAAACTGCTCATGGTCGACGGTCTCGGCCTCGGTGTAGCCATCTGTATAAAGGAACAGCGTGGTTCCTTTGTCGACAAGCGACCTCTGTTCGGTATACTCCCAATCGGGGCGCAGACCCAGCGGGATGTTGTTGTCGCAGTTGAGAAAACGGGTATGGGCACCACCTACTAGTACGGGGGGCTCATGGCCGGCATTGGCATATTGCAGACGACCAGTAGCCAGATCGAGAACACCCATAAAGAGCGTTACGAACATGAAGGAGTCGTTGCTCTGGCATACCGAACGGTTGATAGATTCAACAATGAGTTTGGGCGAGGTATGCGTCATCGATGCGCTGCGGAACATGCTTCGTGCCACAGCCATTACCAGTGCGGCCGGTACACCTTTGCCTGCCACGTCGCCGATGCTGAAGTACAACTTCTCGTCGCGGATGAAGAAGTCGAAGAGGTCGCCACCCACCTTCTTGGCCGTCACCACCTCGCCATAGATATCGATATCGGTACGCTCAGGGAACGGTGGATACACCTTCGGCAGCATTCGCTGCTGGATGTCACTGGCAATCTTTAGTTCCTGTTCCATTGCCACATTTGAGGCTGTCGTATTCTTCAACTCTTCCACATATTGCGTGAGCGAACCCTGCATATTGCTGAAGGCATCGCGCAGGGAGTCGATCTCTCTACTCTTCACCTCGGGCAGTTCTATATCAAAATTACCATGTGCCACCTCGCCTGCTGCCGAAACGAAACGCGTCAGTGGTCGCATGTTCTTCTTGATGAGTTGATGGCACAACAGATAGATAAGCACCAGACCGGCGAGGAGCACGCCTAGGAGGATATAAACCAGAACGTTTCCGTTATGATGGATGATGGCTTCGGGCACTACGATGGCAACCGTCCAGTCGGCGTATTTTACATACGAATAGAATACCCAGGAGTCGATGCCGTCATCACTCAACCGACATGTGCCGCTCTCGCGTGCCAGCATGTTGCGAACCATTGCGTCGTCGATTGTGTCGGGCGTTTCCGACACGACATCGAGTATGTTCTTTTTCAACACACGCGTCTCATCAGGATGAATCAGGTAAGTGCCGTCGCTGTCGATAATGAAGCTGTACGACTGTTCCTTGAAACCTTTCTCGAATCGCTCATGGTTCTCTGCATCTACACGCTTATGCCTGAGTCGGAGCCATTCCAGCGATACGTCGGCTCCCAGCAAACCCACCTTACGGCCCTTCTGGTCGTGAATATGGGTGGTATAGGTTGTAGTGAGCTGCTGTGAGGCAGCTCTGTCGAAATAAGGAGGTGTCCAGTCGCCTTCTTCATTCTCGAAAGAATCCTGATACCAGGCATGTACCAGATAGTCGGGATGTTCTTCATTCATTTGTCTGCCCCTGATGATGCCAGCCGAGTCGCGCCAGGCATAGATCTCAAAGCGATGACCTTTCTGGGGATAGACGTCGGGCTCAAAGATCAATCGGCAACTCGACATATACATGTTCTGATTGACCATACGTTCCAGGTGTGCCTGCAGCTTGTCGGGATTATCAAGGTCGCGCTCTATATCGACGATATTATTAATAGTACCCACGTAAACATCGGAGAGTACGCCACGGATCTTCTCGTTGGCATGCATAATGATGCCCTCATAGCGCGACTCGGCCTCGCGGGCCATACTGTCCTTTGTAATCGCATAGATAATGGCCATGACAATAGCCGATATGATAATCAGCACCACCATGATTCTGAGGCTTAATCTGTTTGCAAACGTCTGCTTCTTCATTGTTTTTATGGTTTTTAGCTATACATAGTGCAAAGTTAGTAATTTTTCGTAAAACATCCAAATAATTACCAGTTTTTTTGCTGTTCGGTCATGGCGCAAGTATCTGGAAAGCAACATAAAAAGGCTCCCCGTTGGTGGGAAGCCTTCTATTTCTATTACCAGCATTCGAGGGCGCTTATGCTTATTTAGAAACTGACGGTGAGTTTCTTCAGATCTTTATCCATCGAACTCGAGCCGTAAAGAATCTCGTACTGACCAGGTTTGGTGCGCATGGTGTTGGTGGCAGCATCCCAGAACTCGAAACTCTTCGGGGTGAGTTCCAGTGTGGCTGTGGCGGTCTGTCCTGCCTTTACGTCGATGCGTTGGAAGGCACGGAGCGACTTCAGCGGGCCGTCAGCATCGGCGAGGTCGCGAATGTAGAGCTGCACGATCTCCGTGCCGTTCTTCTGACCTGTATTGCTCACAGGGATGCTGAGCTTGTAGTTGCCGTTCTGTCCGTCGATCTTAGCTTCGCCAATCTCGAAGGTGGTATAACTGAGACCATAACCGAAAGCGAAGAGTGGATCGTTGAAGTAACGGTAGGTGCGGCCCTTCATGGAATAGTCCTCGTAGTCGGGCAGCTGACTGTCGTCCTTATAGAAGGTCACAGAGAGTTTTCCGCCAGGGTTGTAATCGCCGAAGAGCACATCGGCCACAGCTGTACCACCTTCCTGACCAGGATACCAAGCCTGCAGAATGGCTTCGCAGCTTTCGGTCTCAGGTGTCAGTGCTATGGCTGAACCAGAGCAGTTGACGTAGATAACCTGCTTGCCGGCTGCCTTCAGGGCTTTCAGGAACTCGCGCTGCACCTTGGGGAGTTCGATGCTGGTGCGGTCGCCACCCTTGAAACCTTCAATGTTCACAGGCATCTCTTCGCCCTCGAGACTCGGTGCGATACCGCCGACGAAGATGACTTTATCGATACCCTTCAGCTGAGCGATGGTCTGCTGATAGTCGATAGGCAATTCACGAGCAATGTCGATCTTCATAGAGGCGCCCCAGGTCTTCACGGTCTGGAAGCGTACCTCGATTTTGAACGCCTGTCCCTTCTCAGCCTGCAGGACAGTGCGGGTTGGTGTAGCGCGCCAGGTGTGCTGCAGTATCTTCCGCTCACCGTTGACATAAACCTCGAAATGACCGGTAGATTCCACGTTCAGCACATACTCGCCAGTCTCTTTCGGGGTAAAGGTGGTCTCATACTTAGCCGAGAAATCTTCGATGGGCAGGTTGGGGGCAAAGACGTGCATGCCAGCAGTGGTGACGTTGACAGGCTTTGTGTAAGTTTCGGTGGTAAAGGCTTTGCCTTCCATCTTGGTGTTATTCCAGAAAGTGCCTTTCAGTCCCTTCTTGCCGTCGGGGGCGACGCAGTCGGAGGCTAGATGACTCTCCATCACCTGATCGTAGGTCAGGTCACAGCCTGGGAGATAGACCAGCTTCTTCTGCTTGGCCTTGATGCCGTCGAGGATGGTGATGGTGTGATTAGGCGTACCATTGTAGTTACCCCACATCATTGGCTCGTTCTGGGCATTAGGGCCGATAACAGCAATCTTCTCTGCGTTCTTCTTTAAAGGCAGGATATTGTTATTGTTTTGTAGCAGAACAATACACTGACGGGCCATCTCGAGAGCCACCTTGGCAGACTCCTTGGTGGACATGGCAGAGTAAGGTATCTTAGACCATTCTACGAGTGAGGGATCATCCATCTCACCCAGATCGAAGCGGCCTTCGAGCAGACGGATGACATGCTTGTCGACCTCAGCCTCTGAAAGGAGTCCCTTTCGTACAGCCTCTGGCAGACTCTTATAGGCATAGTTAAAACCACACTCCACGTCGGTACCGGCCAGGACGGCTTTAGAGGTTCCGTGTACGGCATCGGAAGATGACTTGTGGTTCTCGTAGAAGTCGCTGACAGCACCGCAGTCGCTGACCACAAGGTACTTGAATCCCCACTCATCGCGGAGAATCTGTTGGAGCAGACGGGTTGATCCACAACAGGGGTCATCGTCGAGACGCTGGTAGGCACACATTACCTCACGGACGTTGGCATCCTGAACGAGTGTCTTAAAGGCAGGCATGTAGGTTTCCCAGAAATCGCGTACAGGCACATCAGTGAGATTAGCAGTGTGACGCGTGTACTCAGGACCGCTGTGAACGGCATAGTGCTTGGCACAGGCCCAGAGCTTGCGATACTTGGCATCCTCGGGACCCTGCAGTCCGCGTACCACTTGAGTACCCATGACACTTGTCAGATAGGGGTCTTCACCATAGGTCTCCTGGCCGCGTCCCCATCGGGGGTCGCGGAAGATGTTGACATTTGGCGTCCAAACGCTGAGGCTACGCATCTTCATGTCCTCACCCTTCAGGTCGTACATGCGGTGGTTGTACTGGGCACGGAACTCAGTACTGGCAATGTCGAACACCTTATATAATAAAGAAGGGTTGAATGACGAGGCCATGCCTACGGGCTCGGGGAAATTGGTTACATTACCCATATTGGCAGCGCCATGCAGGGCTTCACTCCACCAGAAGAACTTCTTGATGCCTAAGCGTGGGATGGCAGGACTCTCGTCGAGCATCAGCATGGCTTTCTCTTCAAGTGTCAATCGACTACAGAGATCCTTTGCGCGCTCATTTGCGCTCAGATTTGGATCCTGATAAGGAAAAGACTGTGCCGACACAGAAAGGCCGGCACAGCACATGAATAGGGTTGATAATAAAGTTAGATAATGTTTCTTTCCGAATAGTTGGTGTCGCATAATTATGTTTTGTATAGGTTTCGGGTGCAAAGGTAGTAAAAAAGTGAGACATGGGCATTTGCTCATGTCTCACAAACTTTATCTGAAGTAACATTTACGAGAAACTATTGCTTTTTAAGGAGAATAGTCTGGCCCGCATGGGTGTCGATGTCGTATTCGTACACTTTCTGCAGTGGTAATGTCTGGAACTTTTTGAGTTCTTTTGACTTCAGCGGTTCGCTGATGACGGCTGGTGCAAACAGGGGATTCGGGCAAGCACCCTTTGCCTCTCTGAGACCATCGCCTGTGAGGGGAACATAAGAACGAAGACGCAAGGTTCCTCGGATCTTTGAGATGACGGTGGCTTCCTGAAGGGTGCCTTCTTTCCATTTCATGTCGACCGTGAAGTTGCCACGAGCCTGCAGACCTTTTACTTCACCCTCTGACCAGCTGTCGGGCAGGGCGGGCAGCAGGTGTACAGCGCCGTCATGACTCTGCAAAAGCATCTCGCAAATACCAGCTGCGCAACCGAAGTTGCCGTCGATCTGGAAAGGCGGGTGTGCATCGAAGAGGTTTGGATAGGTACCGCCTCGAGGACCCCATTCTGTGGTAGCAGGTATCGGATTCAGCAAGTTCTTGAAAATCAGGAAGGCATGATTGCCGTCGAGCATACGTGCCCAGAAGTTGATCTTCCATCCAAGACTCCAACCTGTGGCCATATCACCACGCTGTTTCAGGGTGTTGGCAGCTGCCGTGAACAGTTCGGGGTGGGTGTAAGGAGAAATCTGATTAGAGGGATAGAGTCCATAGAGGTGTGAGATATGACGGTGTTCGTCTTTCGGATCGTCGGCATCGATGAGCCATTCTTGCAGTTGTCCGTAACGACCTATCTGCATTGGTGGCAGTTTGGCTAATTGAGAGGTAAGAAGTGAAATATAGGAGTCGTCCTTACCCAATATCTTGGCGGCGGCGATGACTTGGGAAAAAACATCGAAGCAAATTTGATTGTCCATGGTAGAGCCTGCAGTGACAGTTGTTTCCTTGCCCTGAGGACCATGTTCGGGTGATACGGTAGGAACAGTCATCAGCCAACCAGCGGCATTCTTCAATTCTCCGTCTTTCGGATATTCTTGCATATAGTCGAGCAGGAAGTCGGCTGCTCCTTTCATCACCTCGTAGTTGTCGGCCAGGAATTGCTTGTCGCCAGTATAGAGGTAATGCTGCCAGAGATGAGTCGTTAGCCATGCACCGCCAGTGGGGAACATGCCCCATGTAGTACCATCAACCGGACCGGCGATGCGCCAGAGGTCGGTATTGTGATGGGCTACCCATCCCTTGCAGCCATACATCTCCTGCGCTGTGATGGCGCCAGTCTTACTCAGGTCGCGAATCATAGAGAACAGGGGCTGCTGGGTTTCGGCAAGATTGCCTACAAGTGCTGGCCAGTAGTTCATCTCAGCATTGATGTTGATGGTGTATTTCGAATCCCAGGCTGCATTGACCTTGTTATTCCATACGCCTTGCAGGTTAGCGGGCTGTCCGCCTGGCTGTGATGAGGAAATCAACAGGTAACGGCCATATTGCATCATAAGCGATACCATGTCGAGGTCGGTCCCGTCGAAAGCGGCGAGACGCTGGTCGGTGGGCAGACTGCATGATGCACTCTGACTGGACAGTGAGAGACTCACTCGGTCGTACTGCTGTTTGTATTTCTCGATATGTCGCTCCAGAAGTTTGATGTAGGGCTTTCGTTTAATGTCAGCGAGTGTGCGCACATTCTTCTGCGTAGGATTGCCGTTAGTCTTCTGATAGTTCTCGAAGTTGGTGGCAGCAGCGATATAGAGTGTGGCGGTAGTGGCGTTCATCACGTTCACGCAACTGTCAGCATCGATAATAGTGCCGTCGGCTGTAACCTCAATACGGCATTCAGCCTGCAGACCTGCAGGAATTCCTTCGTGTTCCACATTCTGTACAACAGCTGCCAACTGATGACCATTTACACTGTATTTGGCTTCAAGGGGACTCTGGAAACCAACATTAAATCGGAGGGCACCCTTCTGGCTAGCCTCAATGCGAACAATGATCACGTGATCAGTCTGTGAGGCGAAAGCTGTGCGCTTATAGGTAATGCCGTTAGCTGTGTACTTTGTGGTGGCGAGCGCATTACTCAGATCCAGTTGACGATGGTAGTCACTTATTTCTTGCTGTCCCTGGAAATTGAGTTTGATACTGCCCACTGGTAGGAATCGCATGCCATGAGGACCTTTGATAAAATACTGGTCTATCAACTTGTGAGCCTCCATCTCTTTTCCTTCGAAGATCAGCTGTCGCACCTCTTGAAGATGCGCCTTCGACTCCGCACTGTTATTGGAGTGGGGAGAACCGCTCCAGAAGGTTTCTTCGTTGAGTTGGATTTCCTCGGTCTGGGTACCGCCATAGATCATAGCACCCAACTGTGAGTTGCCGATAGGTAATGCTTCGAGCCAGTGGGTGGCAGGTTTGTCGAACCAGAGTTTGTGTTGCTGGGCATGGCTAATAATAATGCCACAGGCGATAAACGTGATAGTAATTAAAAAGCGCTTCATCCTTATAATATTTTGGTTTTATTGGCTGCAAAGTTACGAATTATAATTGAGAATCTACACATTATTATATATAAATAAAAGAAAAACCTCGGGACAAGAAACGCTTTTCTTGGGTCCCGAGGAAGGAAAAACTACTAACTACTAATATAACTAAAACAATTTTAACCTATTTCTTTTTGATTTCTGCTGCAAAGATACGACAAATTCCAGAAAGTGTGTTACTCTTATGTTACATATACTTTTGAATTTGTTTCATACCTCAAAAAAGTGCAGTTTTTCTGCACTTTTTGCTTATTTGAACAGGCTCTGAGCCATCTGATAGAGGCAACGACGCCATGTCAGGAACTCATGAGCGGTACCTTCAGATACCAGTCCTTCTGCATTGAAACCAGCTGCTTTCAGGGCCTCGACACTCTTGTTGATGCCGTCGGGATTCTCCTTAGAGCCGCAACCCTCGAAGATATACTTCACGCACTTCGGATCTTTGATCTCCTCGGGCATGTACATGCCACCGCTGAGCAGACCCCAGTAACCGAAGGCCTCAGGACGACGCAGGGTGATGAGCTTGGTCTCCATACCACCCATTGACAGACCGGCCATTGCACGGTTCCACTTGTCGGCTTTGGTCAGGAAGTTCTTGTCGATGAAAGGTACGAGTTCGTCGACGAGTACCTTCTCAAACTCCTCGGCAGTGAACTTGCCGATGGTGCCAAACTTGAAGTCGTTGGTCAGACCATAAGCCATCACCACGATGAAGGGCTTGATCTTGCCGTCGGCAATCAGATTGTCCATAATCTCACCGGTATGTCCCTGTACGGGCCAGCTGGTCTCGTTCTCACCCCAGCCATGCTGCAGGTAGAGTACCGGATAGCGCTCCTGCTTACCCTTTACGAGTTTGCCGTAGCCATTAGGCAGGTATACATTGGCAACCTGCATCTTGCCAAGGCTCGGAGAATAGAAGCGAACCTGTGTAATGTTACCGTGAGGAATGTCGGTGCGGAGAGCATAGAAGTCCTGATCGGGAGCAGGAATCTCGATACCACTTTCCCAACGACAGCTACCGAAATAATTATGTGTACCAGGATCGTTTACTACACCGCCATCAATGGTGAGGTGATAGTAGTGGAAACCAGGATCCATCGGGCCCTCAGTAGTGCCTACCCATACACCATCCTTATCTTTACGGAGTACAGTACCGCCACGACCACCAAGACCCAGGCTTACGATGACTGACTTAGCATCGGGAGCCTCAACACGGAAGCGTGCAAAACCTTCGCTGTTAACCTGGGGATACTCCTGTCCGGGCTGATTTTTGGGATTGGGTACCCAGTCATCCTTTGGTACGTAGTTATCAGCAGCAACGTTGAAATCGCGAATCACCTGCAGTGAACGCTTTGCCTTGAAGTTCTCGTCGAAAGGCAGTGGGTGGTTGTTGACACCGAGCCAAGAGTCTTTATCGCTCAGATTCCAGAAGGTTACGTTCTTGATGACATCCTTATGCTTACGGAAAATCTTGAAGATACGGTTGTACTGGTCCTCCTGCAGTGTAGCGATATAACCAGCCTGAGGCTTAGCCTCGCCACGTGAGAACATCAGCTGACCACCACTTTCCATGTTGGTACGCAGGTCGAGCTCGGTGATGTGGATGGTATTCACAATCTCGCTGAAACGGGTAATAGTCTTGTCGAGTGCCTCCTCGTCAGGGAAGTAGATATTGTAGTGACCCTGCATACCGATACCATCGATGGGCACGCCAGCTTCTTTCATCTTCTTCACCATCTCGTAAATACGCTCGCGCTTGCCGGGATCCACAGTGCTGTAGTCGTTGTAGATGAGCACACCAGTAGGATCAGCCTCGCGTGCAAACTCGAAAGCCTTGGCTATGAACTCGTCGCCACAGAGCTCGAAGTGACGGCTCTGACGATAGGGGCTGGGCTTGACACCTGGACGGAATGAACGGAACATCATGTTGTCGTCGGCAATAGCCTCGTTCACCACATCCCAAGCATATACCACATCCTTGTAGCGGTTAACCACTGTGTGGATATGTTCGCGCAGACGCTCATAGAACACTTCTTTCTTCACCGGTTTACCCTTCTTGTCGGTAAACATCCAGTCGGCAAACTGAGAATGCCAGCATAGACAGTGACCACGCATTTTGATACCGTTCTCGCGACAGAAGTTGGCAATACTGTCGGCTAAACCGAAGTTCCAGACACCCTCTTTCGGATGAATTTCGCCTGGCTTCCAGGCGTTCTCAGCGGTAACGCTGTTAAACTGTTTTTTAATGATCTCCATCTGAGTGGGATCAGATACGTTAGTCTTGTTCACCGCTACACCGATGGTGAAGTAATCCTTGTAGGCGTCCTTCAAACCAGGTCCTTCAGCGAAGTCGATAGGACGGCCCCACTGTGCAAATGCTGACGAACTGCCCGCTACGAGCAATGTAAGTCCAAGTAATAGCTTTTTCATAATCTCTTTGGTAATTTGTATAATTATTAATGAATTTACTTAAACAGATGCGGAATGAACTCGTTGAGTCCGCGACGCCAGGTAAGCCACTCGTGGGCTGTGCCCTTTGACTCGTTAGAGTCGACCTTAACGCCTAACTCTGTGAGCTGCTTCACGATGTCGCCACTCTTGATGAAGTCCTCTTCGCCCCAGTTCATGTACATATAATGAACCTTTTTGTTGAACTCGTTGGCGTTGGCAAACACACCATCGTAAGCTGTTTTCACGTCGAGACCAAAGATGGCGCCACTGAAGGTGCCGAGCCAAGCAAACTTGTCGAGATTAGGCAATACAACATCGAATGTCTGATGGCCACCCCATGAGAGTCCTGCCATAGCGCGGTTCTCGCGATCGCTCTTGGTGCGGAAGTTGTTGTCGATATATGGAATCAGGTCGTTAAGCAATACAGGATAGAACGAAGCACCATATTCGCTGCGACCAGCCTGATTGTTACCACCACGGAATGGTGCCTTAATGTCGCCACTCTCCATGACTACGATCATAGGAACAGCCTCGCCCTTGGCAATGGCGTTGTCCATGATGTGCTGCATGTGGCCCTGTTTGCTCCAGCCAGTCTCGTCTTCACCCATACCATGCTGTAGATAGAGCACGGGGTAGCGCTTCTTGGCATTTTTCTGCAATTCGTACTCGGCAGGGGTGTAAACCATAGCGTGGCGCCATGCTTTCTGCTCGTTGCTGTAGTAGTAGATGCTACGTACCTGACCAGCAGGAACGCCCTGCTGCGGACGGTAGTAATCACCCTCAGAACCCTCAGGTATCTCGATACCACCAGCCTCTCGGTTGCAGCCAAAGAAGGTTTCTGTAGATGGGTCGATGAACCTGACACCATTGGTTTCCATGAAATAATAGTGGAATCCAACAGGCAGAGGATCAGTTACTGCCATCAGGTTACCCTTACCATCGGGCAGCATGTCGTATTTCTTATTGCAAATGTCTACAACAACCTTACGAGCCTCAGGAGCGGCAATGCTGAAGTAAGCACGACCTTCTTTATCAACCTTTGGGAACTCATTGCCAGGGACGGTGGTCTCAGCGATGAAGGCATCGGCAGGAACCTCAATCTTCTTAGGCATCTCAATATATGGACGCTTGGGTTCAAAACCCAGATGACGTGCCACTGCTTCGCCATAACGACAACCTAACTCACGATAACCGGCGGCATCGAAATGCAGACGGTCAGGACCGTTGGTACAATCGTCCGACGAGATAACCTGTGAAGTGTGAAGAGTCAAAGGCAGTTCGTCAATCTGTTTCTTGCAGCCAATGCAAACACCTTTACCACCAGCTTGGACAATATTACCAGCATAGAGGTTTACCTCTTCGGGCTTCAGATTCAGGTCGCCACAGAGGTTGTCGTACACCTGCTTCACCATACCGGCCCACTTGGGATCGCCGGTATTGGTTTCACCCTGATGCATCAAGATACCTTTAATGACACCATCCTTCTGAGCCTTCTTTGCCAGTGTTACCAAACGCTTGTAGGGATTGTTGTCATAAGCTTCCAACATACCTTTCATCCAGTTCGGTGCCTTGGTCTTTACGTAGTTGTCGATGCTGTCGGGCAAGAATCCTTTGATGTCGATACCACCAATAGCTACGTGGATGACACCAATCTTAATGTTCTCAGGCAGCGAAGCCATGAGGGTACGACCGAACCAGTCGGCAGGTGTCAAACCTGTATTGGGGCGACAGAGTGGGGCAGAGGCCTCACACCACTCACCCATCTTACGACCTTTCTCTGGGAAGTCAACTGCAGGCATCAGTAGGAATCGTGGGCCTGGACTTGCTATGTCTTGTGCCTCAGGACGAGCTGCGCCCTCCATGTTCGACTGTCCGAAACAAAGGAAAATGTAGAAATTCGGATCTGGTTTCTGGGCATCGGCCGTCAGGGCACAGATGCTCAACAGAAGTGTTGTAATGAACTGTTTCATTTTTGTTGTTAGTATGAATTTTGATAATAAACAATTGCAGTCGGAACTCGTGGTTATAAGTTCCGGCTGCAAAGTTACATAGAAATCCTTAAAGGTTCTTTTCCCCTCGTTACATAAACTTTATTTTTCGTATCATGGGATTTCCGAGGATTGTTAACCTTTCCTAAAGATATCCTGTTTATCGACGTTCGTAGAAGAATTCATCTACATCCACGTATCCGCCTGCCTTTTTCGTGGCATAGCAGAAAATACCGAATTTCTGTCCCATGAAGAAACGACGCCAGTCGAATCCCATCTTATAGTCATTGCCGATCTTCGTCCAGTTCTCACCATCAAGACTATAGAAGAATTGGGCCATATCGGTGCCAGGCATCATACCTTTTCGTTCCGCCTGCGGACGGAAATCAGCATCAATCTTCAGCCAGACCTTCTGCTGTTTTAACTCCACGCTCTCGATGGTTTTCTCCTCTACGTTCTTTACTTCTTTGTCGCGATCGGTCAGTTCCACCTTCAGTTCATTCACCTCCAATACAAGTTTTTTACCCTTCTTTTTGATGGTTAGGGCACCTGTATCGCTGTTAAAGGCTGCCAATCCTGCACAATCGCCATCCTTCATCTTCGAAAGATCCATCACGATGCCACCACTGCACCGTGGTCCCTCCATACGCTGTGTCAGTGTGTTGGGAGCCAGGTAGATGCTGTTGACTACGCGATTAGTCTTCAGACGCAGGAATCCTGGACGCTCCGTCAGACTCCAGGCGTTGTCGATGGGGTTGTGATTCCACTGCCAGTGTAACCCCAATTTTGCACAATTGAAGTCATCAGTCTTTACGATGTGAGCCTCGGGCTCTCCACTCTTCAATGGACGGACTGTATCAGGCACCTTGCCGTTCTCGTCGCCCAACATAGGCCAGCCGTTAATCCAACGACAGGGCATCACGGTGAGTACACGACCTACACCACCACGGTCTTGGAAGATGATACCATACCAGTCGCCGTCCTCAGTGTCAACAATGGTTCCCTGGGCCTCATAGCTGAATCCACCGAACTCGCTCTGCAGAATCACCTGCTTTTCCCAAGGACCATGGATATCGTCGGCTCTGTAGCATACCTCGCGACGATGCTTGCCAGGGGCATAGACGTGCGAAATCATCAGCAGGTAATACTTGCCGTTGTGCTTGATAACACGACTACCTTCCAATAATCCCTTCTCATCCTCTTCACGCTGGAAGATCTGCTGGTGGGTGCCTTCGATTACGTCGCTCAAGTCGGGCTTTAGTTCCATCATCTCGCCTGTGCCATAGATGACATAAACACGGTTATCGTCGTCGAAGAAAAGCGAACAGTCGTGGAAATGGCGCATGCGCGATACGATGGTCCACGGACCTTCTGCCTTTTCTGCCGAGAAGATGTAGGTGTCACCCATTTTGCCTTGCTCATTAGGAGCCAGCAGGGCATAGAATTTGCCGTTATGATACTTGAGTGAGGTGGCCCACTGACCACGACCATAGGCAGTACCCTGTTGCAGGTCGTACTTGGGCGAGTCTGTCAGCTTGTCGAAGATGTAACCTACGGTTTCCCAGTTCTTCAGATCCTTCGATTTCATGATGGGTGCACCAGGCATTAGGTGCATCGTAGTGCTCACCAGATAGAATGTGTCGCCCACACGGATGATGTCAGGATCGGGTACATCTGCCCACAGCATCGGGTTATGAATGGGCTCGGTATTCAGTGTCTCATAATCGTCAGCCATGACGCCTGTAGCAGGCATCAGCAGCATGGCTGCCAGTAGTGAATGGAATAGTTTTTGTTTCATATTGTTTTGTTATTTATCTATTTGCCTTTAAAACTTAATAGTACTTTCCGTTCCATCGTAGTCGATGGCCTTTGTCGTGCCATCAGGAAGTATGATGGTAAACTGACGATTCTTCAGCATACCAGGATAATCGCCTTTCCTTGTGCCGATAGTCAGGGTGCGAGTCTTGTCATTCCAGTTGAAGTTGATGGTGCTGTAAATGCCTTTTTCGTAATTATAGTTGTCGCCCTCGTCCTCATAGAGGGTAAAGGCTCCATCAGCACCAGGGTAGAGGCGGAGCTCCAAATTATCCCATGCCTTCTCACCTACATACTGCATCTCTGGACCAAGAGGCAGGATGCTGCCAGCCTTTACGAACATAGGCACCTGATCAAAGCAGGTGGTGAGCACTACGTTCTGTCCGCCCTTATACTGCTTACCAGTCCAGAAGTCATACCATATAGCACCCTTAGGCAGATACTTGGTGGCGGTCTTGGTGGCAGTCCAATCAATTGTCAACTGTCCACTATCAACTGTCATCTCTTTACGGTTCCATCCCGTCATGGCATCTTCGCGGATAATCTTCTCCTCTGTATATTGTGGATCAAGGATGGGAGCGGCCAGAATCTGGCGTCCAAACATAAACTCATCCGTCATATCCCATACCTTTTTGTCCAGGGCGAAGTCACTGAACAACGGACGCAGATAACTCTCGTTCTCCGAAGTCACCTGCCAGGCTGTACTATATAAATAAGGTATAAGACGATAGCGTAGACGGATCATCTTCTCAATGGCATCATAGACTGGCTCACCCTTCTGTCCAAACTGCCAAATCTCACGAGGCGCATCAGCGCCATGACTGCGGAATACTGGACAAAAGAGTCCATATTGCATCCAGCGCACGTAAAGCTCCTGGAACTGTGGATTCTTGGGGGCAGAGCCTGAACCCTTGGTATTGTATGAGCCACAGAAGAAACCACCGATATCTGTATTGAAATTGGGATTACCAGTCAGCGAGAAACTCAGTCCTGCTGGCACTTGCTTCCTCAGCATATCCCACGATGAGGCAACATCACCACTCCACATGTTTGATCCGTAGTGCTGCTGACCTGCATACGACGAGCGCGTCATGATAAAGACACGTTTCTCTTCTCCTGTACTCCTTTGTTTTTCATACACTCCACGCACCGTTTCCAAGGGGAAGGCATTACGCAGTGAACGCCAAGTGCCACCAGTCACAGGGTGTTCGTAGTCTGATTCTCTCGGATTGAAGAAGTCAGGATCTGTAGAGTCCATCCACCAGGCATCTGTGCCATAGTCGTAGAGCGTTTTCAGATATTTCCAATAGATATCACGTGCCACGGGACTGAAGGCATCATATACTTTCACACCTGAGGGATACTCCATCACAGGGGGCCAGATATGTGAGATGCCACTCTGGGGCCAAGTCTCGATAGGCAGCAACAGTCCTTTCTCATCCAACTCGCGGAACTGTCTTGTCTGTGGCCCAAAGCTTGCCCAGATAGAAATCATGAAATGGGCGTGCTTCTCATGTACGTTCTTGATGAGTTGCGGACCTTTCTGGAAATCCTCAGAGAGGAAATCCATCGCATTCCAAAGATAGTTGCTTCCCCAGTACTGCCAGTCCTGTATGATACCATCCAGAGGCACCTGCAACTCGCGATATTTATCCACGATACTCTCTGTTTCTGCAGCTGTCTTGTAACGTTCCTTCGATTGCCAGAATCCGTAGGTCCAGAGGGGGAACATAGGTACGTCGCCACTCAGATGACGCATTTGGGCGATCACCCCGTCAGCATTGCCACCATACATGAAGTAGTAATCTATGCCCTCGCCAACCTCGGAGTCGAAGGTCATGCCGTTAGCATTATCCTCAAATAGCGTGGGTGAGTAGTTCTCCCAGTAGATGCCCCAGCCCTTGATGCTCTGCAGCACGTTCTGGAAGTCCTCTAGGTTCGACTGCTCCATGCGTTTCTTCTCGCCTCTACGATTCATCTTACCATTCTGGATGGTGCCCAGTCCGTAGATGGCTTCGCCTTTGTCGAGGGTGAACGTCTGGCGTGCATCGTTGACGTCATAGTCTTTTTCTCTCAGCAGCACCTTGCCTTTACTGTCGAGGAAAGTTAGATTGCCCTTGGCATCCAGCTTTATGGTGAGTGCCTCACTTTTCCAAGTGTTACCCTGCTTGCTTGCAACAGCGTTATCAGGTATCGCCGTTATCACACGGGTCTGTGTGGGCTGCCCCTTAACAATATGCACAATCTGAGGGGTGAAAAACTCCACTTTCACCTCCTGCGCTTTGGCCTGAATCAGACCAATGGCCATTACGGCCAGCATATACAGTCTTCTCATGTCGAAATAATGATGATTAGGTTTCGGCTGCAAAGATACAATAAAATCTTTATTCTGCAAGGGGTAATTGTATCATAATCTTTGGAATTTGTATCAACACTTGCCTGATAATTGTAAAATAGCGAGATAATGCTAAAAGAAGTCGGTAAAATCTTAGCATGATAACGGATTATTGCTTATATTTGCCCCAAAATTCTAACAACGATGAATCGAAACCTCAAATTTACAGCAGCTTTGCTTATGCTGCTTTCTTCACTGACTCCCGAAGTCCAGGCACAAATGCCCGATTGGGAGAACCCCTCCGTATTGGGCATCAACAAACTGCCTTATCACGCCACTCTGCAACTGCCATCGAAGCAGAAGACGCATAAGGAGATTATCAGCCTCGATGGCGAGTGGCTGTTCCATTGGAGTCGTAACCCAGAAGAACGCCCAGTTGATTTCTATCGTGATGATTACGATGCAACGGGATGGGATAAAGTGACTGTGCCAGGTAACTGGCAGACTCAGGGTCATGGTACACCTATTTATATTAATATCAATTACCCCTTTATGAGGAATCGTCCCAGTGTCACAACTGAGCCGCCAAAGGACTGGACGGCCTATGAGAATCGCAACCCTGTGGGCTCGTATGTTACTCAGTTTAATGTTACTAAGGAGATGCTCTCCAAGAATCTGATTCTGCACTTTGGAGGTGTACACTCTGCCTTTTATGTTTGGGTAAATGGTCAGAAGGTGGGTTACAGCCAGAACTCCATGTCGCCAGCAGAGTTTGATGTCACGAAGTATGTCGACGAGGGTAATAACCGTCTTGCTGTCGAGGTGTATCGCTGGAGCGACGGAAGCTATCTGGAGGATCAGGATATGTGGCGCCTCTCAGGCATCTATCGCCCTGTACAGTTGTGGGTACGTCCATTGACACACATCAGCGATTATAACGTAACGGCTGAGCCTAATGCAGACTATAGCAAGGCACAAGTGAAGGCTTTAGTCAGTCTTTGCAATGTTGGCGATAAGGCTGTCGATGGTCTGCAAGCCATATTGAAGATCGACAATCACGAGATAAAGGGTACTGTCGGCCAATTGTCTGTTGGCGATACAACGAAGGTAGCACTTAATTATACCATCAACAAGCCCCTCCTTTGGTCAGCCGAGAAGCCCAACCTCTATCCCTTCAGTGTGGAGTTACGCAATCAGAAAGGGCAGGTCATTGAGCATTTCGACTACCATCTGGGTGTGAAGAAGGTGGAAGTTGTTGGCGAGGTGTTTAAGATCAACGGAAAGAATGTGAAGCTGCGTGGTGTGAATCGCCATGATCATCATCCTAAGACAGGGCGCTTTGTCGAAAACGCTACCTACGAGGAGGATATCCGACTCATGAAACAGGGCAACGTCAACTTCTTGCGCACTTCGCATTATCCTGATCGCGAATACCTCTATGAACTCTGTGATCGTTGGGGCATCTATGTGATGGACGAGGCCAACCATGAGACTCATGGTTATGGCTACGCTAATCGAGTGATGGGTGAGGACCTGACTTTCCAACAGGCCCATGTGGATCGTGCCGAATCATTGGTGAAGCGCGATTTCAATCACCCCTGTGTCATCCTCTGGAGTCTTGGCAATGAAGGTGCTGTTGGTCCAAATATCGAAGCGATGTATAATAAGGTGAAGGAGCTCGATACCACCCGTCCGCCTTTCTATGATAGCGATCGTCGCTACAGCTGCATTTGGGACGACAGCTATCTCTATCCTGACGATCTGCGTCGCGAGGCTCAGAAAGTCAGCGACAAGCCTTTCATGATGCGAGAATATGCCCATGCCATGGGTAACTCCTGTGGTAATCTCAAGGAGTATTGGGATGTGATCTATGCCGACTCCAGCATCTGTGGTGCTGCCATTTGGGACTGGGTAGACCAAGGACTAAAACTCTCTCCTGGCGAGACTGAGTTTAAGTATGGTGGCGACTTTGGCGATCAGCCTAACGATGGTCCCTTCTGTATCAATGGCCTCATCGCCCCTGATCGTAAGCCCCATCCGCATTATTACGAGGTGCAATATGTTTACCAACCTCTGCAGTTTGTGCAGGAAGGCGACTCCATCCGTATCATCAATCGCGATTACTTTACTTCTATCGATGAGTACGAGTATTACCTTGAGACATATTATAATGGTGAACTCGTGACAGGTGAGTTAGCCAGAATCAAGGGTGATAAATTCGAGATACCTTATCCCTATTACCCCTACAATGAGCCTGAATTGGTGCTGAACGTCTATGCCCGTCTGCGTCATGATATGCCTTGGGCTAAGGAAGGTTTTGTGGTGGCTCGCGAGCAGTTTATCCTGAAGACGGAGGAGTTCTGGGCTGCATTTGCTGGCAGAGAGGCTGCTGCAGAAGAAACAGCAGATGGCTTTGTGGCGCCTACAGAGAATGGCTCCATCACCATCTCCAAGACAGGTGCCCTCACCTCTTGGATAGTTGATGGCAAAGAGATGCTCCAGGCACCCCTCGAGCCCTACTTCTGGAAACCTGAGAACGACAATCAGCATGCTGCCCACTTTGCTGAGCGTACAGCCGTCTGGAAAGATGCAGCTCAGAAACGTACCATCAAGTCCATTCGCGCTTTGGGCAATCAGGTGATCGCGGAGATGTCACTCCTTGATGCTGCTGACCTCACGTTGACATACGATCTCAAGGCCGATGGACGTATTATGGTTACGATGGATTACAAGCCTCGTGCAGGGGTAGAGCTTCCTGTTCTTCCTAAGTTCGGCATACGCATGCGTTTGCCTAAGGACTTCACACAAATCCGTTACTATGGTCGTGGTCCGTGGGAGAACTATCCCGATCGCAAGCGATCAGCCTTCTTAGGCATCTACGAAACATCGTTGAAGGATTACGAAACGGAGTATATCCACCCACAGGATAATGGCAATCGCTGCGACATCCGCTGGTTCGAGATATCATCGACTCAGCAGAAGCTCCGCATCGATGGCAACAATCCTCTCTGCATCCGCGCTTGGGACTATGGCGAGGAAGACTTAGAAGATGTACGTCATCCTAGCGACATCACGCGTGGACGCTTTGTCAATCTCAATATCGACTTCAACATTCATGGTGTAGGTGGTGCTGATACCTGGGGCAAACGTACCCTTCCTCAGTACACCCTCCCTGCTGATCAGCCCTATCACTACTCCTTCATCATGGATCCTTCAAGATGAAGATGTTAACAAAAGCCTCTCGAAAGATGATCTATTGCCTATCGATGGATTGTCTAAAGTCGAAGAAAAAACAAGGTAATCTTTGAGGGTAAAACTTGCCCCCTTGGAAATTCTCTAGAGAATTTGGAGGTTTAGACGGAGTAAACCTAGACTTTTGACGTAGTAAAGTCCGAAATTCTCTAGAGAATTTATTTGCTTATAACGTTCAAAACAACCCTTTAAAAGTATATCCACCTGACTTTCAACGGCTTAAAGTGACTGTTTTAGCCTCAGTTTTTGCCTATCCGAGGTGATTTATTTGATTTCAATGTCGCCATAGCCCATGCGAGTGCCTGAATGAAGGCGATCGGCTTCAAAGCGGAGCATGCGGATTTTGGTGGGGGCGAACTTAATGGTTTGCCAGATGGGGTTGTTCACGATGTTGGAGAATTCGCCAGAGGCGAGTTTGGTCCAGTTGCTCCAGTCAGTAGAACCCCAGAGGGTGTAATGGGTGATGACACCATCGCCTTGTGGAGGCAGATAGCGGAAAGTAGAGATGGTCTGCTCCGTATCCCAATCGATGAACATCTGCATGGGCGAGCTGAAGAAAATGTGAAGGGCAGAGGATTTCTTCTCGCCAGCATCAGGAATATCGGCTGTGAGTTCTGGGGCGAGGTAAACATCCAGTTTCTTGATGATGGGCTCGCACTTGCTGTCAAGAATCGTAAAGCGGAGTTTCGTGGCCTTAACAGTGGGGAAGCAGATGATGCGACGATGACCTATGGTAGTGAGTCCATCGCCCTCATCCACAAGGGCATCCTTCAAGGGTAGCCACTTTCCATCGACCTCAGCTTCTAACGAGAATTTACTTACTCGCTGGCCTTGTGCAATGTCTTCTTCTGCGAGGAAACGATTGATAGAAGTGGGCTTGCCAAAGTCGAGAATCGTGGATGGACCCGATTGTTTCATCTTAGAAACCACCTTCCCTTTCACAAACACCTCATCAATCATTTTCTTGAAGGCGATGCCTCGCAGACTATCGTTGGGATGGATGCGGCCATTGGGGGCGATGGGGAAGTTGAGCAAGAGTGTGGAGTTACGACCTACCGATTTATAATAGGTGTCCATCAGCTTTGACAGACTCTTCACGTGTTCGTTCTCTGCATCGTGATAGAACCAACCTGGACGGATGCTGGTGTTCGTCTCGCCAGGACACCATACATCGCCCTGTTCCACACCATAATGTAACATCTGGTAGGGCACCTCGCCATCGTGGTAGAGCAGACTCCAATTGGTTTCGCCCACATTACCAGCTTCCGTACCTACCCAGCGCAAGTCGCCTCGATCGCTACCATCGTTCCAGATGAGGCATTTGGGTTGTAAATCACGAATCATCTTGTAAGTCTCAGGCCACTCGTAGTAGGTGGTACGATCAATCTTGCGTGTCTCGTTAGCACCACCATACCAGCCATCGCCTCCATTGGCACCATCGAACCACACTTCGAAGATGTCGCCATAGTTGGTGAGCAACTCGCGCAACTGGTTGCGGAAGTATGTGACGTATTCTGGTCGTCCATATTCCGGATGGTTACGATCCCATGGCGAGAGATAGACAGCAAACTCGAGACCTTCCTCGCGACAAGCCTCAGCCAGTTCGCGCACAACATCACCCTTACCATCCTTCCAAGGCGAGTTTTTCACGGAATACTCTGTATAGGCTGAGGGCCACATGCAGAATCCGCAATGGTGCTTGGCCGTGAAGATGATGCCTCGCATGCCAGACTGTTTACAGACTCGTGCCCATTGACGACAATCAAGACTAGAGGGATTGAACAACTTGGGATCCTCATTGCCAAACCCCCATTCTTGATCGGTATAGGTGTTAAGTGAATAATGAATAAAGGCATACATCTCCATATCCTGCCAGCGCAACTGGTTGGCATTGGGCAATGGACCACAGGGTGCTATTTGTGCCTTTACTCCAATTGCCAGCAGCGAAGCCAGGATGATGATAAATCTATTCATAGATTCATGGATTTACTTGATAACCAGTACGAAACCGCCACGGGGCTGGCACATAATCTCTGAGGGCAGCGATGCGGGGTTAGTAATAACCCAGGGTTTGCCGGCCTCGTCAGCAAAGAGTTGGATACTCTTGGTCTCACCAATGAAACTCAGGTCTGTCTTGAGTGTCTGAGCTTCATCACGTCCGTTGATACCAGCCACATACCAGGTGTCGCCATGACGACGGGCTATGACGGTACTCTCGCCAGGATATCCGCTTACGAGACGTGTTTCATCCCATATCGTGGGCAGTTGTCCGAAGAACTGCTGTACCTCCTGAGGCTGGGCAAAGTAGCTCTCAGGTTTATCAGCCAGATGTTGCAAACCACTCTCATAGAGTACGGTGAGTGCCAACTCATGGGCATTCGATGTGATATGCGGATGCTGTGAATCGCTGAAGGCGCAGGGGGTATAGTCCATCGGACCAATGACGTTGCGTGTGAAGGGCAGAGTAGCATTATGACGGGCTGCTGCCTTGGTAAAGGTAGGTACGTTATTATACCACTCAGCACCATATACACCCTCTGTACTCAGCAGGTTAGGCCAAGTGCGTTGCCAACCACGGGGTACAGCTGCTCCATGGAAGTTTACCAGCAGATGATGCTTTGAGGCACTCTCGAGCAGATCGAGACAGAAGTCCATATTCATCTGACTCTCACCCGAGAAGAAGTCGATCTTCACACCAGCCACACCGATCTTCTCGCACCAGGCGAATTCCTTCTCGCGATCCTCAGGCTTGTTGAGGCGGAACTTAGGTGTGGGAGCACCATCGATCCAACCCACGGAAGAGTTGTACCAAATGATGGGCTTGATATTCTTCGATTTGGCGTAGGCTACGGCATCCTCAATAGTCTTGCCATCCATCATCTCATCCCACTCAGCATCGATGAGTACGTAAGGCAGATGGAGTGTAGCTGCCATGTCGACGTATTTGCAAATGATGTTATAGTCGTTCGAACCATGATTGTAAGCCCAATAAATCCATGATACTACACCAGGCTGTATCCAACTGGTATCCTCTATCTGACAAGGTTCTGACACATCGGTAATGAGTGTGGAGGCAACTACATCAGCCAGATTGCCGATGATGGCTACACGCCAGGGAGTGTGCCAATCGCCTGTGAGTGAAACCTCGTTCTCTGAAGGTGTTACACGATAGAGTTCACCCTCATTGTAGATGGTGGAGGCACTCTGGCGACGCTCAATGTTTGCCTCACTAATCAGGGCGAAAATACCCTCAGCAGGTTCTAGCAGGGCTGGATAAGCCCAATGGATGGCATAGCCGTCGGCATTTTTCTCGTAGTGGCGTCGATTAGGAGCTGCCTTATACGTAGTGGCAAGGGGAAAGAGTTCCTCGTTAGAGTCACACCAGTTCTGCATCCAGCGCTTGGTGCCCTCTGGGATGAGAAAGGTAGTCAACTCCTTGGGTGCCTTGCAACCATTCAGTCCGCTCAACTCGTAGCGGAAGGCCACACCGTCGTTATAGAGTCTCACTACGATGCGGGTGTTCTCGCCCAACGAGGCCTGATACTCCTTAGCGGCATTGGTGGCATGAAGACGTTTGCCTGCCAACATGGTATAATCATCGTTTACGTCGCGCACAAACTTGAGTTGAGATAATGTCGAGGCACCTTCAAAACCGATGGCAGGGATGTTGAGTACAACTTGCTCCTGATAGCACACCTTGAGTCCGTTATCAGCAGTAGCGATGGTAATCTTCCCGTTGGGGGAGGTGGAATTCTGTGCCAGGGCCGTCAATCCCAGACAAGCCAAGGCGAAAGTGGTTAGTAAATGTTTCATTCTGTGTTCTGTTTATTCTGACATATTCTTAATATAGGGTAGTTCTATGAGATCCTGTAAGCGATAGAAGCGTCGCGCGTTCTCGCCCAGGAAGAGCTCTTTCTCATGGTCGGAGAGCTCCGTTGACTTCAGGATGAAGTCGTACGACATGCGGTAGGTGATAGCCGTGATGGTACGGGGGTAGTCGCTGCCCCACATGAGTTTCTCCATGCCTACTAAGCTAGCAGCTTCACGAATGGCGCGTACAGCCGATGGGAAGGGGTAGAACTCGCTATTGTAGAGCCAAGTGATGCCGCCTGATTCAATATACACGTTGTCGTAATTGGCTAACATCATCTGTTGTTTCCAGTCTGAATTCTCCCAAATAGGACCCTGAGGTGGGTTCGCCATGCCTAGGTGGCCAATGGCAATACGTAACCCTGGGCATTCCTTGATGACCTCGCGAAGTTCTTCTGTTTGTTGCTTACCATCGGCAAGGGTGATGGAGAGAAATATATCGTGGTTTTCCATCATGTGGAACATCCGCATCATCTCTGGGTCATTTAGGCGTATCTGGAGTTCATCCGTCAGTAGTCGGTGACCAGGGATGGCCAGTCCTTTGAATCCACTGTCGATGAGCACCTGAGCCTGTAAGGGGAGGTTGGGTTGGAAGAAGTTTACCATACCGCATGTTACAAAGCGATCAGGATACTTCTCGCTCACTTGCTGCAGATAATGATTCTGATTGCCGTCAATAAGCTCTTGAACCACGACGGCAGCCGATACCTGAGCATAGTCCATATTCGACAGGAAAACCTCGGCGGTATTCTTTCCGTCGATCATAAATGGCGGAATCATCTGTACCTCCTCTCCAAGGAAAATGGAACGGCCATTCCGCTTCGATTTGATAGGCAGACCATTCCATGTGGTATTTTGTTTCAGCCATAAATGGCTGTGTGCATCAACAATCTTCATTATTTATATGTCTTTGGTGATTCGTTTCCAAACAAATACTGTTTCTGATAGCCACCCAGGTCGATGACGATCTTTTCGAACACGATGCCAGGATCCTGTGGATGGAGGGTGAGCGTATGGAATTCGCCATCGCCAGAGATAGGCAACTCCACCTCTTTCTCCACCACACGTAAGGCTACGGTGGGGTAGTAGATGCTGTAGATATTCTCAGGCTTCTCGTTCAGGTTACTATTGAAATTTACGCTTATGGGCTCTCCATTGTCGATGGCTGCATCATAGACGAGGCCGCCCTTGTCGAGGAAGTCGAGTGTCGATTTGGTAATGATGTGGACCTTGACCGTCTTCTGACCTTCAGCCTTGAAACGATACTCCAACTTTGCGTTATCCGTGCCTACGGTGTATGGCATCAGGGCGATGCCACTGAGCGTACGCCCCATGTATGGAATCACAGTCCACTTCGCATTTGATGCATCCGAACGATTAAAGGTGTGTTCTGCTTCGATACTGATATAGCCGTGTATAGGACTGAAGGTGGGACCTTGTTCTGGAGTAGGAACAACTTTCAGGTCAGGACACACATCCTTGGGGAAGTTGTCATTCCATATTCTGTAGCTGATGTGTTTCTGTATCATCATGCCGTCCCATTTACCACCGGCAATCTCCTTGTTGTATTGCAGGTTCAGCAGCGAGTCTCGCTTGAAGGCCTGGCGACAACGCTCTGCCCAACAATTAGCATCAGGATCGCCCAAGGCAGCTAATTTGTGGTTCATAGCTTGGGCGTAGTACATCTCGTAGATGTTACCCATGGCCTGTACGGGGAAGAGGATGATTTGACGGTAAGCATCACGATACTCAGGTTTTAGGGTGATAAACTGGCGCAGGGCGCGAGTCTCCAGCGCCTGATACTCGCCTACCACCTGTGCAAACTCATCGGTTGTATAGGTACGGGCATCGAGCATCTCTGAGGTAATGCGTCCGTTGTATTTACTCACTAAGTTCAGGATCTGTGCAGCTTCCTCAGCCTGATCTTCGCCTAAGCTCTCTGCGCAGAATGCCTTGGGGTGATCGAGCAGATTGTCCACGTTGTATTTCGTGGGATTCCATGCCATATCCATAAACAGTTGGATGGGATATTCCATGGGCTTCAGGTCGCCTACATTCAGGATCCACAACTTCTGGATGCCACCATTGTATGCTAATTGCAGTTGCTCCCACATGTTCTGGATGGGGGTGACATTGATCCACTTCGTATTACGGGGGGCACCTACATAGTCCACATGGTAGTAAAGTCCCCATCCGCCTTTGCGCTTTTTCTCCTCTGCATTAGGAATACGACGCACGTTACCCCAGTTGTCATCGCAAAGCAGAATGGTTACATCATCTGGTACACGCAAACCAGCATCGTAATAGTCCTGTACCTCTTTATATAAGGCCCATATCTGGGGTGTTTCCTTGGCGGGGCGCTTCGTTACTTCCTTGATGATACGACGTTGGTTTTCGATGATCGTTTCCAGTAGTTTTGTGTCGGTACTATTGCCCATGGCCTCGTCGCCATCGCCACGCATACCGATGGTCACAATGTCGTCAGTACACTTCATGCGCTCAATACCTTCACGGAAGAAACGGTCCAGATTCTCCTTATTCGTAGAGTAGTTCCATGCACCCCATCCTTTACGGTCGCGAGCATACTCCTGATGATTACGTGCCATAGGCTCATGGTGCGATGTACCCATCATCACGCCCATGGCGTTGGCAGTCTTCAGGTTCTCGGGGTCGTCGGCATAGAAAGCCCAGCCCCACATGGCAGGCCATAAATAGTTTCCCTTCAATCGTAGGATGAGTTCAAACACCTTCTCATAGAAGTCGTGACCACCATAGTTGGTGCCAAAGGTATTCTTTACCCATGTGGTCAGGCAGGGCGCCTCGTCGTTCAGGAATAGTCCGCGATAGCGTATGGCTGGTTCACCATCGGTATACTCGCCCTCACGGATAAACAGTTCTGCGTGTTTCTCCACAGGTACATCGGCCCAATAGTACCAGGGTGACACACCTATCTGGCGCGACAGTTCATAGATACCATACACAGTTCCACGTTTGTCACTACCGGCTATAACCAATTGGCCATTAATTGTTTTGATAATATATTTCTCCGTCTTACCCTTCAAGTCGCGGAGTATGCCCTGCTTCACCCACTGGTCAATCTGAGGATTAACACCTAAGGTGCCGATCAGAACCTTCGCATCTCCCATGCTTCGCATGGGAGATACTCCCATCACGGCTTCGAAGTCTTTTTGAAGGCTTGCTATGGCACGATGCACGCAACTGTGCTCTCCGTCGGCGTAGCTGATGGAAACGTCTTTCAGCTGCCAAGTGCCTGTTGCCTGCTGGAATGTTACGAACTCGTCGGCACCCATACCTTCTACAGGGATGAGAGCCAATAACGTTAAGATGGCTAAATAAGTTAGTTTATTGAATAACCTTTTCATAATGTGGTTTATTAATGATTTTGGGTGCAAAGATAGCCATTTTCCTCCAAATATGCAATCAAATATGTTTCATGAACTTTAATTTTTGGCTCATTTTCTTGCAGCAATTACAAAAAAGTAGTATCTTTGCCCCAAAATTTAGATTACACAAAGCATGTGGCCTAAAGCATTACTAACTATTATATCGCTATTCCTATCCGTGAGCTCTCGCGCTCAGATGGGCCAATTCTTTAATCCCGATAAACAACTCTCCAGTTCGTTTGTTACGCAGGTGTATATTGATAGTGAGGGTTTCCTGTGGGCTTCTACCCGTGATGGTATTAATCGATACGACGGATACCAGTTTCGTGTGATACGTCGTGAGAATGAGACCGATAAGACCCTTGCTAGCAATTATGTAAATACCATTATGCAGGATCGCAATGGTATGTTCTACTTTGGTATGTATGGCGCTCTGCAAACATGGGACGGTCGTACCTTCTATAATGTTACGATGACCGACCTGAAGGGACAGAAGGGCAGTTGCTATGCCACCTGTTTCCTTGAGCGTGCCAATGGTGACGTGCTGGCAGGAACCTCCGGACTGGGCGTCATGAAGTTTACTGATAAGACCCATGCAAAGCAGATAGGGGGTGCTTTGGCCGACTTACACACGATAAACTCGATGATTGAGGACAAGAAAGGCCGTTTGTGGCTTGTTACCGATAGCAAGGGCTTATTGTGCTACGATGGTCAGAAGGTGAAGCGCTATCTTGCCGATCGCACTGACCTCCACTTTAGTAATCTCTGCGAGGATCACGAAGGCGTTATCTATGTAGGTACCAACAACGCAGGTGTTTTCCGTCTCCAAGGCTCCGATTTCGTCCATATCGAGGGCACCAACGGACACTCCGTATCGGCTCTCTTCTGTGACCATTTCGGCAGTATTATCATTGGCTACGACGGTCAGGGTATTGCTATTTACGAGCCCGAGAGCGATCACGTGCTCGATAATCCTTTCTTCAGCATGGAGGTAAATCTCTCTCGCAGTAAAGTCAACTCCATCTCAGAGGATAAAAGTGGTAACCTCTGGTTTGGACTCTTGCAGAAAGGTATCTACAAGCAGCCTATTGCCTTCCGTGGTTTCAACTATATGGGTTATAAGATGGGCGATCGTAACCTTTTGGGTAGCGCTTGTGTTGTGAGTACTCTGCTCGATAGTCATGGCCGTGTATGGGTAGGCACCGATAAAGACGGACTATATAGCTTGGATAACCAATTCCATTTACTGAAGCATTATTCCGCTGACGTACCCTCCACAATCATGTCGCTGGCCGAAGATAAAGAGGGCCACATCTGGGTAGGATCCTATGGTGATGGTTTTGGCTGGATAGACCCCGTCACCCAGAAGTTCCACTTTGTTGATTATCCTGCTGATAAATATCTTATCGTGATGGATATGGACTGCGATCCTCAGGGTCGTCTTTGGCTTGCCACGATGAAATATGGTTTGATTTGCATGGACTCCAAGGGCAATTTCCTGAAACGCTATATGTTGAAGGAAGGTGCCGAGACTGATCGTAAGGTAAACAGTATTACCAACAACTATGTCTCGCAGGTGTCCGTATCACCCGACGGGAAGCGAGTGTACGTCTCTACGTCGATGGGCCTCTGCTGTCTCGACATTGAAAGCGAGAGTTGGGTGAAGACATTCGGAACGAACTGTCCTAACTACAGTCAGCCTGTTCGTATAGCCCGTGAGTATGATGGTCGCATCTGGTTGGGTACGAATAACGGTCTCTATTGTTATAGCCTCGACGGAAAGGTGTTGAAGCACTATATGCTTGAGGCGGGTCTACCCGATAATGGTGTTGGTGCCATTGAGCGCCATCCTAATGGTCGCTTGTGGATAGGAACCAATCACGGCCTGTCGTGCTTCGACCCCAAGACAGGTTTGTTCCAGAACTATTTTGCCGACGATGGACTTCAGAGCAATGAGTTTGGCGATGGAGCCTCTTTCGCTTCTCCCGATGGGCTAATGCTTTTTGGTGGTACGGGTGGCATTACCTGGTTCCGTCCGCAGGACATTACTCAGAGCAATTGGTCGGCTCGTGTTCAGCTTACTGCGTTCACCGTCAATGGCGCTCCCATCGGTGGTAATGCCCGTTCTGGCAGCTACCAGATTACCGATACCACCGTGTTCCGTAGTACCCGTTTCGAGCTCGACTACCACGATAATACCTTTGCTGTGCAGTTCTCCACCCTTACTTACGAGAACCCTGAACACATATCTTATTTATATAGTATCAACGGCGAGCCTTTTGTTCGTCTGCAGCAGGGACTGAATGTACTTACGTTCTCCCATCTGCCTGAGGGCACCTATCGCTTCCGTGTCAAGGCTGAGCGCAATAATACAGAAACCCCTGAGCGCGAGTTTACCGTGGTCATCCATAGTCCATGGTACCGCTCCGCATGGGCCGTATTCTTCTATTGCGTCATCTTCGGTCTCTTTGTTTGGCAGTATCTGGCCTATCGCCGTCATCGTGAGCAGAATAACCTCCGTCTGCAGGCCCATATCCATGCTGAGGAGATGGGTGAGGCCAAATTGCGTTTCTTCATGAACATGAGTCATGAAATCCGTACGCCTATGACGCTCATTGTCACTCCATTGCTATCACTCATCAAGAATGACGATGACCCCAACCGTCGTCATGTGTATGAGACCATCAAACGCAATGCCGAGCGAATATTGAGTCTTATCAATCAGATGATGGACCTCCGAAAGATTGATAAGGGGCAGATGCAGATGCGCATGTCGGAAACCAACCTCGTGGCCTTCATCAAGGATATCTACGACCTCTTTGAGAATCAGGCTAAGGCCAAGCAGATACGCCTTACCTACGATCACGATATCGATCGTTTGCCCGTTTGGATTGACCGTAAGAATTTCGATAAGGTTATTATGAATATCCTCTCCAATGCTTTCAAGTATACCCCAACGGGTGGCGAGGTAGATATTCGACTTACTCATGATGCTCAGAATGCCATCATTGCTGTGAGCGACAATGGTGAGAAAATACCAGAGGATAAGCTCGATAAGATATTCGAGCGATTCTATCAGACCGCTTCTACGGCCAACGACCGCAATGCCGGCACTGGTATCGGCCTCGACCTGACTCGCTCACTCGTCGAACTCCATCATGGTACCATTTCTGCCCATAACCTCAGTCAGGGTTGCGAGTTCGTTATCACCATTCCGTTAGGCAATGCCCATCTCTCATCTGAGGAGATGATTGAAACTGTTGAGGAGGCTGAGGCTCTGGCTACCGAGTTGCCGCCCATCGAGGAAGAACTCGTTGCCGAAGAAACTGAGGCTGCCCCCGTGGAAATTCCTAACAAGCGCCGTCTCACCATTGTCATTGCCGAGGATGACGACGAGATACGTACCTACCTTGAGCATGAACTCGAGAACGACTATGATGTTCATACCTGCATCAATGGTCGTGAAGCACTGAGTGAGGCGCTCCGCACTGTGCCTGACCTTGTGATTAGCGATGTCATGATGCCTGAGATGGATGGTCATCAGCTCTGTTCCAAGATCAAGGCTAACCCCAATACTAACTTCGTACCAGTCATTCTGCTCACTGCCAAGAGCCGTGATGAGGATAAGATTGAGGGTCTTGAGACGGGTGCCGACGCCTATATCGTGAAACCATTTAATATGGACATTCTGCGTCGCACCATCCATAATCTTATCAGCGCTAGACGCCTGTTACGCCTTAAGTACGAGCGTAACGATGAACTCGAAGAGCAGGTGAACGAGATACGTCTCAAGTCGCCCGATGAGAAGTTGTTGGAGCGCATCATGGAGTGCATCAACAAGAACCTGAGCAATTCCGACCTCAGTGTCGATATGATAGCCGACAAGGCTGGTATCAGCCGCGTACATCTCCATCGTAAGATGAAGGAACTAACGGGTCAGACACCTCACGATTTCATTCGTAACATCCGCTTGAAGAAGGCTGCTCAATTGCTAACTACCCAGGGCATGAACGTTACCGAGGTGATGTACGCCTGTGGTTTCTCCAACTCGGCCTCCTTCTCTACCGTTTTCAAGAAATACTACGGAATGTCGCCCCGTGACTACATGCATGAGCATGAACAACGGCAGTAAAAGCATAACAATAATAATCCCCGGCCAAGTGGCTGGGGATTATTATTTATTTGTACTGGATGGCTATCATGGTAGGATCGATTTCCTTACCAGTGAAACGGTGGACGGAGTCGGTAAGGCGGGTAACGAAAATCTCAGGTGTGCCACCGGTCTTCTTCAGTTGGAGGGCTTCGCCTAACATCTGTCCCTCACCAAATTTCTTGCGACCTGTGCTACGGGCTTCGCCAAGGGCATTTGAGTAGAGTAGGATGATGGTGTTGGGCTCCAAATCGACTTCCTTTACGCTATATGAATGGCCAGACTCCATGCCGATGGCTACATCGTCGCACTCGGGCAGGAGAGAAATCTCGGAACCTGCTATCAGTGGCGACAGGTGGCCGGCATTAGAGAAACGCAACTTGCCAGTAGCAAGATCGAGCAGACCCACAAAAAGAGTAACGGGTGCGAACTTGTTGGGTGCCATAGCCTCGTTGATAGCTGAGATAATGCGTTGAGGATCGTTTTCAACGCAGAGCAAAGAACGGAACTGAGCCTTGACCAAAGCAGTTGCTAGCGAGGCGTGGACATCACTGTTGCTCGAAGCATCTGCAATGCAGAATAATAGTTGGTCGGGGCCAGTCATAGCGAGTTCGTAAAGTCCGCTGTCAGTATTCTGTTCGCTCAACGGAGTGGCGGCAATAGTAAGGTGTTTATGCGGGGATAACTCGCGGGGCGACATGGCCAACTGGATGTCGCGAGCAATGCGATCCTCACTCTCCTTGCGCTCCCGGGCCGTAGCATCGCTCTCGAGTTGATTGTAGGCCGTTTCAAGATTCTTGCGTGAGCGCTTCGCTCCATGAAGTTTTTTATAAAGGAAGAGGATGACGAGCATGAGGAGGAATGCTATGAGGGCTGCAATGCCGAGAATACCCATGATGTGGCGACGATTTGCAGCTGCCTGCTGTTGAGCAAACTGGAGCTCTTTGTCCTGGATGTCTACCTGTTCTTGAGCATCGAGACGTCGTGAACGGGCGATGGCAGAGTCGAGCATGTTACTGATTTGCATACTGACGGCCATGGCGGTGTCGCGACGACCTGCCATAAGGTTTGCGCGATATTTCTTCAGGGCAGCCTTCTGCATGCTTTCGAGCGAGAATTTAGAGTTACTATGCTCTACTATCTTGTCGAGACTTTCATAGTTCTCTGCAGCCTCAGTCCAGCGGCCTTCGGGCTCCAGGTATTTGTTAGCCTCAATACGACCTTCAGGCGTCTTACTGAATGCAGTGCTAAGGTAATCGCTAAAGGCTTTTTCTGCCTCTTCCTGACGTTTGAGTCCTGCGAGAGCAATGGCCTGATAGATATCATAGCGGGCCCATTGTTTGTCCACATAGTTGCCATCCACATCGTTACGCTGTTCGTACTCGGTAATAATCTTACCATAGCGCTCGTTCCACCTCAAAGCCTCGTCGAAATGGCGGGTCTCGTTAAAGGCATATACAATGTTGATGAGGCCTGCGAAGGCGTTCTTATAAGACTGGTCGTTATGTTTGTTCTCAATCTCGTCATCATGCCGTTTATAAGCGGCATAGAAACTGTTGTCGATGGTGTCGCCCGACATACCAAGGCCTAGCTGACAGCAGCCGATATAGATGAGCAGATTGACGTAGTCGCTGGTGGAGTCGCACCCTAATTCCTCGAGGCGCTTTACAACGGGCAGCGTCTTCTTTACCGTACCTTCATAGTCGCCACGAGTAGTGAGCATGTTTGCCAGGCGTGCAGCCGATCTGGTAAAGAACTCTATCTCCTCAGGATCTTTCGACTCCTCGGCGGCCTTGATGGCACGACCCCAGAAGTATTCGGCAGAGAGATGGCGCTGCATACGATCTCGGGCATAACCCTGCCAATAGTAGGCCTTGACATCGGCCATGGCACCCGACTGCTGGAAACTATCAGCGAGATCGATGATTTTCTGATAGTCGCGGGCCTTATAGGCGGCTTCGATATCCTTGTCGGCCTGAGGGTCGTGTTTCATTTTGTCAAACCTGTCACAACCCGCAAAGAACGTGAGGGCTGTGAGTACGAAGATTAATAGTCTTGTTTGTTTCATATCTATAGGTTTTTGTTATTGTGATGTTATTGCTATTTCTTTTTATACCGTTCAAGTTTGTCTAGGCAGTATTGCCGCACGTCCTTCCAATGATAGTAGGGAGCGCAATCGGTGGGCACGGGTAGGCTGGCCTCTTCCTCATTGAGCAGGAATTTTACGAGCACATCGGGATCGTTCTTGTCAGTACGATAGAAGATGGCCTGGAGGTTGGAACCCATGGGGAACACGTTGGAGCACCACCAGCCCTTCTCTTCGAGTTCCTCAAGGTTGTCAGTCTCAAGGTCGAAGCCGTTGATGCCCATGAGACAAACCAGCGGGAAGAGCACCGTCTCATGGCCAAAGCGCAACTGGGCTCCCGGCTTTTCGAGCTGGATGCAGCTGTCGGCATCGGTAATGAGTTTTTTGAGCAGATAACGCTGGCTATAGGGCTGACGACCACCATTGAGTTTGCAGGCGCCATGCTGGATGTACCACAGGGCATTGTCAATCTGCCACATGCGGTAGAGGTCGTCGATGTTGAAGAGGCTCATGATGTGGGTCTCGCGGTTGTAGTTGGTATTGAGTTGGAAGAGTCCCATCTTCATGAGGTAGTAGTTGAAGTACTCCTCGTCGACAATCTCCTTTACGATATCGGGATTCTTGAAGATGACCTCCATCAGGCGGGTGTTACCCAAGCGCGAGGCGGTATAGGCATCGTAGGCCTTCTGGGCCTCGGGCGTCATGTAGTTCTTACGCAGCTTACGGTCCTGGTAGTTCAAGTACCACTGGTTGCGCTTCGAGGCTTCCATGGTAATCTGGAGCTGGGGGCATACCTGGAGCATCTCCATGGTGAACGAACCCATAGACTCGATGCAACGGGGTACGATGGTGCTGACGGCCGTAACCCTGGCACCCGGACAGAGCACCTCGGGGAAGTTCTGAACCATGCGGCGGCCGATGTTCTGCAGTTGCTGCTTGCCATAGCCCGTGAGTTCGCCCCAACGGCCCTCGGTGTCGCGCATGATGTTATCCATATAGTTGAAGACTTGTTGGCCAGCAGGTGTCAACTCATCGAGCGAGTCGGCCTGCTCCATCATTCTATAGGGGATATCGTAACCACTGCGGCTATTAATGTAACGCGAGCCATGACGTCCGTAGTGCGAGATATAAAAGGGCTTCTTGCCAGCAGGGGCCGGGGTGAGCACGGCGGTGATGGTATCGGGATAGGTGTGGTAGTTGCACGAGGCGTATGACGGATGTTGCTGGATCAGATCCCTCACGCCCTGAGCCATCGCAGAGGGAGTGAATAGTGAACAGAGGATAGTGAATAGTATTGCTATCAAGTATAGAGTCTTCGCCTTCATCGTGAGCTTATTTTATTGTTGAGTCGCTTGTTTTCGTAACGATAGAGTTTGCGCAGATAGTAGCGCTTTACCTCCTGCCAGTGGTAATAGGGGAAGCAATCGGTCTCAATGGGTAATTTGGCCTCATGACCATTGAATAATACCTTGACCAGCACATCGGGATCGCCAATCTCACTACGATAGTGGACCATCGTGATGGCGCCTCCGAGGGGGGCGATGCGGTAGTTGGCCCAACCGTAATCCTCGAGCGAGTCGAGGTTGGCCGTGTGGATGCCCACACCATCGAGCTCCATCAGGCAAGCCAGCGACATGACTACATTCTCGTAAGTATAGCGCAGGTGCATCAATGGGGTTTTGTGGTTGATGATGCTGTCGCCCATGTGCATCATGTTACGCAATACGGCTCGACGGGTGTAGGCCTGATAGCCACCATTGAGCGTGCAACCACCGTAGTTGATGTAGTGCCAGGCATTCTGCTTGCGCCAGTGCTGGTGGATCTCCTCGGGCGTAAAAATGTCCCAAAGGGTTACCTGACCGGCAAGGTCGGTATGCTGGTAGTTACCTGCGAGGATAAAGAGCTGACGGGCCAGCAGGGCTTCATCGATGTTGGTAACCACATAGTTCATGTCGTTGAAGAGCGAACGCATGAGTCGGCCATCGTTGGTGTTGAGGGCTGCGAACCGATTATAGCGAGCCATGGTGAGCGAGTCGGTGGCCTGGGCAGCCAACTCTTCATCGTGTGGGGCCATATAACGGATACCCTTGTCGGATGCCCTACTGCGGGCCGTGATGGGCTGCAGCATGGAAGAGAGCTGCAAGAGTCCCTCCTGCATGGTCATGATACAATGGTTCTCCACCACACTATGTACGCTGTAATAGGTGTCGTGAGAGAGCATACCGGGCACACGCATCAGCATCTGCTTCATGAGTCCTCGGCTCTGCATAGCTCCCTTGGGCGTTATCTCACCACCACGATTGTTGACCTCGCGACACAACAGACCGATGCGATGGAATACGTCCTTACCCAATGTGGTAAGCTTACCCAGCGAGTCGGCCTTGGCAAAGGTGTCGTAGGTGTCCTTGTAATACTCTACCTTGTCGAGATAATACGAGGCAGGACAGCAATAGTTGTTGATGTAGAAAGGCTTCTTACCTTTGGGGGTCGGGGTGACCTTATGATGCTCGATAATAGGACGGGCATAGAACATGCCAGCCGCACGGTTCACATTCTCCTTCAGCTCCTTTACAACGCTCTGAGCCCCTGCTGTTACAGGGGCACAAAGGGTCAGTATGGTAGTAAAAATGATTTGCTTCGCAATTGCCTTCATTGATCGTTTGAACTGATTCATTCGGCAAAGGTACAAATTACTAGGTAATTTACCAAATTTTTAGCGAAAATTAAAACTCCAGAACCAGACTTTGTCTGGGCTCGAGGTTGATATTCTTAGAGAGGTCGAAAGTACATCCAGTAAGGATATCCTTGGCTGCTTTGGTAGAGCCGATGACCTCTGCATAACGACTCACGTCCATCGTGGCGGGCTTGCTGGTGCCATTAAGCACAGTGAGTGCCGTCTTACCCTGATATTGGCGGGCGATGACGTAGACACCCTGATAAGGGATGAACTGAGTCTGAGAACCTTTGATGATGACATCGTTGCCCTGACGCCAGTGGAGCAGACGGCTGGTCCACTCGAACATAGCCTGCTCGGCCTCGGTACGACCTTCCTTCGTGAATGCATTGTGAGTATCGCCAGGGAATCCGCCTGGGAAGTCCTTACGCACGTTACCATCGGTTACTTGCTTCGTGCCGTTCATCAACACCTCAGTGCCATAATAGAGCTGGGGGATACGGTTCACGGTGAGCAATAAAGCAAGGGCTTGTTTTAGAGCGAGCGTATCGCAGCCATTGCCCAAGAAACGATCGGTGTCGTGGTTCTCGATAAAGGCCATGACGCTCGACGGGTTGGCGTAGAGGTAGTCGTATACGAACGAGCCATAAAGACGATTCAGTCCGTTCCACCAGGGATCGGTCTCCTCGTACTTGGCCTGATTCATCTTGTCGAAGAACGAGAAATCCATGACGGTCTTCAGGTAGCTGTTCTCCTTGGACAACTTCGAATCCTTCTGCCAGGCAGCGGTGTAGGCGGGTTCTGTAACCCATGTTTCACCAACGGTATTGAAGTTGGGATATTCTTCGTCGATCTCCTTCATCCATTTGGCCATCTCGTTGGAGTATGCGTAAGGATAGGTATCCATGCGGATGCCATCGATGCCTACGGTTTCAATCCACCAGATGGAGTTCTGGATGAGGTAGCGCATGAGGTGGGGATTGTGCTGATTCAGGTCGGGCATAGAGGGCACAAACCAACCCTCTTCCGTCTCCATGATGTCGAGTTTCGAAGCGTAGGGGTCAACTATTGGTGTAAGCTTGTACGAAGTCTGCAGATAGGCACTCTTGGCAGGTTCTGAGCCATCGCTGTTGGCTGTGAAGCCTGTCATAGGATCACGTCCGCTCTGCTTCTCGTTGAGCCACTCGGGCTTGTTCAGCCAATCCTTCGTGGGCATGTCCATGGTCCAGGGATGCTCAAAACCGCTGTGGTTGAAGATCATGTCCATCACAATCTTCAGTCCCTTGGCGTGAGCCTCGTCGCAAAGACGCTTATAGTCCTCGTTCGAACCAAAGCGGGGATCCACCTTGTAGTAGTTGGTAGTGGCATAGCCATGATAGGTGGAGAAACCGTTCTCTGAGTCGGGTGAGTCGTTTTCCATGACTGGGGTGAACCAGAGGGCTGTAACGCCTAACTCCTTAAAGTAGTCGAGGTGTTCACGGATGCCATTCAGGTCGCCACCGTGACGCAGTGAGGGCTTCGAACGGTCTTCCACATAGGTACGCATACCCTTAATCTGTTTGGGATGATTGGCACCCTGGGCAAAGCGGTCGGGCATGAGCATATAGAGCACATCGGCATTGGTGAAGCCCATACGTTTGTCGCCACTCATTTCGCGTTGTTTCAGCTGATACTGCACCTTCGTCTTTCCGAAGTTCAGTGTCATCGTGCCTGGTTGGGCATCTTTCAGGTTCAAGTACACGAGCAGATAGTTGGGCGAATCGAGACGTACGAGACTGTCGATAACTACACCAGAATAGTCAGTGGTAACACTGGCCACATCACGAATGCCCTGACCATAGACCATAAGCTGTACTGTTGGGTTCTTCATCCCTACGTACCAGTCGGTGGGTTCAATACGGTCGATCACTGTTTTTTTGGCAGCCATCATGGTGAGGGCTGTGCTTACGAGTAAGAAAGTATAAAATAGTCGTTTCATATTAGTTGTGTAAAATGATTGCGGATTGTGGCTCGACTACGGCTTTATCGCCCTTGAGGGTGCCGAGTCCTTGTTCGTTAATCTGACCATCGCAGCATACAACGGTATAGTTGCCATTGGGAATGGTGACATCGGCCGATGTCTTGTTGGCATTGAGAATCACGATAATATCGCGCCAATCATCGCGACCTGCGTAGTTCTTCAGACGGAAAGCGACAACGCCCTTGGGAACCTCAAGGAATTCGAGATGTTTACGTACGAGGTCGGCATTCCCCAGACGGAAGGCAGGATGATTCTTGCGCAACTGGATAAGATTCTTGTAATACTCGAACACCTGTGGGTACTTCTCCTTGTTGCTCCAGTCCAGGCGGTTGATCTCATCGGGCGACTCAAACGAATTATGAACGCCCTGTTTGGTACGCAACAACTCCTCGCCGCTGAGCATAAAGGGCACACCCTGTGAGGTGAAAACGGCCGTCTGTGCCAAGAGGTCGAGACGAATCAACTCCTCCTCGGAAATACCGGGAATCGAGGCCTTCAGGCGGTCTACCAGACACATATCGTCATGACAACTTACGTAGCTCATCATCTGTGTGGGTTCGAGAGCCCAAGGCTCCTTCGAATAGTTGACCTTTGTCATATCCACTTGCGGATGGGCGATGGCACCAGCAATGCCAAACTTAATGCTTTCCTCCTCAGATGCTCCTCCCAGCCAACCTGGTTTGGTGTCATCAGAGAACGGACCACGGAGGGCATCGCGAATCTCATCCGAGAAGGCACCAATGGCGGGCATCTGAGGGATGTTGGCCTTCATTCCTAACTGCTCGTTGGGGATGGCGCAACTACCAGCACTCCAGCCTTCGCCATAGATGTAGATGGTAGGATCGATCTCATCAACCATTGCGCGAATCTCGTTCATGGTCTGGATATCATGCACACCCATCAGGTCGAAACGGAAGCCATCAATATGATACTCGTTGATCCAGTACTTCACGCTCTCCAACATAAACTTACGCATCATGGGTTTGTCGCTGGCAGTCTCGTTACCACAACCAGAGCCATTGCTATAAGCACCGTCTGAGGTTTTGCGATAGAAATAATCCGGATATGTGCGCTGGAAGTTGGAGTGCTCAATGTCGTAGGTATGGTTATATACCACGTCGAGAATTACGCGGATGCCGGCTTTGTGAAGGGCTTGCACCATCTGCTTGAACTCGCGGATGCGCACCTCTGGCTGATAGGGATCAGTAGAGTAACCACCCTCGGGCACATTATAGTTTACAGGGTCATAACCCCAGTTATATTGTGGCTCATTGAGACGGGTTTCATCCACAGAACCGTAG
Source organism: uncultured Prevotella sp. (assembly GCA_902798285.1). Classification (GTDB taxonomy): domain Bacteria; phylum Bacteroidota; class Bacteroidia; order Bacteroidales; family Bacteroidaceae; genus Prevotella. Next base: position 77,055 of record CADBVZ010000001.1, on the reverse strand, counting down.
TCGTAGCTAGGTAGGATGTGGATGGCGTTCACACCAAGGGTCTTCAGGTGGTCGATGGCCCAAGGCTCTGTTAGCGCCAGGAACTTACCTGGGTACTTGGCATCAGCACGATAGATAGAGAAATCGCGATGATGCATCTCGTAGACCACGAGGTCGGCAGGCGACTTCACCACAGGATGCTCGTCGCAGCACCAATGCTCTGGGTTGGTCTTCTTCATATCGATAATGGCACCACGCTTGCCATTCACGCCTACGGCCTTGGCAAACACACCTGCACACTCGCCTTTACCAACGTCGAAAGTATAGAACTTACCCATCAGATCACCTTTTATGGTGGCAGTCCAGAGTTCTTCTCCTGCTCTCGACATCTTAACGGTCTTCAAAGCCTTACCGTCTTTTCCCTCCTGATAGATGCGGACGGTAACTTTCTTCGCATCATTGGGGGCGAAGAGGGTAAACACGGTTTTGCCAGGGGTATAGTTCACCTCCTGAAATACCTGAGCTGTCGACTTATGAGGCCACAGCATGGCCAGTAATCCTGCGAATATCAATTTCTTCATTGTTTTGTTTCTTCTTTTTTCTCGTTTCTGCGACTCAACTCATCCATGTAGCCTGCTGTGATGATGCCAGAGGGCAGGGCGATAACGGCTATGCCCACCATAGAGGAGATGATACTGATAACACGGCCGATATGAGATATCGGATAGAGATCGCCGTAACCCACGGTTGTGAGGGTACAGGCTGCCCAGTAAAAGGCGTCGAAGAAGTTCTCAAACAGCAACTGTCCTGTTGCAGGATTGATTTCCTCTTCTGCATTAAACATGATAAGCGCTGTGATGAAGATATAGAAGAGGGCCAGTACCAGAACGGTCCACAGAGTTCTGCGTTGTCTCTCGATAACGGCCAACACTATCTTCAACGGCTCATAATACCTGATAACGCGAAAGATCCTGAGGATCCTCATCAGTCGGTACACTCTCGTCACCCTGAACGTGGGGTTGAGAAGGTGGAAGATGGGGAGGATCGACAACAGGTCGATAATGGCCAGCGGGGTAAAGGGATAAATCAGAAAAGCACCAAGCTGGCTCCTTTCTGAATGGTAGTCGGCTGTGCACCATCGTAGGATATAATCCACAATGAAACAGAGCGATGCGCCCACCTCAAGGGCCCAGAAGAAGGTGCTTTGACCTCTGAACATCAGGGGAATGATACCTGCTGCGATAGCCAGAAGCATGATTAAGTCGTAAGCCCGAGAGGTGCGGGTATGCACCTCCGGGTTTACAATATGGTCTATAGTTTTTCTCCAGCTCATATCATAGATTGTTAGGTTTTCTTGTTACTTCGCGATGAGACTGATGGCGAAACCGCCTCCAGGAGCCTCCGTCAGCTTCAGTACATCCTTGGCGCTTACCACCTTCTTGGTAATCACGTAAGCCTGTGGATTGGTCTCATAGTGCGCATCCTTCGCATCAGCGTAGATGGTGCAGTCGTACTTCTTTCCTTTGTCCAGGAAGTCGAGCTTGATGGTACTCTTGTGGCCGTTCTCGTCGCATTTGCCACCGATGAACCAGTTGTCGGTTCCCTTGGCCTTACGGGCCACGGTGATGTAGTCGGCAGGTTCAGCCTCCAGATAAATACTCTGGTCCCAGTCGCAAGCCACGTCGCGGATGAACTGGAAGGCATCGTCGAACTTCTCGTAGTTCTCGGGCAGGTCGGCTGCCATCTGCAGGGGCGAGTACATAGTGAGATAGAGTGCCAGCGAGCCAGCGATGGTGATACGTGCCCAAGAGGTGTTGTTGCTCCATTCTGAGAGTTTGGTTACGAAGATACCTGGGGTGTAGTCCATCGGTCCGCCCTGCAAACGGGTGAAGGGCAGGATACAGGTGTGGTCAGGGCGATTGCCTCCGAAGGCCTCGTACTCAGTACCACGGGCGCTCTCACCACCTACGAGGTTAGGCCAGGTGCGACACAATCCTGTAGGACGGGTGGCCTCATGCGAGTTGACCATGATGTGGTGCTTGGCGGCCTCCTTGATCACATAGAGGTAGTGATTGTTCATCGACTGCGAGTAGTGGTGGTCGCCACGAGGGATGATATCACCCACATAGCCTGTTTTCACAGCGTCGTAGCCGTATTTGTTCATCAGCTCGTAGGCCTCCTTGATGTGGCGCTCGTAGTTCTGCGAGCTCGAAGAGGTCTCGTGGTGCATCAGAATCTTCACACCCTTCGAATGGGCGTACTCGTTCAGCATCTTGATGTCGAAGTCGGGGTAGGGCGTTACGAAGTCGAACACGTCACGCTTCCACATGTTGGCCCAGTCTTCCCAACCTACGTTCCAACCTTCTACCAACACCTCGTCGAGTCCGTTCTTGGCTGCGAAGTCGATATAGCGCTTCACGTTCTCGTTGTTAGCCTTGTGGGCGCCGTTGGGCTTCACGCTGCTCCAGTCTATCTGGTCGAGCTTGATCGAGGGGAAGTCGTTGGTGTAATGCCATGAGCCACGGCCCACGATCATCTCCCACCACACACCACAATACTTCGTGGGGTGAATCCATGAGGTATCCTCAATCTTACAAGGCTCGTTCAGGTTCAGAATCAGATTGTTCGAGAGCATGTCGCGAGCATCATCCGATACCATCACTGTGCGCCAGGGTGTCTCGCAAGGCGTCTGCATGGCACCTTTCAGTCCTGTGGCATCAGGGGTAAGATGACTCACGAAGGTGAAGGGCTGAGGCAGTGGATAGGCCGATGGCTTGGGATTCGGGGTATAGGCATTGCTGCCTCCGCCAAGCTGGGTGGTGAGAGCCTTGGTCTGGGCGTCAACCAGCTCCAGATGCATCGTGGCGTAATCCTGACATGCAGCCTCGTGGATGTTGATATACAGGCCGTCGTCGCTCTTCATCTGCAGCGAGGTCTGCACACCTGTCTCTGAGAACACAGCCACGCTTGAGTTGCCCCAGTTTATGGCCTCCTTCATACGTCCGCGAATCTCTGAGAGCTTAGTCTCCTGAGTCTCCTGCTCCTGGGTGTCATAGTCGCCTGGGAGCCACCACGCCTTGTGGTCGCCAGCCATTGCAAACTCAGAGCGCTCTTCCTTGATGAGGAAGTAGATGAGCTCCTGCTGCTGGGGGAATTCGTAACGGAATCCGATACCATCGTCGTACACGCGGAAACGGATCAGGATTTCGCGCTTGGTGGCGGACTGGTTCAGGGTAGCAGCCAACTCGTTGTAGTGGTTACGGATGGTGGCTGTCTCGCCCCATACGGGCTTCCAGGTCTCATCGAAGGTCGAGGTCTCTTCCTTGGCAATGGTGAAACCATCCATCAGGTCGGTCTCCTTCAAGTGTTTCGAGGCGTGTTTGTCCTTCGCCAGTTCGAGTCCCAGGTGCGAGGGCTTGATCACCTCGCGTCCCTTGTAGGTCATCTCGTAGACGGGACGGCCCGTGTTATCCACCGAAAACTTTAACTCAATGTTGCCGTTAGGCGACTTGATGCTTCCAGCCATTGCCATCATTGGCAAGGCGAGCATTGCTGTGATAAGGAACTTTTTCATTTTCTTCCACTATAAATAATTAATGTGCTGATTTCGTTGTTGAAGTCATCCTCGGCCAGCAGCTGTTCAATGGTCAGGTGCATGCGATAACGCCAGTAGTGACGTGGGTTGGCGGGGATGTTGATGCGCTCGGCGTTCTGGTCGGGCAGACGGAGCTTGTCGCTGATGCTCATCCAGTCCTGGAACGACAGCAGGCAGAGCATCGAGGGCGATGTGAGATGACGACTTACGATGTCCTTAGCCAGCCAGTCGGGCAGGGGATGAGGAGCGGCTCCACCACGATAGAGCATCGTGTTGAAGTACTCCTGAGTCTGCTGCTCGTCCTCGTCCCACCACTGACGGAGGGTCGACATATCGTGGGTTGATATGGTGCAAACGGAGCGATAGGGATTCCTCGAGAGATGGCCGAAGCGAACGGTATTGTCCTTGGGCATCGACTGGATCTCCAAGCTCAGAATCTTCAGCTCGTTCATTACCCAGGGCACGCAATCGGGCACCATACCCAGATCCTCTGCACATACCAGCATACGGGTGGCCTGAGTCAGCTTAGGCAGCTTCTTCATGGCCTCGGTATACCAGAACTGGTTGTTACGGCGATAGAAGTAGTCGTTGTACAGGTTGTTGAACACGTACTTATCGTTGTCGTAGAGCGCCTGATAGATGAAGTCGTTCTGCACACCGATTCTGGGGTGGAACTTGTTGTCGCTCTTCCTGTCGCGTACAAAGAGTACGTCGCTGATCAGTGCGTAAAGTCCGTCGCGCAGGTTCAGGTCCTCCTGGTCTGTCTTGCCCTTGAAGGCGGCCTCCACCTTACGCTGGGTGTCGTATTCGGGCTTCATCTCCCAGATGTCGTCGTGGGCGTGGTTCAGGAAGGTATCCTTCACATACTGAGCCTTCTCGCCGAAAATCTTTTCCAGTGTCCAGTCAGCGATGAAGGGCTTCAGGAACAGGTCCTCCTGGAACTGCAGTCCGTAGGCCTCAATCTCCTCGCGGGTCATACCCAGTGAGGGCGAGAACTGACCCAGCAATCCGTGAACGGCGTCGATGGGAATCTCCCAGATGCGGAAGAAGCCCAGCACGTGGTCTATGCGGTAGGCATCGAAGTACTCCGCCATCTTGCGGAAACGGCGAACCCACCACGAACAGCCGTCCTCTATCATTGCATCCCAGTTATAGGTGGGGAATCCCCAGTTCTGTCCGTTTACTGAGAAAGCATCGGGTGGGGCTCCAGCCTGACCGTTCAGGTTGAAGTACTTAGGCTCTACCCAAGCCTCCACACCGTCGCGACTGATGCCGATGGGGATATCGCCCTTCAGAATCACTCGCTGCTTACGGGCATGCTTATGGGCAGCACGCATCTGCTGGTCCAGATTGAACTGGATGAAATACCAGAATGCCACCTCTTTATATATCTTAGTGGTCGACTTGGTCATTGACTCGCGCTCCTTGGCGGGCAACTCGTGGTGGTCGGGCCAGTCCTGGAAGGTGGCCGTTCCGTAAAGGTCGCGATAGTGGCAGAAGGCAGCGTAGGGCACCAGCCACTCCTTGTTCTGCTCGAAGAAGTCCTTGAAGGCCTTAGTCTTCAGGGTCTTGGCTCCCTCCTGGGCATAAATCTCGCGCAGATAGTCCATCTTGGCGTTGTTCACGCGCTCGTAGTCTATCTGTTTCAGGGCGTTCAATTCCTGGCGCAAAGCCTCGAATGCCTTGCGCTTAGCCTCGTCCTTCAGCTCAGGCAACTGGCGCAGGTCCGTGTATTGCGGATGCAGGGCGTAGATGCTGATGCTGTTGTAGGGGTAAGAGTCCTGCCAGGTGTGGGTGATGTTCGTATCGTTGATGGGCAATACCTGCAATACTCTCTGCTTGGTCTTTGCACACCAGTCGATCATCATCTTCAGGTCGCCGAAGTCACCTACGCCAAAGCTTCCCTCACTACGGAGCGAGAAGATGGGAATCACCGTTCCAGCGCCCTTCCAAGGGTAAACGGGGAAGAAAGCCTGTGCAAGTTCGTACACCACTACGTCGCCCGCTTCCATTTCCGGCAGACTAACCGTGCGGTTCATGCCGTTCTCCCAGAGTGGCGTTACGTCTATCTCCTCGTCGAGGCCTACAAACTTAAACTCGAACGTTTGGGGCAATGTGCCTGCATCGAGACTGACTACCCATTCGTTGTTCTCATGCTCGGCCATGTTGATGGCACGGATGGCCTCCCAGTTGCCAAGAGCCTCACCACTTCCTATGATGGCCAGTCGCTCGTTGTTGCGCAACTGCGGGGCGCGCACCTTCAGCTTTACCGTCTTGGCGAATTCCGTTTCCTTGCCCATGTGCAACTCGCGGGCAGCCACGCACTCCGTGAAAGCCGTAGAGTACATAAAGGCATCCTCTGGGATGTCCAGCCAGTGGTCGTAGGCTCTGTAGCAGATGCCCTTCTTGGCGTTCAGCTCCAGTCGGTGGGGCTCTACCAGCCATTCGTGGCGGGCTTCGCTGTCGCCACGCATCACGCTGTAATAATAATCAATGTACGCGCATGTCTTCACGGCCTTGCTCAGGTCGCATGTCCAGTGCAGTCCGTCAAGTGTTCCCATCTTGTGCTGCTCTGTCTTTCCATCCATAATGATGTTTACTGCCAGTTCTTCTCCGAAGGTGGTCTGGTACTCGAGATTGAAAATGATCTTCATATCCGAAATTGCTTTTAGTTATTTTTTCTTTGTGCAAAGATACGAATTATTCACTTTCGTTGTCCGCGAAAAGCCGTGTTATTTGCCCTTTCAAAGTGCAAACGTTTGCATGATTGCATGCCTAAAGGAGCTTAATTTGGGGGAAATAAAAAAGTGCTGCGATCGGGGAGATGCAGCACTGAGCGATTGGAGAGCCCTCGTAGTACCCAGAGCCGGGGTCGAACCGGCACGGGTTGCCCCACTGGTGTTTGAGACCAGCGCGTCTACCGATTCCGCCATCTGGGCTTGTACCTTACGCTGCTGGGTTCTCCAAATCGGGCGCAAAGGTACAACAAAATTTTGAAATGGCAAAGGATATTAGTGAAAATATTAAAGATAAGGAGGTAAAAAAGTAAAAAAAGTGAAAATATTTGGGCGTATCATTTATAATGCGTACCTTCGCAGCAGCAAAATGCTACTAAGAACCACTAGATGGAAATAACAGATAAGAAAAACTTCTGCATCATATTGGCAGGAGGACGCGGAAGGCGATTATGGCCCGTAAGCAGGGAACAGTACCCCAAGCAGTTCGTAGACCTCTTCGGAACGGGAAGAACACAGTTGCAAGCTACTTTCGACCGATTCGCCCGACTACTGCCAAAGGAGAATATATTTGTATGTACGTGTAAGGAATACCTGCACCTGGTGAAGGAACAGTTGCCCGAGGTATCCGAGTTGAACACCATCGCAGAGCCGATCCACAGGAACACGGCTCCAAGTGTGGCGTGGGCCACAATGCGTATTCTGAAGCGCAACGCCGATGCTAACATCATCATCGCACCATCAGACCAGTTGATACTCGACGAGACGGCCTTCGCCCATAGCATGGACGTAGGCGTGGGCTACGTGACGGAGAACGATGTGCTGCTGGCGATGGGTGTGAAGCCTACAAGGCCTGAGCCCGGCTATGGCTATATCCAGTTGGGCGACTTGAGTTGCAAGCCTGAGGTTTACAAGGTGAAGTCGTTCACGGAGAAGCCCGAGCGCGACTTTGCGAAGATGTTCATGGAGAGTGGCGAGTTCTACTGGAACACGGGTATCTTCATATCGAACGCACGCCACCTGATTCAAAACTTCGAGCATATATTCCCCACCGTGCTGCGTAATCTGAAGACGGACAAGCCCAACTATACCTATGAGGAGGAGATGGCTTACGTGGATGCGAACTACCCCCGCTATCCGAACCTCTCGCTCGACTACGCCATACTGGAACAGAGTCAGGATGTGTTCGTGATGAAGTGCAACTTCGGTTGGGCCGACCTGGGCACATGGCACGCCATCTACGAAGTGATGAGCAAGGTGAAGGATGATAACGTGGTGATGGACTCGGAGGTTATTCTGGAGGATTGCCACAACAACATCATCCGGCTGCCCAAGGGACGCCTGGGTGTGTTCAACGGACTCGAGGGCTACATTGTAGCTGAGGAGGGCGACGTGTTGCTGATTTGTAAGAAGAGCGACAACTCGTCGATGGTGAAGAAATACGTGAGTGAGGTTCGCCTGAAATACGGTGAGAAGTTCGTATAGAAACTAAAAGCAGTAATCCAACCAGGTTACTGCTTTTTGAATTCTGCATATATCTTGGAGGCGATCTCTTTAAACTCCTCCTCGGACAGTTTCAGCTTTTCGCGACGGAAGTCGACATCGCCCTCACTCTGCATGGGGATGAGGTGGATGTGTGCATGAGGTACTTCAAGACCCAGCACCACCTGAGCCACCTTCTTGCAGGGGAAGGCTGCCTTGACGGCCAGAGCCACTTTCTTGGCAAATACCTGATACTCGGCTATCTCGTCATCATCCATATCGAAGATGTAGTCCACCTCACGACGAGGAATCACCAGCGTGTGACCCTTTACCAGCGGATTGATGTCGAGGAAGGCGTAGAACTTATCGCTTTCTGCGCACTTGTAGCTGGGAATCTCACCAGCAGCAATCTTTGAGAAAATATCCATAACTCTTAACTCTTAATTCTCAACTCTCAACTGTCAACTGTCAACTATCCCACGGTGATCTTATCGATGCGCAGCTTGATGGTGCCACGAGGAATCTTAACCTCTACCTCATCGCCCACCTTGTGGTTGAGCAGTCCCTGGGCGATAGGTGTCTGGATAGAGATCTTACCCTCGCGCAGATTAGCCTCGCTCTCGCTCACGATGGTGTAGGTCATCTTGGCCTTGTTCGTCATATTGGTCATCTCCACCTTCGACAGGATCTGAACGGCATCAGTGCTCAGACGGCTGGTATCTACCACCTTAGCCTCCGAGATGGTCATCTTCAGCTGATTGATCTTGTCCTCCAGGTGAGCCTGAGCCTCCTTGGCTGCATCGTACTCACTATTCTCACTCAGATCGCCCTTCTCGCGAGCCTCTGCAATGGCTGCTGAGGCCTTGGGGCGCTCCACGCTTTCCAAATGTTTCAGTTCGGCTACCAGTTTGTCGTAGCCATCTTGTGACATGTATGCCATGATTCGTAAAATTTAATATTCGTTACTATTTTGATTTTAGTCAGACGTAAAAAACAAAAGAATCCCGACAATGGTGTCGTGTCGGAATCCTCGCGCTTTAATATGTCTTATCCTTACTTACTTGGTTGCAAAGGTAGGGATTATTTTTGAATTAAACAAATTTTCGGGCGAAAAAATGCAAAAACGTGTAAATCACGATGGCCGTAATCCAGCCAGCGATGATGTCGATCACATAGTGCGCACGCAGATAGATGGTGGCCAGATTGATGAGCACCAGGAACACCAGCGTCAGGATGAAAAGGGGCTTGTTGCGTGCCTTCCATGCCAGGATCGACAGGATGACGGTTATACCCACATGACTGCTGGGGAAGGCGGCTGTGGGGCGCTCGCCCGTTTCGTGGGCAGCCTCGAGCAGCTGGTGGAAGAATCCGTTAGGATCACCAGGAATGGGCAACTTGTCCTGATGGAGGGCGAAGTGAGTGCCTATATCGGGGAATATGCCATTTGCAATGTTGTCGAGTCCCACTACTGCGTAATAGTACTGCGGACCAGTAACGGGCAGCAACACAAACACCACGTAGTAAAGGAAGAACGAGGCCAGGATGATAAACGTGGCGCGCTCGAACTCCTGATAGCGACAGAAGAAGTAGAAGAGGCTGACCACGGCTATCAAGGGGAAATAGCCCGAATAACCTATGATGAGCGGCTCGCTGATAAAGATGCTGGGCAAGGCCTCATAGAACAATAGGGCTGGCTGACAACCGAATATCTGTTGCTCCCACGAAGCGAATACGTGGTCGAAGTTGGGGAAGATGCGGTTGATCTCGTAGGTATCGGGATACCACCACGACAAAAGGGCCAGATGCAATCCTATCCTGCAGAAGAACGTAAATCGGCAGGGTACCATCTTGTAGACCACCCACAGGGCCGCCATCGTGACCAGGATACGGAAACGCCCCCAGAGCATCGACTCAGGATTGATGGCCTTCGTGTATGTGAACAATATGACGACGGTGGTAAGCAGCATATATGCCAGCACCACCCATTCCACCGCCAGAAGTCCCTTCCGCGGTTTCTTCTCTATCTTGAACAGATCCTTAAAAACTTTCACCCTTTATATTCTGCGTTTATCCAACAATTCTCTCACCTCTCACTTCTCACCTCTCACCTCTCAATTACAACCACCCGTTGTCCTTGTACCATTTGATGGTTTCCTTCACACCCTGCTTCAGATCGTACTTGGGCTGATAACCCAGTTCGTCGATGGCGGGCTGAATGTCGCATCGCCAGTTGCGCTGCTTCAGAATGTTGTATTTATCGTTATTCAGGGCTGTTACTTTGCCCGTCATTCTTCCTACGTACTCGCCGAAGAAGGTCACAATGCGGAGCACCCATACAGGGGCTGTGATGCGAATCCACCACGGACGTCCCAGCTCCTCATGAATCAGATCGCTGAAGGTGGTGCTCTGATATACCAGTCCGTCGCTCAGGAAGTACTTGCGTCCGTTCTCGCCCTTCTCGAGAGCCAGGAACACGGCCTGCACCACATCCTGCACATACACAAAGGTGATGTCCTGACGCTTATAGCCCACGGCGAAATCACTGTGGCCCTTGATGCTCTTGGCCATGATGAAGTAATCCTTTTCGCGAGGACCATACACACCCGTAGGCCTTAATATAATATAAGGTACGCGAGTGCCCAGCGACTCCAGATACTTTTCTGCCTCCAACTTACTCTTGCCATAAGCCGTGTTGGGCTGAGGGGTATCCGTCTCGCGAATCTCTTCATAAGGCTGTTGCTCCTTAATAGCCCCGAAGATACTCAGGCTGCTGATGAACACCAGTCGCTTCAGCGGCATGCCCACCTCCATCAGTGCATCCACCAGATTCTTGGTGCCCTGGGTGTTGATACGGCTGAAGTCCTGTTTGTTCAGGCATTTCGTAACACCAGCGGCATGCACCACGTAGTCGAACCCCTTGCCCTTGAGTTGCTCCACGAGCTGCTCCTTCGACGAGAGGTTCAGTTCGATGAAGTTGATACGCTCGTCTTGGAGGTACACCTTCGAACTGCTTTTGCGTACGGCGGCCCATGTTTCGAAGCCTCGCTTCAGTGCTTCTTCCACGATGAAAGAACCTATAAAACCGCTTGCGCCGGTGATTAATATCTTCATTTTAATGATTTTTGGTTGCAAAGGTACAAAAAATAGGCACGAATTTCACTAATTTCACGAATTTTAATCTCTGGAGCGCAAATAATTCGCGTAATTCGTGTGATTCGTGCCAAAAATTTACTATATTTGCAGCAGAAACTATAAAGAATCAATCTATGGGCAAGAAAAAAGGTGGAAAACGTTTAGGTAAGAAGCAAGTCAGTGAATTACTGCAGAACCTCTTCCAGCATAATCCGAACGAGACATTTACGTTCAAACAGATATTCAGGGCCCTGAAGCTCGATACCCATCCGTTGAAGATGCTCGCCATCGATACGATGGAGGAGATGGCATGGGATGATTTCCTCTCGAAGGTCAGCGACACCTCATATCGCCTTAATCTGAAGACTCAGGTTCAGGAGGGTATCTTCCGTCGTAAGGCCAACGGGCGCAACTCGTTCCTGCCCGATGATGGTGGCACCCCCGTGTTCGTGGCCGAGCGCAACTCCATGTCGGCTATGGATGGCGACAAGGTAAAGGTGTCTTATATGGCCCGTCGCGATAAGCACATCAAGGAGGCCATGGTCATCGAGATTGTCCGTCGTGCTCATGATACCATCGTTGGTCGTCTGCGTGTAGAGAAGGATATGGCCTTCCTCGTTCCGCAGGACACCACCTTCGTTCACGACATCATCATCCCCAAACGCAAACTGAAGGGTGGTAAGACCGATGACAAGGCAGTAGTAAAGGTGGTTCAGTGGCCCGACAACGAACATAAGAATATCATTGGCTCCGTGGTGGATATCCTTGGTAAGACGGGCGAGAACAATGCCGAGATGCACGCCATCCTGGCTCAGTATAACCTGCCTTACAAGTATCCCAAGAATGTGGAGGAGGCAGCCGAGAAGATTGATCCGGGCATCACGCCCGATGAGATAGCCCGTCGTGAGGATATGCGCGATGTGTTTACCTGTACCATCGACCCCAAGGATGCCAAGGACTTCGACGATGCCCTCAGTATCCGTCCCCTCGACAATGGACTTTGGGAGGTAGGTGTGCATATCGCCGATGTATCGCATTATGTGAAGGAAGGTTCCACCATCGATAAGGAAGCCTTCAATCGCGCCACGAGTATCTACCTCGTGGATCGTACCATCCCCATGCTGCCTGAGCGCCTCTGTAACTTCATCTGCTCGCTCCGTCCCGACGAGGAGAAACTCTGCTATAGCGTCATCTTCCAACTCGACGACGAGGCCAACATCAAGAAGTGGCACCTGGCTCATACTGTCATCAAGAGCGATCGTCGCTATGCCTACGAGGAGGTGCAGCAGATTCTCGAGGATAATGGCGTGAAGGATGGCACAGGCGAGCCCGCTCCCCCTGCCACCAAGAAGAAACCCTATAAGGGCGAGAATGCCGATCAGCTCATCAAGCTCGATGCCCTCGCCAAGAAGCTCCGTGCCGCCCGCTTCAAGAACGGTAGTGTGAAGTTCGATCGTGAGGAGCTCCACTTCGATATCGACGAGACCGGCAAGCCCGTCAAGGCTTACTTCAAGACCTCGAAGGATGCCAACAAACTCATTGAGGAGTTCATGCTGCTGGCCAATAAGACGGTGGCCGAATCCATCGGTCGCGTAAAGAAAGGGCAGAAGGCCAAGACATTGCCCTATCGTATCCACGACCAACCCGATCCTGCGAAACTCGAGAATCTGCGCCAGTTCGTATCTAAGTTTGGTTATAAGGTGAAGACCAGCGGCACTAAGGGCGCCATCACCAAGAGTCTTAACGCCCTGATGAGCGAGGCCGAAGGTACTCGCGAGCAGAACGCCATCGAGACGGTAGCCCTGCGTGCCATGATGAAGGCCAAGTACAGTGTTCACAACATCGGCCACTATGGTCTGGCCTTCGACTACTATACCCATTTCACCTCGCCCATCCGCCGTTATCCCGATATGATGGTACACCGTCTGCTCACGAAGTATCAGGATGGTGCCCGTTCCGCCAATAAGGATAAGTACGAGGAGTTCTGCGAGCACTGCAGCGATATGGAGCAGATCAGCCAGAACGCCGAACGCGATTCCATCAAGTACAAGATGGTGGAGTTCATGGCCGATAAGATAGGCAATACCTACGATGCCCACATCTCGGGCCTCACCTCTTATGGTATTTATGCTCAGATCGACGAGACCCATTGCGAGGGAATGATACCCATCCGCGACCTTGGCAACGACTACTACGACTTCGATGAGAAGAACTTCACCATCGTAGGCCGGCGTAATCATACCAAGTATCAGTTGGGCGATCCCATCCGCATCCAGGTGGCTCGTGCCAATCTTGAGCGCAAGCAACTCGATTTTACTTTAGCTGACGATTAATAAGAGCGATGTCCAAACTTAAAAACTATATCAACCATACTTTATCCTTCAGGCTTAGTCTGAGGGTCATCTTAGCCTTGGCCGTCTTGCTCATCGTAGCTCTTTTCACCTTGTTCTATTTCTCGCGCAAGGCTGTGCGCGAGGAGGCACTCAGTGATGCCGCCCAGACGCTCGAGGCCACCGTGAACCGCATTGACAACGTGCTCTACAACGTGGAACAGGCCACAGGTAATATTTACTGGCGTATGATGAAATACGTCCATCAGCCTGAGAAGATGGAGGTCTATGCCCAGCGCCTGGTCGATGATAATCCTTATATCGTCGACACCCATTTCATCTGGAACACCGACTCCGTCACAGTTAATACCGAACTCTCGGGCTGGATCGAGGCTCAGTGTCATCGTGATGACAAGGAGGAGGCCGTTACCACCTTCCGTCTGCCCATCTACGATGGTCAGAAGATTATCGGCACGTTCGATGTTGACGTGTCGCTCACGTTGCTTTCCAAGATTATGCTCGAGGGCAAACCCTCGCCCAATTCCTTCAGCGTGTTGCTGGGAAAGAGTGGCCAGCTCATCGTGTTCCCCGATAGTACGTTCCTTAACAAGAATGCCTTCGAGTTGGCTGAGAAATACGACAATAACGCCGAACGCGACGTGATTCAGTCCATGATGGCTGGTGAGACGGGCTATGAGTTTGTCAGGATGGACGGCGTGGGCTGTTATGTGTTCTATAAGCCCTTCGAGCGTTCCGACGAATCCGGCCGGGCCCTTACAGCTCTTGGCTGGAGTGCAGCTGTCATCTATCCTGAGGGTGATATCTTTGGCGACTACAACCGTCTGCTCCACATGGTGATCATCATCGCCATCATAGGTCTGCTGCTGTTGCTCGTCTCCTGTTGTCTTTTCATCCATCGTCAGCTCCTGCCGCTCCGCCAGTTGGCTAAGTCGGCCCAGCGAATCGCCGAGGGCTCTTACGATGAACCCATCCCCGATAGTCGCCGACAAGACGAGGTGGGTAGTCTGCAGAAGCATTTCCAGCAGATGCAGAGGTCATTGTCCACCCGTGTGAATGAGATGCATCACGCCTCTGAGATCCTGCAGGAACGTCGCGAGGTGCTTCAGATGGCCTATGAAGAGGCCCAGGCGGGCGATCGTATGAAGACCAGTTTCCTCTATAACATGTCCGATCAGATGATGACGCCCGTCAGCGATATTGTCGATCGGGTGCTCACCATCAGCGAGCATGCCAACGAGATTACCGACGAGGAGTCCAACCGCCTGGTCGACGAGATCAAGCAGCGTGGCGGAACCATCACCGCGTTGCTCAATCAGCTTATTATCGATTCAGAGAAGATCATGACCTAACCATCCGTCCCTATGCGTTCCATTGTCAAACATATCCGCCAGTCCATCTCTTGGAAGCTCAGCCTTGGCATTCTGCTTATGGCCATACCTATCTTTATGCTGTCATTGGGTGTGCTCTTCGTCCAGTCGAGAAATAAAGTCAAGCGCGAGGCCACCAAGCATGCCGCCAGCGTGGTCAATACCACCATGCAGCGCATCAATCGCTATATGAGCATCGTTCAGACTGCTACCGATCTCACGGCCTTCGATGTGGTGGCCAATCTGCAGCCCGACTCGCTCTTGGCCTATTCCAACTATGTCGTGGCCCTGAATGGTCATATCGATGGCTGCTCCATCAGTCTCGAGCCCGACATCTTCCCCAAATACGGCCGTTACTTCTCCGTCTATACCGTCCGCGAGCCCGACTCCGTCAGGACCGTCATCGAGGAGGAGTATGAGTACTTCGAGAAGATATGGTACAAGCCGCCCAAGCAATCAAACAAGGCCTGCTGGGCCGTGTATTACGACGAGGGCGACTCGCTCGAACTCACCCTCGACGGCATGATAGCCTCCTATAGCAAACCCCTTTACATGCCCGATAAGCGTTTTGTGGGCATCATCTCCACCGACCTCTCCCTGTTGCGCCTCTCAAAGCTCATCACCACCGAAACGCCTTACCCCGACTCCTATTTCTTCATGACGGGCGAGGAAGGCCGCTATTATCTCCATCCTGACACCACTCAGCTCTTCACCCAGACCGTCTTCAGCGATGTCGATCCCCACGAGAATCCCGACATCATCGCCCTGGGCCATCAGATGACCACGGGCCAGCAGGGTAGTATGAGTGTCATGATCAAGGGTCAGCCCTGTATCGTCAGTTATCAGCCCGTGCCAGGCACCAACTGGAGCCTCGCCCTCGTCTGTCCTGAACGCAGCATCCTGAAGAACTACAACCTCCTGGCTTATATCCTCTCGCCCCTCATTATCATCGGTCTGCTCATGATCTTCGTCTTCAGCAGTGTGGCCGTGACTCAGGTGGTCCGTCCGCTCAATAAGCTCACCCTCAAGTTGCAACGTATTACAGAGGGTCATTACGACGAGCAGATCACGCGCACCCATTATGAGGATGTCGTGGGCCATCTGCGCAACAACTTTGCCACCATGCAGGAGTCGCTCAATAGTCATGTGGGCGAGATCCAGCAGATGAACGATGAGGGCACTCGTCGTAACGAGGAACTGGCTCGTGCCAGCGAACTTGCCAAGGAGGCCAACCGTCAGAAGTCGCTCTTCATCCAGAACGTGTCCCATCAGATACGTACGCCCCTCAACATCATCATGGGCTTCGCTCAGGTGTTGAAGGAGGGCAAGTCCTATCTGCCCGAGGAAGAAACGAAGGGCATTACCGATATGATGCGCCATAATGCCCTCGTGCTCCAGCGCATGGTGCTCATGCTCTTCGACAGCTCCGCCCGAGGCACCACCGAGGAACTCTATGCCAACAGGGATGAAAAAGTGTTCTGCAACGATCTGGCCCGCGAGTGCTTCGAGAAGGTGCTGAAGCATTACCCGGGCATGGCCTTCTACTATGGTACCGATATGCCCGACGATTTCCATATCCATACCAATCGCGGCTACCTTGTACGTAGCATCTGTGAGTTGCTCCACAACGCCGCCAAGTATTCCGATGGCCAGAACATCGTCATGCGCATAGCCATGGCCCACGACAATGTCCGCATTACCGTCGAGGACACAGGTCCTGGCATTCCCCGTGAGGATGCCGACCGCCTCTTCCAGATGTTCACCAAGGTCAACGACCTCTCCGAAGGCCTTGGCCTCGGCCTGGCCCTCGCCAGCCGCCACATCCACAACCTCGGGGGCAGCCTCCTTCTCGATCCCTCTTATCGTGCCGGCTGCCGCTTCGTCATCCAGCTGCCGATCGAATAAATACAACAATCCCCGCCAAAAGCGGGGATTTGTTATAAGTGATGGATGATGTTACTCTCGCGTGATGGGAATATTGCTGATTCTGAGAGGCTTGTCTTCTGTTAATCCCCAAGGACGACAATTGACTGTCAATTTCAATCTTGCAATGGTTTCAGCAGCTTTAGAGAAGTTTTCCAATTTTACAGTTACTTTCATGGGGACGTCTGTAGGCATGCTGAGAGGACAGCGATAGTTATGGTATTCTGTTTCCTTACTAAGTTTCACCTTAATATTATTCTCATTATAGATGTTTCCATCAGAGTCAATGGCCTCTGATTTTGCTGCTCCCCCATAAACAACGAGTTCATCGATATCGTTTGAACCTATATTAATGAAATTGAGATCGATAATGGCAGTGGTGCCACTTACAGCACAGCGAACCACCTTCACCTTGAAATCGGGATGATTCGTCACGATCTTGATACCATCTTGGGCACTGACGTTCTGCCAGCCAAAGGCGAACATCGCCATGAGAATTAATAGAATCTTTTTCATAATGCTTTATGTTTTAAGTTAATTGGATTGTTATCTCATTCTATGCAGTTGGGATTGGGCGCGTTCGTGGCCCTTATCGGCAGCCTTGCGGAACCATATCTTGGCTGTGGCGTTGTCTCTGCCGAGATACATCATGCCCGCTTGATACATCGCTTCCACGTGTTTGTTCTCTGCTGCCTGCATGAAATAGCTCGTAGCCGTTTCTCGATTATAACCATCGAAATTGCTGTTGTTGTAGAGCAACCCTAATTGATAGATAGCCTCAATACTTCCCTCATTAGCTGCATCAGTAAAGGTAGTCTTGGCCTTGTTGTAGTTCATGGCGCGTATCTCCTTCTTACCTTGCGCCACTAACTCAGAGGCTGCATCCATCGATAAAGTAGGTGTAGTGGCTGCACTTTGTACAGGCGTACTTTGAGTGGGCGTTTCTTGTATAGGCGCCATAGCTGGAGCTGACTGCTGTGCTGGTACACTTGCCACCGTTCTCTCCTCAAAACGCTTGGCAGCCTTTGAGGCAAACTGCCAATTACGCCAATCGTTGTTTCTCGACGAAACCATCACCGATGGCGTCTGACTCTTCTTATTCTCCACCACCGATCTACGTTTCACGTTGGTTGTCACGTAGTCGCTCAGCTCACCCAGCGTGGTGCAACCACCCGATTGTTGCATCTTATCCAACACATAATAGGTGAACATGCCGTGCTGCTGACTCTGATACGGATAAGCTGTCTCGTTACTCTGGGCAGCTGAGAATACCACCGTATTATCGCCCACAGGATCGGAATTTACCTTCAGCGCCACACCTCGCGATGAAGCCAGCATCTTACCATCTCGACGAGCACCACTGAAACAGGCATCCAGGAACACCATGATGCTCTTGGAGTTCATACTACCCAGTCGGGCATAGAGTTCCTTGGTGCTCATGCCGCTGGTTGGCTTCTGGCTGTAACCATCCACTGGCAACAGATAGGCATCCTTACTATCCTCATCGGGCATACCATGACCCGTATAATAGATGATGGCGCGAGCCGTACCATCGTAGGCATTCAGCACCTCAGCCAGATGGTCTAACTCATAGCTCATCTCGTTGAGCGTGGCATTGGGCACGAAACTGATGTTGCTCTCAGGGATGCCCAGCGTTTTCTGACAATAGATCTTAAACACCTCGCCATCGTTCTTGGCAAAGGGCACCGACTCCTCATGCTTATAGTCCTCATTGGATATGATGACCACGAAGGTGTTCTCGTCCTTCGCGTCATTCACGGCTATCTTGGTGTCCACACTACTCTGAGCGCAGACATTCCAAAGACTCATCAATAGTCCTATTATATATAATAAGGTACGTTTCATGAGCTGTAATCTTGTTAAAAACCAATTCGTTATCGATTAGTACGCCACAAAAATAGAAAATAATATGCAAACAAGCAAATTTTTGCGCGATTATTTGTATATTTGCAACGATTATACGAATCAGTAAAACTATAATGAGCAAGATGAAGATAGTAGTACTCGATGGATATACGGCCAACCCGGGCGATTTGTCGTGGGAGGGATTGGAGCTGTTGGGCGAGGTAACGGTGTATGATCGTACCAAACCCAATGAGACAGTGGCGCGGGCTGCCGAGGCAGAGATTGTGATCACCAACAAAGTGGTGATCGGCCGCGAGGAGATGGCCCAGTTGCCCCACCTTATTTATATAGGGGTGCTGGCCACGGGTTATAACGTGGTGGATATTGCAGCTGCCCGTGATCGAGGCATCATTGTGACCAACGTACCCGCCTATAGCACGGAAAGTGTGGCCCAGATGGTGTTTGCCCATCTGCTCACCGTGACCAACCACACGGAGCGCTATGCCATTGAGAATCGCCAGGGCCGCTGGAGCAGCAACCCCGACTTCTGCTACTACGCCAACTCCATCACCGAACTTGCTGACAAGACCTTCGGCATTGTGGGCCTTGGCAACATCGGCCAGCGCGTGGCGCAGATAGCCCAGGCCTTTGGCATGAAGGTGAAAGCCTTCACCAGCAAACCAGCAGAGGCCCTGCCCGAGGGCATCCAGAAGGCCGACCTGAAGGAATTGTTCCAGACGTCGGATATCATCTCGCTGCATTGTCCGCTCACTCCCGATACCCACCATCTCATCAAAACCGAGACCATCGCGTGGATGAATCCAGAGGCCATCCTCATTAATACCGGCCGTGGTCCGTTGGTGGATGACGCCGCTCTGGCCGAGGCCCTGAAGGCAGGCCGCCTGAAAGCCTATTGCGCCGATGTGATGACAGAGGAACCACCCAAGGCCGACAACCCGCTACTGCAGGTGGACAACGCCTATATCACCCCTCACATCGCCTGGGCCACCAAGGAAGCCCGCCAGCGCCTCCTCCAAATCGCCACCGCCAACGTGAGCGCCTTCCTCAAAGGCACGCCACAGAATGTAATTGGATAATGTCATGAAGAAGACTCTAATGATGCTCGCCTCTATATCGGTCATCTGGGTATTGGTGGAGGCTATGGCTATAACTGGGTTCCCAGCCGCAAGTGGCTCATTCATCTTTCCATGCTACCCACCTTCGTCATCTTCAACCGCAACAATCTTACGATGGATGGCGAACGCGTAAGAGCCCGCCACATGCATTTCAACATGATATTCAACGAGCGCACAGCCATCATCTATAACTTCTCATCGCCCTATTTCGCTGGAGCCACTCTGGTGATGAACAACTCCGTGTTCAGCGATGACGAAGTAACGGTAAACCAGAACAAATGGCGCGCCCGCGCCCTCATCGGCGTCCGGCTGTAATCAAACCAAATAACAAATCCCTGCTTCTGGCGGGGATTATTGTTATTTCTTCAGGATGTCGTTGGCCTTGATGGCGATTCGGAAATAGTTGTTCTCCTTGCGTTCGAGGGCGCGATTGAGTTTGCCGTACTCGCAGTCGTAGGCGCGGACCACGTGGCGTCGGCCACTTGGCGGACCCATGGGGTTGAGTATCATGCCATTGCCGGGTGCGAACAGGGCGAACCAGTCGTAACAGTATTCAGCGCCCTGACATGCATCGAACAGCTGCTCCTGAACAGGCGCGCAAGCAGCATATTCCCATTCGGCCTCAGTGGGTAGGCGCAGGGGGAGCTTGCACATCTGTGCCATCAGTGCTACCATGTTATTGGCATCATCCCATGTGTGGGCGGCAAAATAGGCGCCCTTACTTTGTTTGCCAGTCAGTTGATAGGCCACTTCGGAGGTGATGTAGGTATCGCTCATATAGAAAGAGGTGAGCTTAACCGGATGGACGGGCTCGCTATCCATGGACAGACTGCGGTCTCCGTCCCAACCCATGTTCATATCGCCACCTCGAACGAGTATCATCTTGATGATCTCATCGCCGATGGTGATGCCCAAGACTTCGGGATAGTCGGCTTCGTCGCGGATAATGAGTTTGGTGTTGGCATTCAGCTGCGGGCCCTCATCGACGGGCTTCCTGGTTTCCTGCTTTGGTGGCGTATTGCGAACCGGCTGTGGCTGAGTGGTGGGCGCAGCGGCCGCCTCCTCCACTCGGGCGACATCGGCCATTTTTACTTTTGTCTCGATGCCGGCAATGACCATGGTCAATGCGTCGACAGGGTCGATGGACTTGATGACTCCCCTGAGTTCCGCTCCGTTCTTAAGGGTTACAACGGAGAGCTTTTCCTGTGCTTCAGCCATGAAGGGCATGAGCATCATCAGTAGTAGCAATAGTTTCTTCATATGGATGTTGGTGTTAAGTTAAGTGTTTTATTCCAGTACGTCGGGGATGTAGATGATGTCGACTTTCTCCTTGGCGAGGGTGGGGATGGGGCTGTCGGCTGTGATGTAGTCGATGCTGATGATGATGTCGCGTGGCTCCAGCTGCTTGCCGTCGACCTCGAAGATGGACTTGTCGAGAATCAGGACACGGCCCTTCTGCTTGAGGGGTTTCGTGAGGCGGGTGTCGCCATAGTCGTAAGTCACCTCGAAATGGCTCTTGTCATCGAGCGCGATACCTTCCTTGACGGGGATCTCAACAGGATCGAGTAGCAGGTATTCATCGTCGAAGATGCCATCGAAGGGGTCCTGTTGCTCGGCGGGCAGACCGGCGGCATCGTGGGTGGAGAGGCGCTTCTGATTGATGAGAGCGTCGAAACCTGCCTTGCGCGAGAACTCACGGCCCAGGAAGAGAATCTGCTTCTTGGCGTCAGTATCGAAGGCCTTGACAGCCTGCTTCTCTTTCTGCCAGGCGATGTCGTTGGCATCGCTGAAGGTGTCGCCCACCTTGACGATCTTGCCGTTGGTGTACTTCAGGTTGGCATCGTTGACGAAGAGTACCTTGAAATGGCCTGCCTGGGCATAGCCGATGCCGAGGCTAAGCAGCAGTAGAAGAATGTATCTTTTCATTTTTCTTGTTTTTGAATAGGTTGCGTTTCTGTACGTAAGTATCGATGAGCGAGTAGATGGTGGTGGGCACCCACATGTTGAAGGCAATGTCGTGCCAGAAGGCGATGATGGCGATGATGAAGAACAGCGTGGCCGTACTGAGGAATGACATGATGACACCCAGCCAGGGATTGGCGAAGAGCGTCTGGAACGAGGTGCCTCGCAGATAGAAGGTTCCCACGGTGGTGTAGACCAGGAACAGGATGAGAACGGTGATCCAACTGACGAGATGCTTGCCGTTCATGAGCATGATGTAGGCATTGAGACATAGCGGGGAGCCTGGCTGCGGACCTACGTAGGTGGTGTGCATATCGTTGTTGTAATCGCCGATGACGAGTATCTTGTCCTTGATCTGCTCCTTGACGGGTACCACCTCGTCCATATCGAGCAGATCGGCCCCCAGGTAGATGTAGTTGCGCTCGCGGGACTGTCCTTCCTCGTCGAGCAGTTTGCCGTTGACGATGACTTTCATGAACAGCGTGGCTCCGTTATGGCAGAGCCGGCCACGATCGGTATACCAGAGTCCACCCCAGTGGGGGGTGATGGCATTGCCCTCGAGGTGGTTGCGATCGGCATACATGCGGAGCGCCACGGAGGGGATGCTATCGTCGTGGAGGAACTGGTAATGGGCAAAGGTGGGCTGTTTCCAGGTGGTGGCATAGTCGGCATTGGCTGCTTTCGCGTAAAGGATGTCGGCTGCCAGTTTGGTGCCCTTGTGTTCTGGGATGACAATCCTGTCCATTGAGGCGATGGTGTGGAAGAGGGCAGAGTCGAAGGGGGTGACGGTGCCGTCCTCGAAGATCACATCGAGGAAGATATAGCGGTAGTCGTTGGACTCCTTGGCCGCTGTGAGCAGCTTCAGCAGTTTTTCGCGGTTGGTGATGACCATGTTGCCCACGGGCATGCCTTCCTCCTCGAAGGGTACGAGCTCCTTATCGTAGCAGACATTGATGAAGAGGACACTATCGGGCACGTTGCCCAACTGCACACCGAGGAACTTCTTGAAATCGCTGATCTGCTTCTGAGCAGCATACTCACCAGGGATGGGGAGCATGGAGTTGCCCACGAAATAGCTGAACAGCGTGATGGCCAGACTCACGAGGATGGACACCCGAAGCGTCTTACGGTTGCTGCGCTCCCAGTTGACTATTTTCTTCCAGAGGGTTTTCATCATTGCTTATTTAACAGTAATACTTTGGCTGTGGCATTGTTCATGCGGTTCATCGTCTTGCCGATGCCTGCGCCATAATAGGTGGGGTCGGCCACGGTGAACTTGCGACCATCGACCATGATATAGTCGCCGGGCACGTTCTCCTTGAAGTTGATGGCGGTGTAGAGGTGGCCGGGGTTGGCGTTATATACCAGCACTACGTCGAGGTCGAGCAGATCGCGTACCAATTGGGAAAGCAGTACGGCACGATCCTCACAGTCGGCATAGGGGTAATAGAGGGTCTCTTCGGCGAAGAACGGACGATCGTGGCCCCATACCTTCTCGTCGAGCATATACTCAATGCCATACTGAATCCAGCTGAGCAGCATGTTGACGGCCGTGGACTTGGGCAGGGTGCCGATCTTGGCCTTGAGCTGGGGATAGAGCTTGTCCTTCAACTCCTGAGTGAGGGGCAGATTGCCGTATTTGTACCATTTCAGGGTGACATCCTTGCCCTGTGGGGGATTAGAGATGGGGTAGTCGTTGAAGAAGTTGATCATGTTCTTGTTGACGGATGTCTGGGCCGAGAGCTTGACGAAGTTGGATACCACGCGACGATCGGTAGACATGTCCTTCTTCAGGTCGGGCAGCATGGAATGGTCGAGATCCATCTCCTGCTCCTTGTCGAACCTGGCCTCGCAGATGTTGAGGCTCTTCTCCTTACAGCCGTCGAGGAGGAAGAAGATCTTGCCATCGGACAAGAGGTAGTTGTAATTGAAGGCAAAGCCGTTGATGCGGCTTAGCAGATGGAGCTTACGACTGGAGTCGAAGGCGAAACGCATCTGATAGCCCGACTGGCTGAAGAGCACACCCTGAAGGAAGACGGCCTCGTTGGTGCCCTTGCCACAGGCGGCCTCGGCCAGACTCTGGAGCATCTTGTAATAAGCCCAGTCGCAGAGGTGCTTCTCCTTGCGGAGTTTGATGCAGTCGTTGAGCAGGGCATTATACTCAGCACCCGTGAGTTCGCGATAGGCGGCAGCGAAGGCTTTCTCATCATTGCCCTTCAACTTGAACTTAGGCGCCTTGCCCCAGTGTACATCCATGGGGGTGCCATAGAAATCGAAGCTGGCGGTAGAGGCGAGATCCTGCTGGGGAATCTCCTTCTGGGGGATGTCGCCACCAATGGGTTTGGGCTGAGGCTTCTTCTCGGGCAGGGGGATGACGTCGGCCATGATGGGCTTCGACTTCTCCTCTTCGAGTTTCTTTTTCTGCTCGGCGAGGAGTCGCTCCTGTTGCTCCTGCTTCTGCTTCTTCTCAGCGAGGAGTCGCTGCTGCTCTTCCTGCTGTTTCTGCTTCTCGGCTAAGAGGCGCTGTTGCTCCTCCTGTTTTTGCTTCTTTTCGGCGAGGAGACGTTGCTGCTCTTCCTGCTGCTTTTTCTTTTCTGCCAGGAGTCGCTGCTGCTCTTCCTGTTTTTTCTGCTTCTCGGCCAGGAGTCGCTGCTGTTCCTCCTGCTTCTTCTGTTTCTCGGCTAAGAGTCGCTGCTGTTCTTCCTGTTTCTTCTTCTTTTCAGCAAAGAGTCGCTGCTCCTGCTCTTGTTTCTTCTGTTTCTCGGCTAAGAGGAGTTGCTCTTGCTCCTGCTTCTTTTTCTTTTCGGCTAAGAGCAATTGTTCCTGTTCCTGCTTCTTTCTCTTTTCTTCCAGCTGGCGTAACTCTTCCTGTTGTTTCTTCTGTTTCTCGGCTAAGAGCTGTTGCTCTTGCTCCTGCTTCTTTTGCTTTTCAGCCAGGAGTTGTTGTTGCTGCTCTTGTTGCTTTTTCTTTTCAGCCAACAGTTGCTGCTCTTGTTCTTGCTTCTTTTGTTTCTCGGCTAAGAGCTGCTGCTGTTGCTCTTGTTGCTTTTTCTTCTCGGCCAAGAGTTGTTGCTCCTGCTCTTGCTTCTTCTGCTTTTCGGCTAGGAGTTGCTGCTCTTGTTCCTGTTTCTTCTGCTTTTCGGCCAGCAGTTGCTGTTGCTGCTCTTGCTGCTTCTTCTTCTCGGCCAACAGCTGTTGCTCCTGCTCTTGTTGCTTCTTCTTCTCCTCAAGCTGGCGCAACTCCTCCTGTTGTTTCTTCAACTTTGCTTCGAGCAATTGCTGTTGCTCCTGCTGCTTTTTCTGCTGTTCGGCCAGCAGTCGCTGTTGTTCCTCCTGCTGTTTTTTCTTCTCGTCGAGCAGGCGCTGCTGTTCCTGTTGCTGCTTCTGCAACTCGTCGAGTGCCTTTTGTTGTTGCTCCTGCTGGCGCTGACGTTCAGCCAGGAGGCGTTCTTCCTCCTCTTTCTTCTTTTTCTCAGCCAGAAGTTTATTGAGTTCATCCTGCTTCTGTTGCTGTTCTAACAGTTTCTGCTGTTCTTCCTGTTTCTTCTTCTGTTCGGCCAGAAGCTTTTGTTCGGCTTCCAACTTCTTTCGTTCAGCCAGAAGTTGCTGGCGCTCCTGCTCCTGCTTTTGTTTCTCCTGAGCCAGAAGCTGTTGTTCCTCCTGCTGTTTCTTCTGATCGGCCAGAATCTTCTGCTGTTGTTCTTGTTGCTTCTGCTTTTCCTGAGTCAGGCGCTGGAGTTCCTGCTCCTGCTTCTTCTGATCGGCCACAATCAGCTGTTGCTGATCCTGTTGCTTCTGCTTTTCCTGGGTCAGACGCTGTTGCTCCTGCGCCTGCTTCTGTTTCTCCTGAGCCAGGCGCTGGAGTTCTTCCTGCTGCTTCTGCTTTTCTTGGGCCAATTGCTGGAGCTGCTCCTGATGTTTCTGCTTCTCCTGAGCCAGGCGCTGTTGCTCCTGCTCCTGCTTTTGTCTCTCCTCAGCCAAGCGCTGGAGTTCCTGCTCCTGCTTCTGTCTCTCCTGAGCCAGACGCTGGAGTTCCTCCTGTTGTTTCTGCTTCTCTTGGGCTAGAAGCTGTTGCTCCTGCTCTTGTTTCTGCTTTTCCTGGGCTAAGCGCTGGATTTCTTCTTGTTGCTTTTGCTTCTCCTGTGCTAAGCGCTGTTGCTCCTGCTCTTGCTTCTGCTTTTCCTGTGCTAAGCGCTGTTGTTCCTGCTCCTGTTTCTGCTTCTCGGCTAAGAGGCGTTGCTGCTCTTCTTCCTGCTTCTGTTTTTCCTGAGCCAGACGCTGTTGCTCCTCTTGCTGTTTCTTCTGTTCCTCGGCTAAGAGTTGTTGTTCTTGTTGCTGCTTCTGCTTCTCCTCAGCCAACAGCTTTTGCTCCTGCTCTTGCTTCTTCTGCTGCTCAGTGAGCTGCTGTAGTTGCTCTTGCTGTTGCTTCTGTTGTTCAGCCAGTTGCTGCTGCTGTTGCTCCTGCTTCTGTTTCTCCTCGGCCAGAAGCTTCTGCTGCTCCTCTTGCTGTTGCTTCAGTTCCAGGAGTTTCTGCTGTTCTGCCTCGCGCTGCTTCTTCTCCTCAGCGAGTTTCTCTTCTTCCTCCTGACGCTTCTTCTCAGCCAGATACTGCTCGTCTTTCTCCTCATCATAGACCACAGGCTCCTGTTGCTGCTCCTCAGGCACCTTCTCGGCTTCCTCGATGGGGTAGTCCTTCCATACCTTCTCCATGAAGGCGGCATATTGGGCATTGACACTATCGCGGAAAGCCTGATAGTTGGCATTGACCTGATTGACAAAGCTGTCATAGCTCGTGGTATCCTTTTTAGCCTGGTCCACTTTATCCTTCAGACTGCCTGTTCTCTGTCGCAGGCTGCCTCTTTGTCCTTGTGCATAGCTGTAGCCCATGCATAACTGCAACAACAATAAGATAAGCGTTAGCTTCTTCATATTGATAATGGTTTTTAGTTGTTTCTAATCTTGATGGGGATGCGTCTTACCTCCATTTGCTCGTCCTTCTGCTGGCATCTCATCAGCCATTTATTGAAGTCCTTGTATTCCAGGGAACTGGGCGTCATTAACTCATCAGTAAGCTGTTTCTGTCCTGAGGTGGCCATTTTCTTGGCATAGGGGTTTGGCGAGAAGACGATAAACAGCTGGTTGTACTCCTCGGGTTTGTCTTCTGCGCAAGTCATCACGAGCTCATCTACCTTCCCGTCGTCAGCTTTGGCATGAGGGGGTGAGAAGAAGTAATACTCCTCATTGAACTTGATGGGGTAGGCCCCTTTTCCTGAGTCTTGATAAGGTAACAGGCAGAAGGCCTCGCCTGCTGTAATATCGAACAGGAATACAGTCAGGAATCCATCAACGGGCGATTTGAAATACAGAAAGAAATCATCGCCGTTCTTAAAGACATCGGTAGCCAGTTCCTTGTCGGCCTTATAACGAATGGGTGCTACCTCGAAGTCGATGCCTGCATTGACAATCTCGCGGACTTTTCCTTTGACGGTTACCTTTACCCAGTCTCTGCCGTCCTGCAGGAATTTCTCAAACTCTGGTGCCTTCTCGTCGGCCAGCCACACACCTCTTACCGAACCTTGCGTGGCAGAGTGGAAACTGGTGTTCGACTTGCCGTCGATATTGGAAATGAATATGGTGTTTTCTTCGCCTACTGACAAGCCGAAAGCCTCGGCAATGGCATCATTCTGTGCCTTGATGAGGGCTGCCTGACATGCCTGTTCATACGACATGCTCTTAGGAATCTCATAAGTATAAGATCCCTTGGCACTCTTTTCACGGCTATTCTCCTGAGCGCAAAATGGGAGCACCCAGGAGAATAACATCAGTAGCGTTAGAATACGTTTCATTCCATCTTGTCCTTTACTTCCTTGACACGTTTCTGCAGATACTCTTTGCGGGCTTTATCCACAGCTTCCTTAGCCAGTGCGTCGAGCTTGGCAGAAGAGATGGCCAGGCGCATGAGAACTTCCACATTGCCATTGGGCAGATCGCGATACATCTCGATGAGTGAACTGGGACGGCCGATGCTCTGGTCGACGCTCTTACCCATAGAATTGACAATGGTCTGGGCGATGGACTCTGCCTCGCCACCACCAAGCTGCTCGTTGGCAAGATCCTGTTCAACCTGAGCTGTGAGGTCGGTTCTCAGTTTACGACCGATTTCACCCTGTGCTACAGTGATGGCCTGTGTGCGAGCGGCATCGTAGATGGTACCTACACTGCTGCCTTCGCCCATGATCCACTGGTCGGTACCTTCGGCCGTCTTCTCCCAAGCCATCTGGTAGCTTTTGGTAAGCTGCATAGCGATAGAGGGGCTTCCTGGCTTTACCTTCCAACCTTCCTTCTCGTATCTCTTCACGTCTTTCTTTACTGCCTTCTCCTGCTCTTTGGTCAGAAACTGCGCATTTACATTGGCAGTAAAGGCGAACAACATCAGCAATGCTGCGATAATCTTGATTGTCTTCATAAGTTATAGTTTCTAATTATTAGTTATATGTCAATTGTGATTAATAAACTTTGAACGCTACAAAAGTAAGAAATTATTCTGTAAATTCCAAATTTTCGGGCCATTTTTTGCAGATAGCCTATTGTTTGGCTCATTTTGATAGGCTTTTGTTTGTTTAGAGAAGGCAATATTGTTCTGAAATACGGGAAAATAAGTGTGTTTTTTACGATATTGCCCGAAAAAGTGAAAAAAATGAGCATTTTCTTTGGCTAAATAAAAAAAAAGTTGTTACCTTTGCATTACCATAAGCTGTAAAAGTATAGAATAAATGTCACAAATAAATGAACAACTAAAAGACTTGGAAGAAATCTTCCTCGATAATGTGAGTCATGAGATACGTACGCCGTTGAATGCTATTCTCGGTTTTAACGACTTGCTGAATGGTGTAACAGGGCAGCATTTGGATGAGGAAGAGAAAATGGTCATGAAGGAGCATATCCACAAAAATGCCAACCGGCTGGTAAATGTGGTGAACGATATACTCGACTTATCGAAAATGCAGAAGGGATGTCTGCAGCTGCACAAGACGGTGGTAGGATTGATGGAGGTGTGCTACAAGGCGCGTGAGAGTGTGAAGCATGAGGTGTCGCCCGAGGTGCAACTGAAGCATGAGTACCCCGTAGCCTTGAAGGATACCTATATATATACTGATGGCAAACGACTGGAGCAACTGGTGCGCATATTCCTCGAGAATGCTTGTGAGCACACCAAGGCCGGTGAAGTAACACTGAAGGTGAATACGTTTGAACTGTTGGAAAACGGTCAGACCATGCTGCAGATTCGTGTGGACGACACGGGTGTTGGGATACGCGAGGATCAGTACAGTTTGCTCTTCAAGCCATTCAGGAAACTGGACCGTAGGTCGGAGGGCCTGGGCTGTGGCTTAGCACTCAGCCGAGAGATAGCCAAACTGCTTGACGGACGGGTATATCTCGACCAAGACTATCGTGGAGGTGCCAGCTTCGTGTTTGAGATGCCATTGGAAGAAATCTGACTCCCTATATATAATAAGGTGAAAGAGGCATGATCAGATATACAAAGAAAGAGGAAATATGGAATGCCTCATCGCATGGCGGAGGTATCCTGTTGGGGGTGGTGTTCGGCATCATCTTTCTCGTCTGGTGCTTTAGGGCTGACAACAACTGGGCGCGATGGGGCGTGATCCTCTACCTCTTTGGTATGCTGGGCTCGTATGCTGCCTCGACCATCTACCACTCTATACGTCATCATTCCAAGTGGAAGGAACGTTTGAGAAAATGGGACCATGCGGCTATCTATTGGCATATTGCGGGTTCATATTCTCCACTGACGCTCGTGGCGCTTCGTAGTCAGGGTTATTGGGGATGGAGTCTTTTTGCCTTTGTATGGGCGTGTGCCATTGCTGGTACCATCACCAGTTTCATCCGACTGAAGGAACATTCTAATCTTGAGACATTTTGTTTTGTAGGTATGGGCCTGAGCGTGCTCGTGGCCTTTAAACCCCTGATGAACAGTGTGTCTGAGGCGGCCATCATCTGGCTGATAGCCGAGGGCGTGAGCTATATCACAGGAGCCGTGTTCTATAGCCTGAACAAGAAGAAGTATATGCACTCAGTATTCCATTTCTTTGTTTTGGCAGGTTCCGTGTGTCATATCATCGCCGTTTGGGATGTGTTGATGGAATACCTGTAATCATTGAAAATTGAAAGTTGATAATTGAAAATTAAGAATTAATTTGGTGGTTTGAGCTATTATTATTAATTTTGCAGGCAAAATTTGCAAATTTGATAAAATTATGGCTTATACACGTATGACTGCTGCAGAGGCTGCAGCACTGATTAAGAATGGCGATCACATCGCCATGAGTGGCTTTACACCCGCTGGTGTAGCCAAGGCTACAACGAAGGAGTTGGCAAAAATTGCTGTGGCTGAGCATGAGGCCGGTCGCGAGTTTAAGGTGGCTATCTTTACAGGTGCCTCTACAGGTCAGAGTACCGATGGTGATCTGGCAAATGCCCAGGCTATCCTGTATCGTGCACCCTACACCACAAACCCCGATTTCCGCAAGCACGTGAACATGGGTGAGATCCCCTATAACGACCTGCACCTGAGCCATATGGCACAGGAGTTGCGCTATGGCTTCTATGGTCCGCTGGATTGGGCTATCCTCGAGGTGTGCGACATTGAAGAAGTGGGCAATGACTACCATGTATATCTGACAGCTGCTGGTGGTATCTCTCCTACAGCTGCCCGTCTGGCAAAGCATGTGATTCTGGAGTTGAACAGCTTCCATAACCCCAATGCCAAGTTCATTCACGACGTGTATGAGCCTCTGGATCCTCCTTATCGTAAGGCTATCCCCATTGAGCACGTAGGTGATCGTATTGGTGTGCCTTATGTATCTATCCCCAAGGAGAAGGTAGTTGGTGTGGTAGAGTGTAACATCCCCGACGAGGCCCGTGCGTTCAAAGACAGCGATCCTGTAACAGATAAGATTGGATTCCTGACTGCTGAGTTCCTCGTGGAGGAGATGCACAAGGGTCGTATCCCCAAGGAGTTCCTGCCTCTGCAGAGTGGTGTAGGTTCAACTGCCAACGCCATTCTTGGTGCCCTGGGTCAGGACAAGCACGTGCCCGACTTCAATATCTATACTGAGGTGCTGCAGGATAGCGTGGTGGCTATGATGCTGAACGGACGTGTGAAGGATGCTTCGGCTTGTTCACTGACCGTTTCTAACGAGTGTCTGCTTCAGGTATATGATCATATGGACTACTTCAAGGATCACCTGACCCTGCGCCAGAGCGAGATCTCGAACTCACCAGAGATCATCCGCCGATTAGGTGTGATTGCCATCAATACTGCTATCGAGGCCGACCTCTATGGTAACGTGAACTCTACCCATATCAGTGGTACGAAGATGATGAACGGTATCGGTGGTTCGGGTGACTTTATCCGTAACGCTTACCTGAGTATCTTCACCTGTCCTTCTGTGGCTAAGGGTGGTGTCATCTCTTCAATCGTTCCCTTCGTAAGCCATCAGGACAGCTCAGAGCACGATGTGAACATCATTGTGACGGAGCAAGGTGTGGCCGATCTGCGTGGTAAGGGTCCCATTCAGCGTGCAGAGTGCATCATCGAGAATTGTGCACATCCTGACTACAAGCAGTTGCTGTGGGATTACCTGAAGATTGCCAAGATGGGTCAGACGCGTCACAACCTCCCTGCCGCCTTCGCCATGCACGACACGCTGGCTCGCAAGGGCGATATGAAACTGACGGACTTCGCAGAGTACATTAAAGATTAAACATTAAACATTATATTTTGGAATCGAAATTAGTTATTTATAATACACTGACGAGGCAGAAGGAGCGCTTTGAGCCGCTCCATGCCCCTAATGTGGGTATGTATGTGTGTGGTCCCACGGTTTATGGCGATCCCCATCTGGGACATGCACGTCCTGCCATCACTTTCGACCTGGTGTTCCGTTATCTGAAACACTTAGGTTATAAGGTGAGATATGTTCGCAACATCACTGATGTGGGCCATTTGGAGCACGATGCTGATGAGGGTGAGGACAAGATTGCCAAGAAAGCTCGTCTGGAGCAGCTGGAGCCAATGGAAATTGCCCAGTACTATACCAATCGCTACCATCAGGCGATGGATGCGCTGGGTGTGCTGCGCCCCTCTATTGAGCCCCATGCCACTGGTCATATCATTGAGCAGCAGCAGTTGGTACAGCAGATTCTCGACAATGGTTTTGCCTATGAGAGTAATGGTTCCATCTACTTTGATATCGAGGCTTATAACAAAAAGTTCAAGTATGGCATTCTCTCTGGTCGTTCATTAGAGAACATCAAGGACGAGAGCCGTGAACTGGCTGGTATTGGAGAGAAGAAGAATCAGGCCGACTTCGCCCTGTGGAAGAAGGCTCAGCCGGAGCATATCATGCGCTGGCCCTCGCCTTGGAGCGACGGATTCCCTGGTTGGCACTGTGAGTGTACGGCTATGGGACGTAAGTATCTGGGTGAGGAGTTTGATATCCACGGAGGTGGCATGGATCTGGTGTTCCCCCACCACGAGTGTGAGATAGCACAGGCTCAGGCATCGATGGGACATCCCGCCGTGAAATACTGGATGCACAACAATATGTTGACCATCAACGGACAGAAGATGGGTAAGTCATATAATAACTTCATCACGCTGGAGCAGTTCTTCACGGGTAACCATCCGTTGCTCGAGAAGGCTTACTCACCCATGACTATCCGTTTCTTCGTACTTTCTGCCCATTATCGTGGAACAGTTGACTTCTCGAACGATGCTCTTTTGGCAGCTGAGAAGGGACTTGAGAAACTGATGAACGCCATCAGCGACCTGGATCGCGTACAAGTAAGCGACAAGTGCGATGCTGAAACAGAGAAGATTGTGAAGAGTCTGCGTCAGAAGTGCTACGACGCCATGAACGATGACTTTGCCACACCTCAGGTGATCAGCAACCTCTTCGAGGCTTGTACGGTGGTGAATAAACTCACTGACCACAAGGCTACTATCTGTGCTGACTGTCTGAAGGAGCTTTCTGAGACCATGCATCTCTTTGCCTTCGACATCTTAGGTCTTAAGGCAGAGAAGAGTGGTTCGAACGACTCTCGCGAGGAGGCCTTTGGCAAGGTGGTTGATATGGTGCTTGAGCTCCGTGCTAAGGCCAAGGCCGATAAGGACTGGGCCACCAGCGATAAGATTCGCGACGAACTTGCTGCTGCAGGTTTCGAAGTAAAGGACACCAAGGACGGTGTTACTTGGAAACTGAATAAGTGAAGTTAGCTCGACGTGAAACATCAATAGTAAAAAAGAAGCCTACGGGAGACCGTAGGCTTCTTTTGTCATGACGAGTGAGAAGGTACGCTTTCTGAAATACTCGAACGAAACATATTCTAAACCTTTGTAGGGACGATCCGTGCCCCAGGAATTCTTCATGATGAAATACTTTTCTCCATCGTCGTCGTGGGCGATGCCTACGATGGCCATGCCATGATTCTCGTCACCCCAGAACACACCATGATGATGGCGCACGGCCCGTTCTGCCTTAATGATCAGAGAGTCCATAGGGATATTCAAGTATCGGTCGTGAAGCCAGTTGTCTTTCGTATCCAGTTCTATCTCCTGATAATAAGGTTTATTGCTGTCACTCATCAGTGGCAGATACTCGCCAGGCTTACAAACACTGCGTGCAAACTCCTGTGGTGTGTAGGTGGCACCAAGCATAAATACCCACTTAGGAGCTGGTGTCTCCACCTTACGCATAGCATCGTAGCCCACGATACCATATTTCTCTATCAGCCGGAGCAGGGTGGCAGCTTCGCCACGTTTGTTCTTGGGAGCAGCCGGCTCTTGCTCCATCATCTTTTCTATATAATAAGGTGATAGGTTTACAGAATCGCCCCATGCCAGATGTTCCGTTTCGATGGCAGCGAGCATGGCGTAGATCCAACAAGTCTCACTCTCACCCTGATCTTTGACGGGTGTCATGCGGTTCAGCAATTCGTTAGTGAAATGCTTGGGTTCCTTCTTAGTACAGCCGATGCAGAGCAGGAGGACGAGTGATATTGTAAAAAAACGTTTCATAACCGGTGGCAAAGGTACGATAAAAATTCCAAAATTACAGCCAATTATTCCTATTAAGTTTGGCAATATGCAAATAATTGTGTATCTTTGTGCTCTCAAAAGAGAAAAAGACATTAGAACGAAGAGGTGAGATGCATATAGCAATTGCAGGAAACATAGGAAGTGGGAAGTCTACGCTCACAAAGTTGCTGGCCAAGCACTATGGCTGGGAACCGCGTTTTGAGGCCGTAGAAGATAATCCCTACTTGGAGGACTACTACCGTGACATTCATCGGTGGTCGTTCAACCTTGAGGTGTATTTCCTCAAGGAGCGTTTCCGCGATCTCATCGCTATCTCGCAGACTGATCATACCATTATTCAGGATCGCACCATCTTCGAGGGTGTCTATGTGTTTATGGAGAACAATAAGGCCATGGGCAACCTCTCAGAGCGCGACTATGAAACCTACATGGAACTCTTCGATCAGATGATTTCTATGGTACGTCTGCCTGATTTGATGATTTACCTCCGTGCCTCTGTACCCCATTTGGTGAATAATATTCAGCAACGAGGCAGAGATTATGAGCAGACCATTCAACTTGAATATCTGCAGAATCTGAATGAGCGTTACGACGACTTTATCTATAACAAATACCAAGGGCGTGTCATGACAGTTGAGAAAGACAATCTCGACTTTGTACATCGTCCCAAGGACCTGGCACAAATCATCGATCGCATCGATGCTACCCTCTTTGGATTATTCTCAAATCCCTCATCTATCACCTCAAAACCCTAATAATTATGCATATCGCAGTAGCAGGAAACATCGGCAGTGGTAAAACCACCCTTACAAAATTGCTCGCCCACCGTTATGGTTGGATACCACGTTTCGAGCCCGTTGACAATAACCCCTATCTGGCTGATTTCTATGCCGACATGCCCCGTTGGTCGTTCAATCTCCAGATTTACTTCCTCAACAAGCGTTTCAAGGAGGTGGTAGAGATATCGAAGTCGAAAGATACAATCATTCAGGATCGTACCATCTTTGAGGATGCCCGTATCTTTGCACCTAACCTTCATGGGCAGGGAATGATGAGCGATCGTGACTTCCAGAATTACTCTGACCTCTTCGATCTGATGATGTCGTTGGTGAAGTTGCCCGACCTGATGATTTACATCCGCTCGAGTATCCCCACGTTGGTGGCTCAGATTCAGAAACGTGGTCGTGAGTACGAGCAGACCATGCGTCTTGACTATCTGCAGGGGTTGGAGAAACGCTATGAGGAGTGGATCGCAACTTACAAGGGACCACTGATTATTGTGGATGGCGATAATTGCAAATTTGGCGATTTTCCTGAGGACTTTAAGATGGTGACCGATATGATTGATGCGAAACTTTACGGCTTATTCCCGATGGAATAAACCTAATGAACAGTGAATAATGAATAAAGATATAAAAGAATACGAGATCATGGCGCCCGTGGGGTCGCGAGAGTCGCTGGCCGCGGCTATACAGGCTGGTGCTGACAGTATCTACTTCGGCATCGAGAAGCTGAACATGCGCGCCCATTCTGCGTCGACCTTTACGATTGACGATCTACGCGATATTGCCCGTGAGTGTGATGAACATGGTATAAAGAGTTATCTCACGGTAAATACCATTATCTATGGTGAGGATATCCCCCTGATGCATGAGATTATCGATGCCGCGAAGGCTGCAGGCATTTCTGCTGTCATTGCCAGCGATGTGGCTGTGATGACCTATTGTAATAAGGTAGGGCAGGAGGTGCATCTCTCCACCCAGCTGAATATCTCGAATATCGAAGCCCTTAGGTTCTATGCCCAGTTTGCCGATGTGGTGGTGCTGGCGCGTGAGTTGAATATGGATCAGGTGGCCGAGATATTCCGACAAGTAGAGGAGGAACATATCTGTGGTCCCAGCGGACAGCAGATCCGTATCGAGATGTTCTGTCATGGTGCCCTTTGTATGGCCATCAGTGGTAAGTGTTATATGAGTCTTCATGCCGCCAACCGTTCGGCCAATCGTGGTGAGTGCATACAGGTATGTCGTCGCTCGTATACTGCTACCGATAATGAAACGGGCTATCAACTCGGCATTGACAATAAGTATATCATGAGTCCTAAGGACTTGAAGACCGTTCGATTCATCGATCGTATGATGAAGTCTGGTGTACGAGTGTTTAAGATTGAAGGACGTGCGCGTGGTCCAGAGTATGTGTATACTGTAGTAAAGTGTTACAAAGAGGCTATTCAGGCAGTGCTTGATGGTACGTTTACAGAGGAGCGTAAGGACGAATGGGATGCCCGACTGGCTACCGTGTTCAACCGAGGTTTTTGGGATGGCTATTATCAGGGACAGCTCATGGGCGAGTGGAACAAGAACTATGGATCGAACGCTACTGAGCGTAAAGTCTACATCGGCAAGGGCGTGAAATATTTCTCGAAACTTGGTGTAGCAGAGTTCACTGTTGAGGCCAACACCTTTAAGGTGGGTGATAAGATGCTTATTACAGGTCCTACAACGGGCGTTATTTATGTTGATGCCAACGAGATTCATGGCGATAACGGCCCTGTGGAGATTGCAGAACAAGGCACGCGTGTTTCTATTGCCGTTCCAGAAAAGGTCCGTCCTAGCGATAAGTTGTTTAAATTAGAAAAATCAGAAAACAATGACAATTAACGAGATTCAAGACGAGATTATAGAAGAGTTCAGTGGTTTCGACGACTGGATGGATAAATACCAACTGCTCATCGACTTGGGAAATGAACAGGAGCCGCTGGATGAGAAATACAAAACAGAGAGCAACCTGATTGATGGTTGTCAGAGTCGTGTGTGGCTTCAGGCTGACTATGAGGATGGAAAGATTCATTTCTCAGCTGAGAGCGATGCCTTGATTGTAAAGGGTATCGTGGCTCTACTTATCCGCGTGCTCAGCGACCATACACCTCAGGAGATTCTTGATGCCGACCTCTATTTCATTGAGGAAATAGGTTTGAAGGAGCATCTTTCGCCTACCCGAAGCAACGGACTTGTAGCAATGGTAAAACAGATGCGAGTTTACGCGTTGGCTTTCAGCACAAAGCAATAAAGAAGCCTTCTTTTTTGATATTTATTAACGTAAGAAAAGCTATCTCAACGGGATAACTTACGGATTATTTTTTGTATCTTTGCAAGCGGAAAATAAAAACAGGAACTAAAAGCTTTTTTATAATATGATTCAAACAGTAGTAAAGCGCGACGGACGCATAGTTGGCTTCAATGAACAGAAAATCATGGCTGCCATCCGTAAGGCCATGCTCCACACCGATAAGGGTGAAGATGAGCGCCTCTTATACCAGATAACAGACCATATTGCCCAGCGTGGTGAGAGTCAGATGACCGTAGAGCAGATTCAGGATGCCGTGGAGGTGGAGCTGATGAAATCGAGCCGTAAGGACGTAGCTCAGAAGTATATCGCCTACCGTCATCAACGCTCTGTGGCCCGTAAAGCCAAGACGCGTGAGGTATTCCTTGATATCGTGAACATCAAGAATAATGATGTAACACGCGAAAATGCCAACATGAATGCTGATACACCAGCAGGAATGATGATGAAGTTTGCCTCAGAAACCACCAAACCTTTCGTTGATGACTATCTACTTTCTCAAGAGAGCCGTGATGCTGTAGAACATAACTATCTGCACATCCACGATAAGGATTATTACCCAACGAAGTCGCTTACTTGTGTGCAGCATCCGTTGGATCATATCCTCACTTGCGGCTTTATTGCCGGTCATGGTGCCTCGCGTGCAGCCAAGCGTATTGAGACGGCTTCCGTTTTGGCTTGTATCTCTATGGAGTGTTGCCAGAACGAGATGCACGGAGGTCAGGCTATCCCTGCTTTTGACTTTTATCTGGCCCCTTATGTGCGTATGAGTTATATTGAGGAGCTCAAGGCGCTTGAGGATCTGAATGGCGAGAGTTATAAGGACCTCTACGATGAGCCGCTGATGGACTATATCAAGAAGCCCCTCGATGGACTCATTGGTAAAGAGCGTGCCCAGCAACATGCCATCAATAAGACTGTTGGTCGTGTGCATCAGGCCATGGAAGCTTTCATCCATAATATGAATACCATCCACTCAAGGGGTGGCAATCAAGTGGTGTTCTCTTCTATTAATTATGGTACGGATACTTCTGCCGAGGGTCGTTGTGTGATGCGTGAGATACTACTTTCTACTTACGAGGGTGTAGGAGGTGGCGAGACGGCCATCTTTCCCATCCAGATTTGGAAGAAAAAGCGTGGCGTAAACTATCTGCCTGAGGATCGTAACTTCGATCTCTACCAGTTGGCTTGTAAGGTAACGGCTCGTCGTTTCTTCCCTAACTTCCTGAATCTTGATGCCAGCTATAATCAGGATAGTGAGTGGCGTGCCGATGATCCTAAGCGCTATATCCACGAGGTGGCCACCATGGGATGTCGTACTCGTGTGTTCGAGAATCGTTTTGGTCCCAAGACCTCTATTGGCCGTGGTAACCTCTCGTTTACTACTATCAATATTGTTAAACTCGCCATCGAGGCAG
Organism: uncultured Prevotella sp.; assembly: GCA_902798285.1. Taxonomy (GTDB): domain Bacteria; phylum Bacteroidota; class Bacteroidia; order Bacteroidales; family Bacteroidaceae; genus Prevotella. The sequence continues at coordinate 38,859 of CADBVZ010000001.1, read as the reverse complement.
CTCGCGAGGAAACGGACAAGGAGAAGCGCATTGCCCTCTTCATGGCAAAACTCGACCATATGCTCGAAGTGGCTGCCCAGCAGCTCGACGACCGTTTCCAGTTCCAGAAGACGGCCTATGCCAAGCAGTTCCCTCTTCTCATGAAGAGTCTCTGGATTGGTGCTGATAAACTTGGTCCTATGGATACCATCGAGAGTGTGATTAATCAGGGCACCCTTGGTATTGGCTTTATTGGCCTGGCCGAGTGTCTGGTAGCCCTTATTGGCAAGCATCATGGAGAGAGTGAAGAGGCCCAGGAACTGGGACTGAAGATTGTGGGTTACATGCGTCAGCGAGTCAACGACTTCTGCGAGAAGTTCCACCACAACTACTCTGTGCTTGCAACACCTGCCGAGGGCCTGAGTGGTAAGTTCACGAAGAAGGATCGTAAGGAGTTTGGCGTTATTCCTGGTGTCACAGATCGCGATTATTATACCAATTCCAACCACGTACCTGTATACTATAAGTGCTCCGCTCGTCATAAGGCAGAAGTTGAGGCTCCTTATCATGAAATGACACGTGGTGGACATATCTTCTACGTAGAGATTGATGGTGATGCTACTCATAATCCTCAGGTCATCATGAGTGTGGTGGATATGATGGACCAACTCGATATGGGCTATGGCTCTGTAAACCACAATCGCAACCGTTGCATGGATTGTGGCTACGAGAATGCTGATGATCATTTGGAGGTGTGTCCTAAGTGCGGCTCTAAGAATATCGACAAGTTGCAGCGTATCACGGGTTATCTCGTAGGAACCACCGATCGCTGGAACTCTGGCAAACTGGCCGAGCTCAACGATCGTGTTACCCACATTGATCATGGTATGCAGGATCTCTTTGATAAATAAGAATTGAGATTTGGAAAATCAAAGAATGATTCGTGTTCTCGATATTATAGAAGATACGATGGTGGATGGTCCCGGTTTTCGGACCTCCATCTATTGTGCGGGGTGTCGTCATCGGTGTCCTGGCTGTCATAATCCCCAGTCGTGGGACTTCAAAGGCGGACGCGAGATGAGCACAGAGCAGATCATGAAGATTATCGAGGCCGATCCCTATGCCAATGTTACTTTTTCGGGGGGTGATCCTATGTACCAGTGTGACGCCTTTGCTGAATTGGCACGGGCCATACACCAGCGCACGAACAAGGACATTTGGTGCTACACAGGTTTTACATTCGAAACTCTCATCACGCGAGCCCAGCGTGAGCTGTTGGAACTACTTGATGTGCTTGTCGACGGTCCCTTTATCGAGCGCCTCAAAGATCCTGACCTCCTATTTCGTGGCTCGTCTAATCAAAGGATTATCGATGTGCAGAAGTCGCTTTATGCTGGTGAGGTGATCCTCTGGCAACCCGATGTTGCTATCATATAATAAAGATCCCCACCAATTGGCGGGGATCTTTGTTTTTATTCCTTATAATCGTTTAGCTTCTTCAGGTAGATTTCACGGAAATCCGTCCAATGGTAGTATGGGGCGCAATCCGTAGGAATAGGTAACTTGGCTTCCTGTTCGTTAAGCATGATCTTAAATAGTACATCCTTGTCCTTTGGGTCCTTGCGGTAGAAGATGAATTGAATGTTGGCTGCCATGGGGAATACGTCAAAGTTCAACCATCCGCTTACATCGAGCTCCTCCAAGTCATAGAATTGGCGATCGAATCCATTCAGACCTATGAGGCATACTAAGGGTAGAACGATGGTCTCATGGCCAAAGCGCAGGGTAGCACCATTGCGGGGAGAGTTGATAGCAGCATCGGCATCTTCGATGATTTTTCGCAGCAGATTGCGCTGGGTAAAGGGTTGGGTGCCTCCGTTATAGGGGCTATTGCCAAAACAGAGATACCAATAAGCGTTATACTGCAACCAATTGGAGTAGAGCTCATCGATAGTGTAGATGTCGAACAGATTGAAATGATAACGTTGCTCAGTGCCTTGTACGCTGGAGGCTATCTTGAATATTTGCTGATTCAGAACGTAGGTGTCAACACTATCGTGGGCGTAAGCAGAATCATTGAAAAGTCGCCCCATGGCCTGTTGGTGGATGGCATGGTTGTCGCAGAACACCTTATAAGTGTCAACAGTTTGTTTTGAAAGACGTTTCTTATAAAGAGCAGAATCCTGTAGATTCATATAGTACATATCATGCTCGCTGGCATCTGAACGAATCACAAGATTGGGATTGTTTCTGGTTAACTGCACCAGTGCATTCTCCATTGAGATGATACAGCGTATCACCACCGTACTACGTGCATCAATGATGGCATTACCTTGGAACACCTCAGGGAAGTTGTTATACATTCTCTGGGCAATTCTCCTATGTTGGGCGGCTCCTAAGGGGGTTAATTCACCATAGCGGTCGCGTGCTTCCTCGCGGAGTAATTCCAACTGTTTAAGTACTTTCTCGCCCATCTCTGAGAGTTTACCCTGCTTCGAGGCCCTCAACATAAGCTGGTAAGGCTGTTCGTACTCGCGGCCCTTGATAAGAAAACGTGAGCCATGACGGGCATAGGTACTGATATAGAAAGGCTTCATGCCCTTAGGTGCAGGTGTGAGTTTTGTTTGAGGGTCTGGGTAAGCATAATAGTTACTGCCTGCCTTAAACATGTTCTGCTTAAGTTCTTCGCGTACGTTTTGTGCTGAAACTACCGAGGCGAAGAGTGCCGATAAGATAAAAAATACTATTCTTCTCATCAATTTTTGCCTTTTCGGTTGCAAATATACAAAAAAAGAACTATTTTTGCAAAAAAAAAACGAAGAATATGGCAAAAAACTCAAAATGGCAGGACGATTACTGGCTTTTGCTCATGCAAATTTACCTGCAGAAGCCTGTTGGTATGAAGCCGATGTACAGTCGGAAAATGGTCGATCTGAGCATGGAGCTGCATATCGCCCCAGACATTCTTTTTAATAAGATGTGTCAGATAGCCAATCTTGAGACGCCTCGCATTGAACATATATGGGAAACCTATGGTAACAATCCTCGTAAACTCTCTCGTGCCGTCAGTCTGCTGAGGGAAATGAGAGGGTTCAACAATGCTGAGGAGTTTTATGATGGCGTGGAAACCAATGAGAGTTTTGAGAAGGATTTCCGTCCGATAGCCGATGATGAGATGCTAATGCCCGTGATGCTGATATTGATACTCGATGAGTATTTCCGCTTGACGCCCATTACGATGGTGGCTGAGACCCCGGAGGTGCAACAGCTGGCCCGATTGCTGAAACTGAAACCACAAAAAGTAGTCGAGGTGCTTGAAGTATTTCAGCACTGCGATCCCTACCTGAATCGTAAGGATGTGGTTATCAGTCCTTTGTTGCTACCTTGTCAGCTGGTATGGCGTCGTTTTGGCAATGCCAAGACGGAAGATCTGGCTTCCTATGCCGCACAACTTAAAGAATACTTCCGATGAGTGAAAGATATAGTACGATTCAAGAACAGACACAGCAACTGAAGCAGGGACAGATTATCTCACGTCAGCAGTTGTTGCAGGCATCGCTGGTAGAACTTCCCGTGATGCAGTTGGTGGATCGTATCAATATTGAGATGAATGATAACCCCGCCCTCGAGGTTGCTGCCCCTGGCGATGAGGATTATCAGGATAGTGCTGACTTTCAGGACTATTCCGATACATCCGATACTGCAGATGATTTCGAAACGTCCAGCGAGCGCGAGGAACGACAGTCGGCTCTCGATGAGGCCCTTAGCGGTATAGGTCGCGACGATGAGGACTTGCCAGTATATCAGGGTGGTAGTGCCATGACGGAGGAACGTGAAGAGATGGTGTTTGGTCAGACCACCTCGTTCTATGATCAATTAAAGGAGCAGATGGGCGAACTCGATATGACCGACGAAGAGCACGATGTGATGGAATACCTCATTGGTTCTCTCGATGACGACGGACTGCTCCGTAAGGATCTTGAGATGGTAAGTGAGGAACTTGCCATCTATCATAATATTGATGTGCCGGTGTCAGAGATAGAACGCGTGCTTACCCTTTTGCAGAGTTTCGACCCTGCCGGCATTGGTGCCCGTTCGTTGCAGGAATGTCTCCAATTGCAGATAGCACGTCGTGACCCTTCGCGCCTTAGGGACCTGATGCAGCAGGTGGTGAGCGACTATTTCGAGGCGTTTACCAAGAAGCATTGGGATAAGATTCAATCCTCGTTGTCTCTCAACGATGCCCAGGCAGAGGTACTTTTTCAGGAGTTGAGAAAGCTGAATCCCCGTCCTGGTGCCTCGCTTGGTGAGACAGTGGGCAGAAGTATGCAGCAGATAACGCCCGACTTTATCGTCGATACTCAGGATGATGGTACTGTTACCTTTACGCTCAACAATGGCGAGGTGCCTGAACTTAAAGTGTCGCAATCGTTTGCCGACTCCATGAAGGAATATCAGCAGAACAAGGACCATCTGAGCCGTCAGACTAAAGAAGCTCTGCTCTATATAAAGAAAAAGGTGGATGCTGCCCAGGGCTTTATCGAGGCCGTGAAGGTGCGCCGTAAAACGCTTACCGTTACCATGCGAGCCATCATCCAGTTGCAGCATCAGTTCTTCGTTGATGGCGATGAGGCCTCGTTGCGTCCCATGATCTTAAAGGATGTGGCCGAGAAGACAGGGCTTGATCTCTCCACAGTGTCGCGTGTCAGTAATTCAAAATATGCACAAACCCGTTGGGGTACGTTCCCCCTCCGTCATTTTTTTAGCGATGGCTATGTGACGGAGAATGGTGAGGAACTATCAACGCGTCAGATCAAGGCTGTGTTGCGCGATATCGTCGACGCAGAGGATAAGAAGCACCCCCTGAGCGATGATCAGTTAAAGGAGATGCTTTCTGCGAAGGGTTATCCCATAGCTCGTCGTACGGTGGCCAAATATCGAGAACAATTGGGTATCCCCATAGCAAGACTGAGGAAGTGAATAGTGAAAAGTGATGAGTGAGAAATCTATAAGTAGGGAAAAGGCCATTATTCTGACGGCAAGGGTGATCAGCATGCTGTTCACGCCTTTCTATCTGCCCTTGGTGGGGCTGATGGCTCTATTCATGTTCAGTTATCTTGGCTTGATGCCTTGGGGCTATAAGCTCCAAGTGCTTACTTTGGTTTATCTGTTTACCATTCTTCTGCCTACGGTTCTGATTCATCTCTATCGTCGTTATCAGGGTTGGACTCTGATAGAGCTTGGCCATAAGGAGCGCCGTGCCGTGCCTTATGTCATTTCTATCCTCTGCTATTTCTTCTGTGTCTATCTTATGGATATGATGCATATACCCCATTTCATGGGCACGATTGTAGCTGTTGCAATGGCTATTCAAGTTGTCTGTGCCCTCATTAATGTGTGGTGGAAGATTTCTACGCATACGGCTGCTATTGGCGGTGTGGCAGGTTCGCTGTTCGTCTTTGGTGAGGTGTTCGGCTTCAACCCCATTTGGTGGCTTATAGTGGTCATGATTTTGGCCGGTATCCTGGGCTCCAGTCGTATGATTCTGCGTCAGCACTCGCTGGCTCAGGTGGTGGCAGGTTTCTGGGTAGGGCTTATTTGTGCCTTCTTCGGTCTTATCTACCTTTAGTTAGTAAAATTGTAAACAAGTAAATATATGAAGCCTTTAGTCAGTATTATCATGGGCAGCACTAGCGATCTGCCCATCATGGAAAAAGCCTGTAAGTTGCTCGATGAGATGCAGGTGCCGTTTGAAGTCAATGCTCTCTCAGCCCATCGTACTCCCGATGCTGTTGAAGAGTTCGCCCGTACTGCTGCCGATCGTGGCATCAAGGTCATTATTGCTGGAGCCGGTATGGCAGCAGCTCTTCCTGGTGTGATAGCCGCCTCTACCACGCTTCCCGTTATCGGCGTTCCCATCAAGGGTATGCTCGATGGTCTCGATGCCATGCTTTCCATCATCCAGATGCCCCCAGGCATCCCAGTGGCTACCGTTGGGGTGAATGGTGCGCAGAATGCCGCTATCCTCGCTGTTGAAATGATGGCCCTCGGTGATAGCAATCTGGCTCAGCGCCTTGCCGTCTATAAAGGCAACCTCCGAGTTAAGATTGAGAAGGCTAATCAGGAACTGGCCGAGATTAAGTATCAGTTCAAGACAAATTGAAAATTGAAGATTATGGGTTATCAGAGAAGAATCAGTACAGAGACCCGTGTGGGCCATATAGGCATAGGCGGGCAGAACCCCATCCGTATTCAATCGATGGGTACAGTTGATACCAATAATACAGAAGGTTGTGTGGCTCAGGCTAAGCGCATCATCGATGCTGGCGGCGAACTCGTTCGCTTTACAACCCAGGGCGTTCGTGAGGCTGAGAATATGAAGAATATCTCGGCTCAGTTGAAGGCCGATGGTTATATGACACCCCTTGTGGCCGACGTGCATTTCACGGCTCATACTGCCGATGTAGCAGCTCTCTATTGCGAGAAGGTTCGTATCAATCCAGGCAATTATGTTGATCCAGGGCGCACGTTCAAGCACCTCGAGTATACCGATGAGGAATATGCTGAGGAACTGAAGAAGATTGAAAAGAAACTCGTGCCCTTCCTTAATATCTGTAAGGAGCACCATACTGCTGTGCGTATCGGCGTGAATCACGGATCGCTTAGTGATCGTATCATGTCTCGCTATGGTGACACCCCTGAGGGCATCGTAGAGAGCTGCATGGAGTTCCTGCGTATCTTCAAGCGCGAGCAGTTTAATGATGTTGTCATCTCCATCAAAGCCTCTAACACAGTTGTGATGGTTACTACGATGCGTCTGCTTGTTCAGACTATGGACAAGGAGGATATGCATTACCCCCTACATCTTGGCGTAACTGAGGCTGGCGAGGGCGAGGATGGCCGTATCAAGAGCGCTGTGGGTATCGGAGCATTACTGACCGAGGGTATAGGCGATACCATCCGTGTGTCACTCTCCGAAGAGCCTGAGTGCGAGATTCCTGTGGCTCGCAAACTCGTTGACATGATAGCCGAGTGTGCTACTCTGCGCGAGAAGGCTGAGGCCACTATTCAGAATGATACCATCACGATAGCTGTGGATGCCCCCGATTGGGAGACTCTCCAGTTGAAGGCCGCTATGGCCGTGGGTGCCCTCCTCATCGACAAGAAGGCCCATAAGCTCACAATTCTCAACTCTCAATTCCCAACAGAGAAACTTGTTGAGCTTGCTGATGCCATCCTCCAGGCAGCCCGTATTAAGTTTACCAAGACCGAGTATATCTCTTGCCCAGGCTGTGGTCGTACGCTCTATAATCTGCAGGAGACCATTGCTAAGATCAAGGCTGCTACGAAGGATATGGTGGGACTGAAGATAGGTATCATGGGCTGTATTGTGAACGGCCCAGGTGAGATGGCCGATGCCGATTACGGCTATGTAGGTGCTGGTCGTGGCAAGATCTCCCTATACAAAGCTAAGGAGTGTATCGAGAAGAACATCCCTGAGGAAGAGGCTGTAGATCGCCTCATCGAGTTCATCCGCAAAGATCGGGCTAATTCCTGAAGTAAAGATACTCCTTATTGCAACACCGCAACATCGCAACGCCAAGTACAGGTTGTTGCGATGTTGCATTGTTGCATAAGGAGTATAATAGGTAGTATATAAGATAGATAAACATATTCTATTTATCATAATCTCAAATTACACTTGTAATCCTACTCCGTTAGGGTAGGTAGATAGTCCTTATGCAACATTGCAACATTGCAACACGGCAACAAATTGGCCTAATATGTGGATCGTTTTATTGCTCATGTAAATATTATTCACTTTTCACGTTGTGTTGTTATGCGTTGCGTCTTGCCCAATTTTGATGGTACGGAATGCCCTATTTATGGGCGTTTTAGAACGTTGGAACTTTACTCCGAGGAAAGTCAGACTTTCCTCCGAGGAAACCCCCACTTTGGACTATCCAAACTCCCAACGAGAATAGTCCAAACTCTCGCTGAGAATAGTCCTCTGTTAAGGTGATTTCTGTGATGTTAAATAAATTCAAATCCTATAATAATCGCCGCTATGCCGCCATCCGCTTAATCCAATAGTTTGAGGCCTTTTGTATCGCGCCAAGCAGTATAAAGACGCTTAATCCAGCTACGCATACGATTAAATCTGAGTTCCCATGGTCTGTCAACGGGTGCAGATACAGGATCGTCTATATAGAGAATATTCCTTCTGAATAATCTAAGTGTTACACCATAGGTTCGCAAAAACTGAAGTCCTCCCCAATTTTTGGATATTCGCTCCACAGATTTGCTGATGAAATGATAGCATCTGCTGTTGGCTAATCCACGGAAATCCCTGATGCCAGCCAACCATAACTTGGCGGAGAAATCCTGATCGGACGCCATTCCTGGTGAATAAATGATACTATACCCACCTACCAAATCCCAGATGTCACGATGCACGATATTTGGAGGAGATGTTGCTCCCATCCAGTCCTCACATGGCAACTCCTGATAATGTGCCAAGAGGTCAGCTTCTCTAAAGGATTCTGGAGTTGAACCAAAGTCGGCAACGGGTACACTCAGGTGCTTCAAGACATCTGGCTTGGGCTGGATGACCGTTGAGGAGAGAAAGAATTGATTGTGACCTATACGAGTGATTTCCTCATCGAACACTGTATCCCAACCAGGCAACAGATACATATCGTCGTTAACAAATACCATATAATCAGTTGTTACCAACGGGCGAAGCGTGTTCAATGCCCAGCAAACGCCTATGTTCTTCTCGGAATGTGTGTATTTCAGTCCTTTCTTCTGAACCCATTCCAGCGTACCATCACTTCCGTCGTTTACATGAATGAGTATCTCATGCTGAGAAGCTGAGTTTTGCTCAATGCTCCGTACACAGAGCTGAAGGTAGGCCAGATTGTTCCAACTGGGAATTAATATAGAGAACTTTCGCATAGGTTTTTATTGATTACTCCTCATGTTCAAGCCACAAAGATATGAATTATTGGGCATATTGCCAAAAGATTATTACTTTTTTTGCTATTTGTAATAGGAATCGGAATAAATAGATTATCTTTGCAAGCGTAATCTGTTATATATAATAAGGTGAGAAAAAGAGTCGTCGTATTTTGTGGAAACGGATATTACAGCTTAGGCTTAATCAGAAGTCTTGGCGAGGGAGGGTATCGACCAGAGTGCTATTGCTATGGACATAAATGCGACATTTTTCTTTCTAGTAAATATATCAGTAAGGGAAGAATATTCAAAACCGCAGATGATGTTTTGGATTATCTGCTTAATGACTATCCTTGTTATGACGACAAGCCCATTCTATTTACCATTCCAGATATACCAGCCTATCTTGTAGACCAGCATCTGGACCAACTGAAGGATAAATTTATTCTGATGAATGCTGGTGGACAAGGAAGGATAGGCTATTGGATGGATAAAAGGAATGTGGCCAGATTGGCGGAGAAACATGGACTCCTCCTTCCTTGGACTATTGAACTATCAAAGGGTGACGCAATACCTGAGGATATAAGATATCCAGTCTTTACAAAGAGTCTAAGGACTGTTGATGGCGGAAAATGTGACGAGGGTATTTGCTGGAATAAGGAGGAATTGGAGAACAGGAGGAAAGTGGTGGCTTCTGATTCATTTCTTGTGATGGAATATATACAGAAGAAACAGGAAATTGATTATTTCGGGATCTCATTGAAAGGGAAGGTGTATATTGATTACAATGACGAAATAAGCAGATTTACTGATAGTGCTTTTGGTTATTATGGTGTCATTAAGAAATGTGAGCACAACGATACTTGGGAAAAGTGCGTTGCGATGATGAAGGAGATAGGTTATGATGGGCTCTTTGACGTTGAGTTTTTACAAGATAAGGATGGGAAACTCTATTTTATGGAAGTGAATTTCAGAGTAGATGGAGCCATCTATAAGGTTACACCAGGTGTTAATCTGCCAGCGGAATGGTGTCGCCTGGTTGAATTACCTCAGGAAGAGTTGCCCGATGCTCTTGTTACAAAGAAAAAACGGTTTACAGGTATGTCGGAGGTGCAGGACTTCAAGGCGAGTGTTGCTCATGGTTCTATGAATCCGTTTAAATGGTTCTGGCAATTCTGTCTTACTGACAAGTATATGCTCATTAGCCTCAAGGACTTGAAACCTGTTTGGGTATGGCTCTTCACAAGTTCGCGCAGAGATCTTCCACGAATTATTTGGGGAGACGAAGGCGGCGATCCATAAATCGATATCCAAGCACAAATTGAGTGCAATCAGCCTTAGAGAACAAATGCGCTTTGATTTGGTAGCCAATGAACAAACGGTCGCCTGTAAAAGGGAGGGCATATCTTACTCCAATAGCCTGATACAAAGGTCCGTCTTTCTCTTTCCCATAATATCCTCCTTGTCTGTACACGTAGGCGCCTAATCCTACATTCAACGACAAATGGTGGTATGTCAGTTCATGACGCAAGCTTATGCCTAACATGTGGGGAGAATAGTCATAACCAGTTTTTTTCCTCACGTCATGTTCAAAATCCCTTATCCTGTATATGTAGTTGGCATAGGTGTAATCCAGAGCCAGACCAGTAGCATTCAATTTATGATAGCGGTACATTGCTGCTCCCGACAAGGTTGGAAAAGCGTAAACAGCCAAATCGTCACTTAATGTATAATCAAATATCTGACGGATGGTTTTCATTCCTACGCCGCCTACTAACTCCATATAAAATCCTTTATGGAAATCAGTTCTTGGTCTTTTAGTATCGTTGACTTCTTGATTCAACGGCTGTGGGGTGAGATCATACCCAATTGTAAGAGAGGCTCCAATAGTATTTGTGCCACGATTCGGTTGCCAGATGGTGCCATTGCTGAAATGCCGTAGATCGACTCCTAATGAGGCCGACCATTGTGGTGCCAATCTGTATGTAGCTGAGATTTCCAATCCTACAAGAAAATTCAAATGAGAGCCAATAATTCGATTATCAATATTGTCTTCGTCATTAAATGGGGCAGAACAATAGCCAAGACCATTTCTGACAGAAACACCCATACGCCAACGACGTTCTCTCAGAAAATCATACTTAATACCCGTATAGAGCGCTATCTGAGACCCAATGCGAGAAGAATAGGGCGTTTCGGGCTTTTTGATATGAATATGGTTGAAATCTCCATAGCTCAATCCAAACTCCATAGTGGGATAATTAAAACTCTGGTCATAAGTAGAGACATCGTCAGCTTTCGGGTTTATTTGACGATTCACGCGCAGATCATAATAGGCGACACCATAACTATGAGCAGCAGACTTGAAAAAAGATCCTTTGGGAATCAGATAGCTGTAATTCCCTGACGCAGAAACGGCCCAAAAGTATTTCTGCGAAACAGAGGAACTGTCAGAAGCTTCGGCCATTGCTGCTACAGGCAAGAACAAGCAGACTAATAATGAAAGAACACTTAACGGTTTAATATCTAAGCAATCTTCCTTCCAGTCGCCTTTATAAGTCTTTGGAATACGCCAGTCTTCCCCAAACCGTTTTACCAACCATTCCTCCAAATGACCAGGGAGCTTAAAGGTATAGCCATAACAATCATAATCGGTCAAGTTCTCAAAATATTGAAGTTCCTGGATTCTGACATAACCCTTCTCGCCATAATGCCTAAGCTCGTTGTCTTTCCTGTACCAGATAGAGAAATCAACAATCAGTTGATTCTTATTATAAAAAACGATCTGCTGTATTTGACTATCATAGTAAACTTCTCTACCGATCTTATAACCACGGTTCTTCATCTGCTCTTTCAACGTTTCGAGAGAGTCAAAGTCCATGAGGTCAAAATCCAGGTCTGTATCATGTCTAATAAAATGATGCTCCCGATAAAACCCCAAAGCTACGCCATCAGTCAGTCTGTAACGTATCCCATGCTTATCTAGCATCTCACAGATGTTATGAAGTTCATGAGCATCTTCGTCTTTCAACCTTACTTTTATAGTATTAAAAGGGAAGAGATGATACAACAAGAACTTCTTCTTTGCGTGGCGCTGAATGAAGAACTTGATTTTTTTTCGCGCATATCTGATATAGTATAACAACATATACGATCTACAATTCTGGTTTAAAAGATATACGCTTCTTTCGTAGATAACGAGGCCAGAAGCGTCGTCGCTCCTCCATGACCATGCGTTCACAGATGTCAGGATCTCCGCCTCTGGCTTCACCATAAGCACGGGCTATTAACTGGATCATGCGTTTTGGCCCCCAGAACCTACAGATATTTTGGCATCCTTTCTTAAGAGAAACTTTTCCAAACCCCATCTGGTTAATGTCAATGAGGGAAAAATGATATATCCCCTTTTCATCTTTCGTCCATAACACATTACCTGGTGTAAAATCACGATGCAGTATTCCTGCATCATGCAAACGGGCGCAATACTCACCAAAGGGCTGTACAAAAGGCTCATAAATCTCCGCTGGAGCATACCCCAACTCATACATCCGATGTTCATAGGAGCATTTCAAGCTGACCAGATAAGAATACCCCAGAAATCCCCATTTGCGTTCTTCAATATATGCAACTGAAATAGGTGACTCAATGCCTTTTTTCAGTAATCGTTCCACATAGAGAAAAGCCCGTTCTCCTTTCGGTTTACGTATGCCTAAGGAATAGATGAGCCTATTGATACCGCGTGGAATACGGTATCTTTTCACAACCAGCTCCGTTCCGTCATCACATATGAACAACTTAATAGTGTTACGCCTGTCTTGAATCAGCGTTCCTTCTTGATTGAAAGATGAAGGCAACTGATCTACAAACGGACGTAATGCCGTATACCTATTATTATATAATACAACCTTACTCATTGACAATTAGCCGGCGTTCGTTGATATCTCCATCGATTATGTGTCCATAAGTAGAGTTCAGGCTGTTCCTTGATGTTCTGTTCCAACAGATGCATGAACATCTCCATGTATGGATAATTATCCTTTGAGGGAATGGATTCCTCAGGAGGTTGGATATCCAGTAAATCCACCCGATAATGACCACGACGTGGTTTTGTAATACGTGCTGTCAGGAGTTTTGCATTGACATGGCGACCAATCTCCTCTGCTCCCACAAAGTAAGGCGTGTCCTGATTCAGGAATGTCATCCAATGCTTAAGGTCGTGTCGGTATGGCCTCTGATCTGTGATAAACACACATGAAAACGTATCATTCTCCTTATGAATGCGGATTAGGGCCCGTGCAGTCTTTTTCATGGGTATAAGCGTAGCCTGTGGACAACGTTTAAGGCGGATTGTTTTCATGACTCGATCAAAGATATTGCTATGTAAAGGATGATAGATTGCAGAATGAACGGAAGGAGCTTCTACGCGATTGGCGCATTCTTGCATCCATTCCCAATTCCCCATGTGCCCAATCAGCAAGAATACAGGACGCCCTTCCAAGGCAGCCTTCTCTGGCAACTTCATTCCTGCAACCACAAACCGACGATGCATATCCTTATCACTAATATGAAGCAATTTCACGTTTTCTACCATTATATCACATAAGTGGCGATAGAACTTTATTTCCAACTGATGGATATCGTCTTGATTGGTATCAGGAAAAGCCAGAGAAAGGTTCTTACGCACCATCTTAACTCGATAATGGAATACGTCATGGACAAAAAAGCAGATGATATCACTCAGCAGGTATAGTACGCCAAAGGGAAGATAGGCCAGTGCCCGTAGAAGGCCAATAACCGCATAATAGCCTATCTTTTCCATATTGCAAGTATCTACTTTTCGGAGAAAATCACTTGTATCATCGTCTGGCCGACGGCCTGGAGAGTGTTCTTGTCAATATGGGTCATATCGTCGTTAACGGTATGCCACGTAGGACCGAAACTACTCTGTTCGCAATTGGGGTAGTAGGGAATGATATCAATCGTAGGAATCTTTGCCACACGATTTACAGGGATGTGATCATCTGTGATACGGCTACCTGTCTGAGTGGGGAACATACTTCCGAAACCCACCACCTGAGCTGCGCGCCACACCTTGTCAACTACGCTGCTTGCATATTGTAATGACATACCTTCTTTATAGAACTGAGCTCCTTGTCCGCCTACCATATCGAGTAGAATGCCGAAACGATAGGTTTTAGCTTGCTTCTTAGAACAATTGGCAGCCCAGTACTGAGCGCCAAGCGCCCACGAGTTACCATCATCTACAGCATCGCTCCACTGAGGCACACCCCAATCCTCAGCATCGAAACATACGAAATCTACACCAATGCCCAGAGTGTCAGGTAGCTGTCGTGCCACTTCTAGCATTACCGCCACCCCTGAGGCACCATCATTGGCAGCCAAGACTGGCGTTTTGTGATTGGCCTCATCTGGATCGTTATCCGCCCAAGGACGACTATCCCAATGAGCACATAGCAGAATACGGTTAGCCAACTCAGACTTGTAGCTGGCGATGATATTCGTACTCTTTAAGATGGTTCCATCAAAACCTTTCAGGTCAGCTTTTTGTGTAGTTACATCCATCCCAAAGGCCTTGAATTTCGATACGATCCATTCCTCACATAGGTCGTGCGCCTTGCTGTTCATCGTGCGCGGACCAAAGTCGCATTGCTGCTGACAATACAGGTAAGCACTATCTGCGCTAAATACAGGCCCAACGGGCTGCAAAGTTGCAGTATCATCAACAGTCTGTTTACGTAAATTCCCGCAACTCAGCATCAGTAGAACTGAGAAAACTAGATATATACTATTCTTCATTTCTTTTGTACTTCATTCATCACTCGCAGGAAATTGCCACCCCAGATTTTCTGGATATCTTCCTCGCTGAAGCGACGTGCCAATAATGCGCGTGTAAAGTTAATCAGTTCCGACGAGCAAGCTAAGCCTCGAACACCACCATCTCCATCGAAATCGGTGCCCAGACCTACGTGGTCGATACCCATCACCTCGATCGTATGCTCCAGATGAGCCATTACATCCATGATGGTAGCCTCGCCATCCTTACGCAGGAATCCGTTATAGATTGTGGTCTGAGCCACACCACCCTTCTTGGCGAGGGCACGCATCTGATCGTCAGTCAGATTACGTGGATGGTCGCAGAGTGCACGGGCCGATGAATGGCTGCAAACGATGGGCTTCGCACTGATGTCGAGGGCATCATAGAAACTTCTTTCGCCAGCATGACTCATATCCACCATAATGCCTAGGCGATTCATCTCATGGATTACCTGCTCGCCAAACGCACTCACACCTCCGTGGGTATTGTCACTACGGGAGGCTGAGTCGCAGATATCATTATCGCCGTTATGGCAGAGTGTCATATATACGATACCGCGATCCTTGAAATGCTGCAGGTTCTCCAACTTGCCGTCAAGGGCAATGCCGTTCTCAATGCCCAGCATGATGCTTTTCTTGTGGAGATGCTTGTTCATCCATAGATCGTTGGGCGTGCGAGCCAGCGCTATGTACTGCTGATTCTGACTTACGATCTCCTCTATCTTGTCGAAGATGTTATCGGCGAAAGCTGTGGGATTCTCTGTGGGCTGAGGCAGATAGGCCACCATGATAGTAGCATCCTGACGACCCTCCGTCATCTTATGTAGATCCACGAGAATCTTAGAATCGCGATGATCAAAATGTATACCTTGGGGGAAGAACATTGGGGTATCACAATGCGTGTCGAGTGTCAGCACATGGTCGTGTACGCGGTGAGCCTTGCGATAGTCGGCAGCCTCGTTCACAAGCCATTGGAACAAAGGTAGTCCTTCTTCCAAACATTCTGGATGCCACTGTACACCAATGATCGACTTGTACTCTGTGCTCTCCATAGCCTCTACAATGCTGTCCTCACTCTTAGCCACCACACGGAACTTCTCGCCTGGCTCCACCACAGCCTGATGGTGAAAACTGTTCACCTGGAGAGGCCTGGGATACGAAGCATAGATGTGATCAAGTATCGAATCCTTCTCGATCCTCACGCTATGGGTTGGCTCTGAACGGTCGGCATCCTGTGAATGCTTCACGCAAGCCACATCACTGATATCCTGTGACACCTTTCCGCCAAAGGCAGTTGCCAACGTCTGGATACCACGACAAATGCCCAATGTCGGTATCTGACGATTGTAGGCAAGTCGGGCAATCAACAATTCTGGCAGATCGCGCTCTTGGTTGATGCCATGGAGTTTCGGTGAAGGTTGCTCACTCGCCCACAAGGGATTGATGTCGCCACCACCACTCAGTATCAATCCGTCGATACGCTCCAACGTATCCACAATTACCTGCTCGTCAGCCACGGGGGGAATCACAAGAGGAACGCCACCTGCCTTTACTACCGACTTATAATAGCCTTGTCCCAGTTTACAAGTCAGCTCCTCGTAGTTGCCTGTAATGCCGATAACAGGTTTACCGCCGCCTTCAGGAAAGCGTGTGTATATGTCGTCGAGATACGACTGCAAATCAAATTTCATATTACTTCTTGTCTTCTTCGTCGAGTACAATAGGTATCTCGCGCTTCAGACTCTGCTCCAGCGAGATTAGTGTCTCGGTAGCCACAACACCAGGGGTGCTCTGCAATTTTCCGTTTAGCAGGTCCATCAACTGTTCGTTGTCGCGAGCGTAAAGCTTTACCAGCATGGTGTAAGGACCCGTGGTAAAATGGCACTCCACCACTTCGGGGATATGCTTTAGGCGCTCTACTACTTCCTTGTACATTGAACCCTTCTCAAGGTTAATGCCTACATAGGTGCAGGTACTGTAGCCCAGACTTTTGGGGTTAACATCGAAGCCGCTACCAGTTATCACTTCTGCATCTATCAGATGCTGCACACGCTGATGGATGGCTGCGCGTGAAACATTACACTCTGCTGCTACATCCTTAAACGGGATTCGGGCATTCTTTGAGAGAATGCTCAGAATTTTTTTGTCTAAAAAATCAATTTTGTCCATGATCTTTCCCTTTTGGTTACATTTTGTCAGCAAAAGTAAGCAAATTAATTGAATAATGCAACTTTTAAAGGGAAAAATTCAAAAAAAGTGTGCCACTTTAGTGACACACCCTTTATTTACTTTACAATATCCAGCAATTCTACATCGAAAATTAGTGTGC
This sequence comes from uncultured Prevotella sp., assembly GCA_902798285.1. GTDB lineage: Bacteria > Bacteroidota > Bacteroidia > Bacteroidales > Bacteroidaceae > Prevotella. Next base: position 21,758 of record CADBVZ010000001.1, on the reverse strand, counting down.
TGTAAGGCTTGATATCCTCGCCAGCACCTCGCTCGCCATAAGCTAGCTCGTAGGGTATGTAGAGTTGCCATTTGCTACCTACAGGCATCATCGTAAGTGCCTCTGTCCAACCTTTGATTACCTGAGTAGGAGTAAATTCTGATGGCTCGTTACGCTTGTAACTACTGTCGAACACAGTGCCATCCAGTAGTCGGCCCTCGTAGTGTACCTTTACCTTATCCGAACGTGTGGGAACCTCGCCCTCACCCTTTACGAGCACTTTGTACTGAAGTCCGCTGGGTAGGGTAATAACACCTTCCTTTTGGGCATTCTCCTCTAGGAACTTTTTGCCGGCATCGCGATTGGCGCCATAAAGCTTCTCCTCGCGGATAGCTTTATCGGCCTTCTGCTTCTCGGTAAAGTAGTCCTCAGCCTTGTTCAGTGTGAAGACTGTAGTATCCTTCATTAGCGCATCGGTGAATCCGCGATAGAACAAGTCGGCCAGTATTGAGTCGGGGGTATTTTCAAACTCCTTCCTCATGCCAGGCAACATGCGTTCGTTTACTTGCTGAGCAATGCTCATACCAATTACATACGCCTTCATCTTTGGATCGTCGCCACGCTTCACATTTTCCATGAAGCTACGCACAAACTCACTCATCAACGTGGTATCCATCTTCTGCTGAAGCAGGAAGGGTACGAGTCCGTTGGTCATGGTCATACCTGCTGCATAACTTACTGAATCGGAGCTGCTGGCGAGCACTACAGGCTCTACCTTCTCCTGTACAGGGGCCATCACCATCTTCTTTTTGACGGCATTGGCTGTAAACGAAGAAGCACCCGCCACGAGGGCGAGTGCTATAAATAAAGCTTTCTTCATTACTTCTTACCGTTAACCTCGAGCAACTCGATCTTGAAGACCAGTGCAGAGAAAGGCTTGATGATGTTCTGCTCGCGCTCACCGTAAGCCAGATCCTGAGGAATGTAAACCTCCCATACAGAACCGGCAGGCATGTGACAAAGGGCCTCAGTCCAACCCTTGATAACCTGGTTTGCACGGAATGTGGTAGGCTCACCGCGCTGGTAGCTGCTGTCGAAGATAGAATCGTTAATCAGACGGCCCTCATAGTTTACCTTTACCAGAGAGGTATCAGCAGGAATAGCACCTGTTCCCTCCTTGAGCACCTTGTACTGAACACCGCTGGGCAGAACCTTCACACCCTCTTTCTTGGCATTCTCAGCCAGGAACTTCTCACCTGCAGCCTTGTTCTCGCCGAAAGTCTTCTCAAGCTCCTTAGCCTTGATGCTCTGAATCAGACGCTGAGCTACCATCTGGGCAGAGTCAACAGTCATCAGGGCCTTCTTACCAGTGGTACCACTGATGAAACCAGCCATAAAGTTCTTCAGAGAGATGGTCTTGGTAGAGTCATCACCATACACCTCGTGGTTGATACCCTTCACCATACGGTTAGCAATCTGCTGACCAATCTGGATACCTGCATAGTAGGCAGCCTTCTTCTTGTTGTCACCAGCATTGGCACCCTCGTTCAGACCCTTGATAAACTCGTCCATGTAGGCGGTATCAACATCAAGGCTACCTACGAGATACTCCTTCAGACCCTGAGTCTGAGCCATACCGATGGCGTAGCTCATGGTGTCAACTTCGTTCTTCAGACTCGCTCTGGGAGTCGAATTGCCGCATGAAGAAATCATTACGGCAGCTACAGCTGCAACAGCAGCAAATGTAATCTTTTTCATTTTCTTATAATAATTTTAAAATCTTAATTCTCAATTATACAACTTCTATCAGCTCTACGTCAAAGATCAGTGCTGCGAACGGAGGAATCTGAGCACCTGCACCACCCTCACCATAAGCTAGGCGATAGGGGATGAAGAAACGATACTTAGCACCTTCCTGCATCAGCTGTAATCCCTCAGTCCATCCTGCAATTACCTGCTGCAGAGGGAATGTGGCGGGCTCTCCACGCTGATAGCTGCTATCGAAAACGGTACCATCGATCAGAGTACCCTCATAGTGGCACTTTACGGTATCCTTGGCGCTCGGCTTCTTACCGTTGCCCTCTTTCAGCACCTGATACTGCAGTCCGCTGGGCAGGGTTACTACCTCAGCCTTCTTGCCATTCTCAGCGAGGAACTTCTCGCCTGCTTCCTTATGCACCTTTCCCTTCTCGGCACGCTCTGCCTGAAGTTTCTCCTGCTGCTTCTGAAAATATTCCTGTACAATTGTTTGAGCCTCACGATGACTCACCTTCAACTCCTTGCCACCGAGCACGTCGTCAATGGCCTGTGCAAAGTCCTGGGCACTGATGCCTTCGGCACCCATCTGAGCCAACTGCTGTCCGATACCCAGACCCAAAGCATAACTTAATTTATCCATTCTTTCTATATATTAATAATGTGTACTCTCAAAAATCGGCTGCAAAGGTACAATAAATTAGTGAAAAGTGAAGATTGAAAAGTGAAAAAATTGCAGCCGCCATACATTTTTTTATTTTTTTAATCCTTTAATTCTCTTATTCTTTGTTTTTATCTTTATCTTTGCACCATATAAACCTCATTGCTTATGAAAAAGATTGTAGTATTGACAGGAGCAGGCATGTCAGTAGAGAGCGGATTGAAGACGTTCCGCGATGCTGATGGCCTTTGGGAGAATTATCCCGTTTCGAAAGTTGCCACCCACGAAGGTTGGGAGGCCGATCCTACACTCGTTACTAACTTCTATAACATGCTCCGCAAGAAGTGCTGGGGAGTAAAGCCTAACGAGGGCCACCGTTTGGTAGCAAAACTCGAGGAGCAGTATGATGTTACTGTTGTAACTCAAAATGTTGACAATCTCCACGAGATGGCTGGCTCGTCAAAAGTTATCCACTTGCATGGAGAACTCATGAAGGTTTGTTCCAGTCGCGATGTCGATGATCCCCGCTATCAGATCCAACTAACCCCAGAGAATTGCGAGATAGAACCTGGTACCAAGGCTGGCGATGGATCTCTGCTACGTCCCTTTATTGTGTTCTTTGGTGAGGCTGTACCCAACATTACCATTGCTGCTGAGGAAGTGCAGGAAGCTGATATCTTGATTATCATCGGTACTTCGTTGGTAGTTTATCCTGCCGCAGGACTCATGCACTATGCCCGTCCCGATGCGCCCATCTACCTTATTGACCCCAATCCAATTAACGTAGGTGGTCGCGTAAAACAAATCCAGAAGGGTGCCTCTGAGGGTATGAAAGAACTCTCAGAAATATTAATGAAATAACGGCTCAATCGCGGGCGTGGCTTACAAGATATGGTATATATAAAACCAATCCGTGAAACGTCTGTTACTATAGAGGCTTTGTATGCGTTGTGCAATGACGCATACCGTTTATGGTCAGATCATGGCATAGACGAGCCATGGATGCATCGGACTATAGAGGAATTCAAGGAGGCGATATCCGATACGATGGTGTTTGTAGCTCTCGATGCCGACAATCATGAACTTTTAGGAATGCACTGCTTTAGGGGGAATCTGAAGAAAAGGCGGGCCTATGGTTCCTATCTTGCTGTATCGCCAAAGGCATTCCGACGAGGTGTTGCCACACGGTTGATTACCGATACCTCTGAGAATTTGCGAAATGCTGGTTTTTCCCATCTGATAATCAGCACAACAGTTGGTGCGGAGTGGGCTGTACGCTGTCATCTGAAGAACGGTTTCAAGCTGATTGGTTTCCGACGGGCAAAATCTTACAATATCGATAGTTATGTCTTTCGTAAGCAGATTGTGCCTTTTACCATGCTGACAGCTATCTGCCATCCAGTCTTCTCCCTCTATTACAATGCCGCTTTCTGCCGTTGCCGCTATTGTTACAAATACATAGTGTCGATAATTCGCACGTCTCTTCTTAAATGATGATTGTTCTATAACAATGATCTGTATAGTTTAAACATCTGTTCAATTAAATCTCTACTTTGGAAACGACGTACATATTCCTGACATTTGGCTATTTTTTGTTCTCGTTCTGCGTCTTTTTCAAGAGACATAAGAATTGCATTTGCCATACCAACCTCGTCATTTGGCGTAACATAAGTGCAGTCAGGCCCTCCTGCCTCTTCTAAACTAGATCCAGAGCATGTAACAACGGGAAGTCTGCAATTGATGGCCTCCAGAATAGGGAGTCCAAACCCCTCGTATAAAGATGGATAGACAAATACCTCGGCTTGCGTGTAAATCGCAGGAAGATCTTCATCGGGTACATCATGTAAAAGCAGAACTCGATGATTGAGGTGGTGGGCTTTGACGTATTCGATGACTTTTTTCGTATATACTTTGTAACTGCCAATAATGACAAGAGCGATATCTTCTGGAAGGTAGTGTAATGCCTTCACGGCTTGAAGAATGTTTTTACGTACTTCAATGGTTCCTACATTTAGAATGTAGCGTTGAGGGAGGGCATATTTCTGACGTACCCTCTCTAAAACCGATTTGTCATACTCAACAGAGAATCTCGGCGAGCAACTTTGATAGATGAGTGAGATTCGATCCTCGTCAACATGACCATACTCTATAAGATCCCGTTTTGTACATTCGCTGATAGCGATAAAATGATCAGCTTCCTTGATAGTATGCCTGAATTTCCAACTGTACACCTTTGCGTCGTGTTGTCTGTAAAACTCAGGATGATGAAGGAATATCAAGTCGTGTATAGTAACAACACTCTTGATGCCGCTTTTATGGATACCGATAGGTAGTTCTCCGGATAAACCGTGATATAATTGTATGCCGTCGCGTTTTAAATCATGAATAATACCATGACTACGCCAATATGAACTTCCGTATGGAATAAGACCACCTGCCCAATAGTGAAAATGAACGTTTTCCCTCTCTATGATCTGTTTCCGCAAGCCTTCTCTTCCTTTGCTCGGGGAATAAAGGTGTATATCAATATCCTCGCTGGTTGAGAGATTGTTAATGAGTGTTCTTCCATAGCTACCTAGACCCGAGGTATTTTTCATAATACGTTTTGCGTCAAAACCGATAGATAGTTGGGATTTCATATATGTATGATGTTGTTTCTTTATTAAATCTGCCCAGCCTCTACCATCAGAACAACTCGTTCCGTGAGTCTATCCACACCTTTTGCATCGTACTCCTTCTTCAGTGAGGCACCAAAGCCCCAGGCGAATACCTGCCAGAAACCAGCACGGATGGGGCCCATAAAAGCCTGGATCATATCGTATGAGGAAGAATGACACTCGCGATCGATGAGTTTAATAAGCAACTTACCTTGCGAGTAGGTGAGCTTCTTCATCTTTGGCTTATAAGTACGGAAGATGTCCTCCTCCACACGTTTGATATGCTCATCTTTCGATTTCTTATCGGGAAGGGTCTCGAGATACTCTGTGGTTTCGATTAGCATCTGTCTCGCTTCCTTGGCTATAGGCAACACCTTCTTTACGTTTTTAACAAGGCGCATGTACGACTCAGCTTGTTTTTTATTCTTAAATGTAAGCTGCGGGTAGACATAAACATTGTTCATCTCCATATATTGTATGCTGTCACCCTCATGGAGCACCTTGCCCACTTTAACGGTAGGCACGAAGGTGGGGGAATCCATATCTGCCAAAACCTGCTCAGCCGTCATTTGCTTTTCTTGAGCAAATGAGGTGAATAGTGAACAATGAATAGTGAATAATAGCATCACCATTCGCTTAATCCACGGGTTATATTGGCACAATGTCTTCATTTCGGGTGCAAAAATACGGAGTATCCGTGAGAAATCCAAATATTCTTTTTGTTTTTTCAGAGATTTATAATACCTTTGCAAACCATAAACCTTACGATCAGGATAATGAAAGTGATTATTTTAGCAGTTTTGATGATGATACCCTTGGGTCTGCAGGCTCAGGATGGACGTCCTTGGGAACGTTATCTCAACGAGGTAATGACGGCTGAGGATGCAGAGTCGGAAGCATGGGAACGTACCTATGAGTTGCTTTGTGAACTCGAGCAGCATCCGCTGAATCTCAATGATGTGAGTCGTGAACAACTGGAGGAACTACCTTTTCTTTCCGCCCAACAGATAGAAGAACTCATGGAGTATCGCGATCGTTATGGTGCGATGAAGTCAGCAGGTGAGTTGAGAATGATCCGTTCGTTGGGTGATGCCCAAAGGCGACTTCTTACCTATTTTATATATATAGATGATACAGAGTCTCCACGAAAGAAAAGCCTCGATGATCTTTTGCGACACGGACACCACGAACTAACCGCAACTATGCGTGTACCTTTTAATAAGCGCAAGGGCGATGAAAAAGGCTATTTGGGAGATCCTTACCGCCACTGGTTCCGCTATCAGTTTACGTATGGCGACAACGTGAAGTTGGGACTCGTGGGTTCGAAGGATGCTGGTGAACCTTTCTTTGCCCATCGTAACAAATGGGGTTATGATTACTATTCACCTTATCTTCAACTCAAGAACATTGGCGCGATAGAAACGTTGGTATTAGGTAACTATCGTGTCTCGATGGGGCTGGGATTGGTGATGAACAACAGCTTCGGATTGGGAAAGATTGCCATGCTTCAGAATATGGGACGCAGCACCAATACCCTTAGGGCTCATTCCTCGCGAACGGACGATTATTTGCAAGGGGTAGGGGGCACCATCCGTCTTACGAAGTGGTTGCGTTCTACGGCTTTTGTATCGTATAGTGCCATGGATGCCACACTAAATAGAGACTCTACGGCCAAGACCATTCTTACCTCAGGCTATCATCGCACGGAAACGGAGATGGGAAAGAAACACAATCTTCATGCCTTGAAGACAGGGGGTAGTTTACGCTATGAAGCCCATGGACTGCATTTGGGTATGAATGCGCTCTATGTGCATCTTGACAGATCGCTTCATCCAGGTACAGGAACTCTTTATAAGAGGAATTATCCTCTGGGGCAGGATTTCCTAAACACAAGTCTTGACTATGGCTATGTGTGTCATAAACTGGCCTTGAATGGTGAAACGGCCCTTGATAAGTCTGGCCATATCGCCACCATCAATACCCTGAACTTCCGCCTCTCCGATGAGGTAAGCATGATGGTTCTCCAACGATTTTACTCTTATAAATATACCTCGCTCGATGCCCAGAGTTATAGTGATGGTGGGCGAACGCAGAACGAAAGCGGCATCTATCTTGGTATGACATGGCAGCCTTCGCCAAAAATCCGTTTTTCTACCTATGCAGACTATGCCTATTTCGCTTGGGCCAGGTATCAGGTGTCACAATCATCCCATTCTTGGGATCAGCTTCTGCAGATGGCTTATACAGGGCAGCACTGGAACTTCGGAGCGCGATATCGAGTGAGGATGAAACAACAGGACGATGAAAAGAAGAAGGCCTTGGAGAATCATTGGGAGCATCGTGGACGTCTGAGTGCGGAATACACCAACGATGGCGGACTGGGATGTAGAACCCAGATAGATGGCGGCTATTGTGCCTATGGCGATGGTGAGTGGGGAGCTATGATTAGCGAGAGTGTGTCGTATACCCGTGAGTGGCTGAGGCTGAACGCTGGGACAGGTTATTTCCGTACGGATAGTTATGATAGTAGGGTATGGCTCTATGAACAGGGACCGCTTTACACCTATTCCATGAATCAATTCTCTGGCAAGGGTATCCGCTATTGGCTTATGGCTAGGGCGAATCTAGGTAAGAATCTGTTGCTAACGGCAAAGATTGGCATTACTGACTATTTTGATAGGAATCAGATAGGCAGCAGCTATCAACTGATAGACGGCTCCTCCCAAACCGATCTCGATATACAGTTGCGTTGGAGGATTTAATCCTTCTTCCTGAAATGCTTGAAGACAAATCTGACAACCACGAAATTGGTGGGTACAGAGATGCAGAACACAGCAAATGGCGCTAGGATTCTGTGTACACCTATCCAAAGGAAGAAGTTGAAAAGTCCCAGTTGCAGGAAGTAATTAAAAATATGTGCCCCAGCAAAACCGGCACCATTCTTTTTGTTGGTGTCCTCTCGGAAGGTGAAATGGGCTGAGAGGTAGTAATTGGCAAAGAAACTGATGATGTAGCCTATGGTGAAGGCGATGTTTACGTCAATCCAGTATTGCAGAATCCAATAGATGGCATAGTGAATGGCAACAGCCAAAACACCTACTATTCCGAATCTGAATAGCTCGCCAATCGTCTCTTTCTTGAACAAATCTTGGATTTTCATGCTGCAAAGGTAGTAAATAATTCATAATTAATCATGCATAATGCATATTTTTGATTATTTTTTGTACCTTTGCCCCAAATAAAACACTAGCGAAGATGAAAATAGTATTATTCTGCGAAAACAAATACGCCATCGACATCCTCAAACCTATCCACGATGAGGCTTTGCGTGAGGGTGGCAACACCATGCTCTGGTATGTTCATGCCAAGCGCATCAAGGAGTTCCCACTCGATGGAGAGGTGGAGTGGACCAGCAGCATTCAGGAAATCTATGACTTCCATCCCGAGGCTGTCTTCGTGCCAGGTAATATTGTTCCTTACTATCTCTCTGGTGTGAAGATCCAGGTGTTCCATGGCTATGCAGCAGAGAAGAAGGACCACTGGGTGATCCGACGCTATTTCGATACTTATTTCACGCAGGGACCGTTCTTTACGAAAGGTTTCGAACGACTCGCCAAGAAATACAAGGATTTCGAGGTGCTCGAAACGGGATGGCCCCGTCAAGACTGGATATTCCGCAATCTCCATACTTACGATGCCGAGCGTGAACGTTTGTTGAAGGAAAGTGGACGCAGAAAGATTGTGCTTTACGCGCCCACATTCTCACCATCGCTCACCTCACTGCCATATATGCAGCAGGCCTTGGTAGATTTCGTTAAGCAGAAGGATGTGCTGCTTCTGTTGAAGTTCCACCCGCTAACGAAGCCCGAGATTATGGATGAATACCGAGAGTTGGCCGCTAAGACAGAAGGTATGCTGTGGATTGATGATTATACCGTGACGAAATATATGCTTATGAGCGATGCCATGATCAGCGATACCTCGTCAACGATTTACGAGTTCTTGTTACTCGACAAACCCGTAATTACCCTTCGTGCCGTAGCGAAGGATATCTATTGGCGCAATATGCAACAACCTGAGGAACTTTGTCAGGCTTACGATGAGGTGATGGAGGGTGATAGCATGAAGGAGTTGCGCCGTTGGGTGATTGAGAATTACGATCCCTATCTCGATGGTCAGGTGGGACATCGCATGCTCGAAGGGGCTCGCGATTATATCCGTCGTCATGGTGTTCCTCCATATCGTAAACTTAATATCTGGCGTAAATATACCAGTATCAAGACGTTCGGACGTATTAAAAAGGGATAAAAAGTTAATTATATCGGGGATAATTTTAACTTTGAGCTTCGCTCGAAGATACTCACGTTCGGAAAAACTCAAATAAATTTGGTTTTTCTCTCACTTATTCGTATCTTTGCACCCAAAATGATGTTAAGATGGAAAACAAGATGAATTTTCTCGATAGAAACGAGTTCAATTTCGAACCCAGTCAGAAGGTGGTTGAGGCCATTAAGAATTTCGATCCCAAGACCCTCTGCTTCTACACCCGTATCTACGATCAGGGTAAGAAGAGTGTGGTATCCGTACGCCTCAGTGAGATTTATAACGTTCCTGAGGAGCAGGTGCTCCTGGCCTATGGCGGTGAGGATATCCTGAAGAATGCCATCCACTATTACCTGATGAAAGGTGACAATAAGAAGATTCTGATTCCCGAATTCTCATGGTGGTATTATAATAAGGTAGCCAGCGAGTGCTATGGCACCTTCGAGATGTATCCTCTGCACGAACAAGATGATACCTTCGCCTACGATGTCGATGAGGTCATCGAGTACACCAATCGCATCCATCCCCGTATGCTGTTGCTGGCTTCGCCCAACAATCCCACGGGTAATAGTCTGACCCCTGAGGAGATAGGTCGTATCATGGAGAATATCCCCGGAGATACGATGGTACTCATCGATGAGGCTTATGCCAGCTTCATCACCTCGGATACCGATTATATCGCTCCGTTGGTGAATAAGTATGCCAACCTGATTATCTCGCGCACACTTTCTAAGTTCTACGGACTTCCCGGTTTGCGTTGTGGTTTCGGATTCATCGGTGCGGGCCACGACCACTTCGTAAGCTATATCAATAAGTACTTAGGCTACAACCGTTTCTCTGAGGCTGTGGCTCTGGCAGCTCTCGATAGCGATGAGCATTATCGCCGTGTGGCTGATGATATGGAGTGGGGACGTCAGTTGTATAAGAAGGAGTTGGGCGATAAGCCAGGTTTCAAGGTTTATAAGAGCGTGGCCAACTTCATCCTCATCAAGTACCCCATTGCCATCAAGGAGAAACTTCAGAAGGCTCTTGCTGAGCAGGATTATAAGATTAAGTTCATGACCGATAAGGGTCTTGAGGAGTGCTTGCGAATCACGTTGGGACGTAAGGAACAGACTCAGACCGTTGTTGATACCATCCTCCGCTGCTTATGATAGGTGTTATTTTAGCGGCGGGCATGGCTAAGCGCCTGAGGCCCTTAACGGATACAAAGCCCAAATGTTTATTGGAGGTAGGAGGTAAGACCCTGCTTCAACGCACCGTTGATGCGATGGCTGCTACGGGCATCACAGAATTTGTAGTGGTAACGGGCTATCGTGCTAATATGATTCGCGATTTCCTCACTATTCACTATTCACTATTCACTATTCACTTTTTACATAACGCCGATTACGAGCACAATAACAATATCTACTCTCTTTGGATGGCAGGTCAGAAGGTTCGCGGCAAGGAATTCCTGCTCATGGATAGCGATATCCTCTGCGATCCCAAGGCGATAGCTGAGGTGGCACGTCAATCAGAACCCGCTCTGGCTTTGAATCGTCATGAGTTGGGCGAGGAGGAGATGAAGATTGTGGTTGATGCCGATAATCGCATCACCGAAATCAGCAAGACCTGTCGTGTAGAGGATGCCGTGGGCGAAAGTGTAGGTATCGAGAAGATGACAGCCGACTATAGTGAGGCTCTCTATCGTGAACTTGACCAGATGATAGAGAAGGAGGGATTAATCGATATCTTCTATGAGCGTGCTTTCGAGCGGTTGATACCTCAGGGCCACACGTTTAAGGTGATTGATACCACCCGTTATTTCTCATACGAGCTCGATACCCCCGAGGATTTTGAGAAAGCAACCCAGTTGCTTCCTCCAGAGCTTCTGTAGATTTTACTCCTTCAATTTATTTCCTTCTTTCCAATAATGCAGTTTGGTAAGAAGCTCATAATAATTGCGCTTGAAGGTGTAGTTTACGAAGTTCTCCCAAGTGAGTCCTGAGCGGCAGGGGTGAATGGTTACCTCCTGCTTCTTGGCTTCCGGATTCAGTGTATCGCAGAGTCGAGCCACATATTCAAACATGTTATACTCGTTCAACACCCGCTTTTTACATTCCGCCAACACATTCATGGAAGCCTCGAATTTCTCAGCTTTGATGGCCTTGTCAATGATCTCGATGGCGTTATCAGGCTCGCGGACGTTAATTCTTAAGAACGACTCCCCGGGGAAAAAGTCATCCAGATTAGTACATCCATAATAGAATGGGAATGTCTCAGCCAGATAGCAATCCGATATTTTCTCCGTCCAATAATAGCGTTGCGAGGTGTTCTCAATCACGATGTGGTATTTGTACGGACGAAGCACATCCCATTTGTCATCAAAGCTTCTGAATCCACGTCCGAACACATCAAGTTGATCGCCATAGTGCGCCTTCAACTTCTCCACGAAACGTATACGGTCCAAGTGTCCCTGCGTAAAGGCTTTGTTGCTGGTGATGACACTGATGAGTTTGGTTTTCTCCTTGACATCCGATGGCTGAATCAGCTTGTCATAATCAAGCGTGTACTGGCATGCCCCAGTCTCATCCTCCGTATAGCCCACAAACCAAGGCAGGATAGCGGGTCCGAAGTGTACATTCGGATGCTTTGTCTGTTCCTGACATGTGCATACCATACCAAATTGCTTCAGATATTCATCCGGATACACCAGTACCGATCGCGGCTCGGTGGTCAGCATGATGGTGTTCTCAGGGGCCACATGGCAAGTCTGGTCCTCGCGAACGCCCTTTCCCTGCACCACCCAGAAGTCTGGCTCCTCGCAACTGTTGTCGAGGATGAACTGGTAGCGCCCGTCGAGCGATGTGAGGTTATGACCTTTTGTCTGACGGCTCATAATCGTGCCCAGACCTTTGCGATAGGGGGTGAATCTGATTTTGTACATGTTGCAAAAGTACATAATTCTGTCCAAACGGGCAAGTTTCTGCCAAAATATTTGTGTAATCGCCACGAAATTCCTATCTTTGCCCCTGAAATTCAGTAACTGATGAAGATTGTCTATTATATCATCTACCCCTTGTGGTATCTGTTTTCGCTCCTTCCGTTGAGGGTGCACTATTTCCTGTCCGACATTCTTTTCCATCTCCTGTACCACTTGCTGCGCTATCGCCGTCGCATTGTGCATAAGAACTTGGTGGAGTCGTTCCCCGAGAAGAGCGAGGAGGAGATTACGAAGATAACCCGTGGGTTCTACCACTTCTTCTGCGACTACATCGTGGAGAGTATCAAACTCATGACCATACGTCCAGAGAACTTGAAGCGCCGTATGGTGTTCAAGGGTTTGGAACAGGTGGAGGAGATTGTGGAGAGCGGTGGCTCGTGTGCCATCTACCTGGGGCACTATTGCAACTGGGAATGGGTGACGTCGTTGCCCTTGTGGATCACGCCCAAGGCCCAGTGCGGACAGATTTATCACCCCATTGAGAATGCGGAGTTCGACCGCTTGTTCCTGAAACAGCGCCAACGCATGGGGGCCGTGTGCATAGCCATGAACGATACCCTGCGCGAGATTCTGCGCTACCGGAGTGAGCACCAGTCCGTGGTGATAGGCTATATCAGCGACCAGGTGCCTCATTGGCGTAACATACACCATTGGTGCGACTTCCTGAACCACGATACGCCCGTGCTGACGGGTACCGAGCGCATAGCCCGTAAGGTGGGCCATGCCGTGTTCTATCTGGAGTTGAACCGTATACGCCGTGGCTATTATGAGGCCGAGGCGAAACTCATCACCCGCGATCCGAAGAGTCTGCCGGAGTACGAGATCACTACCCGCTATTTCAAGATGCTCGAGGAGACCATCCGTCGCAAGCCCGAGTTCTGGTTGTGGAGTCATAACCGATGGAAGCGCGGAAGGGCCGAGTTCAACGAGAAGTTCGAGGTTATCAATGGTAAAGTAGTACCTAAGGGTGAAGAAGCCGAACGACTCCGCAAACTCGAAGAAGAACGCAAGCGCAAACGCAAATAAAGAATCCCCGCCGATTGGTGGGGATTTCTCTTTTATGGTGTCAGACGATTTTGCGTTATTCTCTCCATGTATTGCTGGATAATCGCCTTCAGTTCTGTTTCCATCTGCTGTTGCTGAGCCACCTTGCCTATCAGGTTTTGCTTCATCAACTTGTCATCGAGAGCGTAGACGGCTTTCGTCTTTTGTCCGTCAAACTGCAATATGTAGCCATATTTCACGTATTGGTAAATACCATTCAGATAGTTCACGGCCCAGGTTTCCTCTGCGGGTGTGTTCAGCAAATCGATGCCAAAGCCCATGTAAGGTTGGTCGTAGCCTAAGTAGTTGAGAATGGTAGGCATGATGTCTATCTGCTGGGCAATGGCGTCCCTCATGCCAACACCCATCTCGCCCGTGGGGTCGTAGAAGATGACGGGTGAGCAGAAGCCTCCCAAGTCGGTCTTATATTCCTCGTGGTTCGACATGTTGGTGTGGTCGCTGGTGATGGCGAAGATGGTGTTCTCGAACCAAGGCTCCTTCTCGGCACTCTCGAAGAACTTTCTCAGGGCATTGTCCGTATAGCGAATCACCTTATGGATGGGCATCTCCTCTTCCTTATATACCTCTTTATAAGGATCGGGTACGCGGAAGGGGTGATGACTCGACAAGGTGAACACGGCTGCCATGAAGGGCTGTGGCATCTCCGAGAGCTTCAGATTCATGTATTGCAGGAATGGCTCATCGCTGATGCCCCACCAACCATCGAAGGCGTCATCGCCAACGGTTCGTTTGTCGGCCACAAAGTCCTCGCGACCATAATACTCCTGGAACTTTGTGGCTCTCGCAAAGGCCATGAATCCCATCGATCCGCGTTCGGCACCATGGAAGAAGGCGGTCTTGTAGCCCTTGCCGTTCAAGCAATCGGCAATGCCCGAGATGGCATTGTTAGAGTAAGGCGAAAGGAAGAAGGGCTCCACAAACATGGGGATGGATGAGAGGATGCTCGGCATGCCATCAATGCTCTTGCGCCCGTTGCAATAGGAGTGGGTATAGGTGAGCGAGTGGGCTATCAGCGAGTCGGCGAAGGGCGTGTAGCCCTTGTATTTGCCGCCCTCCAAATGCTTGTTATAGGCCCCGATATATTCGCGTCCGAAACTCTCGATAATGATCACCACCACGTTCTTTTTCTTGAAGGTTGTAGAATCAGCAGGCTGATGAATGGGCTCGAATATCTTCGCCATCTCGGCCTCGCTTTGGAAGAAATCAGGCACCTCGAACTCGTTGAAACCATAGGTACGGATGAGCGAGAATGGCGTGTTGAGTACGATGCCCGCCTCCGTAGGACGATCGCAATAGTTGTTGGCGTTCGATATGGTGATGGGCCTTACATCGCGTGTCCATCCGCCTCGCATACCAGCTACGCTGAATGGAGCGTAAGCCAAGAGCGATACAAAGGTGGCAATGGCGTAGGGCTTCCACTTCAGCTGACGATAATCCAACTTGGGTGTCATGTAACTCTCCCACATGCTATACACCAATAAGGCTGCCAAGAGGAAGAAATACCAGTGGTTCAGTGCCTCTTGCCCGAAGATGCTACCCAGGTTGTTCTCATTGCCGAACTCATGGAACACGGTAACGGTGGTGCGGCGCATGGTGTACTGGAAATACACGGCATCGCAGAGGTTGAGTACCAGCGAGAGGGTATTTATGACTACAAACACCCACTTGCATATCTTGTGGTACGTAGGGTTCTCCTTCTTGTAAACGGGGAAGAGCATCATCACCACCCAAAGGGCATTGGTGTAGAGCACGGCAGAGGTATCGAACACGATGCCGCCACGAAACAACTCCAGCAGATGACTAGTGGTCATGCCCTCCGAGAAGAGTCCCCAGTTCTCTATCAGGAAGGCTACTCTGGCGATGAAGTATACGCCGTAGGCAATAGCCAGATTCACCAGCACGGCTATGAGGGGATATAGTAACTTATAATGTTTCATTGCATGTTCTTTAAATCTTCCGATGTTGTTTGTAGAATGGCCTTACCCAGCGCCACAGACTTGGCATTCGAACCGGCAATGGTCTTCTCGCTCGTCAGATCGAACACCGTAAAACTGGTGCTGTCTACTACCGAGAAACCATTATTGTAACAATGCATAGCGAAGGGTCTCTGATAGTTGGCGCTCATCACGTCGCGACTAAAGGTGAATGCCTCGTGACTGATGCCCATCTGCCCTAACAAGGTAGCAGGAAGGTCGCTCTGGTTACATACCTGCGTGATGGTTCTCGGGGCCTTCACAGCACCACCTATCCATACCAAGGGTATGTGGTTGCGTATCTGTTCGGTCTCATCTATCTGATTATATTTGATGCCGTGATCGGGTAGGAGCACGATGAGCAGATTATCCCATTGTGGTGTGACTTTCAACTTATCCACGAAGTCGCCTATGCACTGATCCAGATAGTTAAAGGCGTTCATCTTCTCATCGGCGAGTTCGTGCGTGGGTACATCCCAGGGCTCATGACTGCTCAGCGTGGAATAGCCCATCAGGAAAGGCTTATCGGCCTCCATGATTTGATTATAAAGCGTTTGGAAGGTGATATCATCGCGCACGCCCCATTTGGCTGAGTTCTGTTCCTCCATGGTGTAGTCGGCCTTCCAATGCAGCTTCTCCCAACCTGTGGCTATCAGGTAGCTCTTCATGTTGGTGAAGTTAATATCGCCTCCGTAGAGATAACTCGTGGCGTAGCCCTTTTGTTGCAGACTCTTGGCGATGGATGGTAACTCAACGGCTCTCTTGGACATCTTCATCACCGACATGGTGGGGAACGAGGGATAGCCGCTCAATGTACAAACCGTGCCTCGATCCGTGCGATAGGAATTGCCGTAGCAGTTGGCGAATGTAATGCCCTCCTTCTTTAGTTGTTGCAATCGGGGCATGGCCTCGGCAAACACCTCGCTGGCGCTCTCCATCAGAATCACCACGATGTTGGGCCGCTGTGTATTGAGGAGCGTGTCGGTCATGATGCTCTCCGTGGAGTAGCAGCCTTCGAGAATCGCCTGGCACTCCGCGTCGCTGAAGAACGGGTAATCTACAATCTCGCTGACCGTCTTCTCGAACGACTCGAAGAAACTGAATACGGGATTCACGGCCGAGTGGTTCAGGAACTGATTCTGCGAGTAATACACCTGTCCGATGGTGGTGGTGCTCTCATCCATTCCTCCGCGAATGCCTATCACGATGACGGGTATCAGCAATACGCCCACAATTGTGGTGAGGATGCGATTCTTGGGTCGGCGATTCCAAAGAGGTATGTGCGCATAGAGCCACCAGATGCCGAAGCCGCAAACCAGAACCAGCAGAATTCTGATGGCGAGGTAGAGGCCTGATACACTCGCCCCTGCCTCTTCGGGTGTTTCCAGATATTGCAAGCACGAGGCATCGAGTTTAAAGCCCCAGAAGGGGTACAGACTTGTGTCAGCCACAAATGCCAGTATCAGGGCGGCAGCCAACACGCCATAATAAATCTTGAGAATCAGCCGCAGAGGCTTTATGTTTTCAATCCATATAGAGGCGAAGGTTACCAGGAAAGGCACGATGAACAGATAGAGCGAGGTGGAGAGGTCGAGTGTGAATCCGTGACGTATCACGTCCCAAATATCACCCAACCCGAAGGTGTGTCCCTCGTGGTTAGCCCACATGAACACCACCTTGGCAGCGATAAACATCACCACCGTCAGCAAATAAACTTTGATTAAATATATAAACCTCTGTTTCACTATTTACTATTCATTGTTCACTATTCACTAGCGAAGCGCTTTATTTCTGCATCTCGTGCAATCTCTTGTAATAGCCGTCCTGAGCCAGCAAGCCCTCATGGGTGCCGCGCTCTACGATTTGTCCTTCGTGGAGCACGCAGATCTCATCGGCATTCTTAATCGTGCTCAAGCGATGGGCGATGGCTACGGTGGTGCGTGTCTTCATCAGTCGCTCTAGCGCATCTTGCACCAATCTCTCGCTTTCCGTATCGAGGGCTGAGGTGGCCTCGTCGAGAATGAGGATGGGTGGGTTCTTCAGAATGGCACGGGCGATGCTGACACGCTGGCGCTGACCACCCGAGAGTCGTCCGCCACGATCGCCGATGTTCGTATCGAATCCGTGTTCGCTCTGCGTAATGAAGTCGTAGGCGTTGGCTATCTTGGCTGCCTCCTCTATCTGCTCCTGAGTGGCATTGTCCACACCAAACGAGATGTTGTTCTTGAACGAGTCGTTAAACAAGATGGCCTCCTGATTCACGTTGCCTATCAGCTGACGCAGATCGTAGATGCCCAGATCCTTCACGTTGATGCCGTCAATCAGCACCTCACCCTCTTGCACATCGTAGTAGCGTGGAATGAGGTCCACCATCGTAGACTTTCCGCTTCCACTCTGACCTACCAGCGCAATGGTCTTTCCCTTGGGAATCACCAGGTTGATGTTCTTCAGCACCCATTGCTCTCCATATCTGAAGCTTACGTTCTTGAACTCTATCTGATGCTCGAAACTCTTGATGTGCTTGGGGTTGGCAGCCTCCTTAATCGTGTTCTCAGCCATCAGGATCTTGTCCACGCGCTCCATTGAGGCGAGTCCCTTGGGGATGCTATAGCCAGCCTTCGAGAATTCCTTCAGCGGATTGATAATCGAGTAGAGCATCACCATGTAATAGATGAAGATAGGTCCTGAGAGCGTGTGGTTATTCAATACCAACACACCACCAAACCACAACACGATCACAATCATCACCGTACCCAGGAACTCACTCATCGGGTGGGCCATCGATTGGCGCACGTTCACATGGGTGATGTCGTTCCTATAAGCCGAGTTTACCTGATCGAATCGGCGATTCATCTTCTCCTCGGCACAGAAAGCCTTGATGATGCGGAGTCCGCCAAGTGTCTCTTCCACCTGACTCATCGTGTCGCTCCACAAACTCTGGGCCTTCACGCTCTGGGCCTTCAGCTTTCGACCTACCCAACCCATGAACCAACCCATGATGGGCACGATGACGAGTGTGAACACCGTGAGTTGCCATGAGATGAAGAGCAGCATGGCGAAGTAGCCGATAATCAGGATGGGGTTCTTGAATAACATCTCGAGCGATGACATGATGGAGTTCTCAATCTCCTGCACATCACCACTCATGCGGGCTATGATGTCACCCTTGCGCTCCTCGCTGAAGAAACCTAAGGGCAGGGCGTTGATCTTCTGGTAGAGTTGGTTGCGGATATCGCGCACCACACCCGTACGGATGGGTACGATGGTGGCCGAAGAGAGGAAGTAGGCCCCCGTCTTCATGAAGGTCATCAGGGCCAGAAACATGCCGATGATAAGCAATGTAGTGGTGGGTCCTACGCGGGCGATGAGGTCGTTCACGTAGTAGTTCATGTTGTTCATCAGCACCTCCTGAGCATTGGCCCAGTCCCATGCCATCAAGGCTGTGGCCGTCTCGCCATCGCCCGTCTTGAAGATGATCTGCAGGATAGGTATCAGCGCAGCAAACGAAAACACGTTGAGTATCACCGAGAGGATGTTAAACACCACCGATGCCACCAAATATTTCTTATACGGCGGCACGAACCGCCTCAGTACATTCAGAAACTCTCTCATAATGCTTCTCCTAATAATGTTGCGCTGGTTGAGCCCGTGATTCTTACGCGCACCGTTTCACCGATATGATGTCCAGCCTTATCGAATACCACCATCTTGTTCTGCTCCGTACGTCCGCAAAGTTGCTCTCTTGATCGCTTCGAGAAACCCTCCACCAGCACATCGAATTCCTTGCCTTCGTCTTTCTTGTTCTGGATGGCGCTCATCTCCGTCTGCAGCGCTATGAGTTCGTTCAATCGGCGAATCTTCTCTTCCTCGGCCACGTTATCGGGCAGATGCTTCGAGGCATAAGTGCCCGGGCGCTCCGAGTATTTAAACATGAAGGCCGAGTCATAGCCCACCTCGCGCATCAGGCTCAGCGACAGCTGGTGATCCTCCTCCGTTTCATCGTGGTAGCCCACGAAGATGTCCGTAGAGAGTCCGCAATCGGGAATGATTCTGCGGATGGCGGCCACGCGGTCCATATACCACTCGCGGGTGTATTTGCGGTTCATCAGCTTCAGAATCTTATCGCTTCCGCTTTGCACGGGCAGATGGATATGCTTGCAAACGTTGGGCACCTCGGCAATCACCTTCAGTGTCTCGTCACTCATATCCTTCGGATGCGATGTGGTGAAGCGCACGCGCATGGTGGGCACTTCCTCCGCCACCATTCTCAGAAGTTGCGGGAAGGTAATGTCCTCAAAACGATACGAATTAACGTTCTGCCCCAAAAGTGTAACCTCCTTATAACCCTTATCGCGGAGATCGTATACCTCGCGGAGAATGCTTTCCACATCGCGACTACGCTCACGACCACGGGTGTAAGGCACGATGCAGTAGTGGCAGAAGTTGTTGCAGCCACGCATAATACTTACGAATCCGCCTATCTTGTGGCCCAGAGCAATACGCTGAGGCACCACGTCCTTATACGTCTCTGTGGTAGATAGTTCCGTGTTCATCGCCTTATGGCCCGTTTCGGCCTGGGCTATCAAGTCGGGCAACGAGAGGTAGGCATCCGGACCAGCCACCAAGTCGCAGTGGTGATTATCCAGCAGATCCTGTTGTGCCCGCTCTGCCATACAACCCAGTACTCCGATAATCAAAGGATTCTGGGTGCTGTCTCCTTGTTTCCTGCGCTTGCGCTCAGCTTCAAGTGCATCAAGTCGATGATAAATTTTCTGTTCAGCGTTATCCCTTACACTACATGTGTTGAGGAAGACGGCATCAGCCTCTTCCAGCTTCTCGGTGGTCTCATAACCGGCCATCTGCATCACAGATGCCACCACCTCTGAGTCTGCCACATTCATCTGGCAGCCATACGTTTCAATATACAATTTCTTCATTTCGGCTGCAAAGGTACGAATAAGTGAGAGAAAAACCAAATTAATTTGAGTTTTTCCGAGCGTGAGTACCTTAGAGCGTAGCTCAAAGGTAGTGCAAATCGAGAGAAATGCAAAATAAATCTTGAATTTTTTGCTTTCTCGCCAAAAAGTTGTATATTTGCAGCAGATAACTAAAAAACGATAGCTTATGATCCACATCCATGAAGAGGCCTCACGTTGCCTGTTGTGTAAGGATGCTCCTTGCAGCAAAGCGTGTCAGCATGGCGATGTGGCCCGTGCCATCCGTGCCATTCGTTTCGATAATGCCCAGAATGCCTGGCGCTGGCTCGAAGGCTGTACCGATGCCGATCTTGAGCGTGCCGAGCAGGCTTGTATCCACTACGATCAGCCCATCCGCATCCGTGAATTGCTCAAGGCCGTCGATGCCAAAAAGCCCGAGTCGGTTGATTTGCCCTCGCTCGCCATCACCTTCTGCGGCATTCCCTGCGAGAATCCCTTCTTCCTCGCTTCTTCAGCCGTTTGTACCAATTACGACATGGTGTCGCGTGCCTTCGAGGCTGGTTGGGCTGGCGTGTTCTATAAGACTATCTGCAAACAAGACATCCGCGAGGTGTCACCGCGCTTCGATGCTGTGAAAGAAGGTGCCTCGTTTGCCGGTTTCCGCAATATGGAGCAGTTGTCCGAGAATCCTTATCAGATGGACTTCGATATCCTCCGTCGCCTCAAGCAGAACTATCCCTCGAAGGTGGTCGTAGCCTCTATCATGGGCCAGTTCGAGGAGGAGTGGATCGAGTTGGCCAAGATGGCTGAGGAGGCTGGCTGCGATGCCGTAGAGCTCAACTTCTCTTGTCCGCAGATGCGCTTGGTTGGTTTGGGTAGCGATATCGGACAAGATCAGGAGCTCGTGAGTGCCTATACCACGTTTGTAAAGCGTAATGTCAATATCCCCGTCATTCCCAAGATGACGCCCAATATCACCCAGATGACCCGTCCCGCCATGGGAGCCTATTTCGGCGGCGCTGATGCCATTTCGGCCATCAATACCATCAAGAGCGTCACCATGTCGAGTGAGGCAGCTGTCAGCGATAAGAAGACCGTCTCGGGCTATAGCGGAAAGGCCGTGAAACCCATTGCCCTGCGATTTATCTTCGAGATGGCCTCCAACGATGTGCTCAGTGGTAAGCATGGCAAGCCTGTGGAACTCAGTGGTATCGGTGGTATCGAGACTTGGCGCGATGCCCTGGAGTTTATGCAGTTAGGCTGTCGCAACGTGCAGGTTTGTACCGCCGTGATGCAGTTTGGCTATCGCCTTATCGACGATCTGGTACTGGGCCTTCAGACTCACCTCGCCGCTCGTGGCATTCGGCGTCTGGAAGATGTAGTGGGCGAGGAATTGCCCAACTTCGTTCTGCCCTCCCATCT